>NZ_SBLC01000012.1 GCF_004054105.1 Falsigemmobacter intermedius
TAATGGATTGTGACGATCCCACCTTGGCACAAAGATGCCGTCGGGGGGCGGTTACAACATCAGCGCCTCATTACCCCTCCGCCGATCCGCAATCAGGCTGCTCCAACGGCGCCTGCGGCTCACCAGTGTGGCGGGCGCTGGTCGGCCAGGGGGATGGAGTTCGAGCCATCCGCCTCGCGTTCGGCCTCGCGCTCCATCAGCATGCCGACGCGGCGCAGCAGGACGTCGATTTCGCGGCTTTGGCGGGCGACAACGTCAGAAAGGTCGTCCACCGCGCGGTTGAGGTGGGCGACCAGGACTTCAAGGGCTTCGATACGATCTGTCATGGCGCGCTTTTAGCAGGCTCTCAGCTGATCCGCACCAGCTGTTTGCCGGTGTTCTTCCCCTGCAAAAGTCCGGCGAAGGCCTCAGGCGCGGCCTCAAGCCCATTGGCCACGGTCTCATGCCAGAGGATTTTTCCGGCCTCGACCAGGGGCAGCACTTCGTCAAAGAAGGCCCCGCGGTGGGCGGCGTGATCGGAGACGATGAAGCCTTCCACACGCAGGCGTTTCTGAATGATCGGCATCCAGATATGGCTGGCCGGGGGGGCGGAGGCAGGGTCGTTATACCAGGCAATCGCCCCGCAGAGCGCGATGCGGCCGAAGGTATTCATGCGCGGCAGAACCGCCTGCAGCGTGGTGCCGCCGACATTCTCAAAATAAATATCAACGCCGTGGGGGGCGGCCTCTGCGATTTCTTTCGACAGCTCTCTGGCCTCTTTGCCGCGGTGATCGAGACAAAGATCGCAGCCAAACTCCGCCACGGCCTGCGCGCATTTGTCAGCGCCCCCGGCGACGCCGATCACGCGCAGACCCTTTTCACGCGCAAGCTGCGCGGCAAGGCTGCCCACGGCCCCGGCTGCCGAGGAGACCAGGATGGTTTCACCGGCCTTTGCCTCCGCAATGCGGTTCAGCCCGGTCCAGGCGGTCATCCCCGGCATGCCCAGAACCGAGAGCCAGGCCTGCGGCGGCACACGGCTGCCACGGGGCAGCTTTTGTGCACCGGCGGCTTTCAGCACGGCATATTCGGCCCAGGGGCCATGGGCCAGCACCAGATCTCCGGCCTCAAAGCCCGGATCATGGCTTTCCATCACCTCGGCGATCACGCCCCCGTCGAGGGGGGCATTGAGGCGGAAGGGCTCGACATAGCTTTTGGCGTCATTCATCCGACCGCGCATATAGGGATCAAGGGAGAGCCAGCGGATCTGCACGAGGATCTCGCCCTGCACGGGCCGGGGCAGGTCACGCTCGGCCATGTGGTAGACCTCCGGCCCGGGCAGTCCGGTCGGGCGGGCGACAAGATGAAGCTCACGGCTGCGGGTCATGGTCGCTTTCCTTATTTCGTTTCACGGCGCATGCGGGCCTGGTCCAGCAGCTCTGCCACCTTTGGCCCCATGGCCTCAACAATCTTTGTCACCCCCTCGCGGTTGGGGTGGATGCCATCGCCCTGCATAAAGTCACGCATGACAGAGAGATTGGTCTCGCCGCGCACCAGCGGCTTGAGGAAACTTTCGCCTAAGAGAACACCATGCTTTTCGGCCAGTTCCGGATACAGGCGGTCAAACTCTTCGCGGTACTGCGGGCCGTAGTTTCCCGGCGCTTCCATGGCGACCAGCAGGACGGGGACGTCTTTTGCCGCAGCGCCGGAGAGAATCGCGTCCAGGTTGCGGCGGGTCAGCGCGGGGTCCAGCCCCCGCAGCAGATCATTGCCGCCAAGGGTGACGATCATCGCATCGGCCCCCTCAGAAAGGGTCCATTCCAGCCTGGACAGGCCACCCTGCGAGGTATCTCCGGACACACCTGCGTTAACAAGCTGAACATCGTAACCTTTTTGGCGCAGCCAGGCTTCCAGTTGCGGCACAAAGCCGTCACCTTCAGCCAGACCATACCCCTGGGTCAGGCTGTCGCCGAGCGCGATGAGCTTTTGCGGCTGCGCCTGAGCAGGGGCGGCCAGCAAAAGGAAGGCCGTAAGGGCAGAGACAACCGGAACGCAAAGGGCTGATCGGGCAATGACAGAGCAGGCAGAAACGAAGACCACGGTGCTTTCCCTCAGTGATGTGCAACTGGAGCTGGCAGGCAATGCCGGTCCGGTGACGATCCTACGCGGGATTTCTCTCAATGTAGAGGCCGGAGAGACCATCGGGCTGATCGGCCCCTCCGGCTCCGGCAAATCTTCGCTTCTGATGCTGATGGGCGGGCTGGAGCGGGCCACGGGGGGGGATATGATCGCCCTGGGGCAAAATCTCGGTGCGATGTCCGAAGATGCCCTCGCGCGCTTCCGGCGTGATAATATGGGGGTGGTCTTTCAGAGCTTCCATCTGCTGCCGACGATGACCGCGCTGGAGAATGTGGCCGTGCCGCTGGAGCTTGCGGGGGCGAAGGATGCCTTTGCGCGCGCCCGCGAAGAACTGGTGTCGGTCGGGCTCGGGGCGCGCGTTGATCATTATCCCGCGCAGATGTCGGGCGGAGAGCAGCAGCGCGTGGCGCTTGCCCGCGCCTCGGTGACGCGCCCGCGCATTCTGCTCGCGGATGAGCCGACCGGGAACCTCGACGGGGTGAACGGGCAGGCGATCATGGATCTGCTCTTCGGTCTGCGGGATCGTCATGGTGCGACCCTGGTGCTTGTTACCCATGCGCCGGAACTGGCCGCGCGCTGCGACCGGGTGATCCGTCTGGTCGACGGCCGGATTGATGCGGAGGCAGGCGCTGCCGGCCGCCCGGCGGAGGGTGCGGCATGAAGGGCAGCACGGCACTGGCCCTGAGGCTTGCCCTGCGCGAGATGCGCGGCGGGCTGCGGGGCTTTCGGGTCTTTCTCATCTGCCTCGTGCTCGGAGTGGCGGCGATCTCGGCGGTGGGCATGCTGCGGCAGGCGATTTCAGCCGGGCTGGACCGCGAGGGCGCGGTCATGCTCGGCGGGGATGCGCGGCTGAAATATACCTACCGCTATGCGACGGAAGCTGAGCGCGCCTTTATGGAGCGGGTGGCCCAGCCGGGCGGGGTGAGCGAAATCCTTGATTTCCGCTCTATGGCGGTGCGCGGTGAGGGGGAGACGGCGGAACATGCGCTGACCCAGGTGAAAGGCGTCGACGGGGCCTGGCCGCTGCTGGGCGCGGCGGAGTTTGAGCCTGCGATGCCTGTGGCTGAGGTCTTCGCCCCCAGGGACGGTCTGCCGGGGGCCGCGATGGACCGGGTGCTGGCCGATCGGCTTGGCCTCATCGTGGGCGAGACGTTTCGGCTGGGGGTTCAGAGTTTTCATCTGAGCGCGATTCTGGTGAGCGAGCCGGATAATGTCACCGGCGGATTTGGCTTTGGCCCGCGCACGCTGGTGAAAAGCGCCGATCTGGCTGAGGCCGGACTTCTGGGCCCGGGCACGCTTTTTGAGACCGAATACCGCCTGCGTCTGCCCGCAGAGGCGGATCTGAACGCCGTGAAGGCCGAAGCGGAGGCGGCATTCCCTGAAAGCGGCCTGCGCTGGCAGGACCGTCGCCGCGCCGCGCCCGGGATTGAGCGCTTTGTGGAGCGTATGGCCTCTTTCCTGGTGCTTGTGGGGCTGGCAGGTCTGGCCGTCGGGGGCGTTGGCATCTCTTCTGCGGTGCGCGCCTGGGCGGAGAGCAAGACCGCCACCATCGCCACGCTGAAGACCCTTGGCGCGGGCCAGGGGCTGATCTTTCGCATGGGGCTTTTGCAGATCGGTCTGCTGACGCTGCTCGGCATCGCGCTGGGCCTTGTGCTGGGCACGGTGCTGCCTTTGCTGGCGGCCCCGCTTCTCAGCCGTCTGCTGCCGGTGCCTGCGGTTTTTGAAATCTCCGGTCCGGCCCTGGCGGAGGCTGCCTTTTACGGCGCGCTGACGGCGCTGATCTTCACGCTCTGGCCGCTGGCGCGGATGGCGCGGATCCGGGCGGCCTCGCTTTACCGCGACGGTCTGGGGCGCGGTGCCGGGCCGGGGATGGCGGCGGCTTTGATGGTGGCGCTTTTGTCGCTGGTGCTGCTGGGCGGTGCGGTCCTTTTCTCGGGGATGCCTGCGATCACACTGGCGGCAGGAGGCGGGATCGCGCTCTCGCTTGGCGTTTTGTTGCTGGTGGCGGCGGCTTTGCGGCGGCTTGCGGGCTGGCTCGCCCGGCGGCCATTGCTGCGCGGTCGCGTGGCTTTGCGCATGGCGCTGTCTTCGATGGGGGGGCCGGGCGGTGAGTTGCGGGCCGTGGTGCTGGCGCTCGGGCTGGGGCTGACGGTGCTTTCTGCCGTAGGGCAGATCGATGCCAACCTGCGCCGTGCCATCGGCGATGAACTGCCCGAGCGGGCGCCGTCGTATTTCTTCGTCGATATTCAGAACGATCAGATCGGCGCGTTTCTGGCGCATCTGGAGGCGGATGCGGCGGTGCGCGATGTTGAGACTGCGCCGATGCTGCGCGGGGTGCTCAGTAAGATCAACGGCCGCCCGGCGAAAGAGGTGGCGGGCGAGCATTGGGTGGCGCGGGGCGACCGCGGTCTGACCTATGCCGATGCTTTGCCCGAGGGCACCCGCATTACCGCCGGGCGCTGGTGGGAGGCGGGGCATTCCGGCCCGCCTGAGGTCAGCTTTGCGCAGAAGGAGGCTGATGAGATCGGGCTGAAGCTTGGCGATAAAGTCACAGTGACTGTTCTGGGCCGCGGGATTGAGGCGGAGATCACCTCCTTTCGGGAGGTGGATTTCCGCACCGGGGGGATTGGCTTTGTGATGATGCTGAGCCCCGATGCTCTCGCGGGGGCGCCCCATACCCATATCGCCACAGTGTATTCGACGCCCGAAGAGGAGGGCCGGGTGCTGCGCGAGATCGCGCAGAAATGGCCCAATATCACTGCCATCCCGATCCGCGATGCGGTGGCCACGGCCTCAGAGGCGCTCTCAGCCCTGGCGACCGCGACCTCGGCTGCGGCGCTGGCAACGCTGCTGACCGGCTTTGTGGTGCTGGTGGGGGCCTCGGCGGCCGGAGAGCGGGCGCGGGTCTATGAGGCGGCGGTGCTGAAGGTGCTCGGCGCGTCGCGGGCCTCGGTGCTGGCGGGCTTTGCACTGCGCTCAGCGCTGGCGGGGGCTGCGGCTGCGGCGGTGGCGGTGCTGGCAGGCTCCGTCGCGTCCTGGGCGGTGATGCGCTTTGTGATGGAGCTGCCCTGGCGCTTTGCGGCGCTTCCTGCCGCGCTGATCATCAGCGGCGGTGTTCTGGTGGTGCTGATCGCGGGGGCGGTTTTCCTGTGGCGCCCGCTGGCGGCGCGTCCGGCCTCGGTTTTGCGGGCGCGGGACTGAAAAAGGGGCCTCAGGCTTTAGCGGAGAGGCCGGGGAGGGCGCTGCCCTCCCCGGACCCCACCCGGAGTATTTGGAAAAAGCCAAACTCCGGGTGGGGAGAAGGTCAGCGGGTGAACCAGGGCGCGAGGTTTTTGCGCAGGCGCTCCAGAACGGAAGCTTCCGAGGTGTCGGGGATGAATTTCTGACCGGTGATCATCTCATAGGCCTCGATATAGGTGGCAGAGGTCTGAGCGATCATCTCGCCAGGGATCTCGGGGATCTCGTCTTTGTAGGGATCAACGCGGGCCGCCACCCAGGCGCGGATGACGTCTTTGTCAAAGCTCGGCGGGCGGGTGCCGGCCTCAAAGGCGGCCTCATAGCCTTCGGCCTTCCAGTAGCGGCTGGAATCGGGGGTGTGGATTTCATCGGCAATGCGCAGCACGCCGTCCTGGTCGAGGCCGAATTCATATTTGGTGTCGCAGAGAATCAGGCCCTTTTCGGCTGCCTCATTCTGGCCGCGTTCAAAGAGCGCGAGGGCGACCTCTGAGACCTGATCCCAGAGTGCTTTGGGCAGCAGGCCCGTGTCGATGATTTCTTTGGCAGTCAGCGGTTCATCATGGCCGCCGTCAAATTCTTTCGAGGTGGGGGTGATGATGGCCTGAGGGAGCTTCTGGTTGTCGCGCAGACCCTCGGGCAGGGTGTGGCCATACATCTCGCGCACGCCCTGTTTATACATGGTCAGCACCGAAGTGCCGGTGGTGCCTGCGAGATAGCCGCGCACGACCACTTCGACGGGAAGAATTTTCAGGTGGCGCCCGATCACCGCATTGGGATCGGGATAGGAGAGCACGTGATTGGGGCAGATGTCTTCGGTGCGGTCAAACCAGTAGCGCGCCACGCCGGTCAGCACCTGGCCTTTCCAGGGAATGCAGGCGAGGATGCGGTCGAAGGCCGAGATGCGGTCCGAGGAGATCAGGATGCGGCGCGCGCCCTCTCCCTCATCGGGGAGGTCGTAGCAATCGCGCACCTTGCCGCGATAGAGGTTCGGCAGTTCCGGGATGATGGCGTCGGGAAGGGTGCGCATGATGCCTCGCTTGGATCTTGAGCGGCGTCGGGGGTGACTGCGCGCGCTATCCGCCCTTTCGGGGGGCAAAGTCAAGCGAAGGGGGGCCTCAGTTGGCCTTTGAGGCCGGTTTGAAGGGTAAAGGCAGCACCGGCAGGCCGTCTTCGATCATGGCGCGGGCTTCTTCGGGCTTTGCTTCGCCCCAGATGGCGCGTTCCGGGGCGCGGCCTTCATGGATGTCGCGGGCCTCTTTGGCGAAGGAGACGCCGACATATTCTGAGTTCTGCTCTACGTGACGGCGCAGTTCGGCCAGGGCGGCCTCGCGCTCATTGCGGGGCTGGCGGAGAGGGGCGGGGGCTTTGGTGGTCTTACCGACCGCCGGGGCCATCAGCATTTTCGCCACCTTTGCAGAGCCGCAGTCGGGGCAGGTCAGCTGCGCGGCGGACTGCAGACGTTCAAAGGCTGTGGCAGAGCCAAACCAGCTGTCGAATTCATGGCCCTGATCGCATTTCAGATCATAGCGGATCATTTCATCTTCCCGTCACGTTCCTGCGGCAGACTTAACCTCTGGCGCTGTGGATACAAGGGGGGGGGGGCGCTCTGGCAGATCGGCTGAACCCCTTGGCGGGTGGTAAAATTTCCATGGCCTCTGGCTGAGGGCCTGCGGGGTCCTATATGAGGGGCTGAGGTTGATGAAAGGGGCGCTGATGTCGATGGGTGAGGCGGATCCGGGCCGCAGGGTTCTGGAAATTGCGGGTGCAGATCGTGAGAGCTTTCTGCAGGGGCTGATCACCCAGGATGTCCGGCGTCTGGGCGAGGGGGCGCTTTATGCCGCGCTGCTGACGCCGCAGGGAAAGTATCTGGCGGATTTTTTCCTGGTGGCCGCGCCCGGGCGTGGGGTGATTTTGCTTGATGCCGCAGAGGCGCAGGCCGGCGATCTTCTGCGCCGCCTGTCGATGTACCGGCTGCGGGCGGATGTGCAGATCACGGAAAGCGCTTTGAAGGTCAGCCGTGGGCTCGGTCCGGCCCCTGCCGGGGCGGTGGCCGATCCGCGGCATCCGGACCTGGGCTGGCGGCTTTATTCGGACACCGAGGGGGCTGCGCCCTCGATCGACTGGGATGCGCTGCGCGTGGCCCATGTCATCCCGGAGGCCGGGATCGAGCTGATCCCGAATGAGACCTATATTCTCGAGGCCGGTTTTGAGCGTCTGGCAGGCGTGGATTTTCGCAAAGGCTGCTATGTCGGGCAGGAAGTGACCGCCCGGATGAAGCATAAAACCGAGCTGCGTAAAGGCTTTGTCCAGGTCGCTGTTGAGGGCGAGGCCGGCCCCGGCACGCCGATCCTGCAGGGCGACAAAGAGGTGGGAACGCTGTTCACCCGTGCGGGGGACCGCGCCATTGCCTGGCTGCGCTTTGACCGTGCCGAGGGAGAGATGCAGGCGGGCTTGGCAAAGGTGCGGCGGGTCTGATCCCGCCGCAGGTCAGTTGCTCAGCTCAGGCGCCGGCCGCTTTTCCAAACGGCTGTCAGCCTGAACTCCTCTGTCAGGGTCAGGAGATCGGCGCGGCCACCGGCAGCGATGCGCCCGCAGCTGGCGCCGATGACATCCGCCGGAACCGAGGTGGCCATGGCGATGGCACGGGCGGGGTCAATCCCGGCGGTTCGGGTCAGGACCGCGACGCTCTCGGGCAGGGTGATATCAGCCCCCGCGAGGGTGCCGTCCTGAAGGGTCAGCCGCCCGTCGCGGCGCAGCACCTGACGACCGTTGAGGGTAAAGCCGTCATCGCCGGTGCCCGTTACGGCCATGGCATCAGAGACGAGGTAGATCCCGGCGCTCCTGGCCCGCAGCGCGATCTGCATCATCGGCAGCGAGATGTGGTGGCCGTCGGCGATCATCCCCGCGCAAAGGGATCCGGCCAGAACGGCGCCGGCAAGGCCCGGGGCGCGGCCCTGGGGCTGGCTCATGGCGTTAAAGAGATGGGTGGCGCAGCGCGCGCCTGCGCGGGTGGCGCTTTCGGCCTCTTCAAAGCTGCAGTCGCTGTGGCCGAGCGAGACGATCACCCCCCCGGCGGCCAGCCTTGTGATCTGGGCGTCGCTGACGGCGGCCGGGGCAAGGGTGACCATCAGCGCGGGCAGGGCCTGCGCCGCAGCGAGAAGGCGCTGCAGGTCTTTGTCGGTCATCGGGCGGATCAGTGCGGGATCATGCGCCCCCTTGCGGGCCGGATCGAGATGCGGCCCCTCAAGATGGAGACCCAGAAAGCCGGGCAGATCGCGGCAGGCGATCCCGGCCGCAATCACACGGGCTGTCACTTCGGCGCTGTCGGTGATCAGAGTCGGCAGGATCGAGGTGGCGCCCAGCTTTGCATGGGTGTCCAGCAGACGCGCGATCTGTGCCGGATCCGTGGTCGGGCCCAGCATCTCGCCGCCGCCGCCATTGACCTGCAGATCCACCATCCCCGGTGTCACAAGACCCTCTGCGCGCAGCTGCGGCAGGGGGCCCGTGCGGTCTGAGAGCGCGGCGATATGACCATCCTCAATGTGAAGGACGAGATCTTCGTGAAAGCTCTCACCGTCAAAGAGGCGGGGCGCGATAAGGGCGAAGCGGTCCATCACGCCTCCCTGAGGGAAAAGGCAAGCGCCATGGCGCCGTCAAGTGCGGTGCCACAGGCGGCGCGTTCCGGCCAGCGCTGACCAATGCGGGTGGCCCAGAGCAGCCCGAGACCGCCGGTCCAGGTGACGGGCAGGGGGCTGCCCTCCTGCAGCCGCTCAATCAAAGCCGCGATGTCTTCGGCTGCAGTGTTCAGAACGGCCGCGGCCATGGGATCATCGGGGTCCTCAAACAGCGCCGGGGCAAGGCGGGCGTAGTCGGCGGGGCGGGCGTCTTTGGCAAAGCCGGGCAGCGCTGCGGCCCCGCCCAAATCTGCCAGCGTGGCGCGGCCCAGCGGTGTCAGCGGGGCGATGCCGTCCACACCGCGCAGGGTTGCTGCCAGCCGCATGCGGCCCAGAACCGCGCCGGAGCCTTCGTCACCGAGGTGAAATCCCCAGCCGCCGATCTGGCTGTAGTGGCCCCCGCGCAGAGAGGCAAAGACCGATCCGGTGCCGATCGCGGCGACGATCCCGTCGCTCTCGCCCAGGGCACCCCGGGTGCTGGTCCAGGCATCCGTCACCACGCGGGCCCGTTCAAAGGGCAGGCGGCCGGCCCAGAGCGCGCTGTCGGAGATATTGACCCCCGCAAGCCCCAGCCCCGCGCTCACCCGCTCCAGCGCGGAAGGCGGAAGGCCTGCGGCTTTCAGGGCCGCCTGGCTGCCGGCGATTATGTTGCGCAAAGTGCCTTCCAGGTCGGTGGAGATATTGGCCGGACCTTCCGACACTTCCGCCAGCACCCTGCCTGAGGCATCGCTCAGGCGCAGACGGCATCCGGTGCCGCCGCCATCAACCCCAAGGAAATATTGCATAAACCTGCTCCTTTCCCTGTAGTTTAGCGCGCCGCAGCGCGCTCTGCCAGCAGAGCCTTGCGCCGGAGGGTGGTCAGTCCGCCGCGCAGACCGCAGAACACGGGGGCGCGCCGGGATGGCGGACCGGAACCGTGGTTTCCGGCGTCTGGCTGATCCAGGTGTTGCGCGCCAGGGCTTTGCCCGAGGCGTCGCGCAAAACGCAGGTCACCGGGCGTCCGGCTGTGGGGGTGGCGACAACCACCTCGTAAAACCCGGCCGCACTGGCCTTGAGCGAGGTGACCTTCAGGTTCTCTCCGGCAGCCAGAGCAGGCATCGGCACAGCCCCTCCCATCAGCAAAGCGATCAGCAGGCTCAGGTGGCGGGGCAGTGAAGTCATGGGAGTGGTCCGTCAACATCGGAGACTGAGCAGAGAACGCCGCCGTCTCAGGGCGGCTGCAACGCGATGAACGCAAAATCGCGTGAGCAAAAATCAGGGCCGGCGCGCCTGTCGCTGCCGGCCCTGAGGATGGATCAGCTGTCCATCTTGAGTGCGTTGATGAAGGCTTCCTGCGGGATCTCCACCTTGCCGAACTGGCGCATCTTCTTCTTACCGGCCTTCTGCTTTTCCAGAAGTTTCTTCTTCCGGGTGGCGTCGCCGCCGTAGCATTTCGCGGTCACGTCTTTGCGCATCGCGCTCAGCGTTTCGCGGGCCACCACGCGGCCACCGATGGCCGCCTGGATCGGAATTTTGAACATATGCCGCGGGATCAGATCCTTCAGCTTTTCCACCATCGAGCGGCCGCGGCTTTCCGCGCGGTCACGGTGGACCATCATCGAAAGCGCATCCACCGGTTCATCGTTCACCAGGATCGACATCTTGACCAGATAGTCTTCCTGATAGCCCGTGATCTGATAGTCAAACGACGCATAGCCCTTGGTCACCGACTTCAGGCGGTCGTAGAAGTCAAAGACCACTTCGTTCAGCGGCAGGTCATATTCGACCATGGCGCGCTGACCGGCATAGGTCAGGTTCAGCTGCACACCGCGACGGTCCTGGCAGAGTTTCAGAATATCGCCCAGATATTCATCAGGCACCATGATGGTCGCTTTGATGCGCGGCTCTTCGATGTGATCGACATAGGTCAGATCGGGCATATCGGCGGGGTTGTGAAGATCCCTGACGGTGCCGTCTTTCATGTGCAGGTGATAGACCACCGACGGAGCCGTGGTGATCAGATCCATGTCGTATTCCCGCTCAAGGCGGTCACGGATCACTTCGAGGTGCAACAGCCCCAGGAAGCCGCAGCGGAAGCCAAAGCCAAGCGCGGCCGAGGTTTCCATCTCATAGCTGAAGGAGGCGTCGTTCAGGGCGAGTTTTTCGATCGCATCACGCAGCGCTTCAAAGTCGGCAGCATCAACCGGGAAAAGGCCGCAGAAGACCACCGGCTGTGCAGGCTTAAAGCCCGGCAGCGCTTCAGCGGTCGGCTTTCTCTCATGGGTGATGGTGTCGCCCACGCGGGTGTCGCGGACCTGTTTGATCGAGGCGGTGAAGACGCCGATCTCGCCCGGGCCCAGTTCCGGCCAGTCGACCATTTTGGGACGCAGCACGGCGAGCTTGTCGATGCCATAGACCGCACCGGTCTGCATCATTTTCACCCGGTCGCCCTTTTTGATGACGCCGTCCATGACGCGGATCATAACGACCACGCCGAGGTAGGCGTCATACCAGCTGTCCACCAGCATGGCTTTGAGGGGCGCGTTGCGGTCGCCCGTGGGGGCGGGCAGGCGGGTGACGATGGCTTCCAGCACATCAGGGATGCCAAGGCCGGTCTTGGCCGAGATCATCACCGAATCTGACGCATCAATGCCGATGACGTCTTCGATATTCTCTTTAACGCGCTCAGGATCAGCGGCGGGCAGATCGATCTTGTTGAGGACCGGCACGATTTCATGCCCGGCGTCCAGCGCCTGGTAGACGTTGGCCAGGGTCTGGGCTTCAACGCCCTGCGAGGCGTCAACCACCAGAAGCGAGCCTTCCACGGCGCGCATCGAGCGGGAAACCTCATAGCCGAAGTCAACGTGGCCGGGGGTGTCGATCAGGTTCAGAACATAGGTCTGCCCGTCTTTGGCCGTATAGTCGATCCGGACGGAGTTGGCCTTGATCGTGATCCCGCGCTCGCGCTCGATATCCATGCTGTCGAGCAGCTGCGCCTTCATATCGCGATCAGCCACCGTGCCAGTGCCCTGGATCAGCCGGTCGGCAAGGGTGGATTTACCGTGGTCGATATGGGCCACGATGGAGAAGTTGCGGATGAGGTTCAGCTCGGTCATGGCGCGCGTATATCCTGCCCGTGATGAGGCGTGAAGAGGAATTGCGAGAGAGCAAAAATGATTTTGCCGCAGGGGGTGTCGCGGCCAGGGGCAGGGCAGCGCTTTCGCCGCAGAAAACCCCGAAAGCGAAAGGGGCCGCGCATGGCACGGCCCCTTTGCAGATCCCCTCCGGCAGCGCTCAGCGGCCGAGCGCGTTGCGCAGGCTTTCCAGCACCGGGCCGACCAGGGCCGGGTTATTGCGGGTGGTCTCAACGGCGGCTTTCAACTGCGCTTTGGTTGCTGCATCCAGCGAAGAGGCTTCGATCAGCTCCAGCGCGCGGTCAGCGGTGAAGGTGGCGGCATCAAGCGCGGCATCGCCGGCTGCGGCGGCGGCATCGCCTGCGGCTTCCGCAGCCTGATCGGCGGCATTGGCCGCAGCTTCGGCGGCGGCATTGGCGGCAGGTGCGAGGCTGTCTTTCACCGCGCCCATGGCTTCGGCGGCCGCATCCGCAGCTTTCTCAGCCGCATCGGCTGCGGCATCAGCTGCAGCGCCTGCAGCTTCTTTGGCTTTTTCAGCAGCTTCGCGGGCGGCGGCTTCGGCGGCCGCCGCAGCGGCAGCTTCTTCAGCGGCTTTCGCTTCCGCAGCCTCGGCTTCGGCTTTCACACGGGCCTCTTCGGCGGCTTTGGCTTCAGCGGCTTCGGCCTCGGCTTTCAGGCGGGCTTCCTCAGCGGCTTTTGCTTCGGCAGCGGCACGCTCGGCCTCAAGACGGGCGGTTTCCTGAGCGGGCAGGTGAACCAGCTGATAATAACCGCCGCCTGCCAGCAGAACGAGCAGTGCGCCGAAGAAAATGGACTTGTTCATGAAACCTCCTCATGATCCTGTGGTCTTCAGGCGGACCCGGGCTGAGGGTCGCCTGAGGATTGCTCTGGCTGATTATGCGCAAAACATCCGTTTTGCACGCTGTTTTGCGGCGGCTCTGCGCCTGTGGCACCGGCAGGCTTTAGAATGCGGGTTGAAAGTCACACCCTCTGGCCTTATTTTGCGCGTAAGTTTTCCCTGCTTACGGAGAGAGACCATAGCACGCAGACCTCATAACGCCCCGCCGCAACGTGAAACGGGGCCGCGCGTAAACGAACGTATCCGCGCAACGGAGATTCGCCTCATCGGGGCGGATGGCGAGAATGTGGGCGTTGTCACGCCGGCTCGCGCTCTGGCAATGGCCGAAGAAGCCGGGCTTGACCTGGTAGAGATTTCGCCCAACGCTGAGCCCCCGGTCTGCAAGATTATGGACTTCGGCAAGTTCAAATTCGAACAGCAGAAGCGCGAAGCCGAAGCCCGTAAGAAGCAAAAGATCATTGAGATCAAGGAAATCAAGTTCCGTCCGGGTACGGATGAGCATGATTACCAGGTCAAAATGCGCTCGGTTATCAAATTCCTGACCGACGGCGACAAGGTGAAAGTCACCCTGCGCTTCCGTGGCCGGGAAATGGCGCACCAGCAGCTCGGTATGGAACTGCTGAACCGCGTCGCCGGCGAAGTCACCGAGATCGGCAAAGTGGAATCGATGCCCAAGCTCGAAGGCCGCCAGATGGTCATGATGATCGGCCCGAAATAAGGCCTGATCCTTTGATTTGAAAAGCCCCGCCGGGATCCTCCGGCGGGGCTTTTTGCTGTCCGGCGCGAAGCCTTTCCTGGCAGGCGGGGGGCCGGTTTCACACCGGCCCCCCGCGCTTTTCTTACTTCTCGGGCAGTAGCCCGCGCGGGCTGAACCTCAGCACCAGCAGCAGAATGATCCCCATGGTCAGCATCCGCATATGGGCGGCGCTGTCGATCAGATGCTTCTTCAGCCAGTAGCCATCGGCCATGCCTGCGGTGATCATCTGCATCAGCCAGATCCCCATCGGCTCCACCATGATCCAGAGCCACCAGATCAGCATGCCGCCCAGCAGCGAGCCCCAGTTGTTGCCCGATCCCCCCACGATCACCATGACCCAGATCAGGAAGGTGAAGCGCAAAGGCTGATAGCTGCCCGGGGTCAGCTGACCATCGAGCGTGGTCATCATCGCACCGGCCACGCCGACGACCGCCGAGCCCAGCACGAAGATCTGCAGATGGCGGCGGGTGACGTCTTTGCCCATAGCCGCGGCTGAGACCTCATTGTCGCGGATCGCGCGCATCATGCGGCCCCAGGGGCTGCGCCAGGACAGCTCTACCAGGGTGATCAGCAAAAGAAGCACGGCCAGGAACAGCCCCGCATAGCTGAGCTTCACGATGATGCTTGATGCCGTGGCAGCACTTGCGCCCCAATCGGCAGCCCAGGCCAGAAAGCCCTGATCCTGCTGCAGTTCCACCTCATAGGGGACGGGCCAGGGACGCGGGATGCCGATGACGTTTTTAACCCCGCGGTTCAGCCAGTCCTCATTTTTCAGGATCGCAATGATGATCTCTGAAATCCCGAGGGTGGCGATCGCCAGATAATCCGAGCGCAGACCGAGAGCAGTTTTGCCGATGATCCAGGCAGCCCCTGCCGCAAGAAGCCCGCCCGCAGGCCAGGCAAAGAGGACGGGAAGGCCCATGCCGCCAAGAAATCCGGTCCCGGCGGGGTTGACCGCCTCAACCGCGCTGACCGCCGGGCTGAAAATCCTGCCGTAAAGCCAGAAGCCGACAATCAGAAAGGCCACAATGACCAACCCGCGCAGCTTGCCGGGGGGCAGCTTTTTCCACATCAGAACCGCACCGGCGATGGTCGCAGCCCCGATCAGCAGCCCGAGCAGAATGCCCATGCCGCCGGCGGCCCAGGCCTCTGGCACCGGGGGAATCGAGACCAGAACGGCGGCCAGACCGCCAAGCGCCACAAAGCCCATGATCCCGATGTTGAAGAGCCCGGCATAACCCCACTGCATATTCACACCGAGGGCCATGATGGCCCCGATCAGCCCCATGTTGACGATGGCCAGCGTCAGGTTCCAGCCATAGACATAAGCCGTCGCCAGATAGAGCAGCGCCACCGCGCCGAAAAGGAGGACAGGACGAAGACGCGCGCTCATACCGATTTTCCTTTGAAAATGCCGGTCGGCCTGATCAGCAGAACAACCACCAGAATGGCGAAGGAAACGGCGAATTTGTAATCCGTCCCCATCAGCTGCATCAGCCCCTCAGGGGCCAGGCTCTCGGGCAGCAGATAGGTGGCGACCTTCTTCCAGGCATAGGTCACCGTCACTTCCGAGAAGGCGATCACAAAACCGCCCGCGATGGCGCCGACCGGATTGCCAAGCCCGCCCACCACAGCCGAGGCAAAGATCGGCAGCAGAAGCTGGAAATAGGTGAAGGCTTTAAAGCTTTTATCAAGGCCATAAAGCACGCCGGCCGTAGTCGCCAGGGCCGCCACGATCATCCAGGTGACGCGCACCACGTGATCAGGGTTGATGCCCGACAATAGCGCGAGATCTTCGTTGTCCGAAAACGCCCGCATGGATTTGCCGGTGCGGGTGCGGTTCAGGAACCAGAAGAGCAGCGCCACCGCAATGGCCGCCGTCACCAGGGTGATGACCTGCGTCATGCGCAGCGCCAGCGGCTCTGCCAGACCGGTGGCATCGCGAAAGCCTTTGGCGGTGATCAGAAACCGCTCGCCATCGACGAAATTGATGTCGCCAACCCCGATGATGAAGCGGTTGAGCCCGTTCATCACGAACATCACCCCCATCGAGACCATGACGAAGATCACCGGCGCGGCTTTCACGCGGCGGTAGAAGCGGTAGACCAGCCGGTCGGTGCCGAGGAGAAGCGCGATGGTGGCCGCGATCCCGAAGGGCAGCGCCAGCAGCGCCGTGGGCAGCGGGCCGAAGGTAATGCCCGCCGCCGTCAGCCCCCAGGTCACCAGGATGGTGGCCGCCGTGCCGAAGGCCATGGTGTCGCCATGGGCAAAGTTTGAGAACCGCAGGATGCCATAGACCAGCGTCACCCCAAGCGCCCCAAGCGCAAGCTGCGCGCCATAGGTGGCTCCGGGGATCACCACGAAATTAAGAAGCGCCACAAAGGCGTTGAGAATATCCATCAGCGGACCTCCCCGAAGAGGTGACCGACACCCGGCGGCAGCACCGCGATCTGAGCGAAAAGCATCGTCATCTCTCAGCCCCCCAGGAAGGAGCGGCGGACCTCCGGATCGGCCATCAGGGCCTTGCCGGTGTCGGTGAATCGATTGGCACCCTGCACAAGGACATAACCCTTATCGGCAATCTCCAGCGCCTGGCGGGCGTTTTGCTCGACCATCAGGATCGAGATGCCGGTGCGGGCGATCTCGATGATGCGGTCAAAAAGCTCATCCATCACGATGGGCGAGACGCCCGCCGTCGGCTCATCGAGCATCAGGACTTTCGGGCGGGTCATCAGCGCGCGGCCCACGGCGACCTGCTGGCGCTGACCACCTGACAGCTCTCCTGCGGGCTGGTTGCGCTTTTCTTTCAGGATCGGAAACAGATCATAAACCTGCGCCATGGTATCGCGGAAATCATCACGCCGGATGAAGGCCCCCATCTCCAGGTTCTCCTCGACCGACATCGAGGTGAAGATGTTATGGGTCTGCGGCACAAAGCCCATGCCCTTGACCACGCGGTCCTGCGGGCTGAGGCGGGTGATATCCTCTCCGTCAAAGCGCACCGCGCCTTCGCGCAGGTTCAGCATGCCGAAAACGGCCTTCATCGCGGTGGATTTCCCCGCGCCATTGGGGCCGACGATCACGGCAATCTCGCCGCGCTCCACCGCCAGGGTGCAGCCGTGCAGGATGTCTGCGCCGCCATACCCCCCGGTCATATTTTCGCCGATCAGGAAGGGTTCAGCCATGGGCGGCCTCATCTTTAACTTTGTTTTTCAGGCCCGTGCCGAGATAGGCCTCGATCACGCGCTCGTCGTTTTTGACCTCATCGACGGTGCCCTGGGCGAGAACCTTGCCCTCTGCCATCACGATCACCGGGTTACAGAGCCGGGCGATGAAATCCATGTCATGTTCAATGACGCAGAAGGTATAGCCGCGCTCGCGGTTCAGCCGGAGGATGGCATCGCCGATGGTGTTGAGAAGCGTGCGGTTCACGCCCGCGCCCACTTCATCGAGAAAGACGATTTTGGCGTCGACCATCATGGTGCGGCCAAGCTCAACCAGCTTTTTCTGCCCGCCCGAGATCTGGCTCGCTTTCTGGTCCGCCAGATGCGAGATGGTCAGAAATTCCAGCACCTCATCGGCCTTTGCGCGCAAAGCCCGCTCTTCCCCGGCGATGCGTTTGCGCCCGAACCAGGTGTTCCACAGCGTCTCACCGGACTGGCCCGGCGGCACCATCATCAGGTTCTCGCGCACCGTCATCGAGCCGAATTCATGGGCGATCTGAAAGGTTCTGAGCAGGCCTTTGTGAAACAGCACATGCGGCGGCAGGCCTGAAATATCCTCGCCTGCCATGGTGACGCGACCCGAGGTGGGCGGCAGCCGTCCGGCGATGACGTTGAAAAGGGTGGTTTTTCCGGCTCCGTTCGGGCCGATCAGCCCGGTGATGGATCCGGTTTCGATGGTCAGTGATGCACCGTCAACGGCGTGAAATCCGCCGAAATGTCGGTGGAGATTCTCCACGACAATCATTTGCAGCTCCCCGTGCGGGCCGTGCCTGCAAAGGGCCGGCCGCGTTTTCTTCTGGGTCTTTGAGAAGGGACTGCCCGCGGTCTGTTCCGCAGGCAGTCCGCTCAGATCAGCGGTATTTCACCACGGTGAGTTTGCCGTCTTTCATCTCGGTTTCGCGGTAGCTGCCAGCGCTTTCGCGGCCGTTCACGAAGGTGACCGAGGTCGCGCCCTCATAATCAACGGTGCCACCATTGTTCAGGATTTCCAGCGCCTTGGCCAGCTCGCCGGGATAGATTTTCTCGCCTTCGCCATTGGCGATATTGAGGATCTCTTTCTTGTAGACCGCCGGATCACTGGATTTGGCTTTCGCCATGGCCAGCATCATCAGGGCTGCGGCGTCATAGCTTTCAGCAGCGAATGCCGAGTTGCCGTCAAAGCCTGCGGCTTTGGCCAGTTCCATGAACTTATCGCGGCCTTCGCCTTCCGAGGCAGGGTTGGTGCCGAAAGAGCCGTCGATCTGGGTGCCGAAGTTGGTCTCCAGCGGGGTGCCGACCATGCCATCGGGGAAGAGGAATTTATCAAAAGCACCCGAATCGAGCGAGCCGCGAATGATCCCCGAGCCGCCCTGGTCGACATAGCCCGCCAGCACCAGCAGATCGCCGCCCGCTGCCGCCAGAGCACCGACTTCCGCGCTGTAGTCGGCTTTGCCGTCTTCGTGGGGGGCGTTGATGGTGACCTTACCGCCGATGGCTTCAAAGGCGGCCTGGAAGGCATCTGCCAGACCCTTGCCGTAGTCGTTGTTGGTATAGGTCACGGCGACGGTTTTAAAGCCGCGCTCCTGCAGCACTTCGGCCATCACAACGCCCTGACGCGCGTCCGAAGGCGAGGTGCGGTAGAAAAGGTCATTGGCCTCAATGGTCGAAAGCGCCGGCGAGGTGGCCGAGGGCGCGATCATCACAACGCCGTTCGGCATGGCGACGTTTTGCAGCGTGGCCGTGGTCTCGCCCGAGCACATGCCGCCGACGATGCCGCGCACTTTGTCCGAGGTCACGATCCGCTCCATGGCGGCGGTGGCTGCGGCGGCGTCGATGCAGGTGGTATCGGCTTTATGCGTGGTGATGGTCGAGCCGTCGAGCAGCAGGCCGGAATCGCTCACCTCTTTGAAGGCCATTTCCGCCGCAGCGGTCATGCCCGGCGCCATGGATTCCAGCGGGCCGGTATAGCCGATCGAAATGCCCATCGGAATCACCTCACCCGCCTGGGCAGCCGTGCCCAGAGCGAAGACGGCGGTGGTGGCAAGCAGCAGTCTTTTCATAACATTCTCCCTGTTTCGGAGGGCTTTGCCCCCCTGATTTGCGGATCTTGTGCCCGCTCCGGCCCTGACAGCCATTAAACGCCCCGTCGCGCAACACTGCGACGGCACGGTCAGGATCCGGCTGACGCCGAAGGGGCAGAAAAAAGGCCCTGACGAAATTGCTAACTGACAAAAACCCCTCTGGATAGCCCCCGCGTTACGGCAGCCGCCTGCATCGGTGTTTGCGTCAAAGATCGAAGAAGTATTAACCTTTTATCTGCAGCAGAAAGCGGCAGGGGCGCGTCCCCGGAGCATGGGCGAGGAGGACGGGAATGAAGATTGTGAAGGCCACGGCGCGGGCTCTGAACGGGATCGCGGAGTATCAGGGACGCGCGGGGCGGGGGGAATACTGGTGGTTTCTCCTTTTCTGCGTTCTGGTGGCCGCAGCGCTGATCGGGCTGGATGTGGCCTTTCAGGGCGGGGATTACCGCTTTGGCATGGCCGATGTCTGGGCGCTTCTGACCGTGGCGCCGCTTGCCTCAACCGGGGCGCGGCGGCTTCATGACACCGGGCGTTCGGGCTGGTGGCAGCTGGTGGTTCTGGTGCCGGTCTTCGGGGCACTCCTGCTGGTCGCCTGGCTGGCTAAGCCCTCTGATCCAAAGAAAAATGCCTTCGGTAAGCCGGTGCCGCCGCTGGCGAAACTCTGACGGTAGAAGGGATCTTCGGTGATGCTGCGTCTTTTGGCTTTTGCCTGTCTTGCGGTGGTTGCAACCGCCCCCCTGGCGCGGGCGCTGCCCTCCTCGGCGGGGGAGCTGAGCATTGAGCGCATCACCGATGGCCTGACTGAGCCCTGGGCCTTCGGCTTTCTGCCCGAAGGTGAGGGCGGGCTGATCACTGAGCGGGGCGGGCGGCTCCTGCGGCTGGCAGAGGGGCGGCTGAGCGCGCTCGGGGGTGTGCCTGAGACGGCGCAGGGCGGGCAGGGCGGACTTCTCGATCTGCTGATTCCCAAAGATTTCGCCCGCAGCCGGGAAATCTATGTGCTCTATGCCGCCAAAACACCCGGGGGATCGGCCACCACCCTCGGCCGCGGCCGTCTTGAGCCGGGGGGACCGGCGCTGAGCGGGTTCAAAGCGCTCTGGTCGGGGGACAGCGCCCCGGGCGTACGCCATTTCGGGGCGCGGATGGTGGAAAGTCCGCAGGGACATCTGCTGATCGGTCTTGGCGATCGCGGGACCGGGCCGGGCGGCACCGAGGCGCAGGATCCGGAGATCTCCCATGGCAAGGTCATGGCGCTTTCGCGGGAGGGCCAGCCGCTGGAGCTTGCACCGGGTCTGCCTGCCGGGGTCTTCAGTCTGGGACATCGCAATATCCAGGGCGCGGCCCTGGATGCGCAGGGGCGGCTCTGGGTCAGTGAACATGGTGCGCGCGGCGGCGATGAGATCAATCTGATCAGGCCTGGCGCCAATTATGGCTGGCCGGTCATCAGCTATGGCCGCAATTACAACGGCGCGGCGATCGGCATCGGGCCTCGCGCGGAGGGGATGGAGCAGCCCGCGCTCTATTGGGATCCTTCCGTCGCGCCCTCAGGCCTCGTGGTGCTGAAGGGAGAGGGCTTTGCGGGCTGGACGGGCAGCCTGCTGGCAGGAAGCCTCAAGGATGACCATATCGTGCGGATCGACCCCGCCGCGGGCTTCGCCCGGGAGGTGTTGCGGGCGCCCCAGACCGCGCGGGTGCGCGATCTGCGCGAGGCCCCCGATGGCAGTCTGTGGTTTTTGTCGGTGGGCCAGGGCGCGCTTTACCGCCTCAGCCCGAAGGCCAAACCCGGCTGAATCATCGCTGAAGCCAATTACGGGTAGCGCGATGCAGGTCTGCGTCCTATATCCGATGTATTAACTGCCGTTTACGGAGAGACCCCATGACCCTGGGCTGGAACAAATCTGACTGGCGCAACATGCCGCGGATCCAGATGCCGGATTATCCGGATCAGGATGCGCTGCACGCGGTTGAGGCTCAGCTGGCAAAGTTTCCCCCCCTGGTTTTTGCAGGGGAAGCGCGGAAGCTGAAGAAACAGCTGGCGGAAGCGGGTGCGGGACGCGCCTTCCTGTTGCAGGGCGGCGACTGCGCCGAAAGCTTCTCGGAATTTTCGGCTGATAACATCCGCGACACCTATAAGGTGCTGTTGCAGATGGCGGTGGTTCTGACCTTTGGCGCCAAGGTCCCGGTCATCAAGATCGGCCGCATGGCCGGACAGTTCGCCAAGCCCCGCTCGGCCCCGACCGAGGTGATCGGCGGCGTGGAATACCCCAGCTACCGCGGGGATATCATCAATGGGTTCGACGCGACCGAGGAGTCGCGCCGTCCGGATCCGAACCGGATGCTGCAGGCCTATACCCAGGCCGCGGCCTCGCTGAACCTTCTGCGCGCCTTTTCGATGGGCGGTTATGCCGATATCCACCGGGTTCATTCCTGGACGCTGGGTTTTGCCGAATACGACAAGGTTGAGCGCTATAAGGCGCTCTCGGACCGTATTTCTGATGCGCTTGATTTCATGCGCGCTGCCGGTGTGGACGGCGGCAATGTGCATCAGCTCTCGACGGTGGACTTCTACACCAGCCACGAGGCGCTGCTGCTGGAATATGAAGAAGCGCTCTGCCGGATCGATTCGACTACCGGCCTGCCGGTGGCGGGGTCGGGCCATATGATCTGGATCGGCGACCGCACCCGTCAGGTTGACGGCGCGCATGTGAATTTCTGCCGCGGTGTGCAGAACCCGATCGGGCTGAAATGCGGCCCCTCGATGAGCACGGATGATCTGAAAAAGCTGCTCAGACTGCTGAACCCCGAGAATGAGCCGGGTCGTCTGACGCTGATCGCGCGTTTTGGTGCGGGCAAGGTGGGGGATCACCTGCCGCGCCTGGTGCGGGCGGTTCAGGAAGAAGGCGCCAATGTCGTCTGGTCCTGTGACCCGATGCACGGCAATACGATCAAAGCGGCGAGCGGCTATAAGACCCGTCCGTTTGATTCCGTGCTGCGCGAAGTGCGGGAGTTCTTCGCCGTGCATAACGCCGAAGGCTCGATCCCCGGTGGTGTGCATTTTGAGATGACCGGTCAGGATGTCACGGAATGCACCGGAGGCCTGCGCGCTGTGAGTGATGAGGATCTCTCGGATCGTTATCACACGGCCTGCGATCCGCGGCTCAATGCCTCGCAGTCGCTGGAGCTGGCCTTCCTGGTGGCAGAAGAGCTTTCGGCGCAGCGTGAGCGTCTGCGGGCTGTTGCGGGCTGAGCGCTTTTAAACGGTTGAGATTTGAGACCCCCGGCGCTGATGGTGCCGGGGGTTTTCTCTTCGAAGGGATTGAGCCTCTGGCCGGGGTTCCCGGCTGAGGGCGGGAAGATGAGTATTTGGAAAAAGCCAAAGGGCGCCGGAGGGCTTCAGCCGCGGCTGTCGGGCCAGGAGGCGCGGTCCTGATCGCGGGTGAGGGCGGGGTGGTAGCCCGCGCGCAGGACCTGCAGGAGGGGGAGGGGGGTGAGGACGGTGACCGGACCCTCCGGGCGCGGCAGAGCGGGAGCGTAGCCCCGGGCCGTCAGCGGCAGAAAGGCCGCGCCCTCAAGCCGGCCGGGAGCCTTTGTCGTGCGGATGAAGCTGTGGTCGGGAAGGCTGGCGCAGTCAGCGATATGCGTGGCAGGGCGGCGGTCCCGGTCGAGGCGGGCGCGGTGCAACGCCTTGTCGATCTCCGGGGCGCGCTGGGAGAGGCCGGTGGCCGTGACCCAGGCCCTTTGAAAATCGCGCCAGGCCTCCCGGCGGCAGAATGCGCAGGGGCGGTGTCCTGCGGCGAGGGCCAGGGCTTCATCGGCAAAGAAAAGCGGGGTATAATGGCGGGGGGCGGTCAACTGCAGCTTCGGGCGGTCGGCCCGCAGCTTCAGGGTGCAGCTGATCCAGGCCTTATGGCGCCAGCGGGCGGTGCTCGCCCGGCCCTGCGCATCATGCAGGATGCCACGGTTGCCGGTTAAAACCGGCCGGGGCCTTCAAAGGCGAAGCTGCCGTCCGGCGCGATGTGGTGGGGGAAGGGGCTTTCAGCCCTCAAGGTCGTCGGGCTCGGGTGCGGCCGCGCCAAGGGCGCGGATCGCCTTCCAGAAGGGGGTGCCGGCGGAGCCTTCGGGGCTGACGCCGGAGAGCAGGAAGGCAAAGCGCGGGCTGGCCTGTGCCGCAGCCTCAATCCGGGGCAGCAGGGCCGGGGCGGATCCGGCGTTGAGAAATTCATCGAGCGGGCCGGAGGCGATCAGTTCTGCCTCCTCGAACCGGGTGATCTGAGCCGTCATCTCAAGGAGCGTGGCCAGGGCCAGTTCCGGGTGATCGCTGACGAGGGTGCCATAGAGGGCGAAGGTCCAGGCCTCCGGATGGGGGCTCGCGCCCTCAGAGGCGAAGCTTTCGCTGAGGAAGGTGAGCAGCCTTGCGGCAAGGCGCCCGACGGGCAGATCGCCCGGCGGCAGCGCTTCGGGCGCGACCCCCAGAACGGTGGCAACCAGAGTTCTGGGGATCACACTGCTCATACCATCAGTTCCTTGGTGGCGGTGAGTTTTACGCCCGGATAGTCACGCACCACCCGGTCGATGTCCCATTGCAGGCGGGTCAGGAAGACCAGATCGCCGTCATTATCGGTGCCGATATGCTGCTTGTTGACGTTTACCAGTTTCTCGATCTCGGCCTCATCGCCGGAAATCCAGCGGGCCGAGCTGAAGGCTGAGCCTTCAAAGCGCACGGGGATGCCGTATTCCAGCTCGATGCGGCTTGCCAGCACCTCGAACTGCAGGGCCCCCACGACGCCGACGATAAAGCCCGAGCCGATCATCGGTTTGAAGACCTTGGCGGCGCCCTCTTCGGCGAATTGCATCAGCGCTTTCTCGAGATGTTTGGCCTTCATCGGGTCCGTTGCGCGGACCGATTGCAGCAGTTCCGGCGCAAAGCTCGGGATGCCGGTGAAGCGCAGGGTCTCGCCTTCGGTCAGCGCATCGCCGATGCGCAGCTGGCCGTGGTTGGGGATGCCGATGATATCGCCCGCGTAAGCTTCATCGGCGAGTTCGCGGTCAGCGGCCAGGAAGAGCACGGGGTTGGTGACGGCCATCGGCTTTTTTGAGCGCACGTGGAGCATCTTCATGCCGCGCTCAAAATGGCCCGAAGCGAGGCGGACGAAGGCCACGCGGTCGCGGTGTTTCGGATCCATATTGGCCTGGACCTTGAAGACAAAACCGGTGACCTTGGGCTCACCTGCATCCACCGGGCGTTCCGCTGCCTTTTGCGGCTGCGGCTCGGGGCCATAGGTGCCGATGCCGTCCATCAGTTCTTTCACGCCGAACGAGTTGATCGCCGAGCCGAACCAGATCGGGGTCATGGATCCGTTGAGGAAGCTGGCGCGATCAAAAGCGGGCAGCAGCTCGCGCGCCATCTCGATCTCTTCGCGCAGCTTGGCCAGCTGGTCGGCGGGGATATGCTCTTCGAGCTTCGGGTCGTCGAGGCCTTTGATCTGCACCGACTCGGCCACTTTGTTGCGGTCGGCCCGGTCCATGATCTCAAGGCGGTCGTTCAGCAGGTCATAGGCGCCGAGAAAATCTTTGCCCGAGCCGATCGGCCAGGAGGCGGGGGCCACGTCGATGGCCAGGTTTTCCTGGATCTCATCGATGATATCAAAGGTATCGCGGCTCTCGCGGTCCATCTTGTTACAGAAGGTCAGGATCGGCAGATCGCGCAGACGGCAGACCTCAAAGAGCTTGCGGGTCTGGCTTTCCACGCCCTTCGCGCCGTCGATCACCATGATCGCCGCATCCACTGCCGTCAGGGTGCGGTAGGTGTCTTCCGAGAAGTCGCTGTGGCCGGGAGTGTCGACCAGGTTGAAGCGGAACTCTTTATATTCAAAAGACATGGCCGAGGCCGAGACCGAGATCCCGCGGTCCTGTTCCATCTTCAGAAAGTCTGAGCGCGTGCGGCGGGCCTCGCCTTTGGCGCGGACCTGACCGGCCATCTGAATGGCGCCCCCGAACAGCAGGAACTTTTCAGTCAGCGTGGTTTTCCCGGCGTCGGGGTGCGCGATGATCGCGAAGGTCCGGCGGCGGGCGATTTCGGGCGGAAGTTTGGGGGCATTGTCCAGCATGGCGCGCGTTCTACCGCTTTCAAAGCGCCGCGTCTATGGGGTCGCCGGGGGCATTGCGCGGCAAAAGAGAGAGGCGAGGGCATGCCGCATGCTTTAAACCAACAGACCCGCTGCCCGGGAGGAGAGGCAGCGGGTCCGCCGGTGTCAGATCGCGCCGCAGAGGGGGATCAGCCGGGGGGCGACCGGCTGTGGCGACGATCCGCAATCCGACCGTGTCAGGGGGGCTGACGAACGGTCGAAGCTTCAGAACCTTACATTTCGCATTGCAACAACAGGGGCATGTTGTGCGGGGCGCGGCAGGAGGGACATGACCGAAAACAGCATGCCGAGGGTAAGCAGTGTCAGAAAGGTCATCAGTGGGGGCGTCCGTCCTGTCGGGTTCCGGACGATTAACCCCCCATCCGCCGAACGGCTCCGCTTCGCCGGAAAAAACCTGTGCGAATTTTTCAACTCAGGGCTAAATTATTGGCCGATTTTGGAAAAATTTCGCAAAATACCGCCGATTTCCGCGATTGCGCTCGGGAGATGGGGAAGGGGTGGCGGAAACCGCAGCAGCCGTGAAGGCTGGAATTTCCCGAGAGCCTGAGTGATCAGGTGGGCACCAGGTATCCGGACCAGGATCCGAACAGAGCCAGCACCCTCGGAAATGCTTATCGGCCACTGGAAAAGGGCCTCGCACGCGAAGAGCAGTAACCGCCGGGATCTGAGGTAAGCGCTTCCCCGCCTCTGTGCAAGGGGGGGCGGCGGGCCGGGGCTGCGGCATCCTGGGGGACTGGACAAATGTTTCCCTAATGTTCATATCTGGCGCGCAAAATGACGGAGGTCGAGATGCCTGAGGCGGAAGACAGTCAGGAACGTCCCGGGATCACGCTGGCCCGCGGGGTCTGCCGTCTGCTGCGCAGCCATGGTTTTGCGCCGCTGACGGAATATGTGCCGGTGCCCGGGTTGCGGGTCGATGTGATGGCGCTGGGCCCGAAAGGTGAGATCTGGGTGGTGGAGTGCAAATCCTGCCGCGCCGATTTTACGTCCGATCGCAAATGGGCGGGTTATCTGGATTGGTGTGATCGGTATTTCTGGGCCGTGGATGAGGCGTTTCCGCAGGATCTGCTGCCCGAAGACACCGGGCTCATCATGGCAGATGCCTGGGGCGGCGAGATTTTACGCATGCCGCCTGAGCACAGGCTGGCGGGCGCGCGGCGCAGTGCGGTGACCCGCGGCTTCGCCCGGGCGGCGGCTCTCTCGCTGCAGCGCCTGCGCGAGGGGTAGCCGGACCAGATCGGTCGCACTCCAGTGGCGGGCGGCCCTGAGGGTCCCGGACGGCGGCTTCGGGCAGGCCGTCATGCTGTCACAGGACGCCCGCCGGACAGTTCCGTGTCAGCTTCGGGGCAGGTGGTGCGCCCGCCCCGAGACCCGCCGCTGATCAGGCGCCGCTGATCCCGGCCTCGGCAAAGCTTGCCATGCCCGAATGGCAGGCAATAGCGCCCTGCAGCACACCGATGGCGAGTGCCGCGCCGGTCCCTTCGCCAAGGCGCAGGCCAAGCTGCAGAAGCGGCTCTTTGTTCAGAGCCTTCAGCAGTCGCGCGTGACCCGGCTCCTGCGAGACATGGCCCGCAACAGCATGATCGAGGGCGCCAGGCACCAGACGCTCCAGCACAGAGGCTGAGGCGGTGCAGATAAAACCGTCGAGGATCACCGGGATGGAGAGGCTGCGTGCCCTTGCGATGGCACCGGCCATGGCCGCCAGTTCGCGCCCGCCAAGGCAGCGCAGCACTTCGAGCGGGTCAGAGAGGGCGGCGGCATGCCGCTGAAGACCCTCACCAACCACTTCGGCTTTGCGCAACAGCCCCGCGTCGTCGACCCCGGTGCCCCGCCCGATCCAGGAGGCCGCATCCCCGCCGTAAAGGGCTGCGGCAATGGCCGCCGCCGGTGTGGTATTGCCGATGCCCATCTCGCCGGTGACGACCAGATCGGCGTGGGGATCCACGGCATTCCATCCGGTGCTCAGCGCCTCGGCCAGCTCGGCGGGGGTCATGGCAGCGTCGCTGGTGAAATCGCGGGTCGGCTCGTCAAGGCGCAGCGCATGCACCGACATCGAAGCGCCAAAACAGCGCGCGAGCTGATTGATCGCCGCGCCCCCGGCCTCAAAGTTCGCCACCATCTGCGCGGTCACCGCCGCCGGGAAGGCAGAGACGCCCCGCGCGGTCACGCCATGATTGCCCGCAAAGACAAGGATCTGCGGTGCACGCAGCTCGGGCCGCGCCTCGCCGCGCCAGGCCGCATACCAAAGCGCCAGATCTTCCAGACGGCCAAGCGCGCCCGGGGGCTTCGTCAGCTGGCCATTGCGGGCCTCGGCTGCCGCGCGTGCCTGGGCGTCGAGACGGGGCAAAGCGGTGAACGCGCGGGCAAACTCGGCAGGGGTCTGAAAAATCATGGTCTTGCTCGTCCTTTTCTTCTCATGGCACACCCGGGGTATGCCGGATCTGCCTGAGGCCGCTATGCCAGAGCCCCTTCCTGAACATCAAGCAAAACCCCGCTGGTTTGACCGCCGCGATTTCGGCGCGGGCTTTGGCCTGCTGAGCCGTCTGCCCTTTGGCGGCCCCGGTCGCGGCGGGCCGGAGGCTATGGCCCGCGCCTGCTGGACCTGGCCCCTGGTCGGCCTGGCGGTCACGCTGCCCGGGCTGGCGCTTGGCGTGCTGGCGCTGCAACTGGGGCTGCCTGCGGGCTGGGCGGCAGCGCTGGTGCTGATGGTTCAGGCGGCGCTCACCGGCGGGCTGCATGAAGACGGACTTGCTGATACCTTCGACGGCATGGAGGGCGGGCGCAGCCGCGAGCGCCGCCTTGAGATCATGCGCGACAGCCGGATCGGCTCTTTCGGGGCTCTGGCGCTGTTACTGGTCACTCTGGCGCGGTGGTCGGCGCTGGTGGTGCTTTTGCCGCTCGATCCCTGGTCGGTTCTTGCGGTGGCGGCTTTGTCGCGGGCGGCCATGGCGGTGCTGATGGCGGCTCTGCCACCGGCGCGGGCGGACGGGCTGTCACGCGGGGCGGGGCAGCCGGGGGGCGGCGATGCCCTGCGGTCCGGGCTGGTTGCCCTTGCGGTGGCGGTCGTCTTTGCCGGAAATCCGGCCGCTCTGATCCTGGTCACAGCGGCGGTGCTGCTGGCGCTGGCGCTGCGGGCCAGAGCGCGGCTGGGCGGACAGACCGGCGATATCCTGGGCGCGGCCCAGCAGCTGACAGAGGCGATCTGCCTCGGGGTCCTTGCCGCGGGCCTTGCAAAAGCCGACATCTGAGGCAGATTTCTCAGCAAGGGGCAGATCATGGCTGCGATCAATCTGGGTCTCGACGGGCTTTTCTGCGCGGCCTGCGTGGGCAGGGCCGAGCGCATTCTCACCCGGCTCCCGGGCGTCACCGGGGTGACGGTCAGTCTGGCCTCGGAAGAGGCGCGGGTTGAGACTGAGGGCGCGCTCGACCTTCAGGCCGCAGCCACGGCGTTGGGGCGCGCGGGCTATGGGCTGCGCGAGGTGACCACGCGGCTTACGGCTGAGGGGATGAGCTGTGCAAGCTGCGTGGCGCGGGTGGAAAAACTGGCGCTTGCAGAGCCGGGCGTCACCTCAGCGCGGGCCGATTTTTCCACCGGAGAGATCCGCCTGCGCCATATCGAGGTCTCGGGGCTGATCACCCGGCTGCAGGAGCGGCTGGCGAAAGCGGGCTATCCGGCGATGCTTGCGGAGGTCAGTGATCCGGCTCTGCGTCAGGCGGCCCATGAAGCAGATCTGAAAGGGCGCGCGCTGACGGCAGCCTTGCTGACCCTGCCGGTTTTCGTGACCGAGATGGGGGGGCACATGCTGCCCGCCTTTCATCACTGGCTGCATGGTCTGATTGATCCCTGGTGGCTCTGGCTGATGCAGGCGGTGCTGACGGCTGCGGTTCTGCTGGGGCCGGGGCGGATGTTTCTCAGCCGGGGACTTCCCGCGCTCGCGCGGCTGGCGCCGGATATGAACAGCCTTGTGGCTCTGGGGACCCTCTCGGCTTTCTTCTATTCTCTCGTCGTGCTGATCGCGCCGGATCTGCTGCCGGAAGCGGCACAGGTGGTCTATTTTGAGGCCGCCGCCGTCATTGTCACACTGATCCTGCTGGGCCGCTGGCTTGAGGCACGGGCGAGGGGGCGCACCGGGGGGGCAATCCGCGAACTGATGGCGCTTCAGCCCGATGAAGCGCTGATTGAGGGGCCGGAGGGCCCGGTCACCCGGCGCAGCGCGGATCTGCGTGCCGGAGATATCCTGCTGGTGCGCCCCGGAGAGCGGCTGGCCGCAGATGGCGTCATCCTGAGCGGGCGTTCGCATTTGGATGAGAGCATGCTGACCGGAGAGCCGCTGCCCGTTGCCCGCGAGGCGGGGGCAGAGGTGACCGGCGGGACCATCAACGGCAGCGGCGCTCTGCGGGTTGAGATCACCCGGGCGGGAGAGGCCTCCCGTCTGGCGCAGATCGTGGCCATGGTCGGGGAAGCCCAGGCCGGAAAGCTGCCGATCCAGGGGCTGGTGGACAGGGTGACGGGGATTTTTGTGCCGATCGTTATGGCCATCGCCGCCGTCACGGTTCTTGCCTGGCTTTTGCTGAGCGGCGATGTGGCAGAGGCGCTGGTCGCCGGGGTGTCGGTGCTGATCGTCGCCTGTCCCTGTGCCATGGGGCTGGCCACGCCGGTCTCGATCATGGTGGGGACCGGGCGGGCGGCGCGGCTGGGGGTGCTCTTCCGGCGCGGAGAGGCGCTGCAAAGGCTCTCCGCTGTGCGTGTGGTGGCTTTCGACAAGACCGGAACCCTGACGGAGGGACGGCCGGACCTTGTCGAACTGCTGCCCGCAGCCGGAGAAAATGCGGATGACCTCCTGGCCCTTGCGGCCTCCGCCGAGGCTTTGTCAGAGCATCACATCGCCAAAGCCATCCTGCGGGCTGCCCGGGCGCGTGGTCTCTCCGTCACGCCGGCGCAGGGCATGGAAACCATGGCCGGGCGGGGGATTCGCGCGACGGTCGACGGGCGTATCCTGCGGCTGGGGCATGAAGGCTTCCTGAGAGAGGAAGGGGTGAGCGGTGTTGAGGCGCTGATGGCGCTGCGGCCCGGGGCCCGCGCCTCGGGGCAGAGCCTGCTCCTGATGGCGGTCGATGACCGCGCGGTGGCTCTGCTGATCGTCGCAGATCCCGCCCGCCCGGGGGCGGCTGCGGCGGTGGCCGCGCTTCAGCGCGACGGGCTGAAGGTGCAGATGATTTCGGGCGACGCCCCCGCGACGGCCGAAGCCGTGGGGCGCAGTCTGGGCATCGAAGACGTCACGGGCGGGGCGCTTCCGCAGGATAAACTGGCGGCCATTGAAGGGGTGAAGGGCTGCGCCTTCGTGGGGGACGGCATCAACGACGCTCCGGTTCTTGCGGCCGCTGATGTCGGGATTGCCATGGGAAGCGGCACCGACGTGGCCATCGAGGCGGCGGATGTCGTACTGGTCGGAAATGATCCGCGCGCCGTTGTGACGGCGGTTGAAGTGTCGCGCGCAACGATGCGCAACATCAGGCAAAACCTGTTCTGGGCTTTTGCCTATAACACGGCCCTGATCCCGGTTGCTGCGGGCATCCTCTGGCCGCTCTGGGGCATTCGCATGTCTCCGGTGCTGGCCGCAGCGGCCATGGCTCTGTCATCGGTTTTCGTCATCACCAATGCGCTCAGGCTGCGTCGTGCGGGGCGGCCTGCAGCGCAGATCGGCGCATAGGGCGCGCAGTCGACCAGGCCAGACTTCAAGCCATCAGAATTCGAGCCAGGTGCCGAGGCGAAGCTCGCCCGTGCCTGCACTGTTGCGCCAGAGGCCTGCGGTGACGCGCAGATTGTCGCGCAGATGAACCACCGCAGTCGCCCCAAGCTTGCGGGTGGCGGGCGACAGCAGTGCGCGCTCATATTCTCCCTGAAAAAAGGCGGCAAAACGGGGGCGCAGCTGCAGGCCCAGGCTCCAGTCTGACAGGAGCTTCTCGGAGGTCTCGCTGTATTCATAAGCGGCCGCTGCCGTCGCCCAGCCCGACAAAGGCGCGCTGAATCCGATCCCTGCGCTCAGGGTGATCCGCGTGGAGCTGCCATAAAAGCCGTCCGGGCTGCGGGTCACTTCGCTGCGGGTTGAGAAGGCGGCGACGGCGCGATCCGCCAGAGCGCCGGGCAGGGGCAGGGCCTGATTGAAGATCAGTGCCCCCGTCACCGTCCCATCCGCATCCCGACGCAGATCCGCAGCGATCCACCGCGTCTTTCGCAGACCATATTCCGCCCAGAGCGAGACATCCGCCGCCCCCGCAGAGAGGGCGAAAAAGAGGCCGCCTTCCGCGCGCGGCCATGGTCCTGCCGCGCAGGGCGCGCCGCACAGGCACAGCAGCAGGGTCCAGACAGCAACACGCATTCCTTGCCTCCCGCCGCCAGCTTCGCGCGGAAGTGTTAGAAAAGTGTTAGGAAAGCGTTAAGGTTACCAGGCCGGCACGCGTCTCAGCGCGTCCGGCCTGTGATGCGCAGAAGTGGCAGGGCGGTGGCGAGAAGAATGGTCACAATTCCCGCAACTTCCAGGGCGCCGGGACGGTTGTCAAAAAACAAAAGATCAAAACCCGCAGCCCAGATCAGCGCCGTGAACTCAAAAGCCGCCAGCGCCGAGACCGGGGCGCGGGCCGTGGCTTCCGTCATGGCGATGTGACCAAGCCCCCCGCAAAGACCCGCTAGCAGCATCAGGGGGAAAAGCTCTGAGGTCAGCTCCCCCGCCCAGGTCCAGGGCGGCGACAGGATCAGTCCCAGGCCCGCCGCGGCCAGCGTGAAGGTGAAGGCAATGGCGCCCGCGCTTTCCGTCACGGTCATGTGTTTGATCTGAATACGGTTAAAGGCGATGCAGACCGCGAAGGCCAGGCCACAGAGCACCCCGGTCACCTGACCTTCACGCGGCGCTTCAATGGCATGGGCAAGCACCATCATCGCCCCCGCAAAGCCAAGAAGCACGCTCAGAAGGACACCGCGGGTGATCTTTTCGCGCAGGATCAGCGCCGCCAGCGGCAGCGAGAGAACCGGTCCCAGAAAGCCCAGGCTTTGCGCCGTGGCAACCGGCAGCCAGGCCAGCGACATGAAATTCAGGCTCATGGCGGTCGCGCCCACAAGGCCGCGCACAATATGTTTGCCGGGGTGGCGGGTGCGCAGAGTCCCGAGTTCGCGCCGCAGCGCCAGATAGATCAGGATCGGCACCATCGAGACCACTGCCCGCCAGAACATCAGCTGCCCCGTGGGCACATGGCTTTTGCCAAGCTGGTGGATGACCGCCGACAGCGAGGTCAGCAAAAAGATAGCCACAAGGCGCAGAACAACACCGGCGAGCATTCAGGGTCTTTCAATCACTTCATGAAAAAGCCGGTCCCGCAACGACGGGACCGGCAATCAGAAAAAAGGCGGGCCCGAAGGCCCGCCTTTGAAACTCAGCCGCGCAGGATGGATTTGCCTGCGTATTCGGCGACGTCGCCCAGCATTTCCTCAATACGGATCAGCTGGTTGTACTTCGCAAGCCGGTCCGAACGGGCCAGCGAGCCGGTTTTGATCTGACCGCAGTTGGTGGCGACGGCGAGGTCCGCAATGGTCGAATCCTCGGTCTCGCCCGAACGGTGCGACATCACTGAGGTGTAGCCCGCGCGATCCGCCATGCGGACGGCGTCGAGGGTCTCGGTAAGGGTGCCGATCTGGTTCACTTTCACCAGCAGCGAGTTGCCGCAGCCGCGCTCAATGCCTTCGGCCAGACGGGCGGGGTTGGTGACGAAGAGATCGTCGCCCACCAGCTGCACGCGGTCACCGAGCGTGTCGGTCAGCAGCTGCCAGCCGGCCCAGTCGTCTTCTGCACAGCCGTCTTCGATCGAGAGGATCGGGTAGTCGGCGCAGAGTTTCGCCAGGAAGTCGACGTTTTGTTCCGGCGTGAAATCAAGGCCTTCGCCGACCATCTTATAGCGGCCGTCGCGGAAGTATTCGGTCGAGGCGCAGTCGAGGGCAAGCATGATGTCCTCGCCCGGTTTGTAACCGGCGATCTCGATCGAACGCAAAATGAAATCAAGCGCTTCGCGGGCGGACTTAAGGTTCGGTGCGAAGCCGCCCTCATCACCCACACCGGTGTTATGGCCGGCAGCTTTCAGTTCTTTTTTCAGAACGTGGAAGACTTCGGCACCGGTGCGGATCGCGTCTTTGATATTGCCGGCAGAGACCGGCATGATCATGAATTCCTGGATGTCGATCGGGTTGTCGGCATGCTCGCCGCCGTTGATGATGTTCATCATCGGAACGGGCAGCAGGCGCGCGCCGGTGCCGCCGACATAGCGATAAAGCGGCTGGCCGGTGGCCTGAGCGGCAGCTTTGGCAACAGCCAGCGACACGCCGAGGATGGCGTTGGCGCCAAGGCGCGATTTGTTCGGGGTGCCATCCAGCTCGATCAGGGTGCGGTCGATGCCGATCTGCTCGGTCGCGTCAAAGCCGGTCAGGGTCTCGGCGATCTCGCCGTTGACGGCGGCCACAGCTTCCAGAACGCCTTTGCCGAGGTAGCGGGATTTGTCGCCGTCGCGACGCTCAACCGCCTCATGGGCACCGGTCGAGGCGCCCGAGGGAACCGCCGCACGGCCTTCAGCGCCGCTTTCCAGCAGCACGTCGACTTCGATGGTCGGGTTGCCGCGGGAATCGAGGATCTCGCGGGCGTGAATGTCGATGATCGTGGTCATGGGAGGATCCCTTTGGGTAATCTCGCGCGCTTCCTAGCGGTTATGCGGCGCGTTTGGAAGCGTGGTAGCGCTCACGCAGGAAGGTATAAACGCCCGATCCCACCACCATGGCCGAACCGATGATCATATAAAGGTCCGGCGTTTCGCCAAAAAGCAGCGCGCCAAGGCCCAGTGCAAAGATCAGGCGGGTATAGCGGAAGGGCATGATGGCGGAAATCTCGCCGATGCGGCTGGCCGCGATCAGCAGGAGATAGCCGATCAGCCCGCAGGAGGCGATCACCACGATCAGCGCCAGATCGCGCGGGGCAGGCAGATCAAACCCATGGGCGCCAAAGGGCAGCAGAAGCGCGCCTGCGACCATATAGCTGAACATCCCCCAGACCGCGAGCGAGGTGGAATTGATCCGCGCCGGAATGCGCCGCGTCGCCAGATCGCGGGCGGCCAGGGCAAAGACCGAAAGCATCGAGGCCCCGGCCGCGAAGGCGTCAAAGCCCTCCCCGGTGGGGCGCAGGATCACCAGCACGCCCACAAAGCCCACGGCCACAGCCGTCCAGCGCCGCCAGCCGACCTTCTCACCTAAAAAGACCGCGGCCCCCATGGTGATCGCCAGGGGCAGGGTCTGAAAAAGCGCCGAGGCCATCTGCAGCGACAGCATGACGAGCGCGGTCACAAAGCCGATCGCGCCGAGCATCTCACACAGATTGCGGATCAAAACTGCAGGATGGAAGAAATCGCGCGAAAAGAGCGGCGCTCCTTTGCGTAGGGCGACGGTCAGCATGACGCAGGTCGAGAAGCCCCCCACCAGCAGGATCAGCACCCCGACCGAGACGGAATCCGAGAGCAGCTTCATCAGGGCGTCTTCCGCCGCAAAACCGGCCATCGCAAGAGTCATCAGCAGGCCGCCGCGAAGATTGTCGTTCTGAAGTCCGGGGCTGTTCATAGGCTCACCTGCACACTGTTTCCGCCGCTCCGATGCGCCGCGATGCCGCCAAGGTCAAGGCGGGAAACAGCGGCAAAGCCTCTGGTATCCCCGCAACTGCTGCGCTATCTCGGGCATAGCAACAATGCGGGACGCAGACATGGCCATCGAATTCGAGACCCCTGGGCCGGTAGAGCGCGACTGGAGCGAGGCAATCTCTCCGATCGAAGCGATTATCGAAGATGCGCGTAACGGGCGTATGTTCATTCTGGTCGATCACGAGGACCGCGAAAACGAGGGTGATCTCGTCATTCCGGCGCAGATGTGCACGCCCGAGGCTGTGAACTTCATGGCGACCCATGGTCGCGGTCTGATCTGTCTGGCGATGCCGGCAGCCCGCGTCGATGCGCTTGGCCTGCCGCTGATGAGCCCGAAGAACTCGTCGCGCCATGAGACTGCTTTCACGCTGTCGATTGAGGCTCGCGAAGGCGTCACCACCGGGATCTCGGCGCATGATCGTGCGCGCACCATTGCGGTGGCGATCGACCCGACCCGGGGGGCTGCCGATATCGCGACCCCCGGTCACGTCTTCCCTCTGCGCGCCCGCGACGGCGGTGTTCTGGTCCGTGCAGGCCATACCGAAGCGGCCGTGGATATCAGCCGTCTCGCCGGTCTGAATGCCTCGGGCGTGATCTGCGAGATCATGAATGATGACGGCTCGATGGCGCGTCTGCCCGATCTGGTGGCTTTTGCGCAAAAGCACGGGCTGAAGGTTGGCACGATTTCGGATCTGATCTCTTATCGTCGCCGTCACGACAACCTCGTGAAGGAGAAAGCCGTGCGCCCGGTCACCTCCAGCTTTGGCGGCGACTGGATGATGCGCGTCTTCACCGATGAGACCCAGGGCGCAGAACATATTGTTCTGAGCAAAGGCAATCTGATCAGTGAGGACCCGGTTCTGGTCCGCATCCACCAGCTTGACCCGCTGACCGATGTGCTGGGCCTCTCGCCCGAGCGCACCGGTGAGATGGGGGCTGCGATGAAGCTGATCGCGGCTGAGGGCCGTGGCGCTGTGGTTCTGCTGCGCGATACCGCAATGAAGCTTGCTCAGGAGGGCGAGGTTTCGCCCCATACGCTGCGCCAGTATGGCGTCGGCGCACAAATCCTGTCCGCGCTTGGTCTGACGCAGATCGAGCTTGTTACCAATTCGGCGCGTCCGAAAGTGGTGGGTCTTGAGGCTTATGGCCTGACCATCACCGGCACGCGCCCGATCCCCAAGGAGTAATCATGGCCGGGATTTCCCACTACACCCTGCCGGCACCGGTTTTTGACAAACCCGTTAAGCTGCTGATCGTGGTGTCGCCGTATTATAAAGAGATTGCCGACTTTCAGGTCGCCGGGGCCCGCGCGGCCGCGGAAGCCTGCGGGGCGGAGGTCGATCTGATCGAAGTGCCCGGCGCGCTGGAAATCCCGACCGCGATTGCGATGGCGGAAAAGCTGTCGAACTACGATGGCTATGTCGCACTCGGCTGCGTTGTGCGCGGCGAGACCACGCATTACGACACCGTCTGCAACGACAGCTCGCGCGGCCTCACGCTGCTCGGGCTGCAGGGCGCGCTGATCGGCAATGGCATTCTGACCGTTGAGAATTACGAGCAGGCCCTGGTGCGTGCCCGTCCCGACGATCAGAACAAAGGCGGCGGGGCGGCCATGGCGGCTCTGCATCTGATTGCGCTCGCACGCAAATGGACCGGCACCCCGCGTGGCGTGGGCTTTCGCACCGATGAGGGGTTCCGCGCATGAGCACTGAGACCGGCAAGCCCGAAGGCAACAAAGAAGAGCGCCGCAAGGCCGCTCAGGCAGCTAAGCGTCAGCAGAAGTCGACCTCGCGCCTCTATGCGGTGCAGGCACTTTACCAGATGGAAGTCAGCGGTCAGACCGTTGAGCGTGTGGTCGCTGAGTTTGAGCAGTTCCGCTTTGGCATGACGCTGGATGACGCTGAATTCGCGGACGGCGATGCGACGCATTTCCGCGCTCTGGTGGATGGTGCCGTGAACTATCAGGCCAAGATCGACCAGATGACCGACCGCGCCCTTGCGGCCGCCTGGCCGATCGACCGGATCGACCCGGTGCTGCGTGGTCTCTTCCGCGCCGCGGGCGCTGAGCTTCTGATGCCCGGCACGCCGCCGAAAGTGGTGATCACCGAGTTCGTGGACGTGGCCAAAGCCTTCTTTGCCGATGGCAAAGAGCCGAAGTTCGTCAATGCCGTGCTGGATCACATGGCGCGCGAAGCCCGTCCCGAGGTTTTCCAGGCATAAGCGGCGGAGATCGGCAGATGATCTTTTCGGTCACTCTGATCCTGCTCTTTCAGCTTGCAGGGGTTGTGCTTGTGCAACTCCTGCATCTGCCCGTTCCGGGTCCGGTTGCGGGCATGGCGCTTCTGCTGATCGCCATGCTGACGGCCCCTGCGCTTTATGAAAAAGTGCGCCCTGCAGGACAGGGCATTCTGCAGCATCTCTCTTTGCTTTTCGTTCCTGCCGGCGTGGGCGTTGTCGGCCATATCGGCACGCTGGGTGACCAGGGCTGGGGCATTGCGGTGGCACTCATCGGCTCCACCGTGCTGGCGCTGCTGGCCGGGGTCTTTGCTTTTCTGGCACTGGCAAAGCTGACGGGGAGCACCGATGACTGATTTTGCAGAGATCTGGGGCTACCTGGGGCGCGACCCGCTGTTGTGGCTGACGCTGACGCTCGGGGCTTATGTGCTGGGCGATGCGGCTTCCCGGGCTTCGGGGCGCAATCCGCTGGTCAATCCGGTGCTGATTGCCATGGTGATCCTTGGCACGACGCTCTGGGCCACCTCGACGCCCTATCCGGTTTATTTTGAGGGGGCGCAGTTTGTGCACTTCATGCTGGGCCCGGCCACGGTTTCGCTTGCGGTGCCGCTTTATGGCCAGGTCCACCGGATCCGCAAAGCGGCTCTGCCGCTGATCGGGGCGCTGCTGGCGGGGATCGTTACCTCGGTGCTGACGGTAGTATGGATTGGCGAAGCCATGGGGCTGGAGCGGCAGGTGCTGCTCTCGCTGGTGCCGAAATCGGCGACCGCACCGGTGGCCCTTGGCGTTTCTGAAAGCCTTGGCGGCTCGCCCACGCTGACGGCGGTGCTGGTGATCCTGACCGGGATCTGCGGGGCGGTGGTGGTGACGCCGCTGATGAATGCGATTGGCATCCGTGACTGGCGGGCGCGGGGCTTCTCAGTGGGTGTTGCGGCCCATGGCATCGGCGCGGCCCGCGCCCTGCAGGTCAATGACACTGCCGGGGCTTTTGCCGCCGCGGGCATGGGGCTTTCTGCCATTGCCACGGCTTTTCTGGCCCCCATCCTTGCCGGATGGCTTTTGTGACAGCTTCGGCGGGAATTGGCCTGCGGTATTCCGGACCTGACGTGACCTCTGGCGCAGCGCAAAATTCCGATTACCTTTCAGGTACCTGTTGAGGAGAATCACCATGCCGAAGCTTGTCCGGATGTATCTGATCAATGTGGCCACGGGCTTCGGCATTGCCGCGATGTTCCTTGCCGCCATGCTTTGGACTGATGTGGCAGGGCTTGGTCGTCTGGTGACGCAAAGCCCGCAGGGCTGGATCGCGGGGCTGATGATCTTCATGGGGTCCGGGACGCTTTTTGCAGGTGTGCAGTTTGCGATCCGCATCATGGCGATGGCAGAGGATGAGCCGCGCGGTCCGCGTGGTGGTCTGCGCCAGCAGCTGGTGCCGATCCCGGTGCGTCGTGATGAGCAGCGCCGCCCCGTTGCGCGCCGTCCGCTCTGAAATTTTCTGAAATTCTCTCAAAAGCCGCGGCAGAGATGTCGCGGCTTTTGCCATTCTGCCCGGTGACAGAATTGCGGTCCTGGGTGCGGGCAGGGGGATGAGACCCGCACGATGCCCGGGTGCGAAGAAGGCCGCGACATCTCTGCCGCGGCCAGCTGTGTCACCTGATGCCTGGTCTCAGAAGCTGAAGGCAACTTTCATGCCGACACCCAGGGCCTTGCCACCGGTGAAATTCGCCCGTGCGGCGCCTCCGGTCTGCGGCGATGCATTGCCAAGCCGGGTGTAGTTGATGCCGGTGGTGATCTTCATCGCATCGCGGGTATAGACGGCAGCGAGGGTTGCGCCCATGCGACCCGCACTCGGCGCGAGCGGCGAGACGAGGCGGTTTCCAGCCTTTTCATAGCTGACCGAGAACGACCCTGCCCAGGTCTCAGAGAACTTCCGCCCGACGCCGAGGGTCCAGGTGGTGCTGTCTTCCAGGTTGACCAGACCGCCGCCCGAAGCGCGGACGAAGTTTTGCGGATCGAGACGGAATTCGCTCCACTTCACCCAGCGGACCGAGCCGAAGAGCAGGGTATCTTCGGCCACGCCGGTCTGAAACTCCAGATTCAGCGAGCGGGGGGTTTTAACCGTAGTGCTCGCCGTGGTCAGGGTTGCAGCCCCGGGGAAGGTCTCGCGGGGGTCGTATTTGTGGCTGATCTCAGAGTTATAGGTCAGCGCGACCCGTGCGGCGATATCCGGGCGCTCCCAGGCGGCGCCGACGACATAGCCCAGTCCCGTGTCGCGATCGAGATCAACGTTATAGCCGCTCAGGCCCCCATAGGCCAGGCCGCCAAGGCTGACCGAGGCGCTGGACTGCTGCAGGCGCAGACCGCCGTGGACGGAGAAGCCATTGCCGAGCTTATAGCGCATCAGCGCCGTCAGCGCGCGGGCATCGGCTTTCGCCGAAGTTCCGCCCAGCAGAAGCGAGTCGGTCGCCGGATAGGTTACATCCGCACCGAAGGGCTGATCGAGGATAACCGCCCAGGACAGCTGATCGTTCAGATCGGCCTTATAAGCAAAGCCAAAGCTCAGGAAATCCTTCGCAACGCTGCCTGTGGCGCGACCGGCAAGGTCGATACCCGACAGCGAGGGGCTGACCTCGCCCAGCGAGAGTTCTGCCACGCGGCCCTGTTCAAAGAGGATCGCGGTGCTTTGCGCCGTGCGCTCGATTCCGCCGGCGGTGGCACCGCCTGCGGTCAGTGCAGATGCGGCGGCGATAACACAAAATTTTGCTTTCATGGTTTCTCTCCCCGGAATGGCGAACACTCCCCTGTTCGCCACAGACAAGCTTCCCGCGCAGCGGCGCGATCGCAAAGGGTATCCAAACGTCAACCGGGCGGCTGACGTCACGGCAGTCTCAGGATTTTTTATGCGAAATCCGAATGCCGTAAAGTTCCAGCCGGTGCCCCTTCAGACGGAAACCCAGTCTGGCGGCTATCTGTTCCTGCAGGGCCTCAATTTCGGGGTCGACAAATTCGATCACCTCCCCGGTGGTCAGGTCGATCAGATGGTCATGATGCTCGCGGGCGCTGTCTTCATAGCGGGCGCGGCCATCGCCGAACTCCAGCCGCTCGAGGATGCCGGTTTCTTCAAAAAGCTTCACCGTCCGGTAGACCGTCGCCAGCGAGATCCGGGCATCGAGTGCCATGGCGCGGCGATGCAGCTCTTCGACATCCGGGTGGTCTTCCGCCGCCTCCAGGACCTGCGCGATCAGACGACGCGCTCCGGTCATACGCATGCCGCTCGCCTCGCAGCGGGCGATAAGATTTTTTGCCATGATGCGGCCCCCGGATCAGAACGGTTATCTGCCCATAGCGCAGGCAGCGCTGCACGAAAACCCGTCAACTGCAAAGACCTTGCCTCGCTGCGACAATCCGGCATTCGGGTGCTTGACCTTTGCGCAGGGCGCAGACAGCCTGAGCGCGAACCGAACACCCGCCGGAGAGCTTTGATGCCCCTTACTGCCCGTGAACTTCTTGACCGCCTTGTGGCCTTCCCGACCGTCAGCCGCGACAGCAACCTGCCGCTGATTGACTGGGTGCAGGACTATCTGGCCGGAGAGGGGATCTCTGCCACCCGTCTGATGTCGCCCTGCGGCACCAAAGCGCATCTCTATGCTTCGGTCGGTCCGGAGGTTGAGGGCGGTGTCATGCTCTCAGGTCACACCGATGTCGTGCCGGTGGATGGTCAGGCCTGGACCACCGACCCCTGGACGGTGACGGAGAAGGACGGCAGGCTCTATGGTCGCGGCTGCTGCGATATGAAGGGCTTTGATGCTCTTGCGCTGGCGGCGCTCGTGAAGGGCAAATCGCTGCCGCTCAAACGCCCGATTCAGATCGCGCTCTCCTATGACGAAGAGGTGGGCTGTATCGCTGCCGCTGATCTTGCCCGTGAGGCCTCGGTCAATCTGCCGAAAGCCGCCGCCGTCGTGGTGGGAGAGCCTTCGATGATGAAGGTGGTCACCGCGCATAAAGGCGGCCTTGGCATCAATGTGCATGTTCACGGCTTTGAGGTGCACTCCTCGCTGCAGCCCTATGGCGTCTCGGCCATTCATGAGGCGGCGAAGCTCATTCAGTGGTGCACGGAGCAGAATGATCTCAATGCTGCAAAGCCCGTAAACCCGCTGGCGGAGGGTTTTGATCCCCATTTCACCACGCTCCATGTCGGTATGATTGAAGGCGGCACCGCCCATAACATCACCGCCAAAGACTGCATCTTCAAAATCGGCGTCCGCGCCGTGCCGGGGGAGGATCAGAATGAATGGCGCGACAAAGTCTATGCCGAGGCCGAGCGCATCTCGGAAGGCATGCGCAAAATCCACCCCGAGGCTTACATCGAATGCAGCACCCAGTTCCTGGTCCCGGCCCTCGCGCCGGAAGTGAACGGCGCGGCTGAAGAGCTGACCCGTCGTCTGACCGGGGATAACGCGAAAAACGTCGTGAGCTACGGCACCGAAGGCGGGCAGTTCCAGGTGGCGGGCGGCTATTCGACCGTGGTCTGCGGCCCTGGCGACATTGCCCAGGCGCATCAGCCCGATGAGTGGATCTCGCTTGAGCAGTTCGCTGCCGGAGAGGCCTTCATGGACCGTCTGCTTGCGGAGTTGCAGAAGTGACAGTCTTTCCCTTTACCGAAGGGGCAGCTCTGCGGTTTCGGGACGAATTTCCCTCCGCCTGCGATCTGGTGATCGTGGGCGGCGGTGTGATCGGCGTCAGCACCGCCATCTTTGCCGCCCGCAAGGGGCTGAAGGTGGTGATCTGCGAGAAAGGCGTGGTTGCGGGCGAGCAGTCGTCGCGCAACTGGGGCTGGATCCGCCAGCAGGGCCGCGATCTGGGCGAACTGCCCATCGTCATGGAGGCCAACCGTCACTGGCGCGCCTTTGACCAGGAGATCGGCGGTGACCGTCTGGGCTTTCGCATCACCGGCATTCTGAAAGCGGCGCGGACCGAAGCGGCGATGGCCCGCTATGAACGCTGGCTCGCACAGGCAAAGCTTTTCGGTGTCGACAGCCGTATGGTCTCGAAATCAGAGATGCAAAGCCTGACCCCGGGCGCGGCCGTGGATTACGCAGGCGGTCTGATCACGCCCTCTGACGGGCGGGCAGAGCCTTGGGTCGCGGTGCCGGTGCTGGCGGAACTCGCACGCTCTCTGGGTGTGGTGATCCGGGAGCATTGCGCCGTGCGTGCGCTTGATTTCAGTGCAGGCGCTGTCAGCGGTGTTGAGACAGAGGCCGGTCGGATTGCCACCTCGCAGGTTCTGGTGGCGGCTGGGGCCTGGTCGCGGCTCTTCCTTGGTCAGCATCGGGTGAAATTTCCGCAGCTCTCCGTTCTGTCCTCGGTCGCAGCCACCACGCCGGTCCCTTCGCTTTTCCCGGGGGGGTATTCGGACGGGGACTATGCCTTTCGCACCCGCGCGGATGGCGGGCTGACGCTGGCGCCGGGGTCTGAGCATGATTTCTTCATCGGCCCCAATGCCTTTGCGAGCTTCTTTCCCTATCTGCAGACGCTGAAGCAGGATTTCAAATCCACCCATTTCGGGCTCTTTGCGCCGAAGGGCTTTCCCGATGCCTGGTCGACAAACCGCCGCTGGACCGGGGAAAGCCCTTTTGAGCGGATGCGCATCCTGAACCCGCGCCCCAATCTGCGCACGCTTGAGCGGGCGAAAGAGGCACTGATCCGCGCCTTTCCGGCGGCGCGGGCTCTGCAGTTCCGCACCACCTGGGCAGGGATGATCGACACCATGCCCGATGTGGTGCCAATAGTGGATCATGTGCCGGGGATCGGCGGGGTGATGCTGGCCACCGGCATGGCGGGGCATGGCTTCGGCATTGGCCCGGGCTTTGGCCGCATTCTGGCGGATATGGCCACGGGCGGAGCGGCGGGGCATGATATGTCGCGCTTCCGCTTTGGCCGCTTCAGTGACGGCTCGAAGATCGATATGGGCGCCGCCCTCTGAGGCGGTTCCCAAAGCCCTCCGGACCTGCTAGTGCGGCCCCCGAGAGAACGGCGGGCCGCAACGCCCCCTGAGACCGGAGACCGGACGATGACAGCCCTCAGACTGCGCAACACCCTGACCCGTAAAGTTGAGGATTTCATCCCCCTCGACCCGAGCAATGTGCGCATCTATCTCTGCGGGCCGACCGTTTATGACCGCGCCCATATCGGCAATGCGCGCAATGTCATCGTCTTCGACGTGCTTTATCGCCTGCTGCGCCAGATCTATGGCGAGGGGCATGTGAACTATGCGCGCAATTTCACCGACGTGGATGACAAGATCAACGCGCGCTCGCTGGAAAGCGGTCGTCCGATCTCTGAGATCACGGCGGAAACCACGCAGTGGTATCTCGATGACATGGGCGCGCTGGGCAACCTTGAGCCCGATCACATGCCCCGCGCCACCGCCTATATCGGTGAGATGATCGCCATGATTGAGGCTCTGATTTCGCGCGGCCATGCCTATGAGGCAGAGGGCCATGTGCTCTTTGATGTGCGCAGCTTTGCCGGTTACGGCAAACTCTCGGGCCGCTCGGTCGATGATATGATCGCCGGGGCCCGGGTCGAAGTGGCGCCCTATAAGCGCGATCCGATGGATTTCGTGCTCTGGAAACCCTCTGAGCCGGAACTGCCCGGCTGGGACAGCCCCTGGGGCCGGGGGCGTCCGGGCTGGCATATCGAATGCTCCGCCATGAGCCATGCGCTTTTTGGCGAAAGCTTTGACATCCACGGCGGCGGCATCGATCTGCAGTTCCCCCACCACGAGAATGAGGTGGCACAAAGCTGCTGCGCTCATCCCGAGGGCAGCTTCGCGCGCTATTGGCTGCACAATGAGATGCTGATGGTCGAGGGGAAGAAGATGTCCAAGTCATTGGGCAATTTCTTCACCGTGCGCGATCTTCTCGATCAGGGCTTTGCCGGTGAGGTGATCCGCTTCGTCTATCTGATGACCCATTACACCCGCCCGATGGACTGGACCGACACCAAAGCGCGTGAGGCCGAAGGCGTGCTGCGCAAATGGCGCGGGCTGACCGCCGGGGTTGAGGCGACCGAGCCAGCCGCCGAGGTGATCGCGGCGCTCTCGGACGATCTCAACACCGCAGGCGCGATTGCGGCGCTGCACGGGTTGGCCAACAGCGGCGATTATGCGGCGCTGAAGGCTTCGGCCCGTCTGCTGGGGCTGTTGGAGGACCACATGGGCGACTGGCTGAAGGGCGGGGCGGATCTTTCCGCCTATGCCGATCGCCTGGCGGCCCTGCGGGCAGAGGCTATGGCCAGCAAAGATTTCAGCGCCGTCGACGCGCTGAAATCAGCGCTCCTGGAAGCCGGTGCCGAAGTGCGCATGTCGAAAGCCGGTGTTGAGGTGCAACCGGGCCAGGGGTTTGATGAAAGCCGGCTGCCGGCTCTCTGAAACGTCTTTCGTGAGATCGTCGGCCCATATTGGCTCGACGATCCTAGGAAGATATTAACTCTTCATGACAATGGCCACCTGATGTGTTCGCATCAGGTGGCCCAATTGCCCCTCCTCGAAATCAACGACGAGCTTCTTCGGGACCTTGAGGCTCTGGCCTTCCGCACGCGGTCAGCCTCTCCAGTTGAGGTCATCGCGAAGCTGGTTAAGGCACGAATGCAGTCGCGGTAGGCAGCACCTTGCCTGACTGGCCTGCGTGTGGCCGGGCCAAATCAACCTGTGTTGCCGGTCGCGCTCCCTGAGGCGCTTCCGGAAGCCAGAAGTGCTGCGGAGCTTACCTGGAGCAAGCCATATCGGGTCTGTGTGAACGGGATTTCAGACAAAGTGTCAGATGGTCAGATGTACCTTGGCTTCTCATCGCTGAGTTTTGCGCGCGGGGCTATCGCGGAAGCGACCTCGCTGCAGTCTTCCTCAGGCGCGCGAAGGCTGGTCTTGCGACTGGAGCAGGCTACACGCATCTGCAACCTTACGGAATTTCATTGCCGCCCCTCTCGGCAGCGGACACTTGGAACGCAACAGCGCATCTGGCGAAAAGAGCGGGCCTGGCAGTTCGCGTGGAGTTCGCGGGTCGAAGGCATAAGGGACTGCCGCGCGCGTTCGTTTGCTACAGTCCATGAAGTATCGGTGGTGGTGGGCCATAGACGGTGCGGGCTCAGCCGGGCTGACGGTCGTTGCGCAGAAGCCGGGAATGGGCGGAAAGAACAGGCCTCTCAATGAAACAGGGCAGTCGAGAAACTTCCCGAGTACCACCGTACGAGCATTTCGCAGGGGACATCGGGCTCTCTTTGACTTTGTCCGTCAAACGGCAGCTGCCTCGCCGCCTGGCGGCCCGCGTCTCGGCTTGAAGGCATAATCCATAAAGAGTGTCGCGCACCCGCAGAAAACGACCAAAAGCTGGAGTTCCAAAGGTTTGGATTGTTTGCGGCGGCTGTTCCGAGTGCCGTCGTCAAGCTGACCGCCGCGCGCGTCAGAGAAAACTCTGCGGATCGATGTCCACGGCGACCCGCGCGTTGGCGGGGAGTTTCAGCCCCTTCAGCCAGTCGGTGAGAGCCGCCTGCAAAGGCGCGCGGCGGCTGGCTTTGATCAGCAGGCGTACGCGGTGGCGGCCCTCGATCCGGGCGATGGGGGCGGGGGCGGGGCCCCAGACTTCGGCACCGATGGCCTGGAGCGGGCGGGCGCTGCGGGCAAGGTGGTTGCCGATGTCAAAGGCCAGCTGGGGATCATTGGCGGTGATGATGATCCCGGCCAGACGGCCATAGGGGGGCATGGCGTGCAGTTTGCGGGCCTCAGCTTCCGTCCGCCAGAACCCCTCTTCATCCCCCGAAAGGATCGCGCGGATGACCGGGTGCTCGGGCTGGTGGGTCTGCAACAGCGCAAGGCCGCGCCGTCCCGTCCGCCCGGCCCGGCCTGCCACCTGGCGCATCAGCTGAAAGGTCCGCTCGGCGGCGCGCAGATCGGACCCCTGAAGCCCCAGATCGGCATCCACCACGCCCACCAGGGTCAGCAGCGGGAAGTTATGGCCCTTGGCGACGATCTGGGTGCCGACGATGATATCACCCTCACCCCCGGCGATGGCTTCAATATCGGCCTTCAGCGCGCGTGACGAGGTATAAAGATCCGATGACAGGATCTTCACTTTCGCCTCGGGAAACAGCGCCTGGGCCTCTTCGGCCATCCGCTCGACGCCGGGGCCGATGGCGACCAGCTTCCCCTCCACATGGCAGGAGGGGCATTCGGGCGGCACGGGGCGGCTGTCACCGCATTGATGGCAGACGAGTTTGCCTAAGTAGCGATGCTCAACCATCCGCGCGTCGCAGTGGTTGCAGGCGATCTGATTGCCGCAGGCGCGACAGATGGTGACCGGGGCATAGCCGCGCCGGTTCATGAAGAGAAGCGACTGCTCTCCGGCCTGCAGGCGGCCCTGAATGGCGTCTGCCACCTCAGGGGCGATCCATTTGCCACTGGGCAGCCCCGATTTGCGCAGATCGACGGCCCGCATCTCGGGCAGCTCCGCCGTGCCAAAGCGGCTCAGCAGATCAATCCGGCCATAGCGTCCCTCATGGGCATTGACCCATGTCTCCAGGCTGGGCGTGGCAGAGGCCAGCACCACCCGCGCCCCGCCCATAGAGGCCCTGAGCACCGCCATATCGCGGGCGGAATAATAGACCCCGTCCTCCTGTTTATAGGAGGTGTCATGCTCTTCATCGACGACGATGAGGCCAAGGTTCTGAAAGGGCAAAAACAGCGCCGACCGCGCCCCGGCCACCATGCCCACGCCGCCTTCGGCGCACATCTTCCACAGCCGACGTCGCTCGGTCGTGGTCATGCCGGAGTGCCACTCGCCCGGGCGTGCACCAAAGCGCGCCTCAACCCGGGCCATGAAATCGGCGGTCAGCGCGATTTCGGGCAGCAGAACCAGCGCTTGTTTGCCCATGGCCAGACATTCCGCCACGGCCTCAAGGTAAACTTCGGTTTTCCCCGATCCGGTCACCCCTTTGAGCATGGTGGTGCCGTAGCTGCCGCTGCGCAGACCCTGGCGCAGGCTCTCAGCCGCGGCGGCCTGATCTCCCGAGAGCGGACGACCGGGACGCGCGGGATCAAGCCGGGGGTAGGGGGCGTCCTTCGCCACCTCCTCCTCGCGGATCGCGCCCATGGAGATGAGCCCCTTTACGACGGAACTGCCAACCCCCGCCGCGCGGGTGAGATCCGCGAGCGGAAGGGCTGCGCCGCCGAATTCCTCCAGTGCGTCAAGAACCCGCGCCCGCGCCTCGGTCAGCTTTTCGGGGCGCTGCCCGGTTGCGCGCAGCAGGCGGCGCATCTGCGGCGGATCGCCGAGACCCGGAACACGGGTTGCCAGACGAACCATCAGCGGCAGGGGCGTGAGCGTATAGGCGGCGGCGCGTTCCAGAAAATCGCGCAGATCGCGGGGCAGGGGCGGCGCATCGAGAACCGCGCTGATGGCTTTGAGTTTTTCGAGCGGGAAATCCCCGGCGCCTGGTCCCCAGACCACGCCTTTCACCCGACGCGGACCCAGCGGTACTTCGACGAAAGCGCCTGGGCGGACCCCGCCTTCAGGGGCTTTGTAGTCAAGGGGCCGCAGCGGCATATCGGGGGCGATCACCTGAACCGATGTGGCTTCGGGGAGCAGAGGCTCTGAACTCACAAAAGATCCCCGATCAGAAATTCCGCCGCCCGGTCGAGCCGGATATGCGGCAGGCCCTGGCCCGGAACAAGGTCCTGGATCGCCGGGGCAAAACGCATCACGGCATAATCGCCGTCAAGCCAACCCGAGGCTCCTTCGCGGGCAGGCACCAGCAGACGCGAAGGGTCTGAGGGCAGATCGCCCGCATACATCGCAGCCACCCTGCCGGTGTCCGCCAATCGTCCCTGAACCGCCTGAATGCTGTCGGAGCCGCGCTGCAACTCCACTTCCGTGGTGGCGCGGACGGCGGCGATGGCCATGGCGGCGGTCTCGGCTCCGGCGAAATCGGCGCGGTCTTTGGCCTCGCGCAGCAGGGCGGAAAGGATGGTCACCAGCCGCGCATGCTGGCTGTGGTGCAGGTGATCGGCGCGGGTAGCGGCAAAGAGGATCCGCTCAACCCGCCGCCCCAGCAGAAGTTCCGAGAGAATGCCCCCGCGACCAGGGCGGAAGGCCCCGAGGATCGCGGCCATGGCGCGGCGCATATCTTCAAGGGCTGCGGGGCCGGAGTGGATGGCCTGCAGCGCATCCACCAGCACGACCTGACGGTCGATGCGCGAGAAGTGGTCGCGGAAGAAAGGCCGCACCACGCGGGACTTATAGGCCTCAAAGCGCCGCTCCATCTCACGCCAGAGGCCACGGGAGGCCGGGGTCTCCGGGCGCGGCAGCGGGGCAAAGGTCAGCGCGGGGCTGCCCTCCATCTCGCCGGGCATCAGGAAGCGGCCGGGCGTGACGTCCGACATCCCCGCCAGACGCAGGGCCGCCAGAAGGTCACGCCAGGCACCGGCGAGATCTTTCGCCAGAGGCTCATCCCAGGTGGCATCCTCCACCGCGCTCAGAAGGCGAAACCAGGCCTGTGCCTCTTCGCGTCCCGTCACGCGCGAGAGAACGCCGTCCGACCAGGCCTGATAGCTCAGATCCATCAGGCCGAGATCCAGCAGCCATTCGCCGGGGTAGTCGATGATATCGAGGTGGACTTTGCGCGGACCGGTGAACTTCAAAAGTCCCGAAGGCCGCATCCGGAAACTCAGCCGCAGCTCGGACACCGCCCGCGTGCTGTCAGGCCAGCGCGGGGCAGGCCCGGTCAGCGCGCCTAAATGCCCCTCAAAATCAAAGCGCGGCACGGTGTCATCGGGCTGAGGTTGCAGCCAGACGGCTTCAATGCGGCCCTGAGCTTCGGCCTGAAGCTGCGACATACGGCCCCGGTCGAGAAGGTTTGACACCAGTGAGGTGATGAAAACCGTCTTGCCTGCCCGCGCCAGCCCGGTCACGCCAAGGCGGATCACCGGATCGAAGAGGCTTTCTGAAAGCCCCGAGACCCGGCTTGAGACCTCATGGGCCAGATCCTGCGCAAGCTCAGTGACACCCATGGCACGGACTTTCTTTCTCAGGACAGGGTAAGACGGGCAGGGGATCTGCCCCCGCCCCGCTCAATCCAGGCATTCCGGCGCGGGATTTCAAGCCGGATCAGAGATCTTTATGCTCCGGCGCGCGGCCCGAGGGGGCGCGATAGGGGCGTGTGACGTCTGAGAGCGTCAGATCCAGGCATTCGACGCTCAGCCGCAGCGCCTCATCGCCTGCCAGCGTCAGATCAAGATAACCCGCGCCATCTTCGGTGGGCGTAAACGTCACCGTCAGCAGCGAGAGCACCAGATCGGCATTGCCGGGCTTCAGACCCTGACTTGCCACCTTCTGCACATCGCGGATGGTCAGCACGGTGCGGACCCGCTCAAAGGCGCGGTTCTCGCGGCGGGCGTGATCCGCATCTTCCCAGCGAAAGCGGTTCAGCAGCAGATCAAAGCGGCGGCTTTTCGGCTGCCATTTCACATCGGCTGCGGTGAAGACCGCATCCTGCAGAAGGGCGGCCAGAACCGGCAGATCCTCAGCGCTCTGCGCCCGCAGGCGCAGGGGCTTTTCGTTGCCGTCCTCAAAACGTGCATCTGCCATGAACCGCCCTCCTGTTTCTTAGTGATTATTCCTGAATACGCTCAATCGAGGCACCGCAGGCGCCGAGTTTTTCTTCCACCCGCTCATAGCCGCGATCAAGGTGATAGACGCGTTTCACCAGCGTCTCACCCTCAGCCGCAAGGCCCGCGAGGATCAGCGAGACTGAGGCCCGCAGATCGGTTGCCATGACCGGCGCACCGCGCAGACGCTCGACCCCGGTCACCTTGGCGGTGCCGCCGTGGACGTCGATTTTCGCGCCCATGCGGGTCAGTTCCGGCGCATGCATGAAGCGGTTTTCGAAGATCTTCTCTTCCAGAACCGACGTGCCCTCTGCGGTGCAGAGCATAGCCATCATCTGGGCCTGAAGATCGGTCGGGAATCCGGGGAAGGGCTCGGTCACCACATTCACGGCCTTCAGGCGGCCGTTTTTGCGGCTGACTTTCAGACCGCGTGCGGTTTCTTCCACCGCCACACCGGCTTCATCGAGCTTTTCGGCGAAAGCGGTGACCAGATCCATCCGGCCGCCCAGGCATTCAACCGTGCCGCCGCAGATCGCCGGGGCCAGCATATAGGTGCCAAGCTCAATGCGGTCAGTGACAACCGGATGGGTCGCGCCATGCAGGCGGTCAACGCCCTGGATGGTGATGGTCGAAGAACCCTCACCTTCAATCTGTGCACCCATGCGGCGCAGGCAGATCACCAGATCCACGATCTCAGGCTCACGGGCGGCGTTTTTCAGCACCGTGGTGCCTTTGGCCAGCACGGCGGCCAGCAGCGCGTTTTCCGTGGCCCCGACTGAGACGAAGGGGAAATCGATCACAGCACCGCGCAGACCACCGAGGGGCGCTTTTGCCAGCACATAGCCGTCGCGCAGATCAATCTGCGCGCCGAGCGCCTCCATGGCCTTGAGGTGCAGATCGACCGGGCGGGCGCCAATGGCACAGCCGCCGGGCAGAGATACCTCCGCCTCACCAAAGCGCGCGAGCAGCGGTCCGAGCACCAGGATCGAGGCGCGCATCTTGCGCACGATCTCATAATCGGCGTGGCGCGAAGTCAGATCATGCGACGACATCGCCAGAACCTGACCCTGCTGCAGCGGCTGCACTTCGGCGCCAAGGCTTTGCAGCAGCGTGGTCATGGTGCGGATGTCTGAGAGGCGCGGCGCATTGGTCAGCGTCAGCGGCTCTTCCGACAAAAGCGTCGCGGGCATGAGGGTCAGACAGGCGTTTTTTGCCCCCGCGATCGGGATCTCACCATTCAGTTCTGCGCCGCCGCGCACCAGGATCGCATCCATCGCCTCAGTCCTCTTGCCCGTAATCAGTATCGGTGTCTTCTGCCTCTGACGCCCGTTCTTTCGCCTGCGCCTTTCGCTTTGCCATATTGGCTTTCAGCGCGGCTTTCAGGCGCGCTTCCCGGCTGTTCGGGGCGGAGGGCGGGTTTTTCTTCGGAATGTCGCGGGTGGTCATGATCTGTCTCTAGCTGACGCCGCAGGGCGCGTCCAGTTCCACCCCGATAACCGATTATGCGCCCCTTGCGAAGCGGCGGCGGCTCGCCTATGTTAAATCTGTCTTCGCCGGGGCAACCCACGGGGACTATGGACATAAACGCGCATGGAATAAGCGGATCGGACCCGGGGGCGGTACCCGGCGGCTCCACCATCATTCTCCTTCGTTTGGGGAGTGTGGGGCCGAAACAGGATCGACGAACGTCTAAAGATGTTTGCTTTGTCTCGGTGAGCCACCACCGTTATCGGTGCAAAATGTACAGTTGCAAACGACAACCGTGCTCCGGTGGCCCTTGCTGCGTAAGCAGTTCGGGTACCGAAACTAAGTCCTTGCGGGTAGCACCGTAAGGCGGGGTTCGCAGGTACCTGGCAACAGAAACCTGCACCTTCCCCATCTTTCAGAATTTTCACACCGGTTGCGATGCTTCTGGCAGGCGAATGTATGGCCTTGCCTCTACAGCCGCGTGTGACCGGGTTCATCAGGTTCTGACCTGGCAGAGGGGGCCTGCGGAGGCGTTCGCTGCGTTTCATCGCCTTCGGGATGCATCGGCCCCCCTAAGTTTTTTCAGAAATTTGTTGCAAAATGTTGCCAGAGGGCCGGGGTAGCCCCTGTGACAGCTTCTGTTACAATTAATCCTGATTGAAATGGTAGACTTCATTCCGGCCCGGGGGTAATCGCCTCGTCAACCCGCGGATGCAGCCGGTTGGCAGCGACCGCCCCTCACATTTCTACTGCCGGAGTTCGTCTGAATGTCTGTCGCCCCCACGACCGCCTCCCGTCTCGCCCGTGCCCGCCTTCTGACCGGCTGTGCGCTGATCAGCGCCGCGCTGCCCTTTGCTGCCCTGGCCCAGGATGCAGCGACCGATGATGACGTGCAGCTTGATGCGGTGCTCGTCAGCTCGGCTTCGGGTAAAGCGACCTCGCTGCAGGACGCGCCCGCTTCGATCACGGTGATTGGCGCCGAAGAGCTGGCGGCAACCGGCGCACGCGATCTGCAGGACGTGCTGCGCACCGTGCCGGGTCTGAACATCACCAACGGGAACGACGGCGGCAAATCGGTGTCGTTCCGGGGTATGTCTTCTTCCCGTACTCTGACGCTGGTCGATGGTCGCCGTACGTCGACCCGGGCCACCATGCCGCGTGATTATCAGGGGGATCTGAGTGTCGTGCCGGTGGATGCCATCGAGCGCATCGAGATCGTGCGCGGTCCGATGTCGACGCTCTATGGCTCGGATGCCATGGGTGGTGTGATTAACATCATTACTAAAAAAGGATATGACCAGTGGTCGGGATCAACCACGGTTGAATCCACAGTTGGCGAGCGCAGTGGCACCGCTGACGGTCATAACATTTCGGGATTCGTCACTGGCCCCCTCGGCAAGGATCTTACACTTTCCGCCTGGGGAAAATACAGCAAGGTGGAAAGCCCTTCTGCTGCTACCGACGGACGCGTCGCGGCCAAAGGAAACGTCACCCGCAGTGGCGGTGTCCGGTTTGACTGGGCTCAGTCAGAGGTTATGTCCTGGAGTGCTGAGATTGGCCGCACCTCTGAGAACTATCTGGATAATCCTCTTACGGCCGATAGTGAGGCGCGCACTGTCAGCCGCGATTCAGCGGGCATAACCAATACCTGGGCTCTGGGTGGCGGCACGCTGGAGACGGCCCTGCGGTTCGAATTTTCAGAGAACGTGAAAGAGGGCGATGAAGATAAGCCCGTCAGCTATGACACGCGCACGTTCGACACGCGCTATGTCAACAGCACCAATCTTGGCGGGCGCCCACTGGATTACACTCTGGGCTTCACGGCTACCCAGGAGAAACTTTACGATCCTCTCTACTCCAATCGTGGCAGAACGCTTGTCGAGGGGCGGACGGCTACAGCAGCTCTGTATGCGGAAGGCCGTCTGCAGTTCAGCGACGCTTTGACCCTGACCGCCGGCCTGCGGGTCGATCAGCATGACAAATATGGCGTTCATGCGACCCCCCGGCTTTATGCCAACTACGATTTCGGCGGTGGACTGGTGCTGAAGGCAGGCTATAGCCAGGCTTTCGTCGCACCTGACCTGCGAAATTTGAACCCCGACTATCTGCTCACCTCGCGCGGGACTGCCTGTCTGCCCTATGTGCCTGTCGTTACCCCGACCTGCAGTGTCTATGGCAACCCCGAACTGCGTCCTGAGACGTCGCATAACTACGAGTTGGGGTTGAATTATCAGGGTGAGACCCTGAGCTGGGAAGTCACGGGCTTTTACAATGATGTCAGCGACATGATCGGGGCACAGAAGCTGCAGCCCGGTGATGAAGGCTACGATCCCGCTCAGGAATATTTCCGCCGAGCAAACTTTGACGCAGGTAAAACGGCAGGCATCGAGGCCGGATTCAGCAAGGAGATCAATGAGAAGGTTAGTCTGACAGGAACGGCAACCTGGATCGGTAAGTCCTCTTTCCGCTATACCGGGATCGATGTTGATTTCCCCATGGCCGCGACGCCTGAGTGGAACGTCAGCTTTGGAGGAAATTACCGGGCAACCGACCGCCTGAAGCTTAACGGCGCGGTCAATTACGTCGGTAAGCAGGCGAATCCGGTTACGGTTGCCGATATTGCGGGTGCAGGCGGCGGCACGGGGGCAGTGACCCGCGGGCAGAACAGCAAAGGCTACTTCCTTGTCAACGTGGGTGCGAGCTATGAGCTGACCGACAAGGTCACCGTAAATCTTGGTATCGACAACCTCTTCGATAAACAGCCGGAAACGGCGGTTGAATATCGGGAAAACGGACGTCTGTTCCGACTTGGTATGACCACACGCTTCTGAGTTCAGCACCTGAACCTGGGATTTGGCAGCCTTCGGGCTGCCAATTTCGTTTATCGGCCTACATTTGACGCCAAAAAGAAACGGCGGGCCGAAGCCCGCCGTTTATGCGTATGGTGTGAATAATTCAGAGACCCGCTTCGGCCTCGATCAGTGCGCGGCTCTTGCGCTGGCGCTCGGTCGCGGATTTCAGCTGGCCACAGGCGGCCATGATGTCCTCGCCGCGCGGGGTGCGGATCGGCGAGGCATAGCCGGCTTTATAGACGATATCGGCGAAAGCCTCGATGCGCTCCCAGTCCGACCGGGTATAGGGCGAGCCGGGCCATTCGTTGAAGGGGATCAGGTTGATCTTCGCCGGGATCCCCTGGATCAGACGCACCAGACGGCGGGCATCGGCGTCCGAGTCGTTCACATCTTTCAGCATCACATATTCAAAGGTGATGCGTTCCGAGTTCGACAGCTTGGGGTATTCGCGAAGTGCGGTCAGCAGCTTCTCGATGTTCCATTTTTTGTTGATCGGCACCAGGACGTCGCGCACCTCATCGGTGGTGGCGTGGAAGCTGATCGCGAGCTGGCAGCCGATCTCCTCAGCGGTGCGGGCAATCTCAGGCACCACGCCCGAGGTCGAGAGCGTGATGCGGCGGCGGCCAAGGGCCAGGCCTTCGCCGTCCATCACCACGCGCATCGCGTCGCGGACGTTCTCAAAGTTATAAAGCGGCTCACCCATGCCCATGAGCACGATGTTCGACACCAGACGCTGCTCAATCGAGCCCTGACCCACCTCGGGCCATTCGCCCAGATCATCGCGCGCCACCAGAAGCTGGCCGACGATCTCACCTGCGGTCAGGTTGCGCACCAGTTTCTGCGTGCCGGTGTGGCAGAACGAACAGGTGAGCGTGCAGCCCACCTGGCTCGACACGCAAAGCGTGCCGCGACCCTCTTCGGGGATATAGACCGCCTCAACCTCATGGCCACCGGCGATGCGCAGCAGATACTTGCGGGTGCCATCGGCCGAGATCTGACGGGTCACGATCTCGGGCAGGGCAATTTCAAAATGCTCAGCCAGCAGGGCGCGGTAGTCTTTCGACAGATTGGTCATCGAGGCGAAGTCGCGCACACCCCAGTGATACATCCACAGCCAGATCTGGCCGAGGCGCATCTTCACCTGTTTCTCCGGCGTGCCTGCCGTCAGAAGCGCCTCGCGCAGCTGTTCGCGGGTGAGACCCACAAGGTTCACCTTTCCCCCTTCCGGCAGTTTGCGCGGAATGGTCATCACATCCTGGGTGATCGGGGCGGTCGCGGCGGCAGGCGCAGCAGTCTGAGCGGCGGTCATGGGCAAATCCTCGGGCTGAGCGCCGTATATAGACTGAAAGCGGTGAAAAGCAAAAGGGGCGGGCAGGAAAATGTGATGTGACACAGTTTGTCACCTTTGGCCCGGAGGGTCGGGCTGTCAATTCCTGACTATTTTTGTATAACTCCCGCGAATCGTACCAGAGATCGGACCCTGTTATGCCCCGGCTTTCTACTCTTCCCGCCAGCGCGCTGTTGGTTTTCGGACTGGCGACCGCCGCCGTGGCACAGACCTCTGATGCGGGGCAGGGCGTCACTCCGGCAGCTCCGGCTGAGACTTCCGCGCCTGCTGTGGCGGCCCCGGCCGCGCCAGTGGTCCCGGCTCCCGCGCCCGAAGCGGCCTCTCCGCAAGAAACGGCCCCGGCGGCGGTGTCCCCGGCGGCTCCGGTCATCGGAACTGCGCCGGTGTCGGACGCCCCCGCGCAGTCGGAGCCCGCTGCGGCATCTCAGGCAGGATCTCAGGCCGCGGCCCCTGCCGATGCGGCAGCCGCTGAGGGGGCTGAAGCCACGGAGGGGCTGCGCGAGATCGGCCTGAACGGTCGTCGCGGCGGCGGGCATCATCATCGGGGCGGCCCGGATCACGGGGGCGTTCAGCCGGGGGCTGCTCCTCAGACTGCGGCGCATGACCTCTCGCCGGAGGGCATGTATCGCCAGGCGGATGCGGTTGTGAAAGCGGTGATGATCCTGCTGGCTGTCGCGGCTTTCCTCACCTGGACGATCTTTGTTTTCAAGATGATCGAGATCGGCTTTGCCAAAGCCCGCGCCCGCAGGGCGGCACGGCTTCTGACCCGCGCCCCCTCGCTTGAGGCGGCAGTGCGCGATCTTGGAGAGCGTCGGGATCCGGCGGCCTTTATGGCCCGGGCGATCCATGAAGAATATGGCCGCTCGGATGCGGTTCTCGACGGTGCCGGTGCCGAAGGGCTGAAAGAGCGCGCCGTCTCGATCGTGGGGCGGGTCGATGCCCAGGCCACCGCGCGTCTGCGCCGGGGGATGGGCGTTCTGGCGACCGTGGGATCTGTCTCGCCGTTTGTGGGCCTGTTCGGCACCGTCTGGGGGATCATGAACTCCTTTATCGGTATTGCCGAAAGCGGCACCACCAACCTCGCCGTCGTGGCACCGGGGATCGCAGAGGCGCTGTTTGCGACCGCGATCGGCCTTGTGGCGGCAATTCCGGCGGTGGTGATCTACAACCATTTCACGCGCGGGATCGCAGCCTATAAGCTGAACCTCGGCGATGCCGGCGCCGCCGCGCTGCGCCTGCTGAGCCGTGACATCGATTTCCGTCACCTGAAGGGGAACTGAGCCGTGGCCGGGGGTATCAACCAGGGCAGCGGTGACGACGAGCTGCAGGAAAATTCCGAGATCAACGTCACGCCTTTCATCGACGTCATGCTGGTGCTGCTGATCATCTTTATGGTGGCAGCGCCCCTCTCGACGGTGGATGTGCCGGTCAATCTGCCGCGCTCAAATGCCGCAGCCGCGCCGCGCCCGCAGGAGCCGGTTTATGTGACGCTGCAGCCGGATCTGACGATCTCGGTCGGCAATGAGACCATCGCGCGTGAGGCGCTGGCGGATGTGCTGCGTCAGGCGACCGCCGCTGATCCGGAGGCGCGGCTTTACATTCGCGCGGATCAGACCGTGCCCTATGGGGCGCTGATGGAGCTGATGAACCTGCTGCGCAGTGGCGGATTTACGCAGGTCGGCCTGGTGGGTCAGGATGCGGCAACCGCGGGTCCTGCCGCTGCTGCAGCCCCGGAGGCACCGGTTGCGGAGGGGCGTCCATGAACGACTGGACGCAGCAGATCGCACGCACGCGGGTCCTGGCCGAGAATTTCGCTTGGGTGCTCTCGGCGGCGGCGGTTGCGCTGACCCTGTCGGGCGCGGTGGCCCTGGCCTCGTGGCTGAATGTGCGGATGGGGCGTGAGGAGGGCGGCGAGGCCCTGCTTATCGACCTGACGGAACTGCCGGTCATGGAGATGATCGCGGAAGAGCCCGCCCCTCCGGAGCCGCCCTCTGTCGCCCAGGAAGAGGTGAAAGAGGAGGAGCCGATCGAGGAGCCCGAGCCGGAACCTGAGCCTGAGCCTGAGCCGGAACCCGAGCCGGAGCCTGAGCCCGAACCCGAGCCGGAACCTGAACCTGAACCGGAGCCTGAACCCGAGCCCGAGCCCGAGCCGCCGGCCCCTGAGGATATTCCTGAACCGGTTGCGCCTCCGCCGCCGCCGGAGACCCGCCCGAAACGCCGTCCGGAGGCTCCGAAGGTCGAAGAACGCGCTGAGCGTCCGCGCCGGGAAGAGCCGCGCCGCGAGCGCCGCCCGCAACCGCCGCAGCAGGCCGCTGCCGCCAGCAACGGCGGGGCTGCCGCCTCGGCGCGCGGCTCGGCCACGGCGGATGCCATGCAGCGCTGGAAGCGCGGCGTGCAGGGGCAGCTCGATCGCCACATGCGCCGTCAGCGCTTCGCCGGAGGGCGCATCCAGGCTGTTCTTGCGATCTCGATCACCGGCGGCGGACAGATCACCGGGGTGAGCCTGCGCAAAAGCTCGGGCAATGCTACGGTCGATCAGCAACTGGTCAATCAGGCCCGCAGCCGTGGCAGCGTCGATGCGCCGCCTGATGGCAAGCCGACCAATCTGGTCCTGCCGGTCAATATCCGCTGACATCTGTGATACGCCGCCCTGAAAGGGGCGGCGTTTTTCTTTGTCCGTGTAAGAACCCGGGCGGCGTGCTGCAGTCCTGCCCCTCAGACTGAGGGGAAGGCACATTGTCCGCGCCTCCGTTCAGGCATCTGGCCCTGGGGGATGCAGTAGCCGGAACCGCAAGGGCAGGGCACGTTAAAGAGGGACCCTGAAAGGCAAAACCCGCCCGCAGCGGCGCTGCGGGCGGGTTTTGAAGTGGTACCGCCTCCCCGGCTCGAACGGGGGACCTCCGGATCCACAATCCGGCGCTCTAACCAACTGAGCTAAGGCGGCACTGGCGCTTCTTTAACCTGTGGAAACGGAAAGGAAAAGGGCTGCCGGATGGCAGCCCTCAACTTTTTTCGAAATTTTTTCGAAAGCCTTATTTGCAGCGGCTTTCAGCTTCCTGCATCGCCGCCGTAAAGCCGCGCAGCGAGAATGTATCGCGGGTATCGGTGCCGCGCGAGGAGGAGCCGGTCAGAACGGCTTCATTGCCACGGCGCATGGCTGCGAGGATCGCGGTGTCCTGAGCGGCGTCACGCGGCCAGGCCCATTCGCCATCGGTCACCATGGTGAAACGTTCACTGCCGATCTGCAGGGTGACGGTCGCACCGGCACCATAGGCATAGCCCGGGGTGAACGAAACCTCACCGCGGGCATTCTGGCCGGGGCGGTAGGTCACAAACAGCATGGTATCGCCGCGGCGCACCTGAACCGGCTTGCCGCCGCGCGAGTTTACCGATTCCTTGGGAGTCGAGACGCCCCAGCATTCTTTCGGCTTTTCCCAGACACAAACGCTCCAGTCGGTCTTTGCCGAGACGCATTTCGTCTGTGCCGCCGACTGTGCCTGAGCACCTGCCGCAGAGAAGCCCACGGCCAGTACTGCACCCGCAAGCACGCCCGAAAGTCGTTTCATCATCAGCCCAAGGCCTCCAGCCGTTCCCTGCCTCATCAGCTTTGCCAGCTTTTCCGGTGGCGGGGGTTATTTCAACTCGATATGCCATCTTTTAGCGCGTTTATCCTGCCAGTTGAAACCCCCCTGAGCGGGAAATCGCGTATCTGTTATGCTGCGGGAACAGCGGCAAACGGTTCAATGGGAAGGATTTGAATATGACGGCAGTTGCGATGGCTGAACTCTGGCGCGGCGGGCGGATGGAAAGCCGCCATCTGGGCCATGCGGTGGTCTGGCATGCAGAGGGCGGGCTTAGAGAGGCCTGGGGCGATGCGGCGGCGATGATCTATCCGCGTTCGAGCTGCAAGATGATCCAGGCGCTGCCGCTGATGGAGAGCGGCGCGGGGGCCGGGCTGAAGCCGCAGCAGCTCGCGCTGGCCTGCGCCAGCCATCAGGGCGCGGCGCTGCACGTCGGGGCGGTGACCCGCTGGCTCGCGGATATGGGGATGTCCGAGGCCGATTTGCGCTGCGGCTGTCACGAACCCTCAGATCTGACCGAGCGCAACCGCCTGATCCGGGCGGGTGAGGCGCCCTGTCAGATCCATAACAACTGCTCGGGCAAGCACACCGGCTTTCTGATGATGAACCGTCATCTGAAGGGCGATGCCGAATATGTCGATCCCGCCCATCCGCTGCAGCGTGCCATCGCCCAGGCCCATGATGAGGTCACCGGTGAGACCAGCCCCGGCTATGGCATCGACGGCTGCTCCGCGCCGAATTTCGCGACCTCGCTGACGGGTCTTGCGCGGGCCATGGCGGCTTTCGCCGGGGCGAGCGGCGAGGGAGATGCCCGGGACCGCGCGATGTTTGCCCTGACCCGGGCCATGGCCGCGCATCCCGAATATGTCGCCGGAGAAGGCCGCGCCTGCACCGAACTGATGCGCGCCATGAACCACCGCGTGACGATCAAGACCGGGGCAGAAGCCGTTTTCATCGCCATCGCGCCCGAGAAAAAGCTGGGGATGGCGGTCAAGATCGCGGATGGCAACTCCCGCGCCTCAGAGGCCGTGATCGCGGCACTGCTGGTGCGTCATGGCCTTCTCGATGCGGCACATCCCGCAGCGCAAAAGCGCCTCAACCCGGTTCAGAAGAACTGGCGCGGCTTTGAAACCGGCGATATCCGCTTGGCCTCCGGCTTCCCGGGCTGAGAGGGGGCCGGGCCGGGCTCAGCGCAGGCCGAGCCCGGCTTTCATCAGCGCTTTGCGCACCGGGGCGATGCCGTAAAACAGCCCGAGCGCCCCGGCCCGCAGATCCCGCAGAGGCTGCGGGGCCAGCATGGAGGCGCGGTTGAGAAGATCAATCCCCTGGACCCGCAGCGCCACATCCCCCGCGCGTGCGCGCTCATAGGCGGCCAGCATGGGGGCGCTGCCCAGAGCCTCCGGATCGGCCTCGGCCAGATCCAGAAGTGCTGCGACATCGTTCAGGCTCATGTTCAGCCCCTGCGCGCCGATGGGCGGCACGACATGGGCTGCCTCTGCGATCAGGGCCGTATGCGGGGCGGTCAACTCCGCAGCCTTCTGGGTGATGATCGGCCACATCAGGCGCGGCGTTGCCAGTTTAAGCGCCCCGAGAATGCCGCAGGAGCGGGTGAAGGCCTCTGCTTCGAACTCGGTGTCTGGCAGCGCGGCCAGGCGGCTCGCCTCGGGGCCGCGCTCCATCCAGACCACCGAAGAGGCGTGCAGCCCATTGCGGGGGGGAAGCGGCACCAGCGTGAAAGGCCCGCCTGAGCGATGCACTTCCGTTGAGACATTCTCATGGGGCAGTTCATGGGTGACCGAAAAGACCAGCGCTTTTTGCCCGTAAGAGGTGCGGGTGGCAGCGATTCCAAGGGCGTTGCGCACGAAAGAATCGCGCCCGTCCGCCGCGATCAGCAGTTTCGCGCGGATGTGGCGCTGGTTTGACAGGCTGACGAGGCAGGCGTCTTCGCGCGCCAGCACCGATGTCGTGGCCACCCCGGGGCAGAATTCCACGCCGGGCAGGGTCGCCAGATGCGCCACCATTTCGCGGCGCAAAAGCCAGTTCGGCAGGTTCCAGCCAAAAGGCGCATCCGAGATATCGGCGGCGTCGAAGTCACGGATGAGGCGGGCCACCGGCTCCGGGCCGCCGGCATCGATGATACGCATCACCTGCAGCGCCGAGGCCTCAGGCGCAAGCCGCGCCCAAAGGCCTGCACGCTCAAGCAGCGCCACAGAGGGTTGCAGAAAAGCCGTGGTGCGCAGATCCGCTCCGGCAGCAGCTTCTGAGGTGACGGGCGGGGCAGGGTCCACGCAGAGCACCCGAAACCCGGCTGTCCCGAAAGCCGCGGCGGCCGCAAGGCCCGCGACGCCGCCCCCCGAAACCAGGATGTCAAAGCTTTCGCGCGTCATGGCAGCCCCTCCTCAGGTAAAAGGCCCTCCCGGTGTAACCGGAAGGGCCTGAAAGGGGAAGCCGCGAGGGGGTGTGTTCAACCGCGGGTGATCGCGATCATAAAGACGAACATCGCGAAGACCTCGACCAGCGCGACGAGGGTCAGAACATGCAGACCCCAGATCATCGCTGCCGAAAGCGCCAGGCTGACGGCGCCGCCGATCAGATAGAAAACCGAGTTAAAGTCACGTTCAATGTCGCGCAGGATGGTGCCGATGATCGGCAGACGCCAGACAAGGCCCTTGCGGCGCGGTTGGTCGGTTGCGGCCATAGGGCCCTCCGTCAGTGAAAGCTGCGCGGGCAATATACCGATTGGCCAGGCGCTGCGGCAGCAGGACCCGTTGTCGCACCCCCTCGCGGCGATGGGCAGAGCAGGCGGCCCGTTCAGTGGGAATGCCTTTTTAAAAGAAAGGCTTCCGCGGCCTGCCCCTCTGGACGCGATTGATAAAGCGGATCCTGAGGCACCTCTGCGGTCCATGCGCCTCAGGGGGGCGGATCCACCCGGATTAAAGACCAGTCAGTCGCCCGAGGAAACTGCTCAGATCCGTCGTGTGATGGTGGATATGGGGCGCAGTGACGGCTTCCGGGCCAACCAGAACGGTCTTCATGCCCATCTCATGGGGCACCGCCAGATTGCGGGGATCATCCTCAAACATCGCCGCCTGGCGGGTGGCGAGCGCATCAAGGCTGAAAATCCGCTCAAAAGCTTCGCGGCGGGGCTTGGGATGGTAATCCGCTTCCTGCACGCCATAGACCGCATCAAAAAGCGGTGTCATCCCCCGCGCCTCAAGCACCGCGCGGGCATAGGGCACGGTGGCATTGGTATAGACAATGCGCCGCCCCGGCAGAGCTGCGATCCGGGCGCTGAGCAGCGGATCGGGCTTCAGCGCGCTGAAGTCGATGTCATGCACCTCTTCAAGGAAGGGATCGGCCTCAATCCCATGCTTTTCCATCAGCCCCGCCAGCGTGGTGCCATAGGTGGCCCAGAACTCGCGCCGCAGACGATGGGCGGTGTCACGCTCCACCTTGAGGGTGCGCATGACGAAATCCTCCATCCTGCCCTCAATCTGGTCGAAGAGCCGGATCGCGGGATCATAGAGGGTATTGTCGAGGTCAAAGACCCAGGCTGAGACGTGACGAAAGGCGGGCGAGGGATCGGCGGCGTGTTCCATGCCACAGAGCTAGGATGAGATCGTCGCAGGCGCAATCCTTTGCTTGCCCGACGGGCGACTGGGTCTTAGGTTTCCGCCCATGACAGCATCACACGCAAAACTCCCGCCCGTTCCGCAAAAAGACGCCTATACTCTGATCCTTGAGGCGATCGATGCGGGGATCTATCGCCCCGGCGACCGGCTGGTGGAATCAGAGCTGGCCGAGCGGTTTGGCGTATCGCGCACCCCGGTGCGCGAAGCTTTGCAGCGTCTTGAGACGCAGTCGATGCTGTCGCGCGACGGGCGCAGCCTGATTGTCGCCTCGCTGGACCACAATCAGCTGGCAGAACTTTATGCGGTGCGGGCTGAACTCGAGGGGCTGGCGGCGCGTCTGGCGGCCCAGCATGCGAGTGAAGAAGAGATTCGCCTGCTGAAAGCTATGGTGCGCGAAGATATGAAACTTCTGGGCGATCCGGGCGCTCTGGCGCGGGCGAACCGGCGGTTTCACAAGCAGATCCATCTGGCGTCGCACAACCGGTATCTGATCCAGCAGCTCGATCTGGTGCACCGCTCCATGGCGCTTCTGGCCTCAACCTCTCTGGCGGCTGAGGGCCGCGATTCGGCCGCTCTCGCCGAGCATGAGGCCCTGGTCACCGCGATTGCAGCCCGGGATGGTGACGCCGCCTGCGCGGCGCTTCGCCTGCACATCTCGCTGGCCTTTGAGACCCGCCTGATGATTGACGCGGGCGAAGTGAAGATGGTCTGACCCTTCGGGTTTTTGGGCTGCGCCGGGCGGGCGACGGGGGGGCTGACGCCGGCCTCAGGTCTTGTCCCGGCCGACCTCGGGGAGCCCGGCCCGCGTTGGGGAAATCCTGTCGGGCACCCGTTCCGGGCCTGCCGGTGTCCTCCATTATTGAGACTGCGGATCGCCTGCGCCACCTGAACATGGGGGCGTTATCTGTCGGGCGCTTCGGTTTCAGCGGATTTTTTGGGGAAAAGCTGCCGGGGTGCTGAGCCGGCAGGGCCCGCAAAAAGCGAGGTCTTTTGCTTTTGGCTTTCGGGAAACTGCCGCAGGCCCGCCTCGGGCAGGGCGGGGCCATCACCTTCATGCGGATCGGGCAGTGTAATTCCGGGGGGGCCTGCGACCTCACCGTCGAAATGGCCGTGAGAGGTCTTGGCCCAGTAAAACGGATTGCGGAAGGCCTCGCGCAGCGCCCGCCATCCCGCCACGGCCGCCATCAGGTGGTAGAATTGAAAGAGCAGCGTCACCCTCCAAAGGCTGGGGTGGCGCGTCCTTTGAAGTCCAAGGGCCGCGCAGGCGATCAGCAGAACCTCACTCAGCAGAAAGACCGCGGTCATCGTCAGGAGTATCGGTTCAGCGATCAGGCCGCGTGCGGGATGCGGCAGCCCCGCAAAGATCAGCCAGAACGACCAGTTCAGCGGCGCGAGCAGCACCTGACTTTGCGCACCCAGAAAAAGCAGCTGATAGCCCGCGAATCCCTTCGGCCCCAAAGCACGCCAGAGCCGCAGCGGGTTTCGCATATGGACGGCCCAGGTCAGGATATAGCCCTTGATCCAGCGGCTGCGCTGGCGGATCCAGGGGCGGGGGCGGCAGTTCGCCTCCTCATGGGTGGTGACGCTGAGCATCTGCGTGCGCAGCCCGTGCCTGGCGATGCGGATCCCAAGATCCGCGTCTTCGGTGACATTATGGGCATCCCAGGCCCCGAGGCGTTCCAGATGCGCGCGGCGGATAAAGAGGGTGGTGCCGCCAAGCGGCATCGGAAAGCCAATCCTTTGCAGCGCGGGCATCATCACCCGAAACCAGGCGGCATATTCAGCGGTAAAGAGCCGCGCGATCAGATTGCTGCGCGGGTTATAGTAATCGAGGGCCCCCTGCAGGCAGGCCAGATCCTCAGGCGCGGCCTCAAAGGTGGCTGCCACCTGCAGAAGCTGATCGCTGTCGGGGGCATCTTCGGCGTCATAGATCCCGATGATACTGCCCCGCGCGAAGGAGAGCGCGTAGTTCATCGCGCGGGGCTTGGTGGTGACGCTGCCCTTTGGCACCACAACCAGCTGCATCCACCCCGGCAGACCGGCAGAGCGCAGGGCCTGCAGCGTTTCGGGGTCCTGTTCTTCGAGAATCAGCAGCACTTCAAGGCAGCCGCGCGGATAGGCCAGCGCCTCCAGGCGCCGCAGCAGGCGCGGCGCGATATCCGGCTCCCGAAAGAGCGGCACAAGGATTGAGATCACCGGCGGCTCTGCCACCAGCTCGGGCGGGGGGGGCGGCTTTGGCGGATGGCGCAGGCCCTGGACCAGCGCATATAACCGCAGCGCCGTTGAAGCGATCAGCGCCAGAGAAAGCCAGGCGGTCAGCAGCAGAAACGCGACGGCGGGCTGTAAAATCACAATGGCAGCGATGGCGCACCACAAAGCCGGGCGGAGCGCGCGCGGCAGAGAGGGCGCAAGACCACGAACGCTGAGATCTGCGGGCAGGCGGGTCTCAGCCGCCGCGAGCAGAGCGGGGGCGGCGCAGCGGGCGATGGCGGTCCGGATCTCCTCGGGCGGGGCGAGACAGCCTTCAAGGCGAAGGCCCTTAAAGACGGGCCATTCCGCAATCCGGGCAAGGCTGTGCGGATCTGCGACCGCCAGCACCACCCGATCGCCCCGCCGCCCCAGAGGCAGGCACAGCGCCTGCAGGCAGGCCGCAGCCCCGCAGAGCCTCAGCAGCTCCGCACAGGGGCGCAGCGGGCCCGGGCCAGACCGCGGCAGCCCGCTCACCTCACTCAGAAGCGTCAGCAGCAGATCTTCGCTCAGCAGACGCCGCGCGCGCAACTCATCGGTCAGCGGGATCCGGCAGCGCATGGCGGTCAGCCCCGCGCTGCGGAGCGCGGGGCGCCGTTCCGGGAAACGGCTGAGCAGCAGGTTCAGAAGCTGCGCATCCGCAGCCGCGGGCGAAGGTGCAGCGGCGGATGAAGAGAGGGGAGGCAGCTCAGGAAAATGATGACGGGTGTCCATCGCCCGAGCCTCGCAGCGATTGGTTAACCGCGCGTTAACCCTGCGCCTGCCGCAAAGCAAAAGCCGCGCCCCGTGAAGGGCGCGGCCTCTGAGACCCGCTGTGACGGGATCTTATCTTCAGGCGCGACGGGCGCGGATGGCCTCGGCGAACCGCTCAAAGAGATAGAAGCTGTCCTGCGGGCCCGGGCTTGCCTCGGGGTGGTGCTGCACCGAGAACACCGGGCGGTCGGTCATGCGGATACCGCAGTTCGAGCCGTCAAAGAGCGAGACGTGGCTCTCGATCACACCCTCGGGCAGGGTCTGGCTGTCGACGGTGAAGCCGTGGTTCATCGAGGTGATCTCGACTTTGCCGGTTTCAACGTCTTTCACCGGGTGGTTCGCACCATGGTGGCCGTGGTTCATCTTGACGGTTTTGGCCCCCAGGGCCAGCGCCAGCATCTGGTGACCAAGGCAGATGCCGAAGACCGGAATGTCTTTCTTCAGCACTTCCCGGATCATCGGCACGGCATAGACGCCGGTGGCGGCCGGATCGCCGGGGCCGTTCGAGAGGAAAACGCCTTCCGGGTTCAGCGCGAGCACATCTTCTGCGGTGGCGGTGGCCGGCAGAACGGTCACATCGCAGCCCGCCGAGGCGAGGCAGCGCAGGATGTTGCGCTTGGCACCATAGTCGATGGCCACAACGCGCAGACCTTCGCCCTCACGCTGGGTATAGCCCTCGGGCCAGGCCCAGGTCTTCTCGTTCCAGCGGTAGCTTTGCGCGCAGGTGACGTCTTTGGCGAGATCCAGACCCACAAGGCCCTTCCAGGCGCGGGCTTTGGCGATCAGCGCCTCGATGTCGAAAATGCCGTCCGGATTATGGGCAAGGGCGACATGCGGCGCGCCCTGCTGGCGGATGGCACGGGTCAGACGGCGGGTGTCGATGCCGCCGATGGCGATGCGGTTGTGCTTTTTCAGCCAGGCGACCAGATCATCAGTGGCGCGCCAGTTCGACGGCTCAGTCGGATCCCATTTCACCACGAGACCGGCCGCGGCCGGGGTCTCAACGCTTTCATCGTCCTCCGGCGTGACGCCGGTATTGCCGATATGCGGGAAGGTGAAGGTGACGATCTGACCGGCATAGGAGGGGTCAGTCAGAATTTCCTGATATCCGGTCATCGAGGTGTTAAACACCAGCTCGGCAACAGTGTCGCCAACGGCGCCGAAACCCTGACCGTAAAACAGCGTCCCGTCAGCAAGGGCCAGGCAGGCGGTGGGGCGGGGGGCAGCGTTTGGCATGGGCAACTCCGGGATAAACGGGGCGGAAACTATGCCTGTGAGGGGCCGGGGTCAAGGGTTTGTGACAAAAGGATTTTCGTTGAAAATCAATGCCTTGGAAAATTGCTCAAGACTTGATCGCAGCACCCGCTCAGATTAGGCTTCAGGGATCTCATTTCGGAAGGTTTTAGTATGTCTTTGCGCGACAGGATTAATGCGGGTCTCAAGGAGGCCATGAAGGCGCGCGAGGCGGAGCGCACCTCAACGCTGCGTCTGATCAGTGCGGCGATCCGCGACCGTGATATTGCCGCGCGCGGGGACGGCACCGCGGCGGAGGGGATCCCCGACAGCGATATCCTGGCGCTTCTGGGGAAGATGGTCCGCCAGCGTCAGGAAAGCGCGAAGATCTATGAAGAGGGTGGCCGTCTGGAGCTGGCAGCCAAGGAACTCTCAGAAATCACCATCATCGAAGATTACCTGCCGCGTCAGCTGACCGCCGCCGAGACCGAAGAGGCGATCGCCGGAGTGATTGCCGAGACCGGGGCCACGGGCATCCGCGACATGGGCAAGGTTATGGCTGCGCTGAAAGAGAAATACACCGGCTCGATGGATTTCTCGACCGTAGGTGCAGCGGTCAAAGCCCGGCTGATGTAAAAGAGATCGGGGCGCCTGCGGGCGCCCCTTTCAGTGTCGCCTGCCGCTCAGACGCTGCGATACCGCGAGAGCAGGCATAGACATGCCTGCCTTGATCATAAGCGGGGCTTAGCCCTGTGCCGGAATGTACGGTGATATGGTCTCGATCCCTGTCGCCTGAGAGTTCAGGTGATAAGGCTGCCGCCCGAACATCTCGCGCGGGCCAGGACATGTCAAAGCCGTGTCAGAAACAGAGTGTCCGGCCTTCGCAGGCGAAAAGAAAAAGGCCCCGGAGTATCCGGGGCCTTTCTTTATCTGCCAGCCAGGGGGGCTTTACCGGCCCCGGGCGTTGCGGGCATCAGTGATGCGCGCGGTCCCAGTCCGACTGCTTCGGCAGCTGCTCGAAGGTGTGCTCCGGCGGCGGCGAGGGCAGGGTGAACTCCAGGGTGTCGGCATATTCATTCCACGGGTTCGGACGCGGGTCTGCTTTGCCCCATTTCAGCGAATAGATCATCACGCCGATGAAGAAAGCAAAGGAGGCGAAGGAGATGAAGGCACCGATCGACGAGACGTAGTTCCAGTACTCAAAAGCAGCCGGATAGTCGATGTAGCGGCGCGGCATGCCCTGACGGCCCAGGAAGTGCTGCGGGAAGAAGGTCAGGTTGGCGCCGATGAACATCATCCAGAAGTGCAGCTTACCTGCCCATTCCGGATAGGCCTTCCCGGTCATCTTCGAGAACCAGTAGTAGATGCCCGCAAAGATCGCGAAGATCGCACCCAGCGACATCACGTAGTGGAAGTGCGCCACAACGTAATAGGTGTCGTGATAGGCACGGTCCACACCGGCCTGCGACAGGACGATCCCGGTCACACCACCCACGGTGAAGAGGAAGAGGAAGCCAAAGGCCCAGAGCATCGGCGTCTCAAACGAGATCGAGCCGCGCCACATGGTTGCAATCCAGGAGAAGACCTTCACCCCGGTCGGAACCGCGATGACCATGGTGGCCATCATGAAATAGGCCTGCTGGGTCAGCGACATACCCACGGTGTACATGTGGTGCGCCCAGACGACGAAGCCCAGAACACCGATTGCCACCATCGCATAGACCATCGGCAGATAGCCGAAGACCGGCTTGCGCGAGAAGGTTGCGATGACATGGGAGATGATCCCGAAGCCCGGCAGAATGATGATATAGACTTCCGGGTGGCCGAAGAACCACAGGATGTGCTGATAGAGCACCGGGTCACCACCGCCGGCGGGGTCAAAGAAGGTGGTGCCGAAGTTACGGTCGGTCAGCAGCATGGTGATTGCACCGGCCAGAACGGGCAGGGCCAGCAGGATCAGCCAGGCAGTCACAAACACCGACCAGGCAAAGAGCGGCACTTTATGCAGCGTCATGCCCGGGGCGCGCATGTTCAGGAAGGTGGTGATGATGTTGATCGCACCAAGGATCGACGAGGCACCAGAGACGTGCACCGCGAAGATCGCGAGATCCATCGACAGACCGTCTTCACGCACCGAAAGCGGCGGATAAAGCACCCAGCCCACGCCCGAGCCGAGCTGGCCGTTGCCACCCGGTGCCAGCACCGAGCAGACCGCCAGAGCGGTACCGGCGAAATAGAGCCAGTAGGAGAGGTTGTTCAGACGCGGAAACGCCATGTCCGGCGCGCCGATCTGAAGCGGCATGAAATAGTTGCCAAAACCGCCAAAAAGCGCCGGGATCACCACGAAGAACATCATCAGGATGCCGTGGGCCGTGATCAGCACGTTCCAGAGGTGACCGTTAGGCGTACAATCCGCCGTGGCAGCCGCCGTCAGACGTGCGCCTTCCATGCACATGTACTGAACGCCGGGCTCCATGAGCTCCATACGCATATAGACGGTGAACAAGACCGAGATCAGGCCGACGAGGCCTGCGGTCAGAAGGTAAAGGATCCCGATATCCTTGTGGTTGGTGGACATGAACCAGCGGGTAAAAAACCCGCGGGTGTCGTGCTCACCATGGCCATGGATGGCGGCGTCGGCCATGCTCGTCTCCCGTTCGGTGTTAAGTGCGCGCAGGCAGGAATCGGGCAGAATCCTGCCTGCGCGTGCCAATTCTCTGTCGGGGTTGTAAGACGTGCGGCATCCGGTCGCAATGGCGGAGTTTGCGTGAGAGCGTCACAGCGTGACGCAAATGCCAGATTTTGCCATGGTTTGTGGGGGCTTCGCCCGGCGGCGCCGGTGTGTGCCGCCGGATCACGCGACACGCCCTCCGGCTGTGAAGGGGGTCCGGGCCTGCGGCCTGTCGCCGCGCAACCCGGTTCCGAAGCCGCTCAGCGCAGCGGATAGGGGCTGTTGAGATCTTCGCGCGGGGCGCGGCTCGGCAGGCTGGTGAACATCGTCAGGGTGATGATGTCATCAGCCTCAAGGTCCATCTCAACCAGCTCGCGGAAGTTGAAATAGTCCCCGGCCACCACCTTTTTGTGCAAAGCGCCGTTCGGCCCGATCCGGCCCGGGTCGCCCAGAGTGTCGGTTTTGCCATAGAGCGGCTGTTTGAGGCCGCTTTCAGCCATGGCGGTCTGCGGCGCAAAAGCTGCGAGACCGGCGGTCAGCGCAAGGGCTGCGAAGAGGGGCAGGCGGGGCATGACAGTCTCCTGTGATCGGCAGTCCGCAAAAGCGGGGGCTCGTCTTTAATCTGAGACCGCGCCGGGGCGGTTGCAAGAGGGGGCCGCCCCGCCGCACCGATCAAACCTGCGTGCAGGTCGCACGCTTTCCGGCCTCCGCGTCGCGGCTGGTGCCGGGATGGGCGGAGATCACCTCTGAAAAGCTTTTCATCAGCGCGGCGTCGAGATCCTGCATCGTCACCGGAAGCCCCAGATCCACCAGAGAGGTCACTCCGTGCTCGCGAATCCCGCAGGGCACAATGCCGGAGAAATGGCTCAGATCCGGTTCGAGGTTGATTGAGATGCCATGATAGCTGACCCAGCGGCGCAGCTTGATGCCGATCGCGGCGATTTTGTCCTCAGCGAGGCTTCCGTCAATCTGGCGCGGCTTGTCCGGACGCTGCACCCAGACACCGACGCGGCCCTGACGAATCTCTCCCTTCACGTTGAACTCAGCGAGCGCCGCGATCACCCAGGCCTCAAGCGCGCGCACGAAGCAGCGCACATCGCGCCCGCGCTTTCCCGCATCGAGCATCACATATATCACCCGCTGCCCGGGGCCGTGATAGGTATATTGTCCGCCGCGCCCGGCAGGGTAGACGGGGAATCGGTCTGGGTCGGTCAGGTCCTGGACCTGAGCAGAGGTTCCGGCAGTATAAAGCGGCGGATGCTCCAGCAGCCAGATCGCCTCCGGCGCGGTGCCTGCGGAAATCGCCTCAACCCGCGCTTCCATCTCGGCCAGAGTTTGCTGGTAATCCGACAGCCCCGGCAGCCAGCGCCATTCCACACCATCGATGAGCATCGCGAACCTCCTAGGCAACTGTCCGTTGCCATTGGATTTAGGGCCTTGTTGCAGAATTTGCCATGGGGCAGGGCAGGCCCCGGGATCGGGGTGAAAAAAATCGCGCCCCGGTGAAGTTTTTTCAAAAATCCCCTTTTCATCCCGGAGGCTTATGGCTAGAAGGCTCCTACCAGTTCGGAACGGTGCGGTTGTGGCGGAATTGGTAGACGCGCAGCGTTGAGGTCGCTGTGGGGTAACTCCCGTGGAAGTTCGAGTCTTCTCAACCGCACCATCGAACAGGCAGAATGGCCCGGCGCAAGCCGGGCTTTTTGCGTTTTTGCCCTCTGCTATCCCACTGAAAAGAAAATATAAAATTCTGCGCCGGCGCGCATTTTTCCTCTTTTCATTCCGCATCTCCCTGACTAGAAGATGCCTACCAGTTCGGAACGGTGCGGTTGTGGCGGAATTGGTAGACGCGCAGCGTTGAGGTCGCTGTGGGGTAACTCCCGTGGAAGTTCGAGTCTTCTCAACCGCACCATCGAACAGGCAGAATGGCCCGGCGCAAGCCGGGCTTTTTGCATTTCGCTCCCTGGCAGAAAACAGCGCATTTTATCGAGCCAGGATTTCGTGATTCCGACGTGATCTCCGTCTCAGGCAGGCTGAAGCTGTTCCCGATGTTTCCCCGGGAGCCTTTGAGATTAGGAGGATCTCATGACCGGTTCGAAAGACACTATGCGCGATCAGAAGCACGATCAGAAGCAGGGTCAGATGAAAGACCCGGCGAAAGACCGTGACCACAGCCGCCAGCAGGAGCAGCAGTCTCCCGGCCGCGGCCAGCAGCAGGGCAGCCCCGCACAAAAGCCGCAGCAGCGCTGAGTGCCGGAAGGTTCAGGAGCAGAGCCATGACCCCTGTCAGAGCGGAGAAAGACTGGCCTTTGCGGGAGAAAGTCGCGCCGTCCGATGCGTTCGGAACGTCCTCTGAGGCGGCGGGCATGCCCCAGGCCTGCAATCCGGCCAGATACTGGCGCCGGTCCTCTGACGCTCAGGCCGATGCACAGGAGGCGCATCATCAGGCCCGCTGAGAGCTGTGATACGGAAAGGGGCCCGGTGACGCACCGGGCCCCTGTTGTTTGGGAGACGGGCTTCACAACCCGCGGTTCAGATACCAGATCGCCCCGTTCAGCGCCGTGGCAAAACTGACCCAGGCCAGATATGGCAGGAAAAGCCAGGCCGAGACGCGCTCTTCCACCCAGGCAAGCCGGATGAAGCTGACGAGAACCAGCCAGAGCAGGGCGATGACGATCAGTGCCCCTCCGGCGGTTTCCAGGCCAAAAAAGACCGGCGACCACAGGAAGTTCAGCACCATCTGGACGATCCACATCATCCGCAGGCGCGGATCATCCTCGAGGCAGAAGACCCGCCAGCCGGCAATGCCGATCATCACGTAAAGAATGGTCCAGACCGGGGCAAAGACCGAATTCGGCGGCTGGAACCAGGGCTTTTGCAGCGCATCGAACCAGGGGCCGGGGGGGAAATTCATTCCGATAAGAGCGCCGATGCCCGAGACGGCGACAACGAAAACGACGAGCCAGAGCCAGGAAGATTTCAAGATAAACCGCACAATGTTTGGGAACGACTGCCCCGATAACGTGCTCAGAGAGAGGCCGGTTCCGCATGGGTTGTGAAGCGCCCCGGGTTTTACCTGCCTGGGGGGCATCCGCCTTGCTGCCACAGATGCTCTCGCGCAAGCGGGTCCTCTTTCGCGCGGCAAAAGAAAACGCGGCGGGCAGAGCCGCCGCGTTCCACAGATCAGGCTGAGACCTGGCTCAGAGCATTGCGCGGACTTTGTTCGCGATGTTCTCTGCGGTGATGCCGAACTTCTCGTAGAGCACCTCTGCCGGGGCCGAAGCGCCGAAGCTCTCCATGCCGACGAAAGCTGCCTTTTTCTCAGAGCCACGCTCGCCAAGCAGGAAGCGGTCCCAGGGCATACGGGCGGCGGCTTCAACGGCCACACGCACCGGACCTGCCGGCAGGACTTTCTTGCGATAGGCTTCCGGCTGGGCTGCGAAAAGCTCCATCGAGGGGACCGAGACCACGCGGGTCGGGATGCCTTCGGCTTCGAGGATCTCGCGGGCTTTCATCGCGATTTCGACTTCCGAGCCGGTCGCCATCAGGATGGCTTTCGGACGGGCCGAGCCTTCCGCCAGGATGTAAGCACCCTGCGCGGTCAGGTTCTTCGCGGTGAAGGTCTTGCGCAGCGTCGGCAGGTTCTGGCGCGAAAGCGCAAGAACCGAAGGACGCGATTTTTCGGTCAGCGCGATTTCCCAGGCTTCGAGGGTTTCAACCGCATCGGCCGGGCGGAACACCAGGGTGTTCGGGGTCGCGCGGCAGATCGCCAGATGCTCAACCGGCTGGTGGGTCGGGCCGTCTTCACCCAGACCGATCGAGTCGTGGGTCATGACGTAAACCGAGGGCACTCCCATCAGCGCCGAGAGGCGCATCGCGCCACGGGCGTAGTCGGTGAAGCACATGAAGGTCCCGCCGTAAGCGCGGACACCGCCATGCAAAATCATGCCGTTCATGGCAGCGGCCATGCCGTGCTCACGGATGCCGAAGTGCACATAGCGGCCTTTGCGGTTATCCGCATTGAACACGCCCAGATCTGCCGTCTTGGTCAGGTTCGACCCCGAAAGGTCCGCCGAGCCGCCGATGGTTTCCGGCATGACCGGGTTGATCGCGGCAAGTGCCATTTCCGAGGCTTTGCGGGTCGCAACTTTCGGAAGTTTCTCAGCCAGCTCTTTTTTCAGCGCTTTCACAGCACCGGCGAGTTTTTTCGGAGCTTCCAGCGCCATCTGGCGGGTGAATTCCGCCTGTTTGCCGCCCGGCAGGGTGGCGAAACGCTCTTCCCAGGCTGCACGCTCAGCCGCGCCACGGGCACCGATGGCTTCCCATTTCGCTTTGATCTCAGCCGGGATCACAAAGGCCTCGTGGGTCCAGCCATAGACTTCACGGGTCAGTTTGATCTCTGCCTCACCCAGCGGCGAGCCGTGAGCACCGGCGCTGTCCTGCTTGTTCGGCGCGCCAAAACCGATGATGGTTTTGCAGTCGACCAGAACCGGACGGTCCGATTTCTTCGCTTCCGTCAGGGCGCGGTCGATGTCGGTCGGGTTGTGACCGTCGCAGGCGATCACTTTCCAGCCCGACGCTTCAAAGCGTTTGTGCTGGTCGGTGATGTCCGACATCGAGATGCGGCCGTCGATCGAGATGTTGTTGTTGTCCCACAGCACGATCAGGTTCGAGAGCTTCTGCATGCCGGCAAGGCCGATGGCCTCCTGGCTGATGCCCTCCATCAGGCAGCCGTCACCGGCGATGACCCAGGTCTTGTGGTTCACAACCTTGGCGCCGAAACGGGCGCGCAGGCTTTCTTCTGCCATGGCGAAACCAACGGCATTGGAAATGCCCTGGCCCAGCGGGCCGGTGGTGGTTTCAATGCCCTGGGCGTGGCCGTATTCCGGGTGGCCGGCGGTTTTCGCGCCCCACTGACGGAAGTTTTTGATCTCCTCCAGCGTCATGTCGCTGTAGCCGGTCAGATGCAGCAGCGCATAGATCAGCATCGAGCCGTGGCCGGCGGAGAGGATAAAGCGGTCGCGATCGGCCCAGTTCGGTGCCGAGGCGTCAAATTTCAGGTGGTTCTGAAACAGAACGGTCGCCACATCGGCCATGCCCATCGGCATGCCGGGGTGACCGGAGTTTGCGGCCTGAACCGCATCCATCGCAAGCGCACGGATCGCGCCGGCGAGTTGCCAGTGGTCAGAATGGCTCGCGCGCAGGGTGGCGATGTCCATGGGGATCTCCTGTCTGGGGTGCCGTCGGGGGTCCGGGCGCGGGTTTGATAACAGCGTGGCTGCGAGTTGCAAGCGTCGCAGTGACGCAAATCGGCGGTAATCGGCTTGAATCGGGCGGAAATTTCGCTGAATCGCGCAGTTTACGGCTCAGGCCTTGCAGCGGGCGCCGCGCTTCGGGCAGTATGGGCGGCAACTGCCATTGGGGCAGAGCCCGTCGCGGCCTTTGACCGCAGCGGGGCAGGAACTGATGACGCGGGACTGACCAGAGCCGGTATGCAGGAATTTGAACAGCACCAGCGCCGTCTCGCGACGGCACTTCTCCGAATCGGCGCAGCCTTTGAGCGGCTCGGCGAGCCGCCTCCGGCCTCTCAGGTCCTCGCCCGGGCGCAGGACAGCGAAGATCTTTCCTCTGAGATCGAAATCGCCCGCCTGACCCGGCTGGCCGAAGAGGCAAGGGCAGAGGCCGCGGCGCTGTCAGAGCAGCTTGCAGGCACCCATGCCACCCTCGAAGAGGTGGTGCTGGAACTCAGTGCACAGATTGAGGCGCGCGATCTGGAACTCTCTCAGCTTCGGGATTCCCCGGTCGCGGTTGAGGCTGCGCAGCCCGACACTGCCCTGACCGAAGAGCTTGAGGCACTTCAGCAGGCGATTGAGCTGCTGAACGGTGAGATTGCCGCGCGCGATGCCGAGATTGCAGCATTTCGCAGCCTTGAGGCCGCAGCCCCGCAGGCTGATCCTGAGGCCGAGGCTGCACTGGCCGCCGCCCAGGAGGAAATTGCCGCGCTGACGGCCCGTCTTGCCGCGCTTTCAGAACGTCACAGCGGCTCGACAGCCACGCTCGAAGAGGTGGTTCTTGCGCTGACCGGCCAGATCGAGGCCCGGGATGCCGAGATCGCTGATCTGCGCAGCGCGCTTGAGGCGGCTTCGGCGGAAGCGGCCGCCGCTTGTTCACTCGCCGATCCGGCCGAGATTGAGCGTCTGAAGGCGGTGGTGGCCGATGGGGAACGCCATGCGGCTGAACTGTCCGAACAGCTTTCCATTCTGACCAGCCGCCATGCGGAGGCTACGGCAACCCGCGATGAGCGGCTTTCGGCTCTCAATGCGCAGGTTGAGGCGCAGGCCGCAGAGATGGCCCGGATGCGCAATGTCAACATTCAGCTGCGCGAAGCCATGCGCACTATGCGTGAGGGGATGGCGACCGGCGGGGTCGATGCGGCGGCGATCAACCGCGCGCTGGAGGCCGAAGTGGCCGCGCTTTCCTCGGCCCGCGAGTTTGAACGCGCAGAGCTTGATGCGCTGCTCGCCGCACTTGATCCGCTGCTGGCTCCGGCCCCTGCAACTGAAAGCCCGGAGGTCGTGAATGCCTGAGCTTGATCTGTCCATCGGCGGGCGCGTCTTTCGCATGTCCTGCCAGCCCGGCGAAGAGGGCCATCTGCGCACTGCCGCCGCCATCCTGGACGCCGAAGCCGCTCCGCTGATGTCTCAGGCGGGCCGCATGCCCGAAGCGCGGATGCTGCTGATGGCGGGGCTGATGCTGGCTGACCGTCTGGCGGGGCATGAGGATCAGACCGCTCAGGCCCGACGCCGCATCGAAGAGCTTGAGGCGCGGCTTGCCGAACTCGAAGCCCGCCCGCCGGAAAAGGTCGATGTGGTGGTCGAAAAGATCGTGGAAGTGCCGGTCGAGACGCGCGTTGAGGTTCCGGTGATCCCGCGCAGCCTGATCGATCGCATGGCAGAACTGGCCGCTGAGGCGGAATCTATGGCCGATGCGGCTGAAGAACGGGCAGGCGAACTGGCGGATCTTCAGTTCGATACCTGACCGTCTGCAGAGTGCAGTGAGCCGAAAGCCGCCCCCCGGGGCGGCTTTTGTCTTTCGCAAGGCTCCGGTCCTTCTGTGAGGGATTGTCGATGCGGATCGCGCTCTGCCGCCGGTCTTCGGCCTCAGCGCTTCTCACGTGACCATAGCGCACGGGGAATTGGATTGCCGCCAATGGGCTTATGTCTCTGCCGAAGGCAGACCTCTCTGCTGCGGCAGCGGGCTCAGCCTTTCGGGCAATCTGTCGCAGGGTGGCTTACATGATCGCCGTATCGCCCGCCCCCCGCGCAGGCTATCGGCTGTTCGCTGCCCGCAGGGCGGCCGGGCCGCGGGCCTGATACCATCATGAAAGTCATGCGGTTCTGGGATGATCTGGGTCACCGGCATTTTTCGTGTCTTCGAGACATTAGGGTTTGACCGGCCAAAGCTGGTCGTGGGGCTTCAGGTGGCGCTGGTCGCGCTTGCGGCTTTGTGCATTGCCTGGGGCCTGCGGCTGGAGCATCCGCAGTGGGCCGCCATCACCGTCTTCCTCACGCTGCAGCCGACGCGCGGGCAGATCCTTGAGAAATCTTCTTACCGCTTTATCGGCACCATCTGCGGCTCGCTCTTTGGGGCGGCGGTGGCCTGGGCGGGGCAGGGCAATCTGGCCTTTGAGCTTTTTGCGCTCTGTTTCTGGTCGGCGGCCATGACCTGGGCGGGGGCGCTGATGCGCTCCTACCGGTCTTATGCGACGCTGCTCTCGGGCTATTCGGCGATCATTGTGATCGTGCTGAACCCGTTTAATCCCGACACGGTGCTGGATGTGGCTTTCGACCGTATTCTGACCGTGCTGATCGGGGCGCTGGCAGCGGTGCTCTGGGCGGCTTTCTCGGGCATGAAAGACGGCGGCGTCGAGGTGGGGCTGAAGGCCCGCCGCCTGGCGGCAGATACGCTGCAATCCGCGGGGCAGGCGCTGCGCGATCCCGGATCGCGCGAGATCGCAGATTTCGGAAAGCTGATGGCTGCGGCCGGCCTTTTGCGCGATGAGTTGCACACCCTGACCGCCAATGGCCGGTTCAGTGGCACCCGGCGGATCGAGCAGATGCTGGTCAGCCTTACCGATCTGCTTTTCGCCTGCTGGCAGGAGCCGCAGAATGAGGCGCTTGGCGCGACACTCGAAGAGCTTGGCACCCGGCTGCGCGGTCAGAGCGATTATGACGGCATGGCGCGGGCTTTGCGCCGGGCGCATGGGCAGACCGGAAACCGCGCGCTGGAACAGGCGCTGACGGCGCTTTCGGTCAGCATGGAGGGCTTGCAGGACCCGCGCAGCCGCCTTGATCTGAAAACCCCGGAGCGTCACCGCTATGAGCTGGACTGGAGCGGGGCGGCGCAGGGGGCTCTGCGCATTTTTCTGGTGCTCTTCCTCATCTCGCTGGGCTGGCTTTTGAGCGAAAGCCCGCTCTTTCAATATCCGCTGGTCTCAGCCGCGATCTGTGTGGCGCTGGCGACCACCGGGGTCACGCCACGGCGTAAGATGGTCGATGTGATCAAGGGCCAGGTCGCGGCCGGCCTGGTGGCGGTGCTGACAGAAGTGCTGCTCTGGCCGCTCTTTCCCACGCCGATGGGGCAGCTTTTGTGCCTGATCCCGGCGGCGCTGATCTTTGGCTTTCTGCGGGCCCACCGGTTCAGCTCTCTCTCGGCACCGGATTACTCCATCATCGTCTTCCTGCTGCTCAGCCCCGGTTATGTTCCCTATACTGAGACCTTCAGCCCGGTGCTGCGCGCCTCGATGGCGGTCGGCGGCTCACTTCTGGGCTATATGGCTTTTGTGGTGCTTTTCCCGACCGATGCGCGGGACCGGCGCAAGGCGCTGTGGCGGATGATTAAGGCGGACATGCAGCAGACCGCACGCAGCCGCAGCCTTGCGGTGACCGTCGGAGACTGGCGGCAGAGCTTTGCCGGCCGCTTTCAGCGTATCGCCCATTGGGCGGCGATTGAGCAGGGGCGCTATGAGCGTGAGGCCGTGACCATGCGCAAAGGTCTCGTCACCATGGAACTGGCCGAGATTGTCTTCATGCTGCGCGGGCTGCAGCAGCGCGCGGGCCTGAGCCCGGGTCTGCAGCGTGCCATTGCCGCCGCGCTGGAGCGGGTGGGGGTCAGCCGCACGGACACCTATGCGCTGGTGCGCTCTCTGAAGCTGCTGGCGGGGCGGCTGAAGGCGTCTGGCCTCACCGAAGAAGCGGAGCTGGTGGGCCGGGGCCTCAGCGAACTTGGCGATCTGCAAAGATTGCGCCGCGAGACGGCCCCGCAATGACAAAGGCCGCCCCCAGGGGCGGCCTTTATTACTGATAGTCAGGCAACGCGCCAGTAAAGCGGATAGCCCGGATCGAAGACGGTGACGGGACCGGCACCGGTTTCAATCTTCGCGGGGTAAACCACCGGCTCCTCGCCTTTTACCAGGGTCAGGGTACCGTCATTGACCGGCAGGCGGTAATAGGCAGGCCCGTTGAGCGAGGTGAAGTTTTCGAGCCTGTCGAGAGCGCCGTCCTCTTCAAAGACATGCGCAAGGATCGACATCGTATTGGTGGCGGTAAAGCAGCCCGCGCAGCCGCAGGCATGTTCTTTCAGCGCATCGATATGCGGTGCCGAATCGGTGCCGAGGAAGAAGCGGGCATCGCCCGAGGTTGCCGCTTCGCGCAGCGCCAGACGGTGCTCTTCGCGCTTGGCCACCGGCAGGCAGTAGTAATGCGGCTTGATCCCGCCCACGAGGATGTGGTTGCGGTTGATGACCAGGTGATGCGTCGTGATGGTGGCGGCGAGGTCTTTCTCTGCCGAGCGCACGTAATCGACGCCGTTTTTCGTGGTGATATGCTCCATCACCACGGGCAGACCGGGGGTGGCGCGGCGGATCGGCTCCAGCACTTTGTCGATGAAGACGGCTTCACGGTCGAAGATATCGACGTCATGATCAACCACCTCGCCATGCATGCAGAGCGGCAGGCCGATTTCGGCCATTTTCTCAAGCACACCGCGCACTTTATCAAAATCGCGCACACCGCCATGCGAGTTGGTGGTGGCACCGGCGGGATAGAGTTTGACCGCCTTGATCAGCCCCGAGGCCGCAGCCGCGGCCAGATCCTCAGGGTCGGTCCCTTCGGTCAGATAGAGCGTCATCAGCGGTTCAAACTGATCGCCCTCGGGAAGGGCGGCCAGGATGCGGTCGCGGTAGGCCTGCGCATCGGCACCGGTCACAACCGGCGGCACGAGGTTGGGCATAATGATCGCCCGCGCGAAATCGCGGGAGGTCTCGGGCAGAATGCCTTGCAGCATCGCGCCATCGCGCAGATGCAGGTGCCAGTCGTCGGGGCGGCGGAGCGTAATGGACTTTGTCATAAGTCTTCCGCTTACCTTAGCTCTGCGGCGCTTTCCAGCGCGATCTGGCCTCTGCCATCTCCTCTCCAGAGCGCCCGGTCAAAAGAGCATAGCGACGCTGCAGCCGGGGCTGGTCGGGATCGAGCGCCAGGGCCTGCGCCAGCATCAGCGCTTCGCGGCAGGGCTGCTCGCTGCCGGCGGCGCGGGCGGCGCGGCTTTGCAGCCAGGCCGATGAGTTGCGGCGTTGACGCCAGAGCCGCGCAAAATATGCAGGCGTCAGGCGGTCCGACATTGCGGCCTGCAGGAGAGGCTCCAGGATCGCACAGTCTGCGAGCAGGCGTTCGGGGCTGCGGCCCGCGCCGGGCATCTTCAGACGCTGCACGAAGTCTTTGTGATAAAGCGCTGAATGCATGGCATCTTCCGGCACCTCGGGGTCAAAGATGAGCGTCGCTGCGGCTGCCGCACAAAGCATATCGGGCCCATAGCCATAACGGCTGCGGAAATCGCTGCGGCGCATCTCAGGCCAGCGGTTGTCCCAGCCGGCGAGTTCGGGATCCAGTGTGGCGACAGGGGACAGCGCGAGCACGCAACTGCCCGGCGCCGCGGCGGAAAAGGCGCAGGCTGCATGGGCACCCGGGCCACTGCCATAAAAGAGCACCCGGTCATAATTTTCAAAGAAGGCCTCATCCGCCCGCGCATCCAGCCACTCCCAGAGCGAGGCCTCACGAAACCAGCCATTGGTTTCTGAGATCAGCACCAGAAGCGACCAGCCGGACTGCCGGGCGGTTCTCCAGGCCATCGGATAATCGCCGATGCTGCGCTGGCAGAGGCTTGTGAGATCGGCGAAACAGACCAGAAGATCCGTCCCGCCGGCCAGGTAAAGCGCCAGATTGTCCTGCCCCGCAGGCTCCAGAAAGCCATCCTCTCCGGCCAGGTCGCGCAGGTGCTGCAACCAGGGGGCTGGCATCGCGTCGGGTCTGTCCGAGAGGGGGGCGGGCGGCATGAGGGGTCCGGAGGCTGACAGGGCTTTGTCGCTTTCTGACCGCGCATGATGGTGCAGCGGTGCCCGGATCCTGGCAAAATTAAGAACAGATTAAATTTTTCAGAAACGATCTGTTTCGCCGACCGCGCGCGAAAGGTTCCGGCCCCGGGAGAGGGGCCGGTGAAATCGCTTACCAGTGGCCGATATTGTCCCGGCTGGCCCAGGGCTCTGCCGGAGCCAGAGCCTCGCCCTTTTGCAGCAGTTCGATCGAGACATTGTCAGGGCTGCGCACAAAGGCCATGCGACCATCGCGCGGGGGGCGGTTGATGGTCACGCCATTGGCCTCCAGATGGGTGCAGGTGGCGTAGATGTCATCCACCTCATAGGCGAGGTGACCAAAGTGGCGGCTGTCAGAGGGCAGGCCGTCATCGCCGTCCCAGTTCCAGGTCAGTTCAACCGGGCATTCGGGCTGGCCGGGCGGGGCCAGGAAGACCAGGGTGAAGCGGCCCTGTTCATTCTCAATCCGCCGGGTCTCTTCCAGGCCCAGGAGTTTGTAGAAAGCCATCGAGGCCTCAAGATCGAGGACCCGGACCATGGTGTGAAGATAGCGCAGTGCCATGAGTGTCTTCCGCTTAAGGAGGTGATGGCCTCACTTTAGCAGCCCTGTGGCGAAGGGGAAGCCGCCGGAGCCGGCTACGGCGGCGGCCCCGGGCGCTCAGCGGATGCGCAGCCACTCAGTCAGGGTGCAGCGCGGACCCTCCCCGCGCAGAACACGGCTGGAGATCAGCCGGAATTCCGCGGGATCAAAGGCAGGGAAGAAGACATCCGCCTCTTCGATCTCAAGATCGACCTCAGTGATCAGCAGACGGTCGGCATGGGGCAGGGCCTCGCGGTAGATCGAGGCACCGCCCATGGCATAGCTGCGCGCATGGCCCATCTCAGCCGCCCGGACCATTGCAGCAGCGAAAGAGGGGACGACGTGATCGCCCTCCATGGTCGAGGAGACCACGATATTGTCACGGTTCTTCAGCGGCCTGAACGGCAGGCTCTCCCAGGTGTTGCGGCCCATGATGACCGCACCACCCAGGGTCTCGCGTTTAAAAAAGGCGAGATCTTCCGGGGCGTACCAGGGAATGTCGTTGCCTTTACCGATGGCACCGTTTTTCGCGCGCGCGACGATCAGGCTCAGCATCAGACGGCCACCGGGGCTTTGATTGCCGGATCGGGGTCATAACCCTCAAACTCAAAGTCCTCGAATTTGAAGTCATAGATCGAGGTGACTTTGCGTTTGATTTTCAGTTTGGGCAGCGCCTTGGGGGTGCGCGAGAGCTGCAGATTCACCTGATCCATGTGGTTGGAATAGATATGCGCATCGCCCAGCGTATGGATGAAATCCCCGGCCTCATAGCCCGTGACATGGGCGATCATCTCCAGCAGCAGCGCATAAGAGGCGATGTTGAAAGGCACGCCCAGGAACATATCGGCCGAGCGCTGGTAAAGCTGCAGATGCAGTTTGCCGCCCAGCACGCGCAGCTGCCACATGGTGTGGCAGGGCGGCAGCGCCATCTGGTCGATCTCGGTCGGGTTCCAGGCTGAGACGATCATGCGACGGCTGTCGGGGCTGGTTTTGATCAGCTGAATCAGCTTCTCAATCTGATCGACGCCGCCTTCGGGCAGGGTGACCGGACCCGCAGGACCTTCGCCGGTGACCGAGAAGGCCCGCCACTGTTTGCCGTAAACCGGGCCGAGATCGCCGTTCTCATCGGCCCATTCGTCCCAGATCGAGACGCCGTTTTCCTTCAGATACCGGATATTGGTGTCGCCGGAGAGGAACCACAGAAGCTCATGGATGATCGATTTCAGATGCAGCTTCTTGGTGGTGACAAGGGGGAAGCCCTCGCTCAGGTCATAGCGGCTTTGCAGGCCGAAATAAGCAAGGGTGCCGGTTCCGGTGCGATCAGTGGTGGGGGTGCCCCTGTCCAGAATGGTTCTGAGGGCGTCGTGATACTGATGCATGGCGGCTCCTGTTCCGGCGTCTTGTGGCAGAGATAAACTCTCTCCCCCCTGTGGCCAAGGCCTGTCAGCCAAATGCGAGCAGCACAAGGATGCCTGCGACAATCAGCACGCAGCCCCAAGTCTCGCGCGCGGTGATCTTTTCGCGGAAGAAAAAGACGGTGGCGGCAAAGGTAAAGAGCATCTCAATCTGCGCCAGTGCCTTCACCACTGCCGCCTGTTGCAGCGTCATGGCCATGAACCAGCCGAAAGAGGCAGAAGCCCCGGCCGCCCCGGTGAAAAGCGAAACTTTCCAGGCCTTTGCGATCCGCGCCACCTCTGAGCGGTCTTTCCACAAAAGCCAGCCGCCCATGGCCAGCGTCTGCAGCGTGATGGTGCAGACAAGCGTCACCGCCGCCTGCGTCATGAAGTCAGGCCCCTGCAGCGCAAGCGATGCGCCGCGGTAGGCCACGGCAGACAGCCCGAAGAGAAGCCCTGAGGCCAGCCCGATCAGCGCATTGCGCTGAAAAACCGAAGTGACGAGGCTTTTCACCGTCAGCGCCGTATGGGCGACAGAAATCAGCATGACACCCATCACCGAGATCGCAATCGCCGCAATGGCCCCCGGCGTCACCGCCTCGCCTAAGAAAATCAGCGCGAAAAGTGCGGCCTGGGCAGGCTCCGTGCGCGAATAGGCGGTGCCGACGGCGAAATTGCGATAGGAAAACAGATGGATCAGCAGGAAGGTCGCTGCGATCTGCGCCGATGCGCCCGTCAGCACCCAAAGCGCGAACTCTGCGTTCAGCGCGGGGAGGGTGACGCCCTTGCCCCAGACGAGGGCGGCGAGAAACAGAAAGGCAAAGGGCATGCCAAAACCGAAGCGCACGAAGGTAGCGCCGGTGGTGCCCATCACGCCTTTGAGGTGCTTTTGCGCCGCCGAGCGCAGGTTTTGCAAAAAGGCAGCCGCGATGGTGATGACAATCCAGAGTTCCAAAACCGCGTCTTTCCCGCAAAGAAAAACCCGCGCGATGACCGCGCGGGCGTGTCGCTTACCCCGGGCCTCAGCCCATCCGCTCAGAGGCGTAGGAGCCGGGGCTTGCCGGGAAGACCACGGTTTTCGTGCCGTTCAGGAAAACGCGGTGATGGATATGGGCATGAATTGCGCGGCTCAGGACCGAACTTTCCACGTCACGACCCAGCGAGACGTAATCTTCCGCGCTTTGTGCATGGGTCACGCGAATCGTGTCCTGCTCAATGATCGGGCCCTCGTCGAGATCGGCGGTCACATAATGTGACGTCGCCCCGATCAGCTTCACACCGCGCTCATAGGCCTGCTTATAGGGGTTGGCGCCTTTGAAGGACGGCAGGAACGAGTGGTGAATATTGATGATCCGCCCCGACATCTTCGCGCAGAACTCATCCGAGAGGATCTGCATATAGCGCGCCAGCACCACCAGTTCGGTCCCGGTCTCGGCCACGACATCCATGATGCGCTTTTCGGCCTCAGCCTTGTTCTCTTTGGTGACGCGGATGTGGTGGAAGGGAATGTCATGGTTCACCACCACCTTCTGATAGGTCAGATGGTTCGAGACCACGCCCACGATATCAATGGGCAGCGCCCCGATGCGCCAGCGATAGAGCAGATCGTTCAGGCAATGCCCGAAGTTTGAGACCATCAGCAGCACTTTCATGCGGTGATGGCCGTCATGGATCGCCCAGTCCATCTCGAAAGGTGCCGCAACTTCGGCAAAGCCCGCCCGCAGCCCCTCCAGCGTGGTGCCGGTTTCGGGGGTAAAGCTGATGCGGGTGAAGAAGGTCTGCGTGCCAACGTCATCATATTGCGCGGCATCGGTGATATTGCAGCCCTGCTCAGCAAGGTAGCCCGAGATGGCGGCGACGATACCGCGGCGTGCCGGGCAACGGACGGTCAGAACATGGCTGGTCAAACTTCCCTCCTCGCGCCCGGGCGAGCGGGCGTCTCTTTTCAGCGTGGGTTGATATAGCGGCCTGCTGCGCCTGGCACCAGCATGCTTTCGGACAGGTGCGCCCCATTCAGCCCCGGGCAGTCCGGAGATACGAAAAAGCCCGGACGCGGGGTCCGGGCTGCGGGGGCTTCTGGGAGCCTGATCAGCGGCGAACGCGGATCAGCAGTTCGCTGTCCTGTTGGTTTGCCCGCTCACTCGCCTGTTCGCGGGCCAGCAGGCTGCGGTGCAGCACCGGCGACAGCGCCTCAGGGCTGCCGGAGCCGAAGCGGCCGTCCAGCACCGCGCTTTCACGCAGGGCAATCATTTCGGCTTCGACTTCAGTATAATAGCGGGCGTCGCGTGCGCTGTTGCGGTTGCGCAGCACACCCGCCAGAACGATCACTGCCGAAAACACCAGCCCTGCCAGCAAATAGCCCGCAGCCACCATCCCGAACGACACGCCCGAGAACAAGGCGATCAGAGCCGCGATGGTCACGGCAGCGCCGGAGAGAATAAGCAGAGCAGGGGTCATCAGAGTTTAGCCTTCCGTTCAGCAGACAGAACGGAACAGTATCCGCCCGTCCTTACATCCTAAAGTCTGTTTGTGGCGAAGATAGGGCGCAATCTGCCGCCTTTGAAGGAATCGTTAAGATTTTTTCATCCACATGGCGAAAGTTTGCCGCAGGGGGGGCAAAAATTCGCGCAGGGCGGGCAATTTGATTCAGAATATTACCAGATGAACCTCCGTCGGGTTATAAAATATCAAAAATGACGATCTGAGGGACATATTTTGTGAAGATGCGCTGTTGACGCGGCCGGTACCCGCTCATAATGTCGCCACCGAATGCAGGCGGAGGGTCAGATCAATGCTTCTTATTGTCGTAGAGACGCATAACAGGCGCATGGACCGGTAACGGAACCAGATCGGACCCATGCGCCCCCGGAGACCCCCGGGGGCGTTTTGATTTGCAGGCATTCCCACAGGCACAAGCCAAGGCACAAGCGAGGATACCATGTCGCGGACGATGACCGGAGCCAATATGGTCGTTCAGGCCCTGAAAGATCAGGGCGTCGAGGTAATTTTCGGCTATCCGGGCGGCGCTGTCCTACCGATTTACGATGCCATTTTTCAACAAAATGACATCCGTCATATTCTCGTGCGTCACGAGCAGGCGGCCGTTCACATGGCCGAGGCCTATGCGCGCTCGACCGGCAAGCCCGGCGTGGTGCTGGTGACTTCCGGCCCCGGTGCAACCAATGCGGTGACCGGGATCGTGGATGCGCTGCTTGATTCGATCCCGATCGTGGTCTTCTCGGGCCAGGTTCCGACCTTCATGATCGGCACCGACGGCTTCCAGGAAGCTGACACCGTGGGCATCACCCGCCCGGTCACCAAGATGAACTGGCTGGTGAAAGACACCGCCGATCTGTCGAAGACCATCCACCAGGCCTTCCACGTGGCGACCTCGGGCCGTCCCGGCCCGGTGCTGATCGACATTCCGAAAGATGTGCAGTTCGCCGAAGCGGTCTATACCGACCAGCGCCAGCTGGCAGAGCAGCGCTATCAGCCGCGCCTGAAGGGCGACACCGAGGCGATTACCCGTCTGGTGGAACTGATGGAAACCGCAGAGCGTCCGGTCTTCTACACCGGCGGCGGCGTGATCAACTCAGGGCCCGCGGCAAGCCAGCTGCTGCGCGAGTTTGTGGATGCCACCGGCTTTCCGATCACCTCGACCCTGATGGGTCTGGGGGCCTATCCGGCCAGCGGCAAGGGCTGGCTTGGCATGCTGGGCATGCATGGTCTTTATGAGGCCAACCTCGCAATGCATGGCTGCGATCTGATGATCAACGTCGGCGCGCGCTTTGATGACCGCATCACCGGCCGCGTGGCGGACTTCAGCCCCGGCTCGATGAAGGTACATATCGATATCGATGCCTCCTCGATCAACAAAGTGATCCGCGTGGATGTGCCGATCCTCGGCGATGTGGCCCATGTGCTGGAAGATGCGCTCCGTATCTGGAAATCGCGCGGCCGTAAGGTCAACCGCGAGGCTCTGGCGAAATGGTGGGCGCAGATCGAAGAGTGGAAAAAGGTCGACTGCCTGGCCTTCACCCAGAGCGGCAGGATCATCAAGCCGCAATACGCCCTTCAGCGCCTGCAGGAACTGACCAAAGACCATCCTGCGCGCTATATCACCACCGAGGTGGGCCAGCACCAGATGTGGGCGGCGCAATATCTGCGCTTTGATCAGCCGAACCGCTGGATGACTTCGGGCGGCCTCGGCACCATGGGCTATGGCCTGCCGGCCTCAATCGGGGTGCAGGTCGCCCATCCTGAGGCGCTGGTGATCAATATCGCAGGCGAGGCCTCCTGGCTGATGAACATGCAGGAGATGGGCACGGCCATGCAGTTTCGCGCCCCGGTCAAGCAGTTCATTCTCAATAACGAACGTCTCGGCATGGTGCGTCAGTGGCAGGAACTGCTGCATGGCGAGCGCTATTCCAACTCCTGGTCGGAAAGCCTGCCGGACTTCGTCAAGCTCGCCGAGGCCTTTGGCTGCAAGGGCATTCAGGTCTCTGACCCCGATGATCTCGATGACGCGATCCGTGAGATGCTCGCCTATGACGGCCCCGTCATTTTCGACTGCCTGGTGGAAAAACATGAGAACTGCTTCCCGATGATTCCCTCGGGCAAGCCGCATAACGAAATGCTGCTCGGTGAGGCGGAGACCCAGGGGGTCATCCAGGCCGGCGGCGCGGTTCTGGTCTGAGGGCGGGAGAGAGATCATGGCAGCTTTGAACATTCGCAAAGGCGCAACCAGCCATTCGGCCTATGATCTGCGCGATCCCAATGGTGAGCTGATCGAAAGCCACACCCTTGCGGTGATCGTCGACAATGAATCGGGCGTTCTCGCCCGGGTCATCGGCCTGTTTTCCGGTCGTGGCTACAACATCGACAGCCTCACCGTGGCCGAGGTGGACCATACCGGTCACCGCTCGCGGATCACCGTGGTGACGCGCGGCACGCCGCAGGTCATCGAGCAGATCAAGGCGCAACTGGCCCGTCTGGTCCCGGTGCATGAGGTCCATGACCTCACCGTCGAAGGCCCGAGCGTGCAGCGCGAACTGGCGCTTCTGAAAGTGGCGGGCAAGGGCGAGGCGCGGATTGAGGCCCTGCGTCTGGCCGAGATTTTCCGCGCCAATGTCGTCGACAGCACGCTCGAAAGCTTCATCTTTGAGATGACCGGCACCCCGGAGAAGATCGACGCTTTTGCCGAGCTGATGCGCCCGCTGGGCCTGATCGAAGTCGCCCGCACCGGCGTTGCCGCTCTCTCGCGCGGCGTCTGACAACGCTTCATTCACCTCCGGGCCGCCCCTGACGGGGCGGCCTTTTCCGTTCAGGGGACCGCAAAACACGCCCGACCCTGAACCGCCGCAGTCTTTGGCTTTTTCCTAAATACTCACGGGGGTCCGGGGGCCGTCAGCCCCCGGGGGCTGCCGCGCAAACTGCCGCCCGCCCGGGCACGCCCGGCCCGACTTCCTCTGCCGGCAGAGCGTCGACCTGCGCTGAAGGCCCATCTCCCTCTGAGCTCACCGCACAGTCTCACGGGCTGCGTCCGAAAAGCCATGCGCTGCAACGCCGTGCCGCCCTCGTCGGGATGCCATTTCAGGGCCGCTGCAATGCGCCTTTCCAGTCCTGCTTTCTGCCACGCCGGCAGGCCGTGAGAGCGTCTCCCGAGGCCTTCCTGTCCGACAGTCCGTCCGGATATGAAATCCACCCGCTCAAACCCCGGCCCTCCACAGCCGCCCGTTCTGCGCGCAGCCGCTCCGTAAGACCGAGCCGTCATGCATGACCCCCAAAGCACGCCCGGGATTACAACCGGTCCCACCGTCAGGCTGCGGCATTGACAATCGCTGCGGGCCTCCGCAGACCTGTGCCGATCCTCTCTGACCCCGGAGCCTGCCTCATGTTCGCCCCCGCCAGCCGACAGGCTCAGGCCATTCTTTACATGCTGCTTGCGGTCTCGGTCTTTTCCTTCATGGATGCGGTCGCCAAGACCATGGCGCAGCATTACCATCCGATGCAGGTGGTCTGGTCGCGCTATACCGGGCAGGTCGTGGTCGTCCTTTGCCTGATCGCGCCGAAACTGCTGCAATATCTGCGCACGGCGCATTTGGGCTCGCATCTCATCCGCTCGGTCTGTCAGTTCGGAGCGACGGCGTTCTTCTTCCTGGCGATGCCCTATATCGGGCTCGCAGAGGCGACGGCGATTGCAGACATCAACCCGGTTCTGATCACCCTCGGGGCGGCGGTTTTCCTTGGAGAAAAGCTCGGGCCGCGGCGGCTCGCAGGCGTTCTTGCGGCATTGATCGGAGCGCTGATTATTATCCGCCCGGGCTCGGGCGTCTTTGGCTGGGCTGCGCTTCTGCCGCTCGCCTGTGCGGTCTGCTATACTGCCAATGCACTGATCACCCGAAAAATGGGCGCGAAGGACCCGGTCTGGACGGCGCTGATCTATGCGGCGCTGACCGGCTCAGTCATCACCACCGCGACCCTGCCGACGGTATGGACCCCGGTTGCCTCTGAGCATCTTCTCGTCTTTCTGTCGATCGGGCTGATCGGCTCGGTGGGGCAGCTTTTCATGATCCGCGCCTTCATTACCGGCGAGGCGGCGGTGATCGCGCCTTTCGCTTATGTGGGCCTTCTCTGCGCCACCTTCTGGGGCTGGCTCTTCTTTGGAGAGATGCCCGATCTCTGGACCGGGGTGGGTGCGCTTGTGATCGTAGTCTCGGGTATTTATGTGTGGCACCGTGAGACCCGCAGCGCCCAGGGGCGTGACTGACCGGGTCGGGTCGCATGGGACAGGATGATGCCGAAGTTTAAGCACAGGGTAGTGAACGCAGTTCTGCGTGCAGTGATCGGTCTGTCGCTGGCGCTGCCCTATCGGATGCGGGTGCCGCTCTTTGGCTGGGTGGTCTCGCGGGTGGTGGCCCCGATTGCGGGCTGGAACCGTCGTGTACGCGACAATCTTGCGCTCGTCTGGCCTGAACTTCCGAAGTCAGAGGTCCGCCGTCTGATGCGTGAGGTCCCCGACAACGTGGGCCGCACGATCATTGAGATTTACTCCGGCAAAGAGTTCATCGAACGCACCGCCGCCGTTCCGCCCGTGGGCGAGGGGGTGGCCGCGCTGGATGCCGCGCGGGATGCCGGGCGGCCGGTCATTCTGGTGACCGGGCATTTCGGCAATTACGACGCATCGCGGGCCGCGATGGGGGCGAGGGGCATTCAGGTCGGCGCACTTTATATGCCGATGGTGAACAAGCTCTTTAATGCGCATTACGAAGAGGCGATCGGGAATATCTCGCGTCCGCTCTTTCCGCGCAGCCCGCGGGGTCTGGGGCAGATGGTGCGCTTTCTGCGCGGCGGTGGCGTGCTGGGCATGCTGGTCGATCACCATATGTCACATGGCATGACGCTGGGCTTTTTCGGGCATGAGGCCAAGACCGCGCTTTCGGCGGCCGAAATGGCGCTGAAATATGATGCGCTGTTGATTCCCACCTATGGCATCCGCCAGCCGGACGGGCTGAATTTTCAGATCGTTGTTGAAGCGCCGATCCCGCATACCACCCCCGAAGAGATGACCCAGGCGCTCAATGACAGCCTGGAGGCGCTTGTGCGCCGCCATCCGGAGCAGTGGTTCTGGATCCACCGTCGCTGGAAAGGCGCAGGCGCCCCGCTCATCGGCGAAGAGGCTTAAGCAAGTCTTGCAGCGGCCTGCAAATTTGCCCAAATGTCGCTGACATGCAGGCGATAGAGTGAGGCGAAGATGCGTGGTCCGCGGTATACCCCCCTGGTGGCAGAACTGCCCTCTCTGGTGCCCTTCGTCGGCCCTGAAACCCAGGAGCGCGCAAAGGGTGCCGCCTTTGCTGCCCGTCTTGGTGCCAATGAAAGCGGCTATGGCCCCTCACCGCTGGCCGTGAAGGCCATGGCGGAGGCGGCTTCGTCCTGCTGGATGTACGGCGATCCGGAAAACTTCGACCTGCGTGAGGCTCTGGCCGCAAAGCATGGCGTGTCGCGCAGCAATATCGTTGTGGGCGAGGGGATCGACGGTCTGCTGAATTATCTGGTGCGCATGATGGTTGGGCCGGGGGATGCGGTGGTCACCTCTGACGGGGCCTATCCGACCTTCAACTTCCATGTGACCGGATTTGGCGGCCAGCTTCACAAGGTGCCCTATGACGGCAATCACGAAGATCCTGCTGCGCTGATCGCTAAGGCGGCAGAGGTTTCGGCAAAGCTGATCTATCTGGCCAATCCCGACAATCCTATGGGCTCCTGGCATGAGGCGGCGGTCATTCAGCAGATGATCGACACCGTGCCCGACGGCAGCCTTCTGGTGCTGGATGAAGCCTATATCGAGCTTGCGCCCGAGGGCACGGCTCCGGCGATCGATCCGGCAGACCCGCGGGTGATCCGCATGCGAACCTTCTCAAAAGGGCAGGGCATGGCGGGGGCGCGCGTGGGCTATGCCATCGCGCATGAGGATCTGATCCGCAGCTTTGACAAAGTGCGCAATCACTTCGGCATGAGCCGCATTGCCCAGGCCGGGGCGCTGGCGGCGCTGGCCGATCCGGACTGGATCACGCAGGTGCGTGCGAAGGTTGACGCCTCAAAGGCAGAGATTGCCCGGATCGCACAGCAAAACGGCCTGACCCCGCTGCCCTCGGCCACGAATTTTCTGACCATTGACTGCGGAGCGGGGGGCGATCTGGCCCGCGCCATCGTGCGTGAGCTGGGACAGCGCGGGATCTTCATCCGCATGCCGTTTGTTGCGCCGCATGACCGCTGTATCCGCATCAGCTGCGGCACTGAGGCGGATCACGCGGCCCTTGAGGCTGCGCTGCCAGAGGCCCTCTCCGCCGCGCGCGCCTCGCTTTAACCGCAAGGCTCCACAGTTTCCGGCTCCTCCCGAAAGAGGGGCCGCTCCTTTGCGCTCATCGGCCCGGCAGGGGCCGCCGTTGAAGGGCGCTAAGGGCAGGTGCGATCCTGTCCGGCTCAGGCCGGCCGTCCTGCCGCTCCGGCAGGTTTCACGAAAATCCCTCCCCATCACAGCGCAACCTGCGAAGGGTGCCGGCACCGGTGCTTTCCCTTGCATCCGGACGGCGGCCCCGCCACTCTCGCGGCGGGAGAGAGGGGTTTTTTATGAAAATGGGGATATTGGCCCTGGTTCTGGGCTATGTGATGTCACAATTCTACCGTGCCTTTCTGGCGGTGCTGGCCCCTGCGCTGGCGCTGGATCCGGGGGTGACGGAAGGGGAACTGGCCACGGCATCAAGCTTTTTCTTTCTGGCTTTTGCGGCGGTGCAGATCCCGGTCGGCATGGCGCTTGACCGCTGGGGGCCGCGGCGTACGGTTTCGCTTCTGCTGGCCCTTGGCGGGGCGGGCGGGGCGTGGTGGCTGGCCTTTGCGCAAAGCGCGGGCGATGTCTATGTCGCCATGCTGCTGATCGGGACAGGCTGCGCGCCGGTCCTGATGGGCTCGATGTATATTTTTGCGCGCAATTATCCGGCGGCGGTCTTCGGCACGCTGAGCGGCGTGCTGATCGGGGTCGGCAGCCTTGGAAATCTCGGCGCGGCGCTGCCGCTGTCGCTGGCGGCAGAAGCGCTGGGCTGGCGGGTGGCCATGGGCTTTCTGGGCTGTGTCACGGCTCTGGCCGCGCTGGGTGTGGTGATCTTCGTGCGCGACCCCCTTCGGGCAGAGGTTCCCCCCGGCGGCGGCAGCTGGCGGAGCATTCTGCGCCAGCCCGCGCTTTGGGGCGTCTTTATCATGATCGCGGTCGGCTATGCTCCGGCTGCCACCATGCGGGGCATCTGGGGCGGGCCCTATTTCACCAAAGTCTATGAGGCTGATGCGGCCGGGACCGGCACATATATGCTTCTGATGGGTGTGGCGATGACCCTTGGAAGCTTTCTCTATGGCCCGATTGAACGGCTGATCAAAAGCCGCAAAAAGGTGATCCTGGGGGGCAATCTGATGGGCTTTGTGGCCATGTCGGTGTTGTGGTGGAACCCGCAGCCCGGCCTTGGGCTGGCGGTCTCGCTTGTGACGCTCTCGGGATTTTTCGGCACGGCTTTTGCGCTGATCATGGCGCATGGGCGGGCGTTCTTTCCGCCGCATATGGTGGGTCGCGGGGTGACGCTTCTGAACCTGTGCAGCATCGGCTGCACGGGGCTTGTGCAATTTGCCACCCGGCCGATCTATGAGGCGGCGGTGGCCACCGGCGGCAGCCTCGCCGGTTTTCAGGCGATCTTTGGCTTTCTGGCGCTGATCCTGGGTTTTGGCTGTCTGGCCTATGCCCTGCTGTCGCCGGACCGGACGGATTAAGTCCTTTCCGCCTCACGTCAAAAGGCCCCCTCGGGGGCCTTTTCGCTGGCAGAGCGTGGTGGCAGCCTGCCTCGCGGATCAGAACGGCACGTCACTCGCCGCATCGGCGGAGACGACATAGGAGGACATCACATGTTTGCTTCCGGCTTTGTCGAACTCCACGCCGAGTTTGTCGCCTTCGGCAGAGACCACGGTGCCATAGCCGAATTTCTGATGGAACACCCGCGCACCGGGGTCGAAATCGGGCATGATCTCGCCGTTCAGCGCGGCAGGCGGCGTGATTTTGCGCGGCGGCGTTGCGGGCTTTGCGCTTTGCGCCTGCAGGCGGCGCCAGCCCGGCGAGTTATAGACATTGGCCTCTGAGGCCCGCGCCTCGATACCGCTTTTGCCATAAGAGGGGGCAGCCGCCCCATAGCCGCCGCCGTAAAGCCCCGGCGCGGTCAGCACATCGACATGCTCCTCGGGCAGCTCATCGATGAAGCGCGAGGGCAGCTGGCTTTGCCACTGGCCAAAGACCCGGCGGTTCGCTGCAAAAGAGATCGTGCAGAGCTGCTCAGCCCGGGTGATGCCGACATAGGCCAGACGGCGCTCTTCTTCGAGGCCACGGTTGCCCGTCTCATCGAGCGAGCGCTGCGAGGGGAAAATCCCCTCCTCCCAGCCGGGCAGCCAGACGGCGGGAAACTCCAGCCCCTTGGCACCATGCAGCGTCATGATGGTGATCTTCTCAGAGGCCTCGTCCTTTTCATTGTCCATGATCAGGGCGACATGCTCAAGGAAGCCCTGCAGGCTTTCAAACTCCTCAAGGGCCTTCACAAGCTCTTTCAGGTTCTCCAGACGGCCCTCAGCCTCGGGGGTTTTGTCGTTCTGCCACATCGAGATATAGCCGGAGTCTTCCAGCATTTTCTCGGCCAGACGGATGTGATTGTGATCGCGGTGCGGGGCCGCATCGGGCACCACCGGCCCAATCACCAGATCTTCCGCAAGGACGGGGCGGGCGTTCAGCACCTCCTCATGCCAGCGGTCCATGTCCTGGACGAACTTGCGCAAAGCAGCGCCGCCCTTACCGCCGAGCATGCCCCCCTCGACCACACGCCGCGCGCCCGACAGAAGCGGCTCCTCATGGCTGCGGGCCACATCGCGGATCAGGCTTTGCGCCTTATCGCCAAGCCCGCGCTTGGGGGTGTTCACGATCCGCTCAAAGGCCAGATCATCTGAAGGCGTGATGGCCAGGCGGAAATAGGCCATGGCATCGCGGATCTCGAGCCGCTCATAAAAGCGCGGACCGCCGATGACGCGGTAGGGCAGGCCGATGGTCAGGAAACGATCCTCAAAGGCGCGCATCTGATGCGAGGCGCGCACGAGGATCGCCTGATCGTTCAGACCCACCACGCCCTGGGGGCGGCGGCCCTGCGACAGGGCTTCGGCCTCTTCGCCGATCCAGCGGGCCTCTTCTTCACCGTCCCAATGGCCGATCAGCCGGACCTTCTCGCCCTCAGCCTGATCGGTCCAGAGGGTTTTGCCGAGCCGTTCGCGGTTGCCGGAGATCACCGAAGAAGCGGCCGCCAGGATATGCGGGGTTGAGCGGTAGTTCTGCTCCAGCCGGATGACCTGGGGGCCGGCGCGGCCCTTGTCTTCATCGGCGGCGAAGTCCTTCTCGAAGCGCAGGATATTGCCCACCTCTGCGCCGCGCCAGCCGTAGATCGACTGGTCGTCATCGCCGACGCAGCAGATGTTGCGATAGCCCTGGGCCAGCAGCCTGAGCCAGAGATACTGCGCGACGTTAGTATCCTGATATTCGTCCACCAGGATATAGCGGAACCACTGCTGATAGCGACCGAGCACATCGGGATGCTGCAGAAAGATCGTCAGACAGTGCAGCAGCAGGTCGCCGAAATCGCAGGCGTTCAGATCCTTCAGGCGGTTCTGGTAGTCTTTGTAAAGCGTGATCCCGAGGCGGTTGAACTCGGTCGCTTCCGCCGCCGAGACCTGCTCGGGCGTCCAGCCGCGGTTCTTCCAGTGATCGATCAGCGAGGCGAGTTGCCGGGCAGGCCATTTCTTCTCATCAATGCCGCGGGCAATGATGACCTGTTTCATCAGGCGCAGCTGATCATCGGTGTCGAGAATGGTAAAGCTGCTGTTCAGCCCCACCAGTTCGGCGTGACGGCGCAGGATTTTCACCGCGACCGAGTGGAAGGTGCCAAGCCAGGACATCCCCTCAATCGCCTGACCCATCAGGCGGCCGATGCGGTCTTTCATCTCCCGCGCGGCTTTATTGGTGAAGGTCACCGCCAGCACCTCATGGGGCCGCGCCTTGCCGGTGTTGAGCAGATGCGCGATCCGGGTCGTCAGCACCCGGGTCTTGCCGGTGCCCGCGCCCGCAAGCACCAGGACCGGACCATCCAGCGCCTCAACAGCCGCCCGCTGCGCGGCGTTCAGCCCCTCAAGATAAGGGGCAGGGCGCTGCGCCATCATGGCGCGCTGGCTGAGGGGCAAAGAGGTCTCGGTCATTGGCATATCCCGGCTTGTTGCCGCCAATATAGCGCCTCATACGCCAAGGGGAAGCCCACGTTCCCTGAATGTTCCGGGTCTGCGGCGGTTAATCCGCCGATTTCCGGACCAGTTCCCAGCCGAAGCGGCCCAGAAAGACGGTGACGATGATCCGCACCACATGATGCAGCGTCACATAGACTGCCGAGAGGTTCAATGAGATGGCCACCAGCGCCATCTCGGTCACGCCGCCGGCGGCGAAGGCCAGCACCACGGCGGAGACCGGCTGCCCGGCCGCAGGCGCCAGCACCAGCCCGAGGATCAGCGCCAGTGTCAGCGTCATGGTGATATAGACAAATGAGAGTTTCACCGCCGCCCAGATCCGCGACAGCGCAAAGCCCGCAAAGCGCATACCGAGGGTCGTGCCCACCACAAACTGTGTCAGCTGAATGGTCCAGCCCGGCGGGACGGCAGCGGTCAGCCCCATGGCATGGGCCAGGCCGGAAAGGGTCATGGGACCAACCAGAACGGCGGCGGGCAGCCCGATGGCGCGGCCCCCGAAATAGCCCGCGATGGCGCAGAAGGCGAGAATGGCAACATCCACGACACCCAGCGGCGCCGCGGACCCCGGCATTTCCACGCCCGCCGATGATCCGACCGCATGGCCCGCGATGAAGGAAAAGAGGATCGGCACCAGCAGAATGCACAGGATCAGCCGCAAAAACTGCAGGATCGACAGCATGGCCATATCGGCCCCGCGCTCCTGGCCCATCTCCATGGCCTCAATGAAGCCGCCGGGCATGGCGGCGAAATAGGCGGTGGCAGGCTCTGTGCGGCCAAAGCGGCGGTAAAGCTGATAGCCAAGGAAATGCGCCAGCGGCACATAAAGAAAGACGGCGAGGACCGTGGGCCACCAGGTGGCCAGCTGGGCGATGAAATCTTCCGGAACGCCGCCGATGGCCGTGCCGACGATCGGCAGCAGCACCATACGCCATTTCTCCGGCACACGCGGGTGCTCACCAAAGAGCTTCAGACCCAGCGCCGAGGCGATCCCCACCGCCAGCAGCGAGCCCAGCATCATCGGCAGCGGCAGCCCCAGCGCCATGGCGATCAGACTGCCCGCCAGCCCCAGCGCATAGCTCGCCAGAATCACCGAGGGCCGTTGCCCGTACAGATATTTTTTGAGTCTCATCGCCGCGTCCCCTTAGCAAAGGCATCCCCCGCCGCATCGGGAAGTGCAAGGCCGAACCCGCAAAACCCGCAGCGCGCGTGAAGCAAAGCCGCGCGCCGCCCTTGCAGCGGGCGAAAGCGGCAAGGCTGCCTGAAAGTCACAGGGGAGAGGGAGCGCCCGATTGCGGTATGGCGCATTGCGGTGCCTGCTCCTCCGACGCCCGGTCGTGGAGTCTCCGGAGGCACCTGCTGCGGGCGTGTTTTGAAAGACCTCTGCGTGATTGCCGTTTCTCTACAGTCGGGCAGGCGGAAGACGGTCCCCGGTCTCAACCGGACTGGCAGGATGGCCGTCACTGGCTGCCGTTACGCGGAGCCTGGCCCCCTCCCGGCACAGCATTTCGGGCGATGAGCAGAGGACAAATAATGGCAGGCGTCCGCGGCCGCTCACCACCTGCAAAGCACCGCGGGTCGCCTTCAGGAAAGCCTTTTGTACAGATCGTAATTCTTTGACCGGAGATGACAGGTGCCTGCGGCCCGGGGCGAGACCGGAGGGGCAGGGAGGCAGACCTGCTCATCCCGGGGGCTCGCAGCCTCACCACCCGTCAGAGCTCGATGATATTTGCCTCCGGGCAGACGGAAATGGCGATGTCGCAGAGGTGGCGATGGTGGGTCAGATAGATCACCTGGCCCAGGCGGGACATCTCGCCGAGCAGCGAAAAGGCCGCCGCCGAGCGCCCGTCGTCAAAGGTTTCCATAATGTCATCGGCAATGAAGGGCACCATAGTGCGGCTCTGCGCCAGCTCGTGGTAGCCTGCGATGCGCAGGGCAAGATACAGCTGAAACCTCGCTCCCTTTGACAGATCCGCCGCAAGTTTCGCGCCGCCCCCCACAGCGAGGGCGACGAGAACCTCCCGCGCTCCGTCCGGCTGGGCCGCGAGACCGCTGTAAGCGCCGCGGCTGAGGCGGCTGAAGGCCTCAGAGGCGCGGGTCATCATGCTGCTGCGGTGGTGATCGCGGTAGCGACGCAGGCCTGCCTCAAAGGCGATCAGGCCGAATTTCTGCGTCAGATGGGTTGTGGCACGCTCGCGGATCTCGAGCAGCAGGGTCTCACGCTCAGCGGCGATGCGCGCAAGCTGATCGTCGCCGCCCACTGCCTCAACCCTCTGTTTTGCCTCAAGGCAGGCGGCGAGGCGGCTTTCGGTCTCGGACCGCAGCAGCGTCAGGGCGGCCCGCAGATCCAGAACGCGCTGGCGCACGACCTCAGGCGTTTCATCAGGGCCGGGCAAAGGACGGTCGCGCAATTCGCTCTCGAGCCCTTCGATTTCCTGGCGCAGTTGTGCAGCTTCGCGGCAGCGCCGCAGATGATCCGCAAGGCTGCCCGACTGCTCCGTCCAGCCCAGTGCGGTGCCGATCTCAGCGATTTCCCCGCAGCAGGCGCTCAGAGCGCGGTGATCGCGGGCGTCGTCCCGGTTCTCGGCGGCCAGACGGCTGTCCAGGGCCTCATCGTCGCGGGCGGCATCCTGGGCGCGGCGCAGGCGCTGCAGAACATCGCTCCAGGGCTGATCCTGCGGCATCTGAAGGGCGTTCAGAAGCGCGTCTTTTGCCGCGACGAACCGCTCACAATTGGCCTCCATCTTGGCGATGCGGTCGTCGAGCGTGGCGGTGGTCTGCGCCACGACGCTCAGCTGATCAAGGAGATCAAGCACCGCGCCAGCGCCGGGATCCTCTTCGGAAAGACCGGCCAGAAGCGTGGCGTTGGTCTGGCTCTGCCAGCGGCTGCGCCAGGCCGCGAGGGCCTCTGCGGCCTCTGTCGCGGCTGCCCTGCGCTCCTGCAGATCGGCGGTCAGAGCGGCAAGGTGCTGGCGGGCCTCACGGCGGCGTTCTGCCGCCTCTATCCGCGCTACGGCGGTGGCGAGCAGCAGTTCAAAAGGCGGCCTGTCGGAGGTGTCCGGGATGCCAAGCGCGGCCGCAAGCAGGTTCCGCGCCGCCCCAAGCGCCTCTTCGCAGCCCTGCAGCGCCGTCTCTGCCGCACGCAAAGCGCTGAGTTCACTCAAAGCGGTGCTGCGCCGCTCGAGCCAGGAGGTCAGATCCGCAAGTGCGGTCACAGGCAGCCCCAGCCCCGCCGCAGCAGCCGTAATCTCTGCGGTTACCGCGCTTTGCAGCGAGATGGCTGCCGCAAGGCGGGCCTCTGCCTCTGAGAGGCGCAGTTTTGCGCTGTCCAGCCGTGCCTGATCGCCCGCGGCGCGCTGGGCCTCTGCCAGGCTGGTGGCCAGCAGCAGTGACAGGCGGTCGTCCTCGCGCAGCGCCTGTTCAAAACGATCTGCGCTCTCCCTGGTCAGATCCGTCAGATGCGCCGCCCAGAGTGCCTCACGCCGCTGCCGGATTCTGGCGGCATCGGCGAGCGTGAGCCCGCCTGCGGTTGCGGCGCTCCGGGTGGCGCTGCGCTCTGCGCTCTCCCGCTCAAGCTGTGCGATCTCGTCGCGGAGCCTTTCGAGGTCGCGGCGGGCGTCGTGCTCAGCGGATTCTGCGCGCCCGAGCCTGGTCTGCCAGTCTGCAATTTCCCGCCCGCCCGGCGGGCTCAGCGCCGCAAGAGCCGCGCCCGTGCCCCTCCAGGGCGCGAGTGCCTGCAGCGCGGCCTCACTTCGGCTGAGGGCTTCCTCCCGGGCACGCCTGGCGCGGGCCAGTGCTTCTGAGGGATCGTGACTGCGCAGCCGCGCGAGCAGGGCGGTCAGGGCGGCTTCATCTTCTGCGGGGCCCGGATCGCCCAGGCGTGCGGTCTCGCGGGCCAGAAAATCTGCGGCTTTGCGTTCTTCAAGTGCCGAGGTTGCGGCGCTGCTTTGCAGACCGGAACGCGCCGTCAGCAGCGCACGCAGCGCCGCCATGCGCTGCGGGGGCAGGAGGATCTGCTGCGGATCGGTCCCGGACTGACCCAGTTGCGCCAGCAGTCCGTTCAGACGGGTGCGGGCCTCGGCGGCTTCGTCACGGCGGCGCGGCAGATCCTTGCGGGCGCCGTCATGCTCAGGACGCAGCGCCTCGGCCGCCTCAATGGCAGCGGCCCGCGCAAGGATCTCGGGATCGGGGGAGAGCGCGGCCCGCTGGTCTGCCAGGTATTCAAGGCGCAGGGCGCGGTCTTTGATACGATTGCTCAGCCTTTCGCGCTCGGCCTCCAGCGCGTCAAAGCGCTCTTGCAGCTCTTCTGTGGCTTCGGGCAGGCCCTGGAAAGGCGCGCAGGCCTCGCGCAGCCGCGAGAGCCGGGCCAGAAGCGGAAGCGTGCCTGCCAGTTCCTGCAGCCGGTCAAGCCGGTGCTGCTCTGCCTCCTCAGCGCTGCGGGCCTCAGACCAGGCCTGTTCTGCGGCCTGGGCCTCTTTGATCAGACGCTGAAGGGTGCCTGCGGAGACATCAAGCTCACGCCGTCTGCGCTCCAGCTCGGTGAGCTGTTTTTTCGCATCATAAAGCCAGCCGCTGCGCTTGCCGGTGCGGTGAAACCCGTCGAGGGTCTGGCGCAGGGTATCGAGTTGCGGGGCCAGGCCGGCCAGACCCGCGCTTGCCGAAAAGAGCATCTGCCCCAGATCACCGCGGCTCGACAGAATGCTCTCTCCGCCGCGCTCCAGGGTTTCATCATCCAGCGAAAACATCGCCGAATAGCCCTCGCGCGTCAGCCCTCCGAGGGCAGAGGTCAGCCGGGTTTCGGGCAGGGGCGCGCCATGGGCATCGGTCAGGCTGCCGCTGTTGCGCTTGAGGCGGCGGATATCCAGACTGCCGCCGGGATGAGTGATCGCCGCGCCGATCTGCAGGGCAGGGCCTGCGTGCAGAAAGTCATAGCGCGTGCGCGCGCCGATCCCGAACAAGAGGTCGAGCCAGGCGGAAAAGAGCGTGGATTTCCCAGCCTCATTCGGCCCGTAAAGAATGTGCAGATCCGCGCCGCCCGGATCAGGCCGGCGAAAACTCAGGCTGCGGTCGGTGAAGCGGCCATAGCGGGTCAGATCAAGACGGTCGAGCCGCATCACTTCGCTTCCTCTTCCGTCAGACCCGCCAGCACCATCGGCGTCCCCTCAACCAGCATCCCGCGGCAGGTTTCGGAGAACTCTTCCTCATCCGCACCAAAGATGTCGCGCAATTCGGGCGGCAGGTCCTTCAGGAGATCACGGGCTGCGCCTTTCAGGGCGGCCATCAGTGCTGCGTCCTGTGGCAGTTCCGTCAGAAGGGTTGTGACCAGCTCTGCCGGCAGATGCGCGCCCGCCGCACCGGCCCCGGCGCGGGGGTCGGAGGTGTGAAGCTCAATTTTGTCGATCCAGACCCCGCTGACCGAGGCCATGGCGCGGGCCTCCTCGCCCAGGCGGTCAAGGTCGCGCCGCAGGCGCCAGGAAAGTGGCGTCCCCCCGTGCAGAACCGGGCGCAGCACGAGGTGGTCTTCGTCGCGCGGAGCCTGCGCGGCCGCGCGGATCGCAGCTTCCAGGGCCGCGAGAAGCGCGCTCCAATCGTCGATCCCGCTGCAGTCCAGCACCAGCCGCTCAAAGCGCAGCAGAGCCACCGAGCGCTGCTCCACCGTCATGCTGAGGTCATCGGCCACCTCCACCAGAGTGACCGAGGCCGGTCCGGCTTCGCCGATATCGCGTCCCTGGGGGATCCCCGGCATGACGATGGTGGCGCGGCCGCGATATTCGCTGCGGCGGTGGATATGGCCAAGCGCCCAGTAGTCATAGCCATGCGCCTCCAGATCCGCGAGGCTGCTGGGGGCATAGTTGTCATGGCCTGGGCTGCCGTTCAGGCTGGTGTGCATCATGCCGATGTTAAAGGCACCCGGCTTCGGCGCCGGATAGCGCGGCAGCAGGCTTTCCGGGGCATGGGCCTCGCGGAAGCTGAGGCCGTGGATGGCGACGGGCTGGTCATTGCAGATCAGCTCTGCCGTCCCGGCCCGCGCCCCGAACAGATGGGTATTGGCAGGCAGATCCAGCTCTCCGGTCTGACGGGCAAGGGCGTCGTGATTGCCCCTGATGAGGAAGAATCTGATTCCTGCCGCATCGAGCCGCATCAGCTCCTGCTTGAGAAAGCGCGGCGTGCGTGTCGAGCTGTAGGTGCCGTCCCAGAGATCACCGGCGATCAGCAGAAAAGAGACGGCTTCCGCGATGCAGAGATCAATGAGCCGCGAGAGCGCCCGACGCGAGGCCACGCCCAGTTCCCGCGCCAGATCCGGGTCGCGCAGCGCAATGGCTTTCAACGGGGCATCGAGATGCAGATCTGCGGTGTGAATGAAACGAAAAGCCAATGAACCACCAGAGCCTTACCAGAAACCGACTATGGGTCCCGCGCGCGCCGCGGACAAGTCACCATCGGGTTGAGAGCGGAAATCACGCCGCAGGGTAAAGCGTTGCAGGTCGGCGGCCGGTAGGCCCTGTGGCACCCGGCGCTGCGGGAGGAGACAGACCCGGTGCCGAAGGGCCGCCATAAAAAAGACCCGCCAAAGGCGGGCCTTTTCCAAAATCTGACCGGGATCAGAGTTTTGCGGCAACGGCATCCCAGTTGACCAGTTTGTCGAGGAAGTTCGACAGATAGGCCGGACGCTTGTTGCGGAAGTCGATGTAGTAGGAATGCTCCCAGACGTCGCAGCCGAGCAGCGCGGTCTGGCCGAAGCACAGCGGGTTCACGCCGTTTTCCGATTTGGTGATCTTCAGCGAACCGTCTTTGTCTTTCACCAGCCAGACCCAGCCCGAACCGAACTGGCCTGCACCTGCAGCGGCGAAGTCTTCTTTGAACTTCTCAACCGAGCCGAAAGCCGCGACCAGAGCTTCTTCAAGCTTCGCCGGGATCTCTTTGCCGGTCGGGCCCATGACTTCCCAGAACAGGTTGTGGTTCCAGTGCTGCGAGGCATTGTTGAAGATGCCGTTTTGCGCAACTGCGCCCGGCTGGTAGGTGCCGACGACGATCTCTTCGAGGGATTTGTTTTCCCACTCGGTGCCGGCGATCAGCTTGTTGCCGTTGTCGACATAGGCTTTGTGGTGGATGTCGTGGTGGAACTCGAGGGTCTCTTTCGACATGCCAAGCGCTTCAAGCGCGTCGTGGGCATAGGGCAGCTCGGGCAGGGTGAAGGCCATGACGGTTCCTCTCCGGTTTGAATGACTGCGACGAATAAGGGCTTTTCGCGCCAGGACGTCAAGGGCGTGATGCGGTCAGCGCCCTTCGCAGGTCATGGATTTTCCAGCATTTTAGCGGACTGACGGGGCTATGTGCACGGGGGGCTGAAGAGAAAACCTGAAGCCCCGGCCCCGGTTCCCCGAGAGGCCGGGGGCGGGGCGTCCGGCGGCGAAGTCCCGCCGGTGATCGTGCTGCAAATGCGCTATCAGACGTGCTGGCAGTTGTATCGACCGGATCGCGCCCTCAGCGCCCGGAGCGGCGGCCCGCAAGGCGGACCACAAGGGCAAGGACCACCAGGACGACAGCCGCTGTGGCCTGCAAAGAGGGGGGCAGATATCCAAGGCCAAAGACCGTCAGGCCCGCCGCCACAAGCACCAGCGCAATGAGAAGAAGGGGATGCACCGCAGTCCCCCCTTAACGCGGGCTCAGGCGGGTGATGCCCACCGCCGCCGCCCGGGCCAGATCCGCATCAAGCGACATCGGAATATATTCCCCCCGCCGCCACAATTCGCCGAGGTTGTCGTAAAAGCGGCTGAGCGGATGGCCTGACTGCCCGGTCGAGGTGATAAAGACCGAGCTGTCGGGATCGGCGAAGTCATAGACCCCGCGGTAGCCCGCGCCATGGACATTGCGGAAGGGGTTCACGCCGTTTCCGGCGCTGCGGCCGCGCATCAGCGTAAAATCGTCGCCTGAGGTGGACTGACGGATATTGGTGAGGAACTTCAAGACCGGAACCTGACCCAGCGTTGGGTGATCATGGGTCGCCATATGGGCATCCCCCCAGCGCCAGCTTTCGACCGTGGCGCCGTAGCGCTCGGTCAGGCGCAAAATCGCCTCATCCAGCGCGATGCGGGAAATCTCAGCGCAGCTTTCCACAGGAGAGGACTGGATGATGTCACACCAGACCCCCGCCCCTTGGGTGTTGCGGAAGACCCGTTCGATGAAGACCGGCTCGATATGGGTGAACTCTGCGGCCATGGGGCCCAGTTCGTCCTGGATCAGCTTTTCCTGCAGAACCCGCAGCCACATCGAGGCGATGAGCGGCTCGGGCAGATGCTCGCTCATCTCGCCGTTCCATTCGGCCAGCAGCGCCAGCGCCTGCTGGCGTCTGCGCTCAGGCGTGCCCTCGGGGGCGGGTTCGCCGGTGAACCACAGCTCCGCGCCGATCAGCGGCAGCAGGTTGCGCGCCACAGGGCTGACGGTATCAAGCTGCGCTTCGATGAAGCTTTCGCGGGTATGGACATCGCGGACCTGCATCAGGCGCTGCCAGCGGCGGATGCGTTCGGTATCGCCCCAGTCGTAGCTCACATGCTGCGGGAAGGGGCGGTCGATCATCTTGTTGTTGGTATTGCCGATGATCCCGGTCTCGGGTTCTTCAAAGCGGGGGTTGGTCTTCCAGGGCAGGACACCCTGCCAGCGGTTCTCCGCGATCCATCCCGGAGAGGGCAGACGGCCTTTGGTCTGATGCGCGGGATCGCGGGCGGGGAATTTGCCGATGGTGATCATGGCCACCCCCTCGCGGTCGGAAAGGGTGACGTTTTGCGACGGCGCGGTGAAATCGCGCGTCGCCGCAATCCCCTCTGCGATGGTCCCGGCCTGCATCAGTTTCATCGCCGCGGTCATAGAGCGGTCTTCGCGGTCAAAGAGCGTCCAGGCGAGCGAGGCCACATGTCCCGGCGGGGTGATCGAGGCCAGATCGTAATGGGTTCCCGGAAGCACCGGGCCGTTTTCGGTGCGCCGCAGCGCAAGGGTCAGCGGGGCGCTGTCTTTGATGGTAACGATGGAGCGGCGCGTCTCAAAGGGCTTCCAGCCATCCGGCGTGAGATATTCCTCGGGGTTCTCGGGGTTCAGCTTCTCGATATAGAGATCCTGATCATCGAGATAGGAGGAGGTCAGCGCCCAGCCGAAATCCTCGCTGCGCCCGGCCAGCACGAGGGGCATGCCGGGGATGGTCGCCCCGATCACACCGCCGCCTGAAAGCTCAAGCCGGGCCAGATACCAGACGGTCGGGGCCGTAAAGCCCAGATGCGGATCATTGGCCAGCAGCGATCCGCCCGCCGCCGCGCGCCGGGGCGCTGCCGCCCATGCGTTCGAGGCCCCGGCAAAGGCGCGGCGCGGGAAGGGGGAGAGAGCATCTTCGCTGATGCGAAGGGCGGCATAATCCGGCCCCATCCCGGGAAAAAGCGCGGCATAGGGCGGCAGAGCGGCAATGGCCTCTTTCTCATCATCAGGCAGGATGTCGCGCAGCCGCTCCGGCGAGAGCAGCATCGACATCCGGGCGCGCAGCACCTCATTTTCGAGATGCGAGGAGAGCTGAACCCCCATGAGCTTCAGGATCGCCACACTGTCTGCCGGCTGCCAGACCGGGATCACCGGATCAAAAAGGAAAAACTCAGGCGCGCCGCGCCCCAGAGCGCCTTCATTGACCTGCGCGAGCCAGGCGTTCACCCCGCGCGAATAGGCCTCAAGCGCTGCCAGCACCTCAGGATCCTGTGCCGCGACCGAGCGCGTGGCCGCATCATAAAGATCAAGCCTGCGCATCAGCTCATCAATCCGCGCCGTGCGTGCGCCGAAGATCTCGGACAGCCGCCCCTGCACGGTCCGGCGCAGCAGCGTCATCTGCCATAGCCGGTCCTGCGCATGGGCAAAGCCGAGGCCGAAATAGACATCCTCATCTGTCGCCCCGAAAATATGCGGCACATTGGCATTGTTGCGCACGATTTCCAGATCAGCGGAAATCCCCTCAACCTGCATCTCAGCGCTGTAGTCCGGCAGAGAGCGGCTCAGCACCGTCCAGAGGAAGACCATGGTTAGGGCAGTCAGCACACAAAGCGTCAGAAAGATGCGAAGGAGCCAGCGGAAGGCAGCAGACATGGCTTTGCTCAGGCGTCAGGTCAGGTTAGCACTGACCCTAGACGAAAGCCGGAACAGGGGGAAGCTGTGGCACGTGTGGCATTCTTGGGTCTTGGGGTCATGGGCTACCCTATGGCGGGGCATCTGCAGGCCAAAGGGCATGAGGTGACGGTCTGGAACCGGACCGCAGCAAAGGCGCAGGCCTGGGTCGCGGAACATGGCGGCCGCGCGGCGGCTTCGGCCCGTGAAGCGGCAGAGGGCGCGGAATTTGTCATGGCCTGTGTGGGCAATGATGACGATCTGCGCTCTGTCTGCCTGGGAGAGGCGGGGGCTTTTGCCGGGATGACGGCGGGGGCGGTTTTTGTCGATCACACCACCGTTTCGGCTCAGGTCACGCGCGAGTTGAATGACGCCGCCCGCGCGCTGGGCCTTGGCTTTGTGGATGCGCCGGTCTCGGGCGGGCAGGCCGGGGCGCAGAACGGCGTGCTGTCGGTCATGTGCGGCGGCGAGGAGGCCGATTATGCCCGCGCTGAGCCGGTGATCGCGGCCTATGCGAGGATCTGCAAACGCCTTGGCGACAGCGGCGCGGGGCAGCTGGCCAAGATGGTCAATCAGATCGCCATCGCAGGCCTGGTGCAGGGTCTCTCCGAGGCGCTGCATTTCGCGCAGAAAGCCGGGCTTGACGGCGAAGCCGTGGTCGAGGTGATCGCAGGCGGCGCGGCAGGCTCCTGGCAGATGGTGAACCGTCACAAGACCATGCTGGCGGATCAGTTCGATTTCGGCTTCGCGGTGGACTGGATGCGGAAGGATCTGGGTATCTGTCTCGCAACCGCCGATCAGATCGGCGCAAGCCTGCCCGGAACCGCGCTGATCGATCAGTATTACAAAGATGTGCAGCAGATGGGCGGCGGGCGCTGGGATACCTCCTCGCTGATTAAGCGGCTGCCGAAGTAAGCACCTCTGCGATCTGTCGCGGTGTTAAAAAAAGGGGGCCACCGGCCCCCTTTGTCTTTCGCGGTCCGTTCTGCTCAGCGGCTGCGCTTTGCGGCCAGAAGCCAGAGGGCTGTGAGGCCAAGGCTTGCAATCATATTCCAGGCAGCCATCGACAGGCCAAGGAAGGACCAGGCCACTTGGTCACAGCGCACCGGATCGGGGGCCGCTGCCGAGGGGTTCAGCAGATCCGACATCGACAGGTTTGCAATCCCCGCGCCCTGACAGCTTTGCAGCCCTTCCCACCAGCCCAGCTCAACCCCGGTGTGAAAGCCGCCGATCGCGGCGGTGCTCAGGGCGGCAAGGGCCCCCAGCAGCGGCAGCAGCGGCTCGCGGATGCGCAGGGCCAGCAGGCCGATCAGCACCGCCGCCAGATGTGGCCAGCGCTGCCAGATGCAAAGCGGGCAGGGAAAGAGGCCGCCTAGATATTGAAAGGCCAGAGCGCCCAGCAAAAGCGCAGCCGATCCTGCGGTGGCAATGAGAATAAGCGGCGTCCGGGTCACGGCGGTTCCTTTCAGGCGATCGCGCTGACTTTCCCCGCTGCGGCGAAAAAGGCAAGGGGCGGGCGGCGGCCGGGTGATCACGGAGCCGTGCAACCGTCGGGACGGCGGCACAATTTTCTTGTCACGGCAATATGAAAGGGGATTGAACCCCGGGGGGGCGGCCTTGTAAGAGAAGTGTATCAGCCGGATGCAAATCCCGTGCGGGTGTGGCGGAATGGTAGACGCAGGGCATTCAAAATGCTCCGCCGCAAGGCTTGGGAGTTCGAGTCTCCCCACCCGTACCAGCTGACGAAAACGGCGCTCCTTCGGGGGCGCCGTTTCGTTTTGGCGCGGCGGAGTTTTATCACGTCATTTTCACGCCCGGTCTTATGAGGGAGTGTGGTTGGTTTCCGGCGGGCGCAGATCCGTAGCTGCCGGTTACTCACTGTTGTGGCGCGTCAGAGGGGGCAGGGTGCCGATGTGAGATCACCCTGAACCCTGGCTTCCGGCAGTATGCTTTCCTCTCATCACGGCTGCAGCGCGACCGATGAGAGGCTGCGCTTTGTCGTACCCGCCCCCGCACAGGTAACGCACCGGGGGCAGGAGACCGTTCTGCCTTAAGCCGATGGTCCGGCGAGCGGATAGCCGATCCGGCCAAGGGCCATGCGGATCTCATCCAGAATGGCGGGATCATCGATTGTTGCCGGGGGTTTTACCGCAGCACCATCGGCGATCTTCAGCATGGTGGCGCGCAGGATCTTGCCTGAGCGCGTTTTCGGCAGCCGTTCAATCACCACGGCTTTGCGAAAATCTGCCACCGGCCCGATTTTGTCGCGCATCAGGGCCACGCAATCGGCGATGATCTCCGCTTCCGGCCGGGTGGTGCCACGGTTGAGGCACAAAAACCCGATCGGGGTCTGGCCTTTCAGCGCATCTGCTGCCCCGATCACGGCGCATTCAGCAACATCGGGGTGGCTGAGCAGCACCTCCTCCATCGCGCCGGTGGAAAGGCGATGGCCCGCCACATTGATCACATCATCGGTGCGCGCCATGATATAGACATAGCCGTCTTCATCCATATAGCCCGCGTCTCCGGTCTCGTAATAGCCGGGGAAGGCCTCAAGATAGCTTTTGCGAAAGCGGGCCTCTGCCTGCCAGAGGGTGGGCAGCGTGCCGGGCGGCAGCGGCAGACGGATGGTGATGGCACCCAGTTCATTGGCGGGGAGCGGCCGCCCCTGGTCATCGAGCACCTCGATCTGATATCCCGGCATGGGAACTGAGGGGGAGCCGGGTTTGACGGGAAGGGCGCCCAGACCCACCGGATTTGCCGCAATGGGCCAGCCGGTCTCGGTCTGCCACCAGTGATCGACCACCGGGCGCTGCAGCTTGTCCTGCGCCCAGTGAATCGTATCGGGGTCCGCGCGCTCTCCGGCCAGAAAAAGGGTGCGCAGCGAGGAGAGGTCATATTTCGCGATCAGAGCGCCGTCTGGATCATCCCGGCGGATGGCCCGAAAAGCCGTGGGCGCGGTAAAGAGGGCCGCGACCTTATGATCCTGCACCACACGCCAATAGGTCCCCGCATCCGGCGTGCCGACGGGCTTGCCTTCAAAGAGCACGGTCGTATTGCCATGCACCAGGGGGCCGTAGCAGATAAAGCTGTGCCCCACGACCCAGCCCAGATCTGAGGCGGTCCAGAACACCTCGCCCGGCTTCATTCCGTAGATGTTCTTCATCGACCAGTTGACCGCCACCAGATGGCCTGCGGTATGGCGCACAACGCCCTTGGGCTGTCCGGTGGTGCCGGAGGTGTAAAGGATATAGGCGGGATGATTGCCCGCAACGGGCAGGCAGTCGGCGAGGGGGGCGTCTTTCTGAAAGGCGTGCCAGTCCATGTCGCGGCCCTCCGTCAGGGGGGCGGTCTCCTCGGGTCTTTGGAAGATGACACAAAGATCCGGCTGGTGCTTTGACTGCTTAAGGGCGGCATCCAGAAGCGGCTTATAGCGAACGATGCGCCCCGGCTCGATCCCGCAGGAGGCGGCGAGGATCGCTTTGGGCGTGGCATCCTCAATGCGGGTGGCCAGTTCCGGCGCGGCAAAGCCGCCGAAGACCACCGAATGCACCGCCCCGATCCGGGCGCAGGCCAGCATGGCCACCATGGTCTCAGGGATCATCGGCATATAGATCAGCACCCGGTCGCCTTTGGCGACGCCCCGCGCCCGAAGGGCCCCGGCCAGACGCGCGGTCCGCTCCTGCAGGTCGCGGTAGGTTATTTTCTGCACCTGACCTGTGACGGCGCTGTCCCAGATGATGGCCGTCTGATCCGCGCGGCCGCCCAGGACATGGCGGTCCACGGCGTTCCAGCAGGCGTTCAGCTCACCGTCTGCGAACCACTCATAGAGCGGGGCATTGTCGTCAAAAAGTGCCTTCGTCGGTTTTTTGACCCAGTCCAGCGCCCCGGCTTCGCGCATCCACCAGCCATCGGGATCGGCGGCGCAGGCGGCATAGGTCTCGTGATAGCTCATCGCGGTCTCTCCTCCCAAAGCGGCCCGCGTCTCCCCCGCGTGGCCGCCCCTCTCACGGCAGCTTTGACGCAAAGAGGCGGGATTACAATCCCGTCTGTCTGCAGCGGAAGCGGAGAAGAAGACCGCTGTCACTGCACAGCCTGACAGAGGGCGGCTCAGGGGGCGCGACATCGGGGAAGGGGTTTGCGCCCCTTCCGGGAGTTAAGGTGAGCTATCGGGTGGCGGCCCCGTGTCTCAGCCGCGCAGCGCGGCGGCGGCGGTGGCAAGACGGCGGATCGCGGCAAAATCCTCCTTCGCCAGCAGATCCGGCGGTGCGATCCAGGAGCCGCCGATGCAGGCCACGTTTTTTAGCGACAGATAGCCCGGCGCGCTCTCCGGGGTGATGCCGCCCGTCGGGCAAAAGCGCATCTGCGGCAGCGGCCCGCCGAGGGATTTCAGCCCAGGCGCACCGCCGATCTGCGCGGCGGGGAAGAATTTTGCAAAGCTGAACCCCGCCGCCAGCAGCGCCATGACCTCTGAGGCACTGGCCGCCCCCGGCAACAGCGGCAGGCCGATCCCGGTGCAGGCGGCGATCAGCGCCGGTGTCGCCCCCGGAGAGACGGCGAACTGCGCACCCGCGGCTTTGGCTGCACGCGCATCTTCAGGGGTAATGACCGTCCCGGCGCCCACAACCGCCCCCGGCACCTCAGTCATGCGGGCCAGCGCATCCAGCGCGGAGGAGGTTCGCAGGGTCACCTCGAGCAGCGCCAGCCCGCCGGCGACCAGGGCTTCGGCAAGAGGTGCAGCCTTTGTCTCATCCTCCACCACCAGCACGGGGATGACGGGGGCTCTGGCCGCCAGCGTAATCAGATAGGCTGAGCTGTCCTGAGGGGTCATAGCGCGGCACTCCATAAATCACGGGCGTCCATCAGACACCTCTGCGCCGAAAGGTGCAACGCCCGGCGTGTCACAGCCGTGACACGAAAATCCCATTGGCAGGGCAGGCCCCCGCGCCTAGGATGCGCGTCACATCGAAAGGCGAAGGGCGGCCCGACCGTTGAAGACCAAAGTTACCCCCCCGACCGAGACCTCCGTTCAGTTCACACGGCCCGTCTCGCAAATCCTCTCCATGCTGATTGTCATCGGCCTTTTCGGGGCAGGCGCCTGGCTGGCCTTTGGCGCGCTGAGGGATGTCTTCCTGACCAGTCCCTGGCTGAACGGGGTGATCGGGATCGTCTTTCTGCTGGGGGTGATTGCCTGCTTCTGGCAGATCCTGCAGCTGTTTTATTCCGTGCGCTGGCTTGAGGATTTTCTGGCCAATGGTCAGGGACGGGGGGCGCAGTATACCACGGCCCCGCGTCTGCTGGCTCCGCTTGCGGCACTGCTGCGCTCCCGCGGGGTCGAGAGTGAGCTTTCGGCCGGCTCGACGCGCTCGATCCTCGACAGTCTGGCGACGCGGATTGATGAGGTGCGTGACATCACGCGCTATCTGACGAACCTGCTGATCTTTCTGGGGCTGCTCGGGACCTTTTATGGTCTGGCAACCACCATCCCCGGCGTGGTGGAAACCATCCGTGCGCTCAGCCCCAAAGAGGGAGAGACCGCCGTTCAGGTCTTCCAGAAGCTGATGAGCGGGCTGGAAAGCCAGCTGGGCGGGATGGGCGTTGCTTTCTCCTCCTCGCTGGTGGGGCTTGCAGGCTCGCTGGTGGTCGGTCTGCTGGAGCTTTTCGTCAGCCACGGTCAGAACCGCTTTTACCGTGAGCTGGAGGAATGGCTCTCGTCGATCACGCGGATCGGGCTGGCAGGCTCGGATACCGATGGTGACAGCTCGGCTCTGGTGGGGCTTCTCGATCAGATCGTGCGGCGGATGGAGCAGACGGAGCAGCGCGCCTCGCAGGACCGTGCGGCAATGGCAGAGGGGCTTCAGGCGATGGCTGAGGGCTTTAAGGAAATGGCCGCCCTTGGCAATTCCGATCCCGCATTGCAGCAGATCGCACGCTCGCAGGCACGGATGCTGGAGATCATGGAGACCGAAGGCGGGCTTGGCGCGGATGCTGAGGCCCGGATGCGGCTGCGCTCCATCGATGTGCAGCTGCTGCGGGTTCTGGAAGAGATGAGCGCGGGTCGTCAGGAATCGGTGGCCGATCTGCGCGCCGATCTGACCGCGCTGACGGCTGCGGTCCGCCAGTTCGCCCGCGCGTCGGGGCATTAAGATGGGCCTGTCTCGCCGCAACGGCGCGCGCCAGGGGCCCAATATCTGGCCGGGCTTCGTCGATGCCATGGGCTCGCTGCTGATCGTTCTGATCTTTCTGCTGACGGTCTTTATGATCGTGCAGTCGGTTCTGCGCGACACCATCAATTCCCAGACCAGCGAACTCGACAGCCTTTCGGGTCAGGTCGCACAGCTGGCCGATGCGCTGGGCCTTGAGACTGAAAAAGCCAACCGGCTTGGGGATGAGCTGGGGAGTGCCCGGGCGGAGCTCGATCTGCGGGCCGCCCGTATTGCTGCGCTCTCCGGCGATCTTTCTGAGGCCCGGGGCCGGATCGCGGATTTTGAGGAGCAGGTTCTGGCGCTCATGGCTGAGCGTGACGGGATCCGCGCCGATCTGGTCCGCACGCAGGCAGAAGCGGGCAGGGTGCTGAGTGAGAAAGAGGCGCTGGATGCGGCCCTCGCCTCGGCGCGCAGTGAGATGGATGCGGCCGCAGAAGCCGCGCGGCTTGATGCGGCGCGGCGCGAGGCGCTGGAGGCCCTGGTTGAGGATCTGCGCCGCAGCGAGGCAACAGCGACGCAGGCGGCTGAGAGCCGCCGGGTTGAGCTGGAGGCGGCGGAAGCGGCGCGCCTGACCGATGCGGCGGCCGCCGAAGCTTTGCGCAAACGGCTGGAAGGCGCTCAGACCGAGCTGACCGCGATGACCCTGGCCCTTGAGGCCGAGCGTAAAAAGGCAGAAGAAACGCTGACGCTTCTGGCGGCGGCTGAGGCTGCGTCAAAGGATCTTGACCAGCGTCTGGCGGCCGCTTTGATCGCGCAGCAGGCCAGCGCCGCCGATCTGGAAGCCGCAAGGCGCAACGCTCCTCAGACCGAGAGCCTGCGCAAAGATCTTGCCGCCGCCATCGCTGCACGCCTCGCAGCAGAAACCAGCCGCGCCCAGGCCCAGTCTGAGGCGGACCGCCGCGCGGCCCTTCTGGCCACGGCGGAAAAAAAGCTCACCGAAGAGCAGGCACGCGGGCTGGAACAGGCCCGTCAGGTCGCGCTTCTGAACGAACAGGTGGCCGCGCTGCGCGGGCAGATCGGCTCGCTCTCCGAGCTTCTGGCTGCGGCAGAGGCGGGGGGGGCGGAAAGCCGTCTGCAGCTTGACGCCCTCGGCACGCAGCTGAACACTGCCCTCGCGCAGGTCGCCTCAGAACAAAAGCGCCGCGCGGAGCTGGAAGAGGCCGAGCGCCGGCGTCTTGAGGCCGAAAAGCAGGATCTTGAGCGGTTCCGCTCAGAGTTCTTCGGTCAGATGCGCTCGGTGCTGGATGGCCGCGAAGGGGTGCGGGTCGTCGGCGATCGGTTCGTCTTCTCTTCAGAGGTGCTTTTCAACCCCGGCTCCGCCGATCTGGCCCCGGAAGGGCGCAGCCAGATCACCCGCGTCGCAGGCCTGCTGCGCGAGGCCGCGGCAGAGATCCCGCCTCAGATTGACTGGGTTTTGCGGGTGGACGGCCATACCGACAATGTGCCGCTGTCGGGAACAGGTGTCTTCGCGGATAACTGGGAGTTGAGCCAGGCCCGGGCGCTCTCGGTCGTGCGCTACATGCAAACCGCGCTCGGTTTTCCGCCCGAGCGCATGGCCGCCACAGGCTTCGGCGAATACCGCCCCGTGGCCCCGGGCGACAGCCCGGAGGCCCGCGCGCAGAACCGCCGGATCGAGCTTAAGCTGACGGAGCGATGAGCATGTTAAGTCTTTGCCGTTATTCACAGATGCAGGGCGGTTTAAGTCAACGCTGCCTCTTGACCACATCCCCGTGATCTGCGACTCCTCGCAAAGGTCGGGCCTGTAGCTCAATGGTCAGAGCAGGGCGCTCATAACGCCTTGGTTGGGGGTTCGAGTCCCTCCGGGCCTACCAAACACCGGTTTTATCCTGTTGCTGATGAAGCATAAGAGTGCGAGAAAACGGGGTTTCGCATGCGAACCCCTGTCAAATGATTTCTTCGTGAGAAATGAAGATATCACTTCCTGAGAATTCCACTGAGCGTTTCTGCATTCTTATAAATGAACGACTTTGCCGCTATCCGAAATCGGGCGTGGTATCCGAACCAGCGTTTCTAGAGGCCCGGGCACTTTTGCATAAATCGACTGCGATTCTATGTGTTGCCTGTTCATGATAGCCCTCTGGCATGAGCTATCGCCCCACCTCCCGCTAGCAGATCAGTAACTGGCGAGCCTATAATCAAGCGCAGCGGCTCCCTGACGGTCTGGTTTGAAGCGGATATGGAGTGGGTCGCAAAGCTCTTCGGTAAGCGTGGCCGACAGCAGGTTTATAGCGACGCAGCCATCCAAGCCTGCCTGACCCTGAAGGCGCTCTTAAGATTACCATTGCGGCAAACAGCGTGATTTGTGGAAAGCCTTTTGGCTCTGTCAGGACTGTCGTGATTCGTGCCCGACTTCAGCACCCTCAGCCGCCTACAGGATAGCCTCAAGGTGATGCGCCAGAAAAGGTCTGCACCTGCTGATCGACAGCACGGGGATCAAGGTGGAGCGAGAGGGAGAATGGCATCGCCGCAAGCACGCTGGCGCCAAGCGCCGCATCTGGCGCAATATCCACATCGCTATCGATTAGCAAACATTGGAGCTCCGAGCCATCGAGGTCACCTCCAGTGCCATCGGTGATGCGCCGGAGTTGCCCGATTTGCTCGATCAGATCGCGTCTCGGGAGAAGATCGCTCGCGTGACGGCTGATGGTGCTTATGACACATAAGCCTGTCACGATGCGATCGCCGCCAGAGGCGCCGTCGCGATCATACCGCCCCGTAAAAGTGCCCGCTTATGGAAGCCCACAACGGACGGAGCCAAAGCGCGTAACGATGGCTTACGAACGTCCAAACGTCTTGGACGAGCGCTGTGGCGCAAGTGTAGCGGGTATCATCGTCGCAGCCGGGTGGAAGCAAAAATGAACTGCATCAAACATCTCCGCCAGATGCTCATGGCAAATGCATTCGACAGGCACCAGATCCTGTCCGCCATTCTTAACCGGCTCACAGCACTCGGCACACCGACGACAGCCCGCGTTGAATAAACCCAGAGATGATAAGGCGAAGTTTGCGCAAATCCAGAATTATGCAACAGCGCCGATTGGATCGGGTTCTACAACAACCGACTACCTCATCAGGCGCTTGCAATGCGCACGCCTGCTGAGGCATTTAAATTGGCAGCATGAATTGAGCAGAAACGGCTGGGTAGATACCGCCAGCCGCAGGCGCAACCAACCCACGCGTCCAACGCACATCCGCCAGCACTCAACCTGCGAGGCACATCATGACGCTTGATGGAAATGGGTCGATTCTCATATGCTGGCTCTGTTGCGCAAATCCCGTGAGGGATTCATCTCGTGAATCCAATATGGTAGCTGGGGTGCATGAGCAGACCCACATCCCCGACCTACAGGACCAGGAACTGGCCAGC
>NZ_SBLC01000120.1:0-914 GCF_004054105.1 Falsigemmobacter intermedius
GCGATCTTGTCCGTGCACGAGCCACGGCCATACGGGTTGCAGGCAAGGCGCGGCGTATCCCTGCGGTGAGGGCCGTCTGCCCCGGTTTTGCAAATAGGCTTAAGGCATTGCCTTATGTCATATTCTACACCTTCTCCCCCGATCGAGATTTTCACCGCTGATGAAGCGGGCCGGCGTCGCCATTGGAGCGATGAGGACAAGCTGCGGATTGTCGAAGAGAGTTATCGCGGTGTGCGGCAAGGGTCGGCTACGGCGCGGCGTTACGGTATTTCGCGCTCTCTTTTGTCGATCTGGCGGCGGGAACTTCGGCAGGGTTCTGATAGCGCAGCAGGCGACACGCCAGTTTTTACGCCACTGATGATGGAGGCCGGTGCCGGGTCATCCGGCATAGGGTCGGCTGAAAGATCAACACCGGATCGGATAGACCTCTCTCTACGCAATGGTCGGCGGATCAGCTTCTCGCCCGCGTTGGCGCCGGAGGTTCTGGCGCGCATTTTGAATGTGGTGGATCCGCTATGATTGCCTTTCCTGCGGGTGTCAAAGTCTGGATCGCCGGGGGCGTCACCGACATGCGCTGCGGCATGAACACCCTTGCGCTGAAAGTGCAGCAGGGCCTGGGCCGTGATCCCCATGGCGGCGAGATCTTCTGCTTCCGCGGCCGTAAGGGCGATCTGATCAAGATCCTCTGGCACGACGGCGTGGGCATGTCGCTCTATCTGAAGCGGCTGGAGGCGGGCAAGTTCATCTGGCCCGTCAGCCAGAGCGGGGCCGCTGTGCCCGTCTCCAGTGCACAGCTCGGCTATCTGCTGGAAGGGATCGACTGGCGCAATCCACGCTGGACCCAGCGGCCAAAATCGGCAGGATAATTGCCATATCATCCTTGTTTTGTTGGATTTTATGGCTCTGATGTGGTA
>NZ_SBLC01000120.1:924-2124 GCF_004054105.1 Falsigemmobacter intermedius
AGCTTCCTGCCATGTCAGAGACCTCGTCCGATATCGCTTCCCTCATGGCCGCCTTAGCAGCGGCCGAGACACGCGCATCGGGGCTGGAGGCTGACCTGCAGGCCGCGCGCGTGGCTTTGAGCCAGGCCCAGGCCGTCGCCTCTGCGGCCGATGAGATGATCAAACACCTGCGCCTGCAGATCGCCAAATTGCGCCGCGATCACTATGGCCACAGTGCTGAACGCCATGCCGCCTGATTGAGCAGCTGGAGCTGCAACTCGAAGATCTGGAGGCCGATCAGGGCGAAGATCTGGCCCGCACGGATGCAGCGCCCGCCAGGACCTCTGTGGCCGGCTTTGAGCGCCGCCGTCCCGCGCGCAAGCCCTTCCCGGACCATCTGCCGCGCGAGCGCGTGGTGATCGAGGCGCCGACCTCCTGCACCTGTTGCGGCTCAGGGCGCATCGTGAAGATGGGCGAAGACATCACCGAGACGCTGGAAGTCGTCCCGCGGCAGTGGAAGGTCATCCAGCCGCCCGCGCCCTTCCACCCGACGCCACGGGGCTGGGCGGGCCCGAACTTCCTGGCGATGGTGCTGTTCGAGATCGAGCCATGGGAACGCCACGGGTCCGAGAGACCATGGCGAGGCGGCCAACACCAGCCGCTCCATCGGCAGGCAGAGCGATATGCAAAGGAAGGTGTCGAGGTCAGCCTCTCGACGCTGGCCGATCAGGTTGGCGCCTGTGTGGTGGCTTTGCAGCCCCTCTATGACCTGATCCGCGCCCATGTGCTGGCAGCCGATCGATTGCATGGGGATGACACCACCGTGCCGCTGATGGCCAAGAGTGGCACCAAGACCGCCCGTTTGTGGACATGGGTGCGCGATGACCGCCCCTTTGCCGGTGGTGCCCCGCCTGCAGCACTTTACTACTTCTCGACCGACAGGCGGATGGAGCATCCCACCCGGCATGTGGCGGGCTGGACAGGTGTCCTGCAAGGTGAGGAGGGTCACCAAACAGTCCGGGGGACTGTTTGGCCGACGAACGCCTATGGCTGCTACAACGATCTGTATCTGGCCGAGCGCCAACCAGCCCCCGTTGCCTCTGCGCTGTGTTGGTCCCATGCCCGGCGCAGGTTCTTCGAACTTGCCGATATCAAAGAGGACCGCAGCGCTCAAACGCAAGATCAACCCGACCCGCGTCCCGATCGAGCAGAAGGAAAGCA
>NZ_SBLC01000121.1 GCF_004054105.1 Falsigemmobacter intermedius
CTAAATCCAGAAAAACTAATCCCAATATCTATCCCCTGATCATTGAAGCTATTCAGGGTGGAAACTTTTTTCTCGTACGAAAAATAAGATATCAATCTCTGAGAGATTTTGCGTTCTAGTCTAATCTTATAGATTTTATCTTCGCGCTCACTACCAAAAAATCTACCACCAGTGTACTTGCTATACAGTACGGTAATAGTCGAGGGGGCGTTAAATAAGTAACTTGAAAATGAGGTGCTAAAAGTATTCTGAGGGAGAAGGACAGCTTCGACCCCCTCTCCATGTTCTAGTGTCATCCGCAAAACGCCCCGGCTGCTATGAAAGCTGGTCCAGTCAAACCTGACACGATCATGCCAAGTCGACTTCTGTTCCGCTCGAATTAGCGTCATCGAAACATCATGAAGGTTTCCAACTGGCGTGCCAAACAACTTACCGACAGTAAATGATCCAATCTTAACCGTTTCATCAGAAAGGTCACGTTCTTCTCTATTCAGAAGAAGACCGACGTTTATATACGACCAGCCCTGTGTAGTATATCCGAGGTTGGCCACAGCAGTTCCCGTAAATATCTCAAAGTCCTTACTCAAGGCTCGTTGATATCCCGCGCGTGTTGAAAAGCTTAGCGTAGTACTCGGCGCTATCCCGAAAGCGATGCCGCTGGTCAGAGCACCGCCCACTGTCAGTGCCTCGACTGCTCTAGAATTTTCGTCGACGCTAAATGGTAACCCCCATATGTAAATGGTATCTCCATTAAAGCCATTGTTAACATTGCGATCATAATTAATGGTAGGAGTAAAGGTCAGAATGCTTCCAGTGATATACGGGTGTTGCTGGCGCCTAGGGTTTAATGACAGTTGATCGGCGATCGAAAACGCAAACCGTTCACCTCCCCGAGGCTTTTCTTTCAATATAGCCCATAGTTGATGCCGAGGAGATCCAAAATCTAAAGCTAAACCCGTTACTCCTCCTACTTCCGCCAAGGCAGGATAGGAAAAAATAGCGGAGAAAATAATAACAGTACAGAAGCGCAATTTGGATCTCGCTCGCGACAAATGGCTGAGCACTTAGATGCCCAGCCAAATAAATTGTAGATTACTTTTCTGCCCCGAGGACACCAACCATATACTGGCTACCTACAGTACCTTCGATAAGTCCTACAACCCCTCCAGCGTTAGCCCCCACAAAAGCTCCCGCCATAGAACCGTCGACCGCAGACGCTCTCCCATCGACCGTAAGGGAGCCCGTTAAGTCTGCTCCAAACTCGTTCCCGCTAATAACCCCGCTGTGGATATTAACGCTACCCGGTATTGCCGTGTTCTGATAGTCACGGAAGTTTGTCAGATTTCCTGCGATGGTAGAAGAAGCAAAGTTTGCCGTGAGTGATGCTTCAGATAAAACCTCAACCTCGTCATATATAGAAGGTGCAAATCCAGCTATCCCACTATAGGTGGCGCTTCCGGCCGACGGCATAGCACTAACGGGAGTAGCGCTTTGCCCTTCCAGCTTTTCAATAAGCGCCGTTCCTCTGCTTTCCATTGTTGAAAAGCTTGCTTGGGACCCGCCCCCACTCCCGCCACATGCGGCTAGAAAAAAGGTCGAAGATACTACTGCAATACAAATTTTCATGTTTCATCCAAAACGCAAATTACATAACAGATCCTGTCAGAAATCTCCGACAGGGCGATAATTAGGATGAATGCCGTTTGATTTTTGTCAACGCTAATTGTGGTATATTTGACTTCAGAATTCCCGGTAAGCGCTTCTGAGACGCAGCTACACTGGGACGATGAGGGTATCCGGCAGGCCTACCCTGTTGTTTCTAAACAACCATAACTGACTTGGTTCGCTCGCGGTAATTCGGATACCGTAAACCACAAGTCCGAGGTAGCAGAAGAATATCCCGGGGCCGGGTCAATCGAGACCGAAAAACTTAAGTGTTCAAAGACCGCAGAAAGAAAAGCACGGAGCCAAGGATGCCATTACTCATAAATAGTGCGACGGTGAATCGTTACCAACGACCCTGACCCCGTGCACACCATCGACCTAAGAGGATAATTTCGGACAGCGTAATTATTCAAAAGTATAGGGTAAGGAATATACCAC
>NZ_SBLC01000122.1:0-1841 GCF_004054105.1 Falsigemmobacter intermedius
AAGTTCGACAGTTCGGGGCTGATTTTGAGGATGGTGGCGGCGCTGCTTTGAGCAATATCAACGAGTTAGGATGGCCTTTGGGGTGCTTTCCGTAGGTTTTTGTTGTGGCACGCCATCTGGACATTCTTGTTGTGAGGCGCGGATTTTGTAGATATTCGTTGCGGCATGTACACAAAGATCACTCAGTCCGGCGGTCGCCGATACCTGCAGCTCGTTGACGGCTTCCGTGATGAGAACGGAAAGGTGCGCCATCGCGTGGTGGCGAACCTCGGGCGGATTGACGACCTCACGCCCCAGAAGCTCGATCCGCTGATCAACGGGCTGAACCGCGCCCTCGGCAGAGCCCACAACACCTCCAGTGAAGTCATATCGGAAACCGCGCTCAGCTTCGGCGATGTCTTTGCTCTGCACGAGCTGTGGAAAGAGCTCGGGTTCGATCGTGCGCTCGGCCGCGCCCTACGCTCGGGGCGGCGCAAGATCGATGTCGAGGCGCTGATCCGCGCCATGGTCTTCAACCGCCTTTGCGCGCCAGACTCCAAGCTCGGCTGCCTGCGTTGGCTCGAGACCGTCGCCATGCCGGACATGCCGGGCGAGGTGACCCATCAGCACCTGCTGCGCGCGATGGACGCGCTGATGGATCACGCCGAACTCGTCGAGGCCGAACTTGCGCGCCAGATCAGACCCTTGGTCGACCACGACCTCGCGGTCATCTTCTATGACCTGACCACCGTGCGCATCCACGGCGAGGGAGCGGTCGGGGACGATCTGCGCGCCTTCGGAATGAACAAGGAGACCGGCGGCATCGCCCGGCAGTTCGTCCTGGGTGTCGTGCAGACAGCCGAAGGCTTGCCGCTCATGCATACGGTCCACGCCGGCAATGTCGCCGAGACAAAGACCCTGCAGGCGATGCTCACCACCGTGCTGCAGCGCTTCCCGGTGCGGCGCGTGGTGCTGGTCGCGGACCGCGGGCTGCTGAGCATGGACAATATCGGCGAACTCACTGCGCTGGCCGCGCAGGGCGGCCGCTCCCTCGAGTTCGTCCTGGCGGTGCCTGCGCGGCGCTACAGCGAGCTGGCCGAGACCTTTCGGCACCTCACTTTCTCGGGCGAAGGCCTCGCCGAGGCCCGCTTCGCCGGGCAACGGCTGATCGTAGCGCATGACCCCGTGCGGGCGGACGCGCAATCGGCCAGGCGCCGCGCGCGCATTGCCGAGCTCGAAGCCATGGCCGAGAAGATGGTCACCAGGCTTGACGCACAGGATGCCGGCGAAACGGCCCGTGGCCGCCGGGCCTCGGACCGGGGAGCCTACAGCCGGTTCACCCGTGCGGTGGGCGAGGCGGAACTCACGCGCTTCATCAAGGCCAATTACACCGCCGAGCGCTTCAGCTGGGCACTGGACGAGGAGGCCATCGCCGCGGCCGAACTGTTCGACGGAAAGCTCGCCCTGCTGACCAATGCGCCGGACCTGACCCCGGCAGAGGCAGTGCGCCGCTACAAGGCCCTGGCGGATATCGAGCGCGGCTTCCGCGTGCTCAAGTCCGACATCGAGATCGCGCCGGTCCACCATCGCCTGCCAGACCGCATCCGGGCGCACGCCCTCATCTGCTTCCTTGCCCTGGTGCTCTACCGCGTCATGCGCATGCGTCTGAAGGCGAAGGGCAACGCTACCAGCCCGAAGACCGCCCTCGAGCTGCTGGCGCGCATTCAAAAGCATACCACCCATATCGGCCCTCAGACCTTCTACGGGATCTCCAATCCGCAACCAGAACAGCTGAACCGGCATTGCCAAGTTGTTGTGTAGTGAAGCCCCTGCTACAGGATTTCGAATGAAAATGCCATCAT
>NZ_SBLC01000122.1:1851-2059 GCF_004054105.1 Falsigemmobacter intermedius
CCGGGATCTCCAATCCGCAACCAGAACAGCTGAACCTCTTTGACGCCCTGGACGTGAAGCGTCCCTGACTGTTGCCATGTTGTGGCAAAATCGCCCATTAGAGCGCAATGAAAACATGTACTTAGCGTTTTAGCTGTCGAAGTTGCCCACACTACACGACACGGAGGTTTTTGGGGTGGCGGTGATCGGCGAAAGCGAGTCTTCTGAT
>NZ_SBLC01000123.1 GCF_004054105.1 Falsigemmobacter intermedius
TCGGAATACTGCTCCATACCGTCGGTAGTCGTTGCCGTGCAAGGTTGATAGGTCCGGGTTATCGGGCGCAGGATCTGAGACGGAAGAGAGGGCATCTGAACTGTTAGCGCGTAACAGGGCTCCTTCTATGAAGCAGCTCGCGGGCCAAAGCCGAAATCAGGTCGGTCTGCGTCACAACGCCGGAAAGCTTCTCTTGGCTCACAACCAGAACAGCGTCAGCGCCCTTTTCAGAAAGCCGTGAAGCCAGAAGGCCGATTGGCGCATCCTCATTAACCGTGGACGTCACCGTCGACATGATATCGGAGGCTGATTTTCGTGAACTGGTAGAGCGTAGCGAAAACCGACCGTATCGCATCTCTGATAGCCCAGCTATCAGGTTCAACTGAAAAATCACGCCTGACAGCGCACCGCTCTCAGAGACGACTGGAAGCGAGGTAAAGCCGTGGTGTCGAAAAATTCCGGCTACTTCTTCCAGAGAAGCCTCTGGCCTCACAGTCACGAGATCGCGTGACATGATCTCTCCCGCGGTTGTGGGGGTGACGTGGTGACCTGCGGCCCGCAGCTCGGCCGCGCCAATCAGTCGGGCGAGATCCTCTACTCCGACGTTGAGGGATTGTCGGTAGTCGGCAAGAAGATCACGCAGCTCTGCCTCCGTCAGCCCCAGCCTTTCAACAGCAGGAGGATCCGCGGTCAGCACAGGTCCGGGGGCTCTAAATTGGCGCATCGGATATCTGCGACCCGTCAGCCATGCCCAGAAAACCGCCAACAGCACGAGAACGAGTGATCCGGCAGCCACAGGGATCACGATATAGGTAATCTCGGGGACTGAAGTCTGTCCAACTGCGAGAGCCACCGTCAAAGCGACCGCACCGCCGGGTGGATGCGTCGCGCGCAACACAGCCATCGTAAGAATCGCGCCCGCAACGCTCAGAGGGGCTGCCATCAAGGGTTCGGGGATCACAGTGCAGACGCCGACTGCAACTATAGCTGAAGCAGTGTTTCCGATCACGACAGGCCAAGGCTGTGCCAAAGGGCTGTTGACCGCAGCAAAGAGAAGAACGGCACTCGCACCGAAAGGCGCGATCAGAGTGAACCCCCAAGCGGTCGCGTAAGAAGAAAGCGCGATCAAGCTGATGGCGGCGAGCGCCAGAAGCGCCCCTGACCCTGAACGGAGCGCCTCCCAAAAGGGAACTGCAGCGACCGGACCGAGTGCGCGCAGAGGAAATTTCAGTAAAGTGCGCATTCCGCTGCCCCCTCATAACCAAAGAGGGCTTAAACTGCCGGCCAAGCCACATCAATCATCGAAAATGTGGCACCACTTGGTCCCGGAAGTCCGGTTTATTGGGGTAGCGGGCAACCCCTTCGCTCCGGGTGTATTCCGCCCGTGAAACAATTTTGACGCAGCGGCAACTTAATTGTGTGCAGGAGGGCTCTTTTCCCCCCAGCCGGGGTTGGACCTGAGACACTGGCCTGCATGGAAACCTGCGCATGACTTCCTACGACCCAAACTACGCGATCCGAAGCGCGCTGCGCCAAGCGTATCCTGAGCCCTTGAGCGCACCGTCCCCGCGAATGCATGATCTGGCCCGTCAGCTGAACCTGCTCCTGCAGGCGCGGGAAACCGCCCGCGACGAGGCTGCAGAGTATGCCCGACTTAACTGCGGCGTGGGCGCACCAGGCATGAACTCTCCGTAGTGGAGAGCTCATGGTGAAGGTCTAATATTATCAGCCTTGATGCATTTACGAAAAGAAGGCCAGTCCCTCATACAGGGCTGGCTTGTTACTCATTTACTCAGATAAGTAATAATTCAATTAAATATTTCCGTAATTATTTGTATATTCATACATTCAATCAAATACTTGCGCGACAATGCGTTTGAGTGTTTACGCTTCTGAAAACACATGAGGCGGCCATGAAGACCATCGTCCTTGCCACCCAAAAGGGACTCTGATGTTGTAACCGCCCCCCGACGGCATCTTTGTGCCAAGGTGGGATCGTCACAA
>NZ_SBLC01000124.1 GCF_004054105.1 Falsigemmobacter intermedius
ACGTCTTGCCTTACAGGTGGGCCGCTATGCCCATGCCAAACAGTTCAAACGCATGCGTAAAGCCTTGAAGAGGCTCAAAGGTTATACTGGCCGGGTGATGCGGGACCTGCGCCGTCACCTGCAGGACATCCCCGAGGGAGATTTGAGCAGGCGTCTCACCGCCAAACTGGCGCTGGTCTCGCAGCTGCTGCATCAGCCTGCAAAGGGCGGTAACAGGATCTATGCCCTGCATGCACCCGAAGTGGACTGTATAGCCAAAGGCAAGGCGCGGGTGCGCTATGAGTTCGGCTGCAAGGTCAGCATCGCCACCAGCCTGGATGAGGGCTTCATCCTTGGCATGCGCAGCTTCGCTGGCAATCCCTATGACGGCCACACACTCCGCGAGGCGCTGGAGCAGGTCGAAATCCTCACCGATCATCGCCCGGGACTGGCAGTCGTCGATCGCGGCTACCGTGGTCACAGCGAGACCAAAACCCGTGTCCTGATCAGCGGCACGCGGCGCGGCCTGACACCAAAGCTCATCGCCGATCTTCGCCGCCGCAGCGCCATCGAGCCTGAAATTGGCCATATGAAAACCGATGGCCGCCTCGGCCGATGCCCCCTGAAAGGCGCCACCGGAGACGCCATTTTTGCGGTCCTCTGCGCCTGCGGCCACAACATCCGGAAGATCCTCGCCCACCTCAGGCATTGGCTTGCCTGTATCATGGCGGCTATCTGGGCTGCAGCGAGAAAGGAAAACCAACGCTCCCAAGCAGCTATCGCTTGCTGAACACTTTGTTCAGAGTGAACCACTGATACTGGAGGCCGGTGCCGGGGCATCCGGCATAGGGCCGGCTGCAATATCAGCGGCGGATCGGATCGAGCTCTCTTTGCGCAACGGACGGCGGATCAGCTTCTTGTCCTTCATCAGCGTGATTGTCAAACATTCAATCACCCGAGGCAGACTTCGACCGGTTTTGCGTCCGTTACAAAGGAAGCAAAACCTGGGCTTGAAATTGCAAATGGGAAGCGGTGCATCTCACAAATATGTCTTTGCATCAGATCAAGGCGGCTGCTTTTCTTTCTGTCATAACAGAGTGACGAAACCGGGAGATGGATAAATGATGCGTTGGATGATCATAAGCGGATTAAGTGGTTCAGCCCTTTACCTTTTCGTTGCCTGCGCACCTCTTCCAGAGGCCAATCGGGCAGGCGAAGACTTTGCGTCCTTCTGCGCCAGCTGTCATGGTGCGGATGGCAAAGGGATCAAAGGAAGCAAAGCTGCTGACCTTACCGCCCTTTCTGCTAAAAACGGCGGTCCATTCCCGCGCCTGCAGGCGATGGGAAAAATCTACGGCTACACCATGGGGCGTTCGGCATCGAACATGCCTGAATTTGGCCAGTTGCTGGAAGGTAACAGTGTTCCCTTTGATGCAGGCGATGGCAGGATCACCCCGACGCCAAAGCGGCTGGTCGATCTGGCGCTCTATCTTGAGAGCTTGCAGGAATAGGAGCTCAAGCGCCAAGTCATTTCAACCGGGGCACCCCAAATGTCAGTTGACAGACCCCGACCGCGCCGGAACCACAGCCCAGCCTTCAAGGTATGAGGAGGATCAGAAAACAGTCCGGGAGACTGTTTTCCCGACGATTGAATGGCAGTATCTGGGACCAAGGGGGAGAAGACCCTTGTCGAGTTGGCGCAGGATTTTGACGTGCAACCGAACCAGTGCAAGCAGTGGCGTCACCAACTGCTTCCGGGTGCGACCGGGGTGTCCGGAGAAGCCGCGAATGCAGATCCTGAGCTGACCATCGATGTGAAGACCCTGTGTTGATTGCCGCTTAGAACTGACCCATTTGGGGCGATAATTTCCATTGAGATTTGACCCA
>NZ_SBLC01000125.1 GCF_004054105.1 Falsigemmobacter intermedius
GCGCAACTGTCGGCAGCGGTTTGATGGCCATGGGTCAGTCCCGAAATATCCTGAGCGGAAATCAGCGCTTCTCTGTCACGGCGGAACAGTGGCAGCGGAACACTGCGCATCAGAGAACCGCACCCCTTAGAGACGTTGCGCTGCTGCTGGCCAAAATACTCCGCAGCACTCAGCGCGGAGAGGCAGGTCATGCCAGGCGCGCGGCGTTTTTGCATTCGGGGATCCAGCATCAGTCCAAAACTTTCAATGTGAGTGATCGGTGCGGGTTCTCCCTGTGTCAGTAACCAACGCAGATAGGCGTGATGAACCGGACCTTCGAGCGTGCCAATGCCCCGCGTCTCACCGCGCACCTGACCGCAGAGGAGGCCCTCAGCGGTAAAGAGCGTCATCTGCGTATCGTCAGTGAAATCGCGGGTGATGGGGACCACGCCGTGCGGAAAACGCCTGCGGATCTGATCAAGTGACCAGAACTCGATTTCGGCGCCGAGGATGTCGCCCATGGCGCCACCAAAAAACGCCCCGCGCATACGCCGCCGCCGCAGATCATCTTCGCGCAGACGCGCGCTGAGCCATCGCTCCTGCGCGGGCAGCAGGCGCGCATGCCTGCGCGCCTCAGTCACACGACGCAGTGCCTGCTCCATCCTCTCGCCGCGCTCGCATTGGAGGAGTGTGGCAACCAGCGCAGTGCGCTCCAGCCCGGCTTTGCAGTGGACCAGGACTTTGCCGCCTTCCTCAAGCGCCCGATGCAGACGCGGAGAGATCTCGCGCCAGGCAAGATGCCAGTCGTCGTGTGGGGCTTTGGTATCCGGGAAGGGGATGTGAAACCACTCCATACCCGCTCGGACGACCGCATCACCTAAATCGGCGCAGCCCAGCAGTGAGAGTTCGTCAGTATCGACAAGTGTTACGACGATATCAGCCCCCCAGGCACGCAAAGCCGTCACATCGGTGGCCAGGTCGCGGTCCCAGGCCGGACCTGTAAGCGAGCGGCCCTTCCGGCCCGGGCAAAGCGTCATGCCGACCTGGCCCGTAGCGAGAGCAAAGGCGTCGATCTGAAGAGGATGGGAAACTGAGGTGCGCATCTTACGTCCTTTCCGTTGTGTCGAGGAGAGAGTTAGCGCGGAACGAAGTTCAAAGTCGGATCGGGCGGAATTTTCCACGGGGAACGGCGTCAGCGGAACGCTGATCGTGGCGATCCCCGTCAGGTGTGCATTTGCTCCGGAAGTGGCACTACGACGTCAGTACCATCTCTATCGAAATGTACTGGGCCGTCAGACGTCAGCCTCTCGGAAGCTAACAAACCATTTTTCCAGCGCGTGCGACGACCCAATCTCCTGTCCAAGGAAGGTGAAGGGCACCTCCCGTCAGGAACGAGCACAATGACTAAAGCAGAAATCATCGCCGCAGTTGCCGAAATTCTGTCAAAACTTACTGATGATCATGCCCGGGCGGATGCCCTGCTTGAGGCATACAACGCCATCGAGCCCCGCTCGATCAGAGGTGACAAAGCGAGCCGTTTCAAAGGCGCTGATTTGGGCTTCGGGCCAATTATTGCACGCAGGCTGAGGGCTGCCGGCCGTGGAGAAATGATCTTTACCCGCAGCGGGATCAACTCAGCAGTAAACTTTCACCCGATCGAAGTCCTGCTGCATATCATCAAGGGATGCAGATAACATGAGCCTGTAACGCGTATCGCCAGCCGGCTGGCTGGCGGGGTCTAACCCTCTCTTCGGTCCCGGGGGCTTGTGGCGGAAGGCGTGGGCAAGGT
>NZ_SBLC01000126.1 GCF_004054105.1 Falsigemmobacter intermedius
ATCAGAAGACTCGCTTTCGCCGATCACCGCCACCCCGAAAACCTCCGTGTCGTGTAGTGTGCCGAATTCATAAGCGATCTGGCCGTCGAACATATAGCTGTTCACCGATACTTTGGGATGGTTCAGAGGCCGCTGATGAGGCATGAAAGACAACTATATTATCAATGAGCTCCGAATGAAATCGCCTTAGACGTCGTGGCAATATCAATGTAAGAATGCGGAGATAATCAAAGCATTGACGATGTCGATAAAGAAACCACAAACAAGCGGGACAATGACAAACGCTTTATGTGCGGCCCCATGTTGCTGAGCCACAGCAGTCATGTTTGCAATGGCAGTCGCCGTAGACCCAAGGCTAATCCCGCTAAAGCCAGCCGAAATCACAGCCGCCTCGTAATCACGTCCCATAGCAGGGAAAATCACCATAACTGTAAATGCGATAGTAAGAAAAATCTGGACCGCAAGAACCACGATTATGAAATCGAAGTAACTTGCAAGTTCCCAAAGCTGTAGGGACATGAGGGCCATGATCATGAAAAGACCAAGCGCAAGATCCGAGATCAAGCCAAGGGCATCATCTGTGCCGGGCCAGACACGCCGAACAAGCTTGCTGGGCGCCACTGGCAAGAGATTGCGCAGAACAATTCCCGCGATCAGAGAACTTACAAATGCAGGCAGAGTCAGCCCGGTTTGTGCGATCAGTCCATGCAAAGCCGTCCCGAACATTATCGTGACGTTCAAAGCCAACAGCGCCCAGAGCACACAGAAATAATTAATCCGACGGTGCCGCCCGTCGTTGCTTGCGCCGAGATCAAGATCGGCGATCCCCGAGCCTCGAATGTTGCGCCGTTTGATCAGATAGGCAGAAATGGGACCCCCGATCATACAAGCGGATATCATGCCGACAGTATTTGTGGCGATACCGAGTTCCAGCGCGTTGGTGATCCCATGACTTTCAGCAAAAATAGGTGCCCATGCCAAGGTCGTCCCTACTCCGCCGGTCAGTGAAATAGAGCCAACGATCAACCCTGCTTTTGGGTCTAAACCGAACAATTGTGCCAGAGCCATGCCCGCAGAGTTCTGCACCGTGATGAACACTGAGGCGAGCAGGATAAGGATGAACATAGACCGCCCGCCCTTTAAAAGCGTGCGCACATCGGATTTCAACCCTATGCCCGAAAAAAACACCAAAAGCAAATAATCACGTAACTCCAGATTAAAGCTTACCCGATGGCCCGACGACACCCAGATTCCCCCCACGACGGCGACACAAAGAAAACCACCAGCAACCGCTTCAGGAATTGAGTATCTTCGGAGAACTTCCACGCGCAGCGTTAATATTTTTCCGACAAGAAGAAGAACAGTGGCAATATTAAATGAAATGAATGGGTCAATTATTGTCATTGAATATCATAGCCGTGCCAAAAAGTCTGAATATCGCGGTGAACGGCGTACTAATAACCGATGCGCTCTGGTTTTGCCAGTTGGTGTTGATGATCTGGCCAGTGCCATCTTGGCCCCCATCATCACTACGAACAGCAGCAAGATAAGACAACTGCTCCTCTGCCGGACTCTGGTGTTGTGCCGGTCTTTACACGGCCGTCCGCCAGGAGTTTCAGTAAACCATACCGATATTGGGTCAGATAGGTCATCGCCTCACCTAGGCTTGATTTGGTGAAAGGGTGGGTCCCACATTTCCCAAGTAAGGCGCTGATTTCGCTGTCCTGACCATTATATTTCCTATATAAAA
>NZ_SBLC01000127.1 GCF_004054105.1 Falsigemmobacter intermedius
CATCTCGCCGAGTTCGGGTTTGTCACCGGAAAGGGGCGAGAAAACGTGAACAAGCTGCGGACCGTTCTGGAGCCGGGCACAGGGTCGGGCGATCTTCCTGCTGTGGTCCGCGAAATGGCGCAGCTTTGCTTCGACCAGATTGACGGCCTGTCGCAGCGGATCACCGAGCTTGATACGCAGATTGCGGTGGCCAGCAGACGTTCGTCGTTCTCTGCACGACTACAGCAGATGCCCGGTATTGGCCCCGTCACCGCGATGGCGATAGCGGCTTTCGCGCCACCGATGGACGGTTTCCGTCAGGGACGGGATTTCTCGGCCTGGCTGGGCCTCGTCCCGCGACAGCATTCCAGCGGCGGGAAGCAGAGACTTGGACGCACGAGTAAGTCGGGTCAGCGCGATATCCGGCGCTTGCTGATCATTGGCGCGATGGCCGTGATCTCTGGCACCAGAACTCGGCCCCCTGCGGAAAGCTCTTGGTTGGGTCGGATCCTGGCACGCAAGCCACGGATGCTGGCCGCCATCGCACTCGCAAACAAAATGGCCAGAATGCTGTGGGCCATGATCACAAAGAATGAAGAGTTTCGAGGGGGACCGCTGATGGCGAACTGACGAGGTCAGCAGCACCGTCTCGAAAATGCGGGAGAAGCTGAAGCTTGTATGAAAACGATCGGACAGATCGGGGTTGGGGAAACCAGTGTTACATGGAGAGCTTGGAGCTCGTTTTGATGTTTTGACCACAACCCGCGGATCCCATACCGGCCAAGGAGCATAGCGTTCCGACAAAAGGCCTGACACATGGACGCATTCGACCGTATGATGCCAGCCGAGGCGACAGCCCGCTAAAACCGGGGCTACCCACACATGATGTAACCGCCCCCGTAGCCGCACCCTAGCTACCGTCGCGACAAACTTGCGGCGTTAAGCGGTTGAGAGTGAACTTCATGAGCTCTATAAGATCACTACGCGCCGTTAGCTCAGCAGGATCAGAGCGGTCCCCTCCTAAGGGACAGGTCACAGGTTCGACTCCTGTACGGCGCGCCATTTCAGTACAGAACTCTGAACGCCGAACGCCGCCGTTTCTACGCTTGAAGCGGCGACCAGTGTTCGCAGTAGCTCTGACTTCGATCCCATTATGCGAACCTCGTCGTCAGCAACCTCGACGCGCTGCGCCAGAGCGCGCAGGTGGTCGCGGTGATAGCCGCCACTGTCGAGTCGTATCCGTTCACGAGCCTTGCAGGCGAATGCCTTGAGCATGTCAGGGGTGACACCCTGATCGCCTGAACTGTTTAGCGCGAGTTGCGTGCGCTCGGCATCGGCTACGGCTTGATCCCGTAATGCCTTGAGGCTTGCCATGCGTTCTTTAGCCAATGCCATTCTGAGCTTTGCCCAGGAGCGTCAGATCGACTGGCACTACATTGCGCCAGGCAAGCCGACCCAGAACGCCTTCATTGAAAGCTTCAATGGTCGCCTGCGCGACGAATTCCTGAACGAGACCCTCTTCCCATCGCTGGCATGGGCCCGAGCGGCTCTGGCTGCCTGGCGGCAGGATTACAACAATGAACGCCCTCATTCGCGGCTTGGCTGGAGAACGCCCGTCGAGTTTGCCAAAACCTTCACCCCGCAACAGTAAGCGGGCAGCCGACCCCATGGGTTACGGGCTTTCGTGAGATAGTTATGCTTCCTGCATCC
>NZ_SBLC01000128.1 GCF_004054105.1 Falsigemmobacter intermedius
AGGCGCGGCAGCATATGCAGGGCTTTCTGCTGCGCCATGGGCGGAACTATCCGGGCAAGAAAGCCGAGATCGACGAAATCTGCTGCCGTTACGACAGCGTTGCCTGCGATGCGGCTCATAATCTGCTTCGGGATCGACATCGAAAAATCCGTTATCGTAACGTAGTCCGAAATGAGTAGACAAATTTCAGACATCAGCAAACGATGACGCCTCGCGCAGTCCCTTATCGGGGTGACAGTCGGGGACTTCGGTCGGCAAGGTTACTTGATCTGCGCCGTCGAGTTTGGAAGAACTGTCGTAATTCATCAATTCCACCCAGCGACATGGAACCGGTATGCGCGAAGCCCCGACCGATTATGTCAGCATTGCCTGGACACGGCCGGTTAACTGGCTCAGGTTCACGGATCTGCCGCGAGACATCGATGCGGCGGCAGCGAAGAGCCGTACCATCCGCTATCAACGTGACCTGATCCGGAGATGGGTTCAGGAGACCCAGGGCAGGCTCGTCCACGAAGAAGCAGTAATGGAACTTTCACCTGACCGGGCAACGCCGCAGGCCGTCTCAGTCATAGAAGCTCTGCGCAGACAACATCCCTCTGCGACATTCCTTGCTGTGGCTTTCCCCCGCGCGAACGGCTGGCGGCCCCACGTTCATCTTGAGGCCTTGTTACTCAAGGGCCGCTACCACCTGCTGGATCCTGATCCCTATATCTCGGCCGCGTTCAGCTTCGATCCGTCAACGCACTTCTCAGACTGGGAGACGCAAAATGCCTCGCATCGGGGGCAAAAAGCTTGCCATCGCGCGGAAATTCTCGCTGCGATCGCTACCCTTGATCCCATGTCGCTTACCCGGAAAGCAGACGCCCTGAACGAACGCGGGCTCACAACTCATACGGGAAAGGCCTGGACTAAGGACAATCTCGCAAAATTCCTCAGCTCACCGGCTCCAATGCGGGCAGATCCAGCAGGATAAGATTTTCAGGCATCAGATCCTGCTCTCCTCTCCACCGGTAGACGCAGGGCGCAAAGGGATAGTCGAGACAGAGAGCACGCGGGTGCTGCAGGGCCGGAGCGCCTTCCATTTTGTAATGGCCGGCAAAGACGCGTGGGGCAGAATGCGGATAGGCTGCCGCGCGCCACTCTGGCGGCAGGTCGCCTTCCGGCAGTTCATTCACATCAGGCACGGACAAGGCAGCGCTGCGCCAGGTCTGATCATCGCGCCACCAGGCAAGCCGGACTTCATGACGGGCCTCACCCTTGAAATCGTGAAACGCATAGGGGGCAGGGAGGCTCGCTTCACGTCCTGAGGTAATCTGTTTGACCGCACGGCCGAACTCGGTGCTTTCGCGGCCAATTTCCGCCAGATCCTCCTCCCGGAGATACCCGTCAGGGCGTCGCTCTTTGATAATAGTGACGAGCGCCTCGTCCCAGAATGCGTGCACCACGCGCAGATCCGGGCGATCGATGAACAGGGGCAGGTGGGTGAGAAACCATGCGCCTTCGGTGAGGGCTTCTTGGGTCTCAAGGCCATAAGCGTCAAGGAAACTGTCATGCTGTTTGCGGTTCTTTTCGGAATGCGCCCGCAAAGGGACGCCGGCCGCATCTCTGCGATGATAAAGAATAGCATTCAGCTCATGATTGCCCATCACCGCCAGCGCCTCGC
>NZ_SBLC01000129.1 GCF_004054105.1 Falsigemmobacter intermedius
CGCAGGCGGCGTGATGAGCTCGTATCGCGAGCCTTTGTCATCAAGCCAGGCTGAGGGATACTCCGGGTCGAGCGAGACGACGCCATGAAATGTGCTGTCATCCGGGCTCAATACCGCCCAACCCGACAACTCTGATGTCCCGCTGAGAAAACCTCTCAGATTATGGCTGACGATCGCCACCAGGATGAAAAACCGGCCATCCATCTGACGCACCACGGGTCTTTTCGGTTGTGATTTATCTATGCTGTAGCTGGGTACCACATGAGCCTCCCGATCGGCCGACAGAACAAACCTGCCTGCAATCCTGCAACCTGTCAAAGCACGCGCTTCTGAAAGCGATTGAGGTTATCGCGCTGATTTCCCCGTGCCGGGTGAGTAGCTGAAGAAAAAGCCTGAGACCCATAAGGATCTCAGGCTCTGTGCCTCCTGCCTTCCGCCTTTATACCCCATGAGGGGCCGGTCCCGGCGGTTTACGCGTAAGCGCAGGCTAAGTTTCAGCTGTGCACATGACTGTCAGGAATGGACCGGGTTCGTCTGAAGAATGGGACAATCCCGTTATCAGGCGAGACGCACATTCGTCGCGGACTCGCGGCCGTCACGACCGGTCTCAACGTCGAAGGAGATCTCCTGACCTTCATCGACGCCACGCAGACCTGCGCGTTCAAGCGCTGAGATATGAAGGAAGATATCGTTCTTGCCACCCTGAGGTGCCACAAAACCGAAACCTTTGGTGGAATTAAACCATTTTACGGTGCCCATAGCCATGATGGTGCTCCTTATATAGCGCCACCCGCAATGTGCGATGGCCTGGCAAGCGCAATGATCGAGAACTGCGCCGTAAGACCAGAACCAAAAACTTAACTGCCTGACTAAGATGGGCTCCTCCTCAGGGTTTAGCAAGGGGCTGTGGAAATTTATTTCCTAAAAATACCGGTTGTGAAAATATTATTTCTCGAACCGCCCTATTTTACCGACTCGCAGGTTAATCTGTGCTATGAAGGCAGAGCAGCTTTCGCTGCGAAGGATGCCTTTGTGCAAATGTTTACCCCCAAACCGCGTTTCGATCTTGCAGCCTTTCTCGCGGAAAAGGCCGACCCGCTCCAGGTGAAGAAATACCAGCAGAGCCGCCGTTGGCGCATGTCGCCCAAGGTCACACCGGCAGAGGCCACAGACGGCACTGCGGAAGAACCGGCCTGAGCCGGCATACCGGATGGCAAGCGCGCACGCGCCAGTTCCACGGCCATCCGGCGTCACGCCAGAGATCGTGACACATCCTCCCCACGCCTTGGGCAATCCGCCTGGAGCGCAGGGACAGGTTCGGTTACAGGAGAAATTATGATGAACGAGAGACAATCGCCAAAGCGCCAGCAGGCTGAACTTGCCTTTGCAAAAATCGTCAGCAGCCCACCACAGAACCGCGCTCACACGGAACAACAGATTATAGCAGCCGAGCGTCAGGCCAGGACTTCGCATCTCCGCGAGCTTCGTCTCTCCGCAGGGCTATATGACAGCTGCGGCCGCGCGGCTCCAGTGTAAGCACAGGTCGACCTCTCGCGTACCTGCCTGGCTCCCCGGACTGAAAATGCGGCGCAGAAAATTCCCGCGCCGCACAAACATCTTTTCAAGATGTTGATA
>NZ_SBLC01000013.1 GCF_004054105.1 Falsigemmobacter intermedius
CCATCGTCGACCGGAAAATCGTCATTCCGAAGAGCCTGAGGTTGCGAGTCGTGTAGTGTGAGAAAAACCGGGGCGTGCCGAGCAAAATCCGGCACTTCCTCGATTTTCTGGTGAATGATTTGAAAAACAACGGGGCTTTCCGGCGCTCGGGCCCCGCCTGATCTCAGCGAAAGTCGAAGCCGCCCTCCTGGGTGCGGAAGATTTCCGCGCCGGTGTCGCTGTCGAAATGCGCCGGAAGGAGGCGCAGCCCCTCGTCCGCGGCCAGGGTCAGCAGACGGCGGCGGGTGGCGCGGGCGGTTTGGGGGTCGCTGCAGTAGCGGCTGTTGAGGTCAGGGTTCAGGATCTGCACCGGGTGATGCAGAGCATCTGCGGCAAAGAGCACGCCCTGACCGCCGTCCCGGAGCCGGTAGGCCATCTGCCCCGGCGTATGGCCATCGGCGGCAATGGCCTCCAGCGGGCCGATCTGCGCGCCCGGGCCGATGCGCCGGACAAGGCCTGCCTCGAGAAGCGGCGCAATGCTGTCATCCCAGGGGTTGTTCCAGCGCGGATCGCGCCCCGCCGGTGCCGCAGAGGGGGCCAGCGCATCGAGATTGGCGCCCGGAATGTGATGGGGAATGCCCGGAAAAGCGGGGACCGGCCCCTGCGGGCCATTGATGGTGCACCAGCCGATATGATCGACATGGCAATGGGTGATGACCACATCGGTCACATCCTCCGGGCCGATCCCGGCAGGCGCGAGCAGCCGGTTCAGATCGCCCGGCAGATTGTGAAAACGCGGGCTCATCGGCCGGTCCTTCCCGGCCCCCGCCCCGGCATCGAGCAGGATCACTTTGCCTTCGCCGCGGATGACCCACAGATGGATCGAGGTCAGGAAGAGATCCCCCACGGGGTCGAAAAAGGGCGCTGAGACGATCCGCGGGTCATTCAGATCCGGCGTCTCAAGTCCGGGAAACAGGCCAAGCCCTTCTGATGCCACCATCTCGCGCAGCCGCGTGAGGTGAAATTTTCCGATCTGCATAGGCCTGCCTCCCTGTCCATAAACCCTTTATCGCATCTTCGCGCGCGAGGACCATTTCTGAAATCCGAACAGCTACTTTTCACTCTCGCAGCGGGATCGGGACAGGCTCAGCCTGTATAGACGGATCAGAGATCAGAAGGGTGACTTTTCATGGAACTTCAGCATCATAACTTGACCATCTCGGAGGGGATCGCTGTCGTCACGATGAACCGTCCGCCGGTGAACGCGCAAAACCGCGGGATGCGCGAAGAGGGGATCCGCCTCTTCGACTGGCTGAGCGATGCGCCTGAGGTGCGTGTGGTGATCCTGACCGGCTCGGGCGATGTGTTCTCGGCCGGCGCTGACATCAAAGAGCGTCGCGGCATGACCACCGAGCAGGGGGATTACGTCCGTCACAACCGTCAGGTCCGCGAGTATTTCTACGCCATTGCCGATTGTGAAAAGCCGGTGATCGCGGCGGTGAACGGCCCCGCCATCGGCGCGGGCTTTGCGCTGATGCTGGCCAGCGACATCATGCTGGCCTCAGAGAACGCCTGGTTCCAGATGCCGGAAGTGAATGTCGGCCTGTCGGGCGGCAATGCTTTCGTCGCCAATACCTTCTCCAAAAGCCGGTCGCGGGCGATGTATATGACGGCCCGGAAATACCCGGCCTCAGAGCTTTACCGGCTGGGTGTGCTGGAATGTGTTGTCCCGCGTGACGCGCTCATGGAAGAGGCCATGTCCTTCGCGCGCGATATCGCGGCCAAAAGCGCCCTGGCGATCGCCACCGCAAAACGCGCCTTCGTCACCGGAGACGGCATGGCCCCGCGCGATGCCTATCGCTTTGAGCAGGGCCTGACCGCAGCCATGTCGCGCAGCCGCGAGGCGAATGAAGCCCAGGCCGCCTTTGTGGAGAAGCGCGCCGCGCGCTACGAAGAGTAAGACCGCCTTGCGGGGGGCTGCCGGTACAGGCGGCCCCCCCTCGCGCTGATCGTCTGGCGTGACAGCCGCCTGTCACGGGAAGGTGACGATCTCAGACATCACACGGGCGGCTCTTTCGACGGACCAGCCGACGGTCAGGGCGCTTTCGGTGTTTTGCGGCGCGGCAAAGCCGTTCGCCCATGCGATGCTGACACTCAGGTTCTCAAGATAAAGCTCCGGGGCCAGCATGCCGAGAGCTTCTGAAAATTCCGGCGTTTTCAAGAACATAAGCCAAGCACCCTTAAGGTCTTTGCCGATCTCTTCGGGCAGATCATAAGCCGCTTTGATCACAGCGGCGGCCGCCCTGGGCAGGGGGCTTTCGTGCACAACGATCTGCGCGGTCAGCGCGCTTGGGGCGCTCCAGTCCTCTCCCGCCAGCGTTTTCCCCTCCAGGGCTTTTGCCGCAGGCCGGTTGTACCAGGTGCAGACGAGGCGCGCCTCATCCGGGGCGTGCTGCCAGCCCTCATCGGGGGCGGGGGTCATTTCGGTTGCCGGGGCACCGATCGTTATTGCAAGCGTGGCGCAGTCATAGGGCAGGGTTTCGGCAGAGCGGGCGGCAGTCCAGGGCAGGGCGAGAAGCCCCAGGGCGGTCCCTGCACAAAGGCGGATCAGATCAGGCATCAGCGTCGTCTCATTCAGAAAAGTTCACTCCCTGTGGAAGACGCAGCGCCGCGCCCGGATCCTGGCGGGAAGATGAAAAAGAACAGCGCATTGCAGCGCGGCCTCAGTCTCCCGGGGCCGCGCTGCCGTCTTTTGCTCACCGATGGAGCGCCGGAGCGGGGGGCTCAGAAATCCCCCGGGGCACATTGCAGACAGGTCAGACCCGCCTCGCGCCAGAAAGCCACCACGGAGCTGCGGTCGTCCACCACCAGCCAGGGGGCATAGCCGTCCGCGCGGATGCGGCTCAGGGCGCGGGATTTCACCACCGGATCGGGCAGAGCATCCTCATCGGGCTGGCGCAGATAGATCGCGTCAAAAGGGATGCCGTTTTGCGAAAGCCAGGCCTCGGTGCGCGGCTGCCAGCCAGAGGGGCGGCCCGAGCAAAGGACGATCTGTTCCCCGCTTTCTTTCAGATACGACAGCAGCTTGGCGACCGGCGCGATAACCGGGGCTTCGGACATTGCCTCGTGAAAGGCCTCCCAGTGTTTCTCTTCGCCATGGACCAGGTGGCCCAGCCGGTCGGCGTCGAAATGCGCAAGGGTGCCGTCGATGTCAAAGATGACGCAGCTCATAGGGGGGTCTTTCCGTCAAAAACAGTTTCTTCAAAGCCGCCGGAGGTGCGGGGCGTGAACAGGAGGGGGGTGGTGTTTGGCGGGCTCGCGCCGCCGTAGTCGCCCCCCGTCAGGGCGCGGGCGGCGCGGATGACGCCGGAATGTGCAACCAGCACCGGCAGAGCGGGGCCGGCCGCGCCAAGGCAGTCCCGGAGCGCCAGGGCCACGCGGGCCAGCATCTCCTCCCAGGCCTCGCCGCCTGAGGGATGCGACAGGCGCGGGGGCTGCTCGCTCAGGGGGCGGCCCTCAAAGAGGCCCCAGTCCCGCTCCCGCAGGCCAGGGTGGGCGGTCAGGCTGTGCCCTGGAAAGATCAGCGCGGCGGTGTCTTTAGCGCGCTGCTGCGGGCTGCAGAACACCCGGATTTCCCGGGGCCAGGGCCGGGCTGAGAGGGCTGCGGCGGCCGCCCGCCCGGTTCCGGTCAGCATGGCCTCGGTCCGGCCTGCGATCACGCCGTCGCGGTTGGCGTCGGTCTGGCCGTGGCGGATCAGCACGAAGGCTTTTTGCGGCAGGCTCACAGCAGAACCTTTCCGCCCAAAAGCACATCGGGCCCGGATTCCAGCAGATAATCTTCCGGCACCGGGCAGAAGAGCGGTGCAAAGCGCCGCGCCCCGATCCGGCGCAGGAGCGCGCGCTGATCGGCCAGCGGCGGGTGCACGTTCCAGCGCAGGAACTGCCCGCCATGGGCCGCGACGGCCCGGGCATGGGCCGTCATATGGCCGGTGAAAATCACCACCCCGCGCCGCCCCAGACGGCCGCTGTCGCGCCAGTCCTGCACCAGACGCCAGGCCATGCCGCCATCGGCATTGGGCGTGTCGCAGAGCAGATATCGCGCCGCGGGATCAAAGGGCTGGTCTAGCAGGGGGCGCAGGGCCGCTGCCGCCTTCGTGACCCCGCCGGAGGCCAGCCCTTGGGCAATCGCATCGCGGCAGGCGTCATCCAGTGTGACTGAGCCACGGGGCAGCAGATGCAGCGCCAGTTCTCCGGCGCGGCCTGAGGGGGGCACCGGAAAGAGCACCTGCACCTCCGGCTCCAGTGCATCAAGTGCCGCGTCGAGAAGGCGGCGGCGCTCTTCCTGGCTGACGGTTTCCATCTGATACGAGCAGTCGATCAGCGCGGTCCCTGCCGCAGGCGGGGGATCAAAGGCAAACCAGGTGGATTCCTCTGACCAGTCGCCGGAATAAAAAAGCCCCTCTGCGCCCAGGTTGAAATGCATCCAGACCCCGCCAAGCGCATGGCCGTTGCGCCCCGTCGTCAGGGTCACCCCGTCGATCACCGTCTCTCCCTTCTCGGGCAGCAGGCGCAGGCGCGCGCCGGGGGGCAGGGCGCGGGCGGTCCGGGCGGTGCAGGCGATCGGAAGGCCCGCCCGGATCACATGGGCCGCGCCGCCGATATGGTCGATGTGGTCATGGGTGATAAAGACCTCATCCGCACCGATCAGCCAGTCGGGGTTAAAGGGCGAGCTGGCCTCCGGTCCGAAACCGGCATCGAGAAGCCACATCCGCCGCCCCGTCCAGAGCCGGATACAGGCGGGGCCCTTCTCGCCAAGACCCGAGAGCACCTCAATATAGGGCAGGGTGCCGCGCTGCCCCTGATCGGGGGCGGTCATCGGATAGTCACGCATGCTGCGCCTCCCTCAGGGGCAGGACGGCGGGGCTTTGCGTGTCGCGAAAGGCCCAGGGGCTGCGCAGCGCCAGCCGCAGCGTCTCACCCGGACGGGCCCGGGTGGCAGAGCGCGCGATCAGCGTCTCGCCCTCGGTTTCAAGGCCCAGCCGGAAGGCACCGCCGGTATAGGTACAGCTGCTGACGCGGGCTGAAATCGGCCCCTCGGGCGTGATCTGCACGTCTTCGGGGCGGATGCACAGATGGCTCACCTGAGGGCCTGCGGCCCGCGCCAGGATCTGCTGGCCCATGGCCTCAACCCGGATCATGTCCGCATTGAAAAGCCCCGCGCGGCTGACGCAGACCACCGCGCCGTCGCCGACAAAGCCTGCCACGAAACTGTCGCAGGGGCGTGAGTAAAGCACCTCGGGCGCATCGAACTGACGGATCACGCCCTCTTTCATGACGGCCACCCGATCGGCGAGGGCCAGGGCCTCGCTCTGGTCATGGGTGACATAGAGCATGGTTGCCCCGGTGCGGCGGTGAAAGGCGGCAAAAGCCTCCTGCATCGCGGCCCGCAGCGCCAGATCCAGGTTGGCGAGCGGCTCATCAAGCAGCACTGCCTGCGGATCGGCCACGAGGCACCGCGCCAGCGCCACCCGCTGCCGCTGCCCGCCCGAAAGCTCGGCAGGTGCGCGGTGGGCATAGGGCGTAAGCCCCGTCACCGCCATGGCGGCGGCGACCCGAAGCTCGCGCTCTGCGCGCGGCACTTTGCGCACCTCCAGCGGATAGGCGATGTTGCGTGCCACCGACATATGCGGCCAGAGCGCATAGGACTGAAACACAATGCCGATGTTGCGCTCTTCGGGGGTGACAAAGGCGCGGGGGCGGGTGGCATCGGCCAGCACACGCCCGCCAAGGGAGAGGCTGCCCCCGGTCGGGGCTTCAAAACCTGCGGTCAGCCGCAGAAGGGTGGTCTTGCCGCAGCCCGAGGGGCCAAGCAGCGCCACAAATTCCCCCGAGCCGATGGTCGCATCGATCCCGCGCAGCGCCGGGGCACCATTGAAGGTCTTGCTCAGACCCGAGAATGTCAGCTCTGCCACGGCACAGCTCCTTTCGGAAGGCGGGCCGAGGCGATCTGCACAAGACCCATCAGAAGAATGACAAGAAAGACGATGGAGGCGGCGAGCGCTGAGGCCATGACCGTCTCGCCGCTTTCCTCAAGCGAGAAGATCACCACGCCGAGCGTCTCGGTCCCGGCAGCCCAGAGCAGGGCGGAGACCGTCAGCTCATTGACCGCCGTCAGGAAAACCAGGATCGCGCCCGCCGCCGCCGCCGGGGCGCAAAGCGGCAGAACGATCGTCACCAGGCGGCGCAGAAGCCCCGCACCGGTGCTGGCGGCCGCCTCCTCCATGGCGATGTCGAGCTGACCCACAGCGGCCTGCACCGGGCGCAGCATGACCACCAGAAACCGTGCCAGATAGGCCAGCAGGATCAGCGTCAGCGTGCCGTAAAGCGTCACATCCAGAAGCGGCACCCGCATGAAGGTCAGGATGGCGGCAATGGCCAGCACCACACCGGGCAGCGCATAGGGCAGATCCACCAGGAGATCGAGCGCCCGGGTCAGCCGGGTCGGGCGCCGTGCGATCACCCAGGCCAGCGGCACCGCCACCACCATCAGGATCACCGCCGCCGCCAGCGCCAGCCCCAGGGAGTTCAGATAGGCCCGCTGCGTGACCGGCTGGCGGAAGAGCACCTCCGCCCAGGCTTTGAGCGTGGCGGTCTCGGCACTCAGTGCCACACCGTAGGCCGGGATGAGCGAGGTCGCCAGAAGGGCTGCCAGCGGCACCACCAGGATCAGGAAAATAAAGGCCCAGAGCGCGATTTCCACCGCCAGCCGCGCCCGGCCCAGCCGGATCGACAGCGGCTGCCCCGAGAGGCCCACCAGGTTATAGCTGCGCCGCTTCAGCAGCAGACGGTTGGCCACCACGCCAAGGATCGCAACCGAGCCGATCAGCAGCGCCAGCACCGCCACTTCCGGCAGAACCGAAGGCCCCATGCCTGAGAGGCGCTGATAGATCAGCGTCGGCAGCGTCGAATAGCGGGCGGGGATCCCGAGCATGGCCGGGATGCCGAAATTGCCAAGCGCGGTGACAAAGGTCATGGCCGCACCGGCGGCAAGGCCGGCTGCGCTCAGCGGCAGCACGACCTGCGCCCAGACCCGCAGGCCCCGCGCACCCGAGATGCGGGCGGCTTCGACCAGATCCGAAGGGATCATCCTCAGGCTGGCCCGAAGCGTCAGAAAAACGATCGAGACATGCTGAATGCCGAGCAGAAGGATAATCCCGCCTGCCGAATGCAGCGGCTGCGGGCTGCCCATCGGCGGCGCAAGGCCAAGGGTTTTCAGCAGAACCGAAGACGGCCCCGTGACCTGCATCCAGGCCAGCGCCGTGATCTGCGGCGGGATCATCATCGGGATCATCAGACAGAAGATCAGCGCGGCTTTGCCCCGGATGTCCGTCAGCGCGACCAGAAAGGCAAAAACAGAACCGATGAGAACAGAGATCAGCGTGCCGCCCCCGGCGGTGATCAGCGAATGGCCAAGCGCGGTGAGCGTGCTTTCCCGCGTCAGCACCCCGCCCAGGTGCGAGAGGGTCATGCCCCCTGTGCCGCCGAAAGCCTCAATCCCGAGACGGATCACCGGCCCCAGTGCAATCACAAAGACCGGGATCAGAAGAATCGGGATCAGCCGGTCGGAAAACCGGCTGCCCCCCTGTAAAGTCGCGGTGCCGCTCATTTGATGCCGAAGATCTCAGAGAATTTCGCTTTGTTGGTCTCGGTCGCCTCGAGCGCCGCACCGGCCTCAAAGGTCAGAAGCTTCAGGCTGTCGCGGGCGGGAAACCCTGCGGGGCTGTCGATGCCGTTGCGGGCGGGAATATAGCCCATTTCGGCGACGAGGTTCTGACCGGCCTCGGAGATCACGAAGTCGACGAATTTCTGCGCGGCCTCGAGGTTCTTGGTGCCCTCAACAATGGCGACCGGCTCGGTCACCCAGGTCACGCCCTCTTCGGGGATGATGAACTCAATGGGCGAGCCCTCGGCTTTCGCCCGAAGCGCCATGTAATCGACCAGCACGCCATAGGGTTTCTCCCCCGAAGCCACCGCCTTGAACACACCGCCATTGCCGCCATCGGCGCGGGTTTCATTGGCGGCCAGGGCCTCATAATAGGGCCAGCCAAGCGCTGCATCCGAGGTGAGCGTGGTCATATGGATCATCGCAGCGCCCGAATAAAGCGGCGAGGCCATGGCCACGAGGCCCTTATACTCCGGCTTTGCCAGATCCGCCCAGGAGGCCGGGATCTGTTTGGCTTCCGTGTGATAGGCGATGCCGGTGGTGATCAGCTTGGTCGAGTGGTAATAGCCCTCGGCGCTGTAAAGGGCCGGGTCATAGGCCGCTGCCTCGGGGGATTTATAGGCGGCGATGCGGCCTTCTTTCACCAGTCCTTCAAGGGTAACGGAATCTGCGATCAGCAGCACATCGGGCTGACCAGCCCCGGCGGCTTTCTCGGCATTCATCCGCGCCATCAGCTGGGTGGTGCCGTCGCGGACCCAGTCCACGGTGATGCCGGGATGGGCCGCCTGAAAGGCGTCGACGGTCTTTTGCGCATCGGCATTGGGCTGCGAGGTATAAAGCTTCAGCGTTTCGGCAGAGGCAGCAAAGGGGAGCGCCAGAGGCAGAACCAGGCTGAGGGCGAAGCGGGTCATATCGTAACTCCTGAGCGGCGTTTTCGTTCGAAAGCCATCTGCTTCCGTTGCTGCCCTTCTGGCGGTGCTGCATGACAGTTACGTGACAGGTTATTGATAGTTTTATTAAATTCGCCCGCGCGCAAATCAGATGCTGACAGCGGGGGCGGCTGCATGCTTTCGTCCGAACATGCAGACCTCTGACCCCCATTCCCCGCATTCCTCTGATGCCCCTGAGGCCCGCCGTGCGCGGATCCTTGACCGCCTGAGCCGTCAGGGCGAAGTCACCCCTGCCGATCTGGCCCGCGATCTTGGTGTCAGCGTCCAGACCCTGCGGTCCGATCTGCGCGCGCTGGAAGAGGCCGGGCGCATCCGCCGCCGCCATGGCCGCGCCACCCTGCCACCCGCGCCCGACAACATCAGCTATCTGCGGCGCAGCACCCTCAATGAGGGGGAAAAGGCCCGGATCGGGGCCAGAGTGGCGGCCCTTATCCCCGATGGCGCAAGCCTCTCTCTGGGCACGGGCACCACCGTTGAGGCCTGCGCCCGCGCCCTTATGCGCCACCGGGGGCTGCGGGTTTTCACCAACAGCATTGCGGTGCTGACCGCGCTGAAGGACGCGCCTGAGGTCCGTGTCACGCTCTCAGGGGGGCAGGTGCGGCTGAGGGATCTTGATATGATCGGGGCGGAGGCCTGTGAGTTCTTCGCCGGGCTCAGGCCGGATTTTGCGATCAGCAGTCTTGGGGGGATCTCGGCGGACGGGGATCTTCTGGATTTCAACATGGATGAAATCCGCCTGCGCCGCGCTTTGATGCAGGGGGCGGCGGTCCGCATTCTGGTGGCCGACAGCAGTAAATTCGGCCGCAGCGCCGCCCATGCCTTTGGCCGGGTCAGCATGGCGCATCACTTTGTGACCGGCGGCGCGGTCCCTGCGGTGGTTGCGGCGGACTGCGCAGCCTCGGGCTGTCGTCTCTGCAGGGTCGCGCCTGAGGGAGAGGGGAAGCCCCTCTGAAGACAGGGGGGCCGGAGCGTTTGCCCCGGCCCCGCCCGTCGAAGGTCTGCGGGGCGATCAGTAGTCGGTGAAGCCCGGGTGTTTCATCTCCAGCGCCCAGGTGGCGCTGTCGACACCAGGGGGCGGGGCCAGATCAAAGGCGGGCGCGCGCAGGGCAAATTCATGCATATGCACGATCACATTGCGGTCCTGCACCAGCACAACGCCATAGGCCGGCTCCGCCAGATTGCCCGGCACCACGCCGTTTTCAGGACGCAGGAACAGGCCAAGCTGATGGTTCAGCCCGCGCATGCAGGAGAAGGAAATCCCGTCCCAATTGCCAAAGATCGGCCGATGGGCATGACCGAAGAAAAGATGCCGGATGCGGTCCTTATGCGGCTCAATCACGGCGCGGAAAGCCTCATGATCGAGCATGCGGATGTCGTCCATATGCCCGCAGCCGATCTCAAAGGGGTGGTGGTGCATAAAGAGGAACACCGGCCCCGTGCTGCCCTCCAGCTGCGCCTGAAGCCAGGCGAGACGGGCAGGGCAATAGCCGCCGTAATGGAAGCCCTGCACCCGGGTGTCGAGGAAAAGGCAGAGCCCCTCTTCGGTCTGGCGCGCACCCTGCACAAAGCCGTTCTCATCGCGCATCGCCTGCGGGAAGCGGGCGGTGAAGGCGGGGGTGTCGTCGTGGTTGCCGACCATCAGCACCAGGGGGACGTGCAGATCCGCGATGGCGCGGGAGAAGGCCTCATAGGCCTCCTCATCACCCCAATGGGTCAGATCGCCGGTCACCACGACGAAGGCGGCATCGCCATGCTCGCGGTTGATGCTTTCGACCGCGAGTTTCAGGCGGCGGGCCGGATTTGCCCCGTAAAGGGTGCGGCCTTCGGCGATGACATGGGTGTCGGTCAGATGGATGAATTTCATAACGGGTCCGGTTCTTCTGTCAGATCGTCTGGTCTCTGCCGCCGGGCGATCCGGCGGCAGAGGGGGCAGGATTACTTCGCGATCAGGCGGTTGGTGGTCTCGACCATGGCGGCAAGGCCCGCCTCAACGCTCTGCGCGCCGGTCATCACTTCCCCGATGATTTTGCGCTGCGCGCGCCAGATCTCGACGCCATTGGTGCCGGGATAGCCTTCCCAGGCGGCAGCGCGGTCAATCTGGAGGTTGGTGGTGTTGAAGTTCGGATTCTCAGCGTAGAATTTGCCCAGCAGATCCGGGGCGAGCGCCGCGATATTGGTGGGCTTATAGCCTGACCCCAGGACCGCGATCTCCTGACCCTTCGGGCCGGAGGCGAATTTGATATATTTCCAGGCCGCGTCCTGTTTTGCCTTATCCTGAGCGGTGATCATCATGGCATTGCCACCGGTGGGGATGCGGCCGGTCTCTTTGTTGCTGACCGGATAGGTGGTGGTGCGCAGCTCAAATTTGTCCCCCACCAGATCCGCAAATGAGCGGTTCGAGTTCGGCGAGGCCATGATGAAGCCGATCTGGCCCGCGGCAAACTGCTGGCGCGACTGCTCATAATCGCGCAGCGCCATGCCGCCTTCATCGACCATGCGTTTCGCAAGCGTCAGGGCTTTCACGCCATGGGCATCGTCAAAGGCCACGGTCTGACCATCTTCGGCCATGATTTTCGCGCCCTGCTCAATGATGAGCGCGCGCCAGAGCCAGTCATCGGGCCAGGAGTGGATGTCAAAAGCCATGCCATCGGCATCGCCTTCAAGCGCCGAGATGCGGCCCGCGAGATCAATGAGGCCGTCCCAGGTATCCGGCAGCGCCTCCGGATCACCGCCTGCTTTGCGCACCAGATCACCGTTCACAAAGAAGATCGGTGTCGAGGCGTTGAAGCCGATCCCCCAGGTGGTGCCGTCCACCTGCCACTGTGAGAAAAGCGAGGGGGCGTAGTTTTTCTCAACAAAATCCGGCGCCTCGGCGGCGATATAGCTGTCGAGCGGGATCACTTTGCCCTTTTCGGCCAGATGGGTGACCACTTCGGGCAGCAGGTGATAGCCCGAGTGATAGACATCGGGCATGCGGTTGGTCATGGCGGCACGCAGCATGACCTGATGGGTCTCATCATAAGAGCCGTTGCCGATGCGGAATTTCACCTCGATGTCAGGGTTCTGGGCCATGAATTCTTTGGCGACGGCCTCATGGAAATGGGCATGGCCCGGAAAAGCCTGCAGCACTTCGATGGTGACTTTGTCGGCCATGGCGGGCGCGGCCAGCAGCGTGGCGGTAAGACCGGCCAGGGCCGTGAGCGGGCGGGTGACAGCGTGAGAGGACATCTCAACTCCGAAATCTTGTGGAAAGGTTTGAAAAGGCGGGATTACTTCACGCCGGTCATGGTGATGCCGGCGACGAACTGGCGTTGGGCACAGAGGTAAAGCAGGATCAGCGGGGCGCTGAGCACGGTGGCTGAGGCCATCAGCGCGCCGAAATTCGCGCCGCTTTCATTGTCGGCGAAATACATCATCGCCAGCGGCGGCGGCGCGAGGCTGGTGTCGGTGATGACGATCAGCGGCCAGTAAAGGTCATTCCAATGCGCGGTGATGGAAAAGACCGCAAAGGCCGCGATCGCAGGTTTGGCGGCCGGGACAACCACGCGCCACAGGATCTCCCATTCGCCCATGCCTTCCATGCGGGCGGCCTGGATGATCTCATCGGGGAAAGCCCGGAAGGTCTGGCGGAAGAGATAAATCGCAAAGACCGACAGGAAGAAGGGCAGCATCATCGCGAAATAGGTGTCGAGGAGATCCAGTTCCGCCAGCGCCATGAAGAGCGGCAGCGCCGGGACCTGGATCGGCACGGTCAGGATCAGAAGGACCGCGCCGAAGAGAAGCTTTGCGCCCCGGAACTCAAACTTCGCCAGCGCATAAGCGCAGGGAATGGCGGTCAGAAGCTGCACCACCAGCACGCCCAGACAGACAATCACCCCGTTGAGCATGAAGCGCAGCATGGGGGCCTGCTCAAAGGCGGTGATGTAATGGGTCAGCCCCGTGAAGGTCTGGGGCAGCCAGCTGTAGCTTTCGGTGAAGACCTCCTGCGCCGGGCGGAAAGAGGTCACGATCATCCAAAAGAAGGGATAAAGCGTCGCAAAGGTCAGCGCGAGAAGCACCAGATGCGCGGCGAGATCCTTAAAGCTCAGCGCTTTCATGCTTTGCCTCCCTTACGGTCGAGAAGAAGGTTCTGCAGCAGGGCCAGTGCCAGAATGATCATCAGAAAGACCACCGTCATCGCGGCGGCGGGGGCCATGCGCAGATATTGAAAGCCTTCCAGATAGGTTGTGTAGAGGAGCACATCCGAAGCCCCCTGCGGCCCCCCCCGGGTCAGCACCGCCACGGTGTCGAAAATCTTGAAGGCGGTGATGGAACTGGTGATGACCACAAAGACCATGGTCGGGGCCAGCATCGGCAGGGTAATGCGGCAAAAGCGGTCGAGCGGGTTCTCCATGCCGTCGACGGATGCCGCCTCATAAAGATCCTGCGGGATCGAGGTCAGACCGGCGGTGAAGATCACCATATTGAAGCCCGCAAGCCCCCAGATCCCGATGATCGCAAGAGCCCAGAGCACCAGATCGGGGCTGCCGAAAAACTCCAGCTTGCCAATGCCGATGGCCTCAAGAAAGAAGTTCACCGGGCCGATGTTGCCATGGAGCAGATATTTCCAGACCGTGGCCATGGCGACGAGGGTTGAGGTCACCGGCAAAAACAGCAGAAGCTGATAAAGCTTGCGGCCGTGGCGCAGGTTATGAACCAGCACCGCCTTCAGAAGGCCTAAGCCTACGGCTCCGGGGACCACGATGGCGACATAGCGCAGCGTATTGCCAAGCGCGTTCCAGAAGACGTCATCTTCCGCCAGCGCCAGGTAATTCTCAAAGCCGACCCAGCTGAAGCTGCTGTCACCGAAGCTGTAATCGGTAAAGCTCATCAGAATGATCAGCGCCACCGGCACCAGCATCAGCCCGATCAGCAGAAGGGTTGAAGGCAGCGCCAGCCCCCAGGCCGCCCGGGTGAAGCGCAAGGCCCCGTGGCTTCGGCGGCTGAGCGGCGGGTGAGAGAGGGAGAGATCAGACATGAAGCAGCGCCCCCGAGCGCGCTTTGGGGGAAGCCCCCCGCCCCGTCAGGCGTTTGCCCATCGCGTCAAAGACCAGGGCATCGGCGGGATCGGCGTGAACGGGCAGCAGGCCGCTGCTCAGATCCATCCGCTGCGCGGCGCCCGGCGCCAGCCGCAGGGTGACCTTCGCGCCGCTTTGCACATCGGCGCCAAAGACCAGCCCGCTGTGACCCAGATCCTCCAGCCGCTCGATCCTGAGACGAGTGACCAGGGCGTCGGGGGTCTTCGGCGTGCCGGCGTGGATATGCTCGGGGCGCAGGGCAAACTGCACCGGATTGCGGTGATCCGCCGCCAGCAAAGCCCCTGCCTCGCCCCAGAGCGCCAGATCATCCGCGCCGATCACATTCATCCCCGGCGAGCCGATGAACTGCGCCACCCGCAGATCCTGCGGATCGGCATAGAGTTTTGCGGGGCTGTCGCATTGCACGATCTCGCCCTCCATCATCAGGGCGACGCGTGAGGACATGGTCATCGCCTCGGTCTGATCATGGGTGACATAGATGAAGGTCGCGCCCAGGCGCTGTTGCAGCGCGGTGATCTCTGCGCGCATCTGCACCCGCAGACGGGCGTCGAGGTTGGAGAGCGGCTCATCCATCAGGAAAATCCGCGGCTTGCGGATGATGGCGCGGGCCAGGGCCACGCGCTGGCGCTGGCCCCCCGAAAGGGCAGCAGGGCGGCGGTTCAGCAGATGCCCCAGTTCCACCTGATCCGCGACCCGGGCCACTTCTTCGCGGATCGCGCGTTTCTCTGCACCATGGAAGGGCCAGGCGCGACCCAGCAGACGGGCGGGCAGCGGCAGATCGCGGGTCTGAAGCGGCAGGGCAATGTTTTCGCCCACGCTCATATGCGGGTAAAGCGCATAGCTTTGAAACACCATCGCCATATCCCGCGCGGCGGGCGACAGCGCGTCAATCGGCTGGCCGTCCACCGAAACCTGCCCCTCATCCTGGGCGAGCAGGCCCGCGATGATCCGCAAAAGCGTTGACTTCCCGCAGCCCGAGGGGCCGACCAGGGTCATAAACTCACCCGGTTTCACATCCAGGCTCACGCCCTTCAGCGTCGTCTGGCTGCCATAGCGTTTGACCACGGTATTGATCGTTAAAGATGAAGCCATCCGCACATGTTCTCCCGCCATCGGCCCGCCACAGGTTCGCGGGCCATCGGGGGTGTCATTGCGCGAGGCCGGAAACATGCGTCCGACAGATCGGTAATAGTTCTGTGAAAATCAGGGGCGGCGGAACTGCGTCAGCGCGAGAAACCGGTTGCGCAGGCCCATGCGGGAGGGGCCGGGAAGGTCCGCCCGCCCTCAGCAGCTCTGGCCCGACACCTGCGCGGGGTTCCACGCCGGTCGGAAATGGCCCCTCAGCGGTCGCCCGCGAAATGGGCGGCGCAGGCCTCGAGGAATTTTCGCGTGACCGGAAGGAGACCCCGGCGATTGGGGTAAAGCGCATGGATAATCCCCGAGCGCGGCTTCCAGCCGGGCAGCGCCTCTACCAGCCGGCCGGACTTCAGAAGCGGCTCCGCCACGGCGCGGGGAAGCTGCACAATGCCGACACCGGCAAGGGCTGAACTCAGCAGCGCGGCCATATCCTGGGTGATCAGGCGGGGGTGGTGCTGGTGCTGCACCTCCTGGCCCTCCGGGCCGCTCAGTGTCCAGAAATGCCGCGTCTGATCGGGATTCCACGAGAGACTCGGCAGCCCGCTCAGCGCCTCGGGGCCGCGCAGCGGGCCCTGCGGCAGGCAGCCCGGCGCGCAGACCAGATGCTGCTCATCTGAGCCAAAGCGGCGCAGCGTGAGCCCGCTGTCCTCAATCGGCTCAAACCGCACGCGGATCGCCAGATCAAACCCCTCGCGCAGAACATCAACGCGACGATGGGTGCTCTCCAGGATCACCACCGCTTTCGGATAGCGCGTCATAAAATCGGCCACCATGGGTGCAAGCTGGAACTGGATCATCGAAGAGGGGCAGGCCACGCGGATGACGCCCTGAGGTTCCGATTTCTGCTGCTCAATCAGATCGCTCGCGGCTTCGGCCTGACTGAGCATGGCGCGGCAGTACTGATAAAAATCCTGACCCAGATCGGTGACGCTGAAACTGCGGGTGGAGCGGCGGACTAGGGCCACGCCCAGACGCGCCTCAAGCGTGCTGAGCCTGCGGCTGACGGTCGAGCGCGGCAGGCCAAGCCGCCGCCCCGCCGCCGCGAGGCCCTGCTCCTCCACCAGCACGGCAAAGAGGGCGAAGTCGTTGAGGTCCATCATGGCAATTGTCTCAAATACGGAACACTGAAATGGCAAATCCCTGCCTATGCCGATTTTCATTCCGGAAATAGAACAATTTTCAGCGCAGGGCCATCAGGGTCCGGCCGGAAAGGAGCCGCAGATGCGTCAGATCGTCAGTTACAACAGCGAGAAACGCCCCCATTGGGTCGGGGACGGCTTCCCCCTCCGCAGCCTTCTGTCGCCTGAGCGCAGCGCTGCGGCGGCCAGCCCCTTTCTGCTGCTCGATGACGCCGGGCCGCATCACTTTGGCCCAAAGGCCGGTGCCCCGCGCGGCGTCGGCGCTCATCCCCATAAGGGCTTTGAGACGGTGACCCTCGTTTCTCACGGCGAGGTCGAGCATCGCGATTCCACCGGGACGGGGGGCGTCATCGGGCCGGGTGATGTGCAGTGGATGACCGCCGGAAGCGGCATTCTGCACCAGGAATATCACTCGGCTGACGTCACGGCCCGGGGCGGTGCATTTGAGATGGTGCAGCTTTGGGTCAATCTTGCGGCGAAGCATAAATCCGCGGCCCCGGGATATCAGAATATGACCCGGGATCTGATCCCCACCGTCACCGAGGGCGCGGCGCAGATCCGGGTGATCGCGGGCCGCTATCACTGACGACAACGCGGGCCGTTACGGGCGTCTGTGACCTGCGGCCCCTCTCCGGTCCCGGGCATCGGGGCCGGACCGGACGACCTGACCTGAAAGGAGAACTCCCATGACCAAACCCTATGTCCGACTGAACAAAGACGATGCGGCTGTATTGCTGGTCGACCATCAGACGGGGCTTTTGTCGCTGGTGCGCGACATCGATCCGGATAAGTTTAAAAACAACGTCCTCGCCCTGGCGGATCTGGCGAAATACTTCAATCTGCCGACCATTCTCACCACGAGCTTTGAGGATGGGCCCAACGGTCCTCTGGTTCCGGAACTGAAAGAGATATTCCCCGATGCGCCCTATATCGCGCGCCCCGGACAGATCAACGCCTGGGATAATGAAGACTTCCTGACCGCTGTGAAAGCCACGGGCAAAAAGCAGCTCATCGTGGCGGGCGTTGTGACTGAGGTCTGCGTGGCCTTCCCGGTGCTCTCGGTGCTGGCCGAAGGCTATGAGGTCTTTGTGGTCGCAGATGCCTCGGGCACCTTCAATGAGATGACCCGCAATGCGGCCTGGGCCAGGATGGAAGCGGCCGGGGCGCAGATGATGACTTGGTTTGGCACCGCCTGCGAGCTGCACCGCGACTGGCGCAATGATGTCGAGGGGCTGGGCGCGCTCTTCTCGAACCACATTCCCGACTATCGCAACCTGATCAACAGCTACACCACGCTCACGTCGAAGTGAACCGAAGGCCTGCGCGGGCGTTGTCCGCGCAGGCGAGCTGCCTGAAATCTGTCGGAGAGATCTATGCCTGTTCTTTATTATGCTGTCGGGGCCTGTTCGCTGGCGCCGCATATCGTCCTCGAATGGATCGGTGCCCCCTATAAGGCGGTGCGCGTGAATTACGGCTCGCCCGAACTTCTGGCGGTTAACCCCGCAGGCGCGGTGCCAACGCTGCGTGAGGAGGATGGCTGGCTTCTGACCCAGGCCGGGGCCATCCTGGATTATCTGGCCCATAAACATCCCGAAGCGGATCTGACCGGCGGCGAGAGCCTGCGCGAGCGGGCAGAGGCGCATCGCTGGTCGGCCTTTCTGACCTCGGATATGCATGCCGCTTTCTGGCCGGTCTTCATGCCCGACCGCTATACCACCGACCAGAGCCCCGAGGCGCGTGCCGCCGTTGTGGCGGCGGGCAAAGCGCTGGCGGCAAAGCAGTTTGCCACGCTTGATCGTCATCTTGAGGGCCGTGACTGGATCCTGAGCCGCCGCTCGGTGATCGATGCCTACGCCTTCCCGATGATCCGCTGGGGCGCGAAACTGCTGGAGGGGGGGCTTGGCAGCTATCCCAATGTGGCCCGTCTGCATGATCGACTGGCGGCAGATCCGGCCGTGCAGCGGGTTCTGGCGCGGGAGAGCGCGCGCTGATCGCGCGAACATCAGGTGCGGCGCCCGGCAACGGGCGCCTTTTTTCCAGTTCAGGTGATTTATGGCCAGTCCGACCGATGCGGCTCATGCCGCTCATGCCGCGTTTGACCCCCTTCCCATCGTTATTCTTCTGGCTGCCGCGATCATCGCGGTGCCTTTGTTCCGGCGCATCGGCCTTGGCTCGGTCTTGGGCTATCTGGCCGCGGGTCTGGCCATCGGGCCCTTCGGCCTTGGCTTTTTCAACGATGCGCAATCCATCATCCATGTCGCGGAACTGGGGGTGGTGCTCTTTCTCTTCGTCATCGGGCTGGAGATGCAGCCCTCGCGCCTCTGGGCCATGCGGGGGGAGATTTTCGGCCTTGGGGCTTTGCAGGTGGGGCTGGCCATTGCGGTGCTGATCTGGGTCGGCGTCGCTCAGGGCTTCCCGATTGAGGCCAGCTTCATCGCGGGCACGGGCTTTGTGCTGACCTCGACCGCCATTGTGATGCAGGTCCTGGCCGAGCGCGGAGAGCTGTCGCATCCGCGTGGCCGGAAGATGGTTGCGGTGCTTCTCTTCGAGGATCTGGCCATCGTGCCCCTGCTGGCGCTGGTGGCCTTTCTCGCCCCGGGCGGGGCAGAGGTGACCCTGGCCGACCGGCTCTGGTCGGTGCTGATCGGGCTTGGTGCGATCCTGGCGCTGGTGGTTGCCGGGCGCTGGCTGCTTGATCCGATGTTCCGGCTGCTGGCGCGCTTTGGCGCGCGCGAGGTGATGACGGCGGCGGCGCTTTTCGTGGCACTCGGCTCTGCCGTTCTGATGGCCAGCGGCGGGCTCTCCATGGCGATGGGGGCCTTTCTCGCCGGGGTGCTGCTGTCGGAATCGAGCTTTCGCCATCAGCTTGAGGCCGATATTGAGCCCTTCCGCGGGCTTTTGCTGGGGCTCTTCTTCCTTGGCGTCGGCATGGCGCTGGATCTGACGATCATTGCGGCCAACTGGTCTGTGATCCTGATCTCGGTGCCCGCCTATATGATCCTGAAAATGCTGGTGATTTACGCGGTCGCGCAGCTTTTCAAAGCCGATCATGCGGAATCCCTCGACCGGGCGCTGCTGATGGCGCAGGGCGGTGAATTTGCCTTCGTGCTTTACGCCAGCGCCACCAGCTTTGGTATTCTGACGCCGGAATGGAACGCCAATCTGACGGCGATCATCATTCTGTCGATGGTCCTGACCCCGCTGATCCTGATCGTGAAGGGCCGCTTTGAACGCGAGGGCAGCCTCTCCACCGAGGATCTGGAGGGGGTTGAGGCCCGGGCCGGGTCAATCCTGCTGATCGGCTTTGGCCGGATGGGACAGGTCATCAGCCAGCCGCTGCTGCGGCGCGGCTATAAGCTGACCATCATTGAAAAGAATGCCGATCAGATCCGCCGCGCCAGAGATTATGGATTTCACGTCTATTTCGGCGACGGCAGCCGCCCGGACATTCTGCATGCCGCCGGTGTGCATGAGGCCCGGCTGGTGATTGCGGCGGGCGATGATGCTGCGGAGACCACGCGCATCGTCACCCATCTCAAGCATGAGCATCCGCTGGTGCCGGTGCTGGCCCGTGCGATTGATCGTCCCCATGCGGTGGAGCTGATGCGTGCAGGCGCCGATTTCCAGCTGCGCGAGACCCTCGACAGCGGCTATGCCATCGCGGGGGCGGCGCTGTCGGCCCTGGGGGAAGCGCCGGGTGAAATTGAAAATCTGCTTCTTGAGACCCGCCGCGCTGATCTTGAGCGGCTTGAGCAGGAATTTCTCGACGCCGATCTGCAGATTGACAAATACCTGATCGGAAACAGCAAATAGCTTTCAGAAAAGGCAATCACTCAGGCCCGGTCGCCCTCGGGACCGGGCCTTTCCTTTTGTCGCAGCGCCTGAGGGCAGGGGTCAGATCAGCAGAACCTGCGTGCCGACCTCGGCGAGGGCGAAAAGCTCAGCCACCTGTTCGTTGTAAAGCCCGATACAGCCCGAGGATGACTTCCGCCCGATCTTGCGGGTGTCATGGGTGCCGTGGATCAGATAGGCGGGCCCGGACAGATAAAGGGCATGGGTGCCCAGCGGATTTTCCGGCCCGGGTGGCAGATAGGCGGGCAGGTCGGGGTCGCGGCGGCGCATATCTGCCGTCGGTGTCCAGTCCGGGCCGGAGCGTTTTCGCACGATCTCGGTGCGGCCCCGCCGTGTCAGATCTTCGCTCATCGGGATTGAGGTGGGGAAAAGCCGATACTGCGTGCCATCCCCCGACCAGTAGTGCAGCGCCCGTGAGGGCAGGTCAGCAATGATGGCCCCCTTGCCCAGGCGGTCAAAATGATCCTGCCAGCGCAGCGCGCGGAAGGAAGAGATATTTCGGGCTCCCGACTGCGCCACTTCCGGCCCTGCGGCGAAAGCCGGCCGGGTGATCAGGGCCGAAGCGCCACCGGCCAGGGTCAGAAGGCTCGCTCTGCGCGTGAGATCTGTCATGCTGTGCTCCTTTTCGCTCAAGGCTCACAGGGCGGGCTTAAGCGGATCTTAAGGCCAAAGGACGCCTCCGCCCCTGGCGGCCGTCCGGCCTTTTACATCTCAGGCCGATCCGCGCCGGAGGGGCAGACGCAGCTCTGCACTCTCGCCGCCACCGATCGCCGGAGCGAGGGTCAGACTGCCGCCCATGCGGGCTGCTGCGGCCTCAGCGATGGTCAGGCCAAGGCCGCTGCCACCGCCGCTTTTCTGCCGCCTGCCCCGGTAGAAGCGCTCGGTGATCCGGGGGCGGTCCTCCGGGGCGATGCCCGGGCCGCGGTCTGAAACCCGGATCCGCAGCTCCTCTCCCGCAACGCCGACCCGGATCGAGACTGCCTCCCCCCGGGGGCTGGCCTGAAGCGCATTTTCGACCAGATTGCGCAGGGCGGGGGCGAGCATAGGCCCGACCAGAGCCTCTGCGGCCTCAGGCGGAAGATCACAGGTGATGGGCACACCCAGATTTTGCGAAAGATTTTTCAGATCCTGCAGCACGTCACTCAGGATCTGCCTCAGGGGCGAAAGCGCCTCCTGCGGCGGGGCGGCAGCTTCGGCTCCGGTCAGATCAAGAAGCTGACGCGCCAGGCGGTCGGTGCGGGCCACGCCGCGTGAAATCTGCGCCAGGGCATGGGCGCGGGTGGCCTCATCCGGGGCCATGGCCGCGATTTCTGCCTGAGTTTTCAGCCCCGCGAGCGGTGTTTTCAGCTCATGGGCGGCAAAGGCGGTGAAGCTCTGCTCGCGCTCCCGCTGGCCCTCGACCCTGGCGAAAAGGCCGTTCAGCGCCGCGATCATCGGGGTCAGTTCCGCCGCCGCGCCCTCTGCGGGCAGCGGGCGCAGATCCTGGGCGCTGCGGTCGCGCAGGAGCCGGGCAAATTCCGACAAAGGCTGCAGCCCCCGGCCCACCCCCAGCCAGATCAGCAGCGCCGGGGCCAGAAGGCCGATGACAACTCCGTTCACCAGCCCCTCGCGCACGGCCAGCGCATCGCCCACCATGACCCGGATGCCAAGCGCTTCATCGACATAGGTATAGACGCGCCAGTGCTGCAGACCCGCCTCTGTGCGGATGTCGCGCTGCGAAAAACCCGAAGCGGCTTCCACGGCCAGAGGCTCTGCAGGGGCCCCGGCGCTTTCGCTTTTCAAGCGGCCGTCCAGCCCCCAGACCTGACAGACAAGCTGGCGCGAAAAGAGCGGCTCATCGGGGCCAAAGAGGCCGCCCGCCCCCGGCTGCGCGTCATGGACCGCACCCGGAAGCCCCTGCCGCCCGATCAGCGAGGCGACCATGCGCGCGCTTTCCTCAAGACGGCGGTCAAGCACATGGCTGACCTCCTGGCGGGTGGAGTGCTGGATCCAGATCACCGCCGAGAGCCAGACCATGCCCGTTGCCGCCAGAAGCGCGATGAAAAGACGCCGCCGGATTGAGATCATGCCGGATCCGCCAGACGGTAGCCCGCGCCGCGCAGGGTGCGGATGAAGCCGGGCGCCAGGCGGGCGCGGAGTTTGTGGATATGGACCTCTACGGTGTTGCTTTCGACCTCTTCCTGCCAGCCGTAAAGCCGCTCCTCGAGCTGGGATTTCGACAGGACGGCCCCGGGATTTTCCATCAAAGCCTGCAGGATCGTAAACTCCCGCAGGCCGAACTGCACCGGGCGGCCCAGATAGGTGCCCGACATCCGCGCGGGGTCCAGCACCAGGCCGTTCCAGCGCATCTCAGGGGCCGCGCGGCCCTGGGCGCGCCGGATCAGCGCGCGCAGCCGCGCCGCCACTTCGCCCAGATCAAAGGGTTTGGCGAGATAATCATCCGCCCCCGCATCAAGCCCCGCAATCTTCGCAGGCGTCTGATCGCGGGCGGTCAGCACCAGCACCGGCAGGCTGTCGCCGCGCCCGCGCATCCCGCGCAGAAGATCAAGGCCCGAGCCGTCGGGCAGCATCAGATCAAGCACCATGGCCTCAAAGCCGGGCTGGCTCAGCGCTTGGCGGGCATCGGCCAGGCTTTCCACGGCTTCGGTCGAAAACCCCTGCAGCCGCAGCCCGACCAGCAGGCCGTCGCGCAGCATCTCATCGTCTTCCACTATCAACACTCGCATCGGGGCACCTGTTCTGACGATGAGGGATTTTGCGGACCAGCCTTAAGCCTGACTTAAGCCGCAGCCACAAGACAGGCCCGGAGGGATCAGGAGAGTGTGATATGCTGACGCGGCGGAGAATGCTGACGATGACGGGCGGCTTTTTGCTGCTCCCGCGTGCCCTTGCGGCGCAGGATGAGGAACTTCGGGCGCTGACCAATACGCCTGACCAGCCCGTGCTTGGCAATCCCGCCGGGGATGTCACGCTGATTGAGTTTTACGACTACCAATGTCCGTTCTGCCGGAAGATCCACGGCGAGGTCACCGAACTGGTGCGCCGGGACGGCCGGATCCGTCTGGTGATGAAAGACTGGCCCATCTTTGGGGGTTCTTCGGTTTTTGCGCATAAAGTGGGGCTCGCGGCGGTATCAATGGGCAAATATGAGGCCGTGCATAACGCGCTGATGAGCCTGCCAGGACGGCGGCTGGCGGAAGCCGATATTGCCCGCGCCGCCAAATCCGCGGGCGTTGAAGCCGATGCCGCCGCCGCGCTTTTTGACCGGCAGGCCGACCGCTGGATGCCGCTGATCTGGCGCAATGAGCAGCAGGCGCAGCAGCTGGGGCTGCAGGGCACCCCGGCCTTCATGGCGGGTCGTGCGATCTATCCGGGGGCGGCCTCGCTGAGCACCCTGCGGGGGATGGTGCAGGAGGCCCGCAGAGGCTGAAAAATTTACGAAAATATATATTATAAAAAAGTATTGCATTATTCATGAAGCGTCCTATCTTTCCTTCAGCAGCGGCGCGACTGCCTGATGGAGAAGATCATGAGCCAGAAACCCGAAGTGACCGGCTTTTTCGATAAACGCACGTCTTCGGTGCAATATGTGGTGGCGGACCCGGCCACCAGGCTTTGCGCGATCATCGATCCGGTACTCGATTTCGATGAGAAATCCGGCCAGACCGCCACGGTGAATGCCGATGCGATGTTGCAGTTTGTGCAGGACCAGGGCCTGAGGGTGCAATGGATCCTCGACACCCATCCCCATGCCGATCACTTCTCGGCCGCCTCTTATCTGAAGGCAAAGACCGGAGCGCCGATTGCGATCGGCGAGAAGGTCCGCGATGTGCAAAAGCTCTGGAAGGGCTTTTACAACCGGCCGGAGTTTCCCGATGACGGCAGTCAGTGGGATAAGCTCTTTGCCGAGGGTGAGGAGTTTATGCTGGGGGATATTCCGGCCCGCGTGATGCTCTCACCCGGGCATACGCTGGCCTCGGTGACCTATGTGATCGGCGATGCGGCCTTCGTGCATGACACTTTGTTCATGCCCGACAGCGGCACCGCGCGGGCGGATTTTCCCGGCGGTTCGGCCAAAGCCCTGTGGGAGAGCATTCAGGCGATCTTTGCGCTGCCGGAGGAGACCCGCCTTTTCACCGGCCATGACTATCAGCCGGGGGGCCGTGCGCCGATGTGGGAAAGCACCGTCGCCGAACAGAAGGCGAAGAACAGTCACATGGCGGTTTATAAGACCGAGGCGGAGTTCATCGCCGCCCGCGAAGCCCGCGATGCCACCCTGCCGATGCCGAAGCTGATCCTGCATGCGCTGCAGATCAACACCAATGCGGGTCGGCTGCCCGAGCCGGAAAGCAACGGACGGCGCTATCTGAAGATCCCGCTGGATCTTCTGCAGGCACCCTGGGGGTAAAAGATGAGTGAGATCAAAGACGTAGCCCCAGCCATTGCGGCCCTCGAAGACCGGGCGGCGGAGGCTACCGCTTTTCTCAAAAAGCTCGCCAATCAGGACCGGCTGATTATCGTCTGCACCCTGATCCAGGGCGAGCGCTCGGTGCGAGAACTGGAAGAAAGCCTCGGTCTGCGCCAGCCAAGCCTTTCGCAGCAGCTCGGCGAATTGCGTCAGGCCGGGATGATTGAGGGCCGCAAAGAGGGGCGGGAGATGTTCTACCGCCTGGCCGATGAGCGCGTCTGCGCACTTGTCGGCACGCTTTACCGTATTTTTTGTAAGTAAGCCCGAAGGCCGCCGCGATGTGGCGGCCGGGCCGGGAAAGGTGTCTGATGACCGAATTCACTCCGCTTATGTCCATGGCCGGAGGCGCTCTGATCGGGCTGGCGGCCGTGCTTTTGATGGCTTTTCACGGCCGGATCGCCGGGATCAGCGGCATGCTGCAGGGCGTTCTTCCGCCTTTTGCCAAGGATTGGGGCTGGCGGGCCGCGTTCTTAGGCGGCGCGATTGCCGCGCCCTTGCTGATTGCCGCCCTGACCGGCTGGCGGCCGGAATTTGCCACGCCCACCCCGAACCTCTGGCTGGTGATCGGCGGGCTGATCGTGGGGGTGGGCGTGCATTTCGCTTCGGGCTGCACCTCGGGGCATGGCGTCTGCGGCATATCGCGGCTCTCGCTGCGCTCAATCCTCGCCACGCTGACCTTCATGTTTACGACCGGCGTCACCGTCTATGTCGTGCGTCACATTCTCGGGGGGTTCTGAGATGCAGATCGTGATTGCAGCCCTGATCGGGCTGATCTTCGGCGCGGGCATCACGCTGGGCGGCATGATCAACCCGGCCAAAGTGCTGAATTTCTTTGACGTGGCCGGCACATGGGACCCGTCACTGGCTTTTGTGATGGGTTCCGCGCTGATTGTGACCGGCATTGGCTACCGGCTTGTGTGGACGCGCCCCGCGCCGGTGCTGGCGGCGAAATTCCAGGTGCCGACGCGCAAAGACATTGACCCGGCCCTGATCGGGGGCGCGGCTCTCTTCGGGATCGGCTGGGGCATCGCGGGCTTTTGCCCCGGGGGCGCGATCCCGGCGCTTGGGCTGTTCGAGCCGCAGGCTTTTCTCTTTGTGGGCTCCATGCTGGCAGGGCTGTTTCTCGCCAGAACCCTTCGCAAATCCTGATCTAAAAGTCTGAGAGATGTCGCCTCTGTCGAAATATCTGCCCATCCTGACCTGGTCGCGCAGCTATGACAGCGCGGCGCTTTCTGCCGATCTGCTGGCGGCGGTGATCGTCACCATCATGCTGATCCCGCAAAGCCTCGCCTATGCGATGCTCGCAGGGGTGCCGCCCGAGGTGGGGCTTTACGCCTCGATCCTGCCGCTGGTGGCCTATGCGATTTTCGGCACGTCCAAGACCCTCGCGGTCGGGCCGGTGGCGGTGGTCTCACTGATGACAGCTTCAGCCGTGGGGCAGATCGCGGCGGAGGGGACGGCGGATTATGCCACGGCGGCCGTGATGCTGGCGCTTTTGTCGGGCGGGATGCTCCTGGCCATGGGGGTGCTGCGTCTGGGGTTTCTGGCGAATTTTCTGTCGCATCCGGTGATCTCGGGCTTCATCACGGCGGCGGGTCTGCTGATCGCGGTGGGGCAGATCAGGCATATCCTTGGCGTTGCGGGCGGGGGCGAGCAGTTCTTTGACACTCTTCTGACGCTGGCAGGCCAGCTCGGCGCGACCAATCCGGTCACTCTCGCCATCGGGCTTGGCGCTCTGGCGGCCCTATACTGGGCGCGCAGAGGGTTGGTTGCGCTGCTGACCCGCATGGGGCTTGGCAAAACCCTGGCTCAGATGCTGGCCAAAGCGGCCCCGATCCTGGTGGTGGCCGTCACCTCGCTGCTGACCTGGGGTTTTGATCTGGCAGGGCGCGGCCTGCGTATCGTCGGCGAGGTGCCCGCCGGTCTGCCACTGCCCGCGCTGCCCTCGCTGAACCCGGGCCTGATTGAAGCGCTGTGGATGCCCGCTCTGCTGATCTCGGTCGTGGGTTTTGTCGAAAGCGTCTCAGTCGGGCAAACCCTGGCTGCGAAACGGCGTGAGCGGATTGACCCGGATCAGGAGCTGATCGGTCTGGGCGCGGCCAATCTGGCCTCAGGGCTGGCGGCAGGCTTTCCGGTGACCGGGGGGCTTGCCCGCTCGGTCGTGAATTTTGAGGCCGGGGCCCGCACACCTGCGGCGGGTGTCTTCACCGCCATCGGCATTGCGCTGGCTGCGATGTTCCTGACGCCTGCGCTTTACTATCTGCCCCAGGCAGTTCTGGCCGCGACCATCATTCTGGCGGTGTTGACCCTGGTGGATTTCGGCTCGCTCAGGCGCAGTTTTCGCTATTCGCGCCCCGATTTCGCCGCCCAGATGGCGACCATTCTGGTCACTCTGGGCCGGGGGGTTGAGGCGGGGCTGATCGCGGGCGTCACTCTCTCCATCGGGCTTTATCTCTGGCGCTCTTCCCGTCCGCATATGGCCATCGTGGGCCAGGTGCCGGGGACCGAGCATTACCGCAATATCGACCGCCATGAGGTGCTGACCTGCGAAGATGTCCTCTCGCTGCGGGTCGATGAAAGCCTCTATTTCGCCAATGCCCGCGCGCTTGAAGACCGGATCAGCGCGGAGGTCGCCGCCCGCCCGGCGCTGCGCCATGTGGTGCTGATGGCCTCAGCGGTGAATGAAATCGATGCCTCCGCCCTCGACAGCCTTTTGTCGATCAATGAGCGGCTGAGTGAGGCGGGGATCACCTTTCACCTCTCGGAGGTGAAAGGGCCGGTGATGGACCGGCTGCAGCGCTCAGATTTTCTCAGCCGCCTGACGGGTGAGGTTCACCTGAGCCAGCACGGCGCCTGCTGCGCGATCCGGGGCGACTGCACGCCGCGCGTGGGGGCCATCGGGCGGGCTTAAGTTTGGGTTAAGACCAGCGGGGCAATGGGGGCGCATGAGGATAATGCGCCCCCTTTTTCTGTTCACCGCCCTCTGGCTGGCTGCCGCCCAGGGGGCCTTTGCCAGCCCCTTTCAACGTCTAAGCGAGGGGCCCCTCAGCCCGGAGCAGGCCTTTCGCTATGAAGTGATCCCCGGGGCCGGGGGGCAGGTGCAGATCCGCTGGACCATCGCACCGGGCTATTATCTTTACCGCGATAAATTCACCGCCTGGGAGAGCAGGGGCCGCGATCTTTCGCTGCAAATGCCCGCCGGAGAGATCCGCGAAGATCTGACCTTCGGCGCGGTCGAGGTCTATCCCCGGGATATGACCCTGGGCCTCAGTGGCGCTTACGGGCCGGTCACCCTAGGCTGGCAGGGCTGCCAGGACAATGGCATCTGCTATGCGCCCCAAAGCGCGGTGATTGACCTGCCGGGAGCCGCCGCAGTCCCCGCCCCCGAGGCCGCCCCGCTGACGGAGGTAGAGGTTCTCAGGTCCGAAGGCGGGATCCCTTGGGTTCTGGCAGGCTTTGCGGGTCTGGGGCTTTTGCTCTCTTTCACGCCCTGCAGCTTTCCGATGCTGCCGGTGCTCTGGGCCATGCAGGGCGGTGCGCCTGCGGGCTCGCGCCGGGGGGTGGGGATTGCGGTGTTCTATGTCGCAGGCATGGCGGCGGGCTTTGCCCTGATCGGGGCACTGGCAGGATTTATGGGGGCGGGGTTGCAGTTCCGGCTGCAGCAGCCCCTGGTGATCCTGTCGGTGGCGGCGCTTTTTGCTGTCCTCGCTGCGGCCTCGCTTGATCTGATCCCTCTGAAAATGCCCGCTGCTGTGACGAGACGGCTTCAGAGCCTCGGTGGGCGCGCATCGCTGACCGGGGCCGGGTTTGCGGGTCTGGCATCGGTGCTGATCCTGGGCCCCTGCGTGACCGCACCCCTGGCGGGGGCGCTCCTTTATATCGCGCAAAGCGGCGATGTGGCGCTCGGGGCCGCGGCGCTGGCCATGCTGGGGCTGGGGCAGGGGGTGCCCCTGATGGTTCTCGCGCTTTTTGGCCGCAAGATGTTGCCGAAAAGCGGTGCCTGGCTCGGGGCCAGCCGGATTGCCCTCGCGGCCCTTCTGGCGGGGATGGCGGTCTGGCTCTCGGCGCGGGTGTTGCCGGGGCCGGTCGGGCTGTTCCTTTGGGCGCTCCTGGGCTTTGCCCTGGCCGCGGCGGCCTGGGGGCCGGGCTGGCCACGCCGCTTCGGGGGGATGGTGTTCTTCGCCTTCGGTCTTTTGCAGCTGGCGGGCGCAGGCTCCGGCGGATCTGACCCGCTGCGGCCTTTGGTCTTTGCGCCCGCCGTGGCCCCTGCCGCCCCTTCGCGGGTTGTGCGAAGCCAGGCTGATCTCAGGAGCGCTCTGGCCCGGGCTGAGGGTCCGGTTCGGGCAGTCTATGTCACGGCCGACTGGTGTGTGATCTGCAAAGCCCTTGAGCGGGATGTTTTCCCTCAACCCGCCGTGCAGCAGGCGCTGGCGGCTTTGCCCTTCCTGAAGGCCGATGTGACGGATTTCAGCGGCGAAGGCGGCGCGCTGGCTGAGGATCTGGGCGTGATCGGCCCGCCGACGCTGGTCTTTCTCGATGAGCGGGGCCAGGAAAAAAGCGCCCTGCGCCTGACCGGAGGTTTCACCGCAGAGGCCCTGACGGACGCCCTGAGAAAGGCCGGAGAATGACGGATTTTGCCCTTGGTCCCTTCCTGCTGTCCGGAGAGCGGCTGATCTGGATCCTTGTCACGCTGGTTCTCTGGGGTGCGGCGGCGCTGCTCAGCCGCAGGGGGCGGCCCGATCTGAACCCCTGGGCCTTTCGCGCAACCCTGGCCGGGTTGCTTGGGGCGCGGCTTGGATTTGTGGCGCAGAATGCCGATGTCTATCTGGCCGATCCGCTGAGCCTTTTTGCGATCTGGCAGGGGGGATTTGCGCTTTGGGGCGGTGTGGCGGGCTTCGCCGCCGTGACCCTGCCGCTGATGTGGCGCAGGCGCGAGATGACGCCCGGGATGGCACTCGCCGTGCTTGCGGCGCTGACTTTGCTCTTTATCCTGGCTCAGCTCGGACGCGCCAATGAGCAGTTTCTGCCGCAGGACCGTGTCTTCGAAGATCTTGCCGGCAGGCAGATGACGCTTGAAGGGCCGGGGGTTGTGAACCTCTGGGCGAGCTGGTGCCCGCCCTGCCGGCGCGAGATGCCGATGATGCTCGAAGAGGCCGCAGCCAATCCGGATCTGCCGGTCTACTTTGTGAACCAGGGTGAAAGCCCGGGCAAAATCCGCAACTATCTCAGCACCTCGGGGCTGGTGATGAGGCCGGTCCTCGATCCGGCCATGGGGCTGATGGCGGGCCTTGGGATTTTGGGGCTGCCTGCCACGCTCTTTGTCGATGCTGAGGGGCGTGTGATCCACACCCACAGCGGCGAGATCTCCCGTGCTGCCCTGCGGCAGGGACTGTCTGATCTGAAAAAGGAAATTCCCTGATGCTGTGCCGTCTTTTACTACGGAGCGCGGCTCCGGGCTGGCTTTTTCTGCTTGCGGCCTGCGCCGCGCCCGAGGGCTCTGTGCCACCGATCGGGACCGCACATCTGACGCCGGAGGTTCTGGCCCATTACGGCAGCCGCCCCGATGGAGAGATTGAGCTGCCCGCCGTTCCTGCGCGCTATCTGACGCCTGAGACCCTGCGCCGGGAAGTGGATTTCGTGACAGATGAGCGCCCGGGCGCCGTGATCGTCGATCCCTGGACCCGGCATCTCTATTATGTGCTGCCGCAAAACCGCGCGATCCGCTACCGCGTGGCGGTGGGGGATGAGGGGCGGGCCTTCTCGGGCCAGGCGACGATTCCCTACAGCCGCTCCTGGCCCTCCTGGCGGCCGACTGAGAATATGATCCGTGAGTTTCCTGACCAATATGGCCCCCTGCGGAAGGGGATGGAGGGCGGCCTGATGAACCCGCTCGGGGCGAGGGCGCTTTATCTGCACCGCGGGGGCCGGGACACCTTCTACCGCATCCATGGCACCTCGGATGTTACCTCGATCGGCAATGCCACTTCGGCGGGCTGCATCCGGATGTTCCATCAGGATGTGATTGAGCTCGAGACTCTGGTGCGATCCGGCGCGAAAGTCGTGGTGCTGACCGAGGCCGCCTCTGCTGAACTGGCCGCGCGTCAGCGCGGCGGGCAGCCGGACTAAGCCCGGCTCCCGCCCCCCTGAGCCTGGTGGGCGGCTTTCGCCCAAGCCTGACGCCGCATCCGCCGGGGCCGGTTGCGGCCCGCCAACCGGTGTGAGGGTAACTCCTAATCCAGCCCGGCCCGCAGAGGCCCCTTTAATCGACAGCGGCATCGCCCCCGATCAGGCGGCGCAGCCCGATCAGCCCGCCGAGCGAGATCGCGGCGAGCGTCACCGGCCCCGACCAGGCCAGGGCCGCAAAGCCCGAGAGCCCCTGGCCGACGGAGCAGCCGATCGCGATCACACCGCCGATGCCCATCAGCACCGCGCCTGAGAGCTGCCGCCCCAGTTCGCGGGGGTCTTCGCAGGCCTCCCAGCGGAACAGTCCGCGCAGCAGCGCCCCGCCAAGACCGCCGAGGATCACCCCGAAAACCAGCCCCGTTGAGAACGACAGCCCCGAGCCGCTGGAGGTCATGACGTAAAGAATGGCCCGGCCAAGCGGGGCGGTGAAGGAGGGCCCCTCAACCGGCACGGCATCAAGGCTGATCGCCGCAAGACGGCTCGTCGACCAGAAGGCAAAGGTGACCGCAAGCCCCGCGACCACGCCCCAGAGGATCATCCGGGGCGAGTGGCGCAGAGGGGCGCAGGACAATGCCCAGCCAAGCAGCCCCAGAACCAGCACCACCACCACCACCACCGGCGAGAGCCCGAGCTGCGCGGCATCATGCAGGATCCCCTGGGGGGGCGCATCAAAGTCCTGGGGGAAAAGCCACAGCCGCAGCGGCGCGGCCGGTCCGGACAGAACGAAGAAGCCCGAAATCCCCATGACCACCGCAACGATCAGCGCGCGGATATCGCCGCCACCCGCCCGGGCCAGCGCGCCAAAGCCGCAGTTCCCGGCCAGGGCCATGCCATAGCCAAAGATCAGCCCCCCCGCGAGTGAGCCGCCGAGCGACCAGGAGATCCGGTGATACTGGCTGGCCGCAATATCGATGAGGCCCGCCAGGGCCAGTCCCTGGGTCGTGGCGATGGCCGTTGCCAGGACAATTCCCCAAAGCCGCAGACGGCGCTGATCGCCGCCCCAGACCGCGCTTTCCAGCGCGCCCAGGGTGCAGAAATCGCCCAGACGGGCCGCAAGGCCAAAGGCGCTGCCGGTGATCAGTCCGGCAAGGGCCGCCCAGGCTCCGATGGGTAAGAAATCCATGGCAGTCCTCCCTTAAGCGCGCCGGTGGCGCAGCCTGCCTTAACGCTCCGCTGCCCTGTCCGCCCAGAGAGCGGCCAGCAGACGGATCACCTCCGCGACCCTTGGGTCGAGGATGGAATAGTAAATGACCTGACCTTCGCGCCTGGTGCTGACCAGGCCCTCAAGCCGCAGCCGGGCCAGTTGCTGGCTGACGATGGCCTGTCGTGACATCAGAAGGCTTTCAAGCTCGGTCACCGTTCGCGGCCCGGCACAGAGATGGCACAGGATGGTCAGGCGCCCGTCATGGCCAAGCGCTTTGAGAAAGCCTGCGGCTTCCTGCGCATTGCCGATCAGCCCTGCCAGCCCTTCAAGGGTCAGGCCCGCTTCGGCTGTGTCTTCCGGCGATGCACCGCTCATATCCGACGAAGATCATCCCTGTTGCCCGCAACCGGCCCCCCTGCAGCGGCGGGCCGGTCAGGCCTACCCATCCTTTGCGATACCTGCCTTGTCAACCATTCCCTCCAGCAGCGGCCAGAAGAAGTGCGCCCCGGCATAGCCTTCCAGCCGTCCCGCCTCCTGTCCGTTCACAATCAGCAGAAAAGTCGGCGTAAAGGTGACCGGTCGGGCAGTGGTAAAAGGCTGCTCCCCGATCCCGGAGAGCGGCACCCGCACCAGCCCGAGGCGCTCTCCGAGCGGAGTTTTCGGATAGGCGAGGCCGATCTCCTCATGCCAGCGCGCGCAATAGAGGCAGCCGGGCTGCTCGACCATCACCAGGCTCTGCGCCATGGCCCCGCCGGTGGCGAGCCAGAGCGGGAGGAGAAGGGAAAGAAGAAAGCGCATATTGACTCATATATAGTAAAATATGAATATTTATATGGAGAGCCTGAGCGCTTGTCCAGGGATCACTCGGGGAGGGGTGCATGCCGGAAATTACCTGGGGAGGGGCGGCGCTGGCGGGGCTGCTGTCATTCCTGTCCCCCTGCATCCTGCCCATGGTGCCCTTTTATCTCTCTTATATGGCGGGCAGCTCGGTGGCGGAACTGCGCGGCGAGAGCGCAAACCTGAACCCGAAGCTGCGCGCGCGCCTGATCGGGCGGGCGCTTTGCTTTGCGCTTGGCGTCACCACGATCTTTCTGCTGCTCGGCTTAAGTGCAACGGCGCTTGGCCAGGCTTTCTCGGCCTGGAAAGAGGTCCTGTCCTGGGTCGCGGGTCTGATCCTGATCGTTTTCGGGCTGCACTTCCTCGGGATCCTTCAGATTTCGCTCTTTTACCGCGAAGCGCGCAGCGAAAGCCGCATCAATCCGGCCGGGGCCTGGGGGGCCTATCTGATGGGGCTGGCCTTCGGCTTTGGCTGGACGCCCTGCGTGGGGCCGGCGCTGGCGGCCATTCTGATGGTGGCGGGCGACAGCGCAGAGCTTTGGCGCGGCGGCGCTTTGCTGGTGGTCTATGGCCTGGCCATGACGCTGCCCTTCGTGCTGGCTGCGGCTTTCGCCGGGCCCGTCCTGCGCTTTCTGGCAAAGCACCGGCGGCTGTCGGATTATGCCCGCATCGCCATGGGGATCATGCTGATGCTTTTTGGCGGTCTGATCCTGACCGGCAGCGTGCCGCTGATCGCAGACTGGATGATCCGCAATTTCGACTGGTCCGGCACCGTAAGATAGGAGGTCTCCGTGAAAGCACTGGCTCTTGCCCTCTGGCTGGGGGCATCTTCGGCCCTGGCCGCTCCGCTGGCCGTCCCCTTGGGGGACGACGGCCTCCACAAGCCCGACTGGCTGGAAGAGAGCTTCCTCGATCTGCGCGAAGATCTGGAGGAGGCGCAGGCCGGGGGGCGGTCTTTGCTGATCTCGATCGAGCAGCGCGGCTGCATCTATTGCGCAAAGATGCACAGCGAGATTTTCCCCGATCCGCAGGTTGCTCAGCGCCTGCGCGATGACTTCCGGGTGATCCAGGTCGATCTGGCCGGATCGCTGGAGGTGACCGATTTCGACGGCAGCATCGCCACCGAAAAAGCCACGGCGCGGGCCTGGGGGGTGAACTTCACGCCGACGCTGATCTTCCTGCCCGCTCAGGTTCCGCCGGGCCTGACGGCGCGGCAGGCGGCGCTGGCAGTCCTGCCCGGCAGCCCCTCCGCGCCCGTGCTGGCCGAGGTGATGGACTGGGTGCGGGCCGGGGGAGAGTTGAGCGGGCGGACATTGAAAGAGGTTCTCAGCCCGCCTCAGAGCGCGAATTAAGTTTCGCTTAAGGTTTTGCTGCAGGAAGATTTTACCGCAAAGAATATATATTCAAGAATTGCTATATCTCTATTGTAAGCCGTGTCGTTTTGTCGCAGACTGTCGGAAAGCAGAGTCAGGGAGGACTCAATGGCAAAGCGGCTTTGGGTGGCGGCTGCGATCCTTGCGGGTCATTCAGCACCCGCCTTCGCAGAAATTTCCCCCGTGGATGTGACCTTCGCAGAGGGGGCGATTGAGCAGTCCCTGACCGGGCAGGCGGGTGACGCGGCCTCGGGGGCAAAGGTGATGACCACGGCGGCACTGGGCAACTGCGTGGCCTGCCACGTGATCGATGCCATGCCCGATGTTGAGTTTCCGGGCAATATCGGCCCGCCGCTCGACGGGGCGGCCGATCGCTGGAGTGAAGCGCAGCTTCGCGGCATTGTCGTGAATGCTAAGATGACTTTTGAGGGCAGCTTCATGCCGGCCTTCTATAAATCCGCCGGCTATATCCGGCCGGGAGATACTTACACCGGCAAAGCGGCTCAGGAGCCGCTGCCGCCCATCCTGACCGCACAGCAGGTCGAGGATGTCGTGGCTTACCTGCTCACTTTGAAAGAGTAAGTCGCGCCGACTTCAGGAGGATTTTTCATGACCCTTTCACGACGCAATGCGCTGACCCTTGCGCTTGGCGGACTTGCGGCAGCGGTGCTGCCGCTCAGCAAAGCCCAGGCTGCGACCGTGGCAGAGCTGACCGCAGCCTTTGCCGGCGGCGCCACCCCTAAAGAGGGCGGCATCACCCTGACCGCGCCGGAAATCGCCGAGAACGGCAATACCGTGCCGGTCGAAGTGGATGCGCCGGGCGCAGTGGCGATCATGCTGCTGGCCGCGGGCAACCCGACCCCGGGTGTTGCCACCTTCACCTTCGGCCCCGGCGCTGCCACCCAGCGTGCGGCCACCCGGATCCGCCTTGCCACCACTCAGGATGTGATTGCCCTGGCCAAAATGGCCGACGGCTCGGTGGTGCAGGCTCAGGCCAACGTCAAAGTGACCATCGGCGGCTGCGGCGGCTGATCGGACGATTGGAGAATACACATGGCAAAAGATGCAAAACCGCGCGTACGCGTGCCGAAATCGGCAAAAGCCGGTGAAGCCGTCACCATCAAAGCCCTGATCAGCCACACGATGGAATCCGGTCAGCGCAAAGATGCCGAAGGCAAGATCATCCCGCGCTCGATCATCAATCGCTTCACCTGCGAATTCAACGGCCAGATGGTCGTTGACACCACGATTGAACCGGCGGTCTCGACCAACCCCTATTTCGAATTTGACACCCGCGTTGATGCGGCGGGCACCTTCAAATTCACCTGGTACGACGATGACGGCTCTGTCTACGAAGACAGCAAAGACATTGAAATCGCCTGATTAACGCCTCGGGGAGGAGACGATATGCAAGGCAGATTGACCCCGGTTATCGCGGCCGCTCTGACGATGGGCCTGAGCCTCGGTGCGGCCTTTGCCGACCCGGTCGAAGACGAGCTTGTCGTTACCGCCGAGGACGGTGAGATCACTCTCGTGACCACGACGAAGGCCCCCGGCCATCTGGCAGAGACCTTCGACACCATCTGGTCGGGCTGGCATTTCCGCGAGGATGACACCCGCGATCTTCAGCGCGATGACTTCGACAACCCGGGGATGCTCTTTGCGGACCGCGGGCTTGATCGCTGGAATGCAAAATCGGAGGCGAGCGGCGCGAGCTGCGCGGGCTGCCACGAGGGGCCGGAGAGCATGAAAGGCCTGCGCGCGGTGCTGCCGCGCGTGGATGCCAAAACCGGTAAGCTGATGATCCTTGAGGATTACATCAACGACTGTGTCACCACCCGCATGGGCGAAGAGGCCTGGGGCATGACCTCGGGTAAGATGAAGGACATGCTGGGGCTGATCTCGCTGCAATCGCGCGGGGAGCCGGTGAATGTCGCCATCGACGGGCCTGCCGCCGAATTCTGGGCGAAGGGCAGGGAGATGTATTACACCCGCTACGGTCAGCTTGAGATGGCCTGCGCCAACTGCCACGAGCAGAACGCCGGCATGATGATCCGCGCGGATCACCTCAGCCAGGGTCAGGTCAACGGCTTCCCGACCTACCGGCTGAAAGATGCCGGCATGGTCACCGCGCAGCAGCGCTTTGTGGGCTGCATCCGCGACACCAGGGCCGAGACTTTTAAGGCGGGCTCGGATGAGCTGAAAGCGCTGGAGCTTTATGTCGCCTCGCGCGGCAACGGGCTGAGCGTCGAAGGCATCTCAGTGCGTCACTGACCTCAGGGCCATGGACGGCGGCCGGACTGCGGCCGCCGCTTCACGAAGACGATAGGATAACATCATGATTTCCCGCCGCGAATTTGTGCAGGCTGCGATGGCGGCCTCTGCGCTCGTGGGCGCATCAGGCTATGGCTCCTGGGCGCGTGCCGCCGCACAGCAGAAACTGAGTGAAGATCAGCTGCTGGAGTTCGCGGATTTCGGCAATGTGACGCTGCTGCATATCACCGATATCCATGCCCAGCTGAAGCCGGTGTGGTTCCGCGAGCCGGAGATCAACCTCGGGATCGGTGAGGCAAAGGGCCAGGTCCCGCATATCACCGGCGCGGACTTTCAGAAGATGTTCGGCATTCAGCCCGGCTCGCCCGAGGCCTATGCGCTGAGCTATCCCGATTTTGAGGCGCTGGCGCGTGAATATGGCCGCATGGGCGGCATGGACCGCGTGGCGAGGGTCGTCAAAGCCATGCGCGCCGCGCGGCCGGATGCTCTGCTGCTCGACGGCGGCGATACCTGGCACGGCTCGATGACCTCGCTGAAGACCGAAGGCCAGGACATGATTAACGTCATGAACGCGCTTGGCGTCGATGCGATGACCAGCCATTGGGAATGGACCTATGGTCAGGACCGCGTGAAAGACGTGGTCGAGAACCATCTGAAGTTCCCCTTCCTTGGTGCCAATATCTTTGACGCCGAATGGGATGAGCCGGCCTTTGAGCCCTATAAAATTTTTGAGCGCGGCGGCGTCCGGATCGGCGTGATTGGTCAGGCTTTCCCCTATATGCCGATCGCCAACCCGAAATGGATGTTCCCGGATTTCTCTTTCGGTATCCGCGAACAGCGCATGCAGGCCATGGTGGATGAGCTGCGCGCCGAGGGTGTCGAGGTTGTGGTTTGCCTCTCGCACAACGGCTTTGACGTCGACAAAAAGATGGCCGGACGGGTGAAGGGCATCGATATCATCCTCTCGGGCCACACCCATGACGCTGTGCCCGAACCGGTGATGATCGGGGAGACGCTGCTGATCGCCTCCGGCTCGAACGGAAAATTCGTCAGCCGCGTGGATCTCGATGTGCGCGACGGCCGCATGATGGGCTTCCGCCACAAGCTGATCCCGATTTTCTCGGATGTGATCACGCCCGATGCTGATATGGCCGCGCTGATCGAGCAGGAGCGCGCGCCCTTCAAAGAGAGCCTTGAAGAGAAGATCGGCACCACCGAGACCACGCTTTACCGCCGTGGCAACTTCAACGGCACCTGGGATGATCTGATCTGCGAGGCGATCCTGTCCGAGCGCGATGCCGAGATTGCCATGTCGCCGGGCGTCCGCTGGGGGCCGTCGGTGCTTTCAGGTGAGGCGATCACCCGCGAAGACATCCACAATGCCACCTCGATGACCTATGGCGCCTGCTACCGCACCGGGATGACCGGCGAGACCATCCAGACCATTCTGGAAGATGTGGCCGACAATATTTTCAACCCCGATCCCTATTACCAGCAGGGCGGTGACATGGTGCGCGTGGGCGGTCTGGCCTATGACATCGACGTCAGCCAACCGATTGGCAAACGGATCACCAATCTTCGCATGGCAAAAACCGGCACCGCGCTGGAGCCTGCGAAATCCTACACCGTGGCGGGATGGGCCTCGGTCAATGAAGGCACCGAAGGGCCGCAGATCTGGGATGTGGTCGAAGCCCATATCCGCAGGACCGGCACCGTGCGTCTTGAGCCGAACACCACCGTCAAAGTGACCGGTATCTGAGGAGATCTCCCCGATGTCTGATCCGACTTCCAAAGCCGCCGGAACCAGCCGGCGCGGCTTTCTCAAAACGACTGCGCTTGGCGGTGCAGGCCTGGTGGCCGGTGCCGGGGCTGCGGCGGCTGAAGGCGATCCGCTGATCACCAAAGTCCAGGACTGGGCTTCGGGCTTCGGCGATCCGGTCGATGCTGCGCCCTATGGCATGCCGATCAGATTTGAGAGCCATGTGGTCCGCCGCAATGTGGAATGGCTGACCGAAAGCCCGGTCTCTTCGATCAACTTTACGCCGATCCATGCGCTTGAAGGCACTATCACCCCCCAGGGCGTCGCCTTTGAGCGTCACCACTCGGGCGCGATTGAGCTGTCGAAAGACGACTACCGCCTGATGATCAACGGCCTCGTCGAGAAGCCGCTGGTCTTCACCTTTGAAGACCTGACCCGCTTTCCGCGCCATGTGCTGACCGCCTTTTGCGAATGCGCGGCCAATGGCGGCATGGAATGGGGCGGCGCGCAGCTTGAAGGCGTGCAGTTCACCCAGGGCATGATCCATAACATGGAATATACCGGCATCCTTCTGAAGGATCTGCTGGCAGAGGCCGGTGTGAAGCCGGAAGGCAAATGGGTCTATGTGGAAGGCGCCGATGCCTCCTCCAACGGCCGCTCGATCCCGCTGGAAAAGGCCATGGAGGATGTCATGGTCGCCTTCTACGCCAATGGCGAGGCCTTGCGTAAAGAGCATGGCTATCCGGTGCGGCTGGTGGTGCCGGGCTGGGAAGGCAATATGTGGGTGAAGTGGCTGCGCCGCATCGCCATCTATGACCAGGCGGTTGAGGGGCGCGAAGAGACTTCGAAATATACCGACATGATGCCCGACGGCCGTGCGCGCAAATGGACCTGGGTGATGGATGCGAAATCGGTCATCACCTCGCCCAGCCCTCAGGTGCCGATCCGTCACGGCAAAGGCCCGCTGGTCATCACCGGGCTTGCCTGGTCGGGCAACGGTAAAGTGACGCGGGTTGATGTCTCGACGGATGGTGGCAACACCTGGACTGAGGCGCGTATCTCGGGCGATGCAAAGCCCAAAGCGCTGACCCGCTTCCACCTCGATATCGACTGGGACGGATCCGAGATGTTCCTGCAGTCGCGCTGCATCGATGAGACCGGCTATGTGCAGCCGACCAAAGATGCGCTGCGGGAGATCCGCGGCACCAACAACGTCTATCACAACAACTCCATCCAGACCTGGTGGGTGCAGCCGAACGGTGAGGTCGAGAATGTCGAAATCGCGTAAGCTCTTTGCGGCCACCGCGCTTGCAATTCTGTCCACCACTCCGGCCTTTGCGCAGGGGCTTGGCCTTGGCCGACCGGCCACGCTGGAAGAAATCGCCGCCTGGGATGTCACCGTCCTCCCCGATGGCACCGGGCTTCGTCCCGGCTCAGGCGATGTGGCACGCGGCGAAGAGGTTTTTCTGGAAGCCTGCGCTGCGTGTCACGGGGAATTTGCCGAAGGGCTCGACAGCTGGCCTTCGCTTTCGGGCGGACAGGGCACGCTGAGCGATCCGCGTCCGGTCAAAACCATCGGCAGCTACTGGCCCTATCTCTCGACCGTCTGGGATTATATCCACCGCTCGATGCCCTTTGGCGCAGCGCAGACGATCTCGGTGGATGACACCTATGCGATCACCGCCTTCCTGCTTTACTCAAACGGGCTGGTCGAAGACGACTTCGTGCTGAGCCACGAGAATTTCACCGAAGTGCGTCTGCCCAATGAGGACGGCTTTTATGTGGATGATCGTGCCAGCACCGAATATCCGCTCTTCTCTGCCGAGCCCTGCATGGAGAACTGCCGCAGCGAGGCCCCGAAGGTCACCAAACGCGCGGTCGATCTGAATGTGACGCCGCGCGATCCCGATGGCCGTCCCGCAGGGTCGATGCCGGACCTCCTGCGCGCGTCCGCAGCGGCTCCGGCTGAGGAAACCGCCACCGCGACCGCAGAACCCGCCGCCACCTCCGAGGCCCCGGCTCCGGCCGCCGCTCCGGCCGGCCCCGATCCGGCCCTGGTCGAAGCGGGCGCCAAAGTGTTCCGCAAATGCGCCGCCTGCCATAAAGTGGGAGAGGATGCGAAGAACGGCACCGGCCCCGCGCTGACCGGGATCTTCGGCAAAGCCGCAGGCACGGTTGAGGGCTTCCGCTACTCGCAGCCCATGGTGGACGCGGGGGCCGGGGGGCTGGTCTGGACCGCTGAGACGCTGGACGCCTTCCTTGCTGATCCCAAAGCCGCAGTGCCGAAAAACAAGATGGCCTTCGGCGGTCTGAAAAAAGAGGATGAGCGTGCGGCTCTGACCGCATATCTGCAGTCTTTCTCTCAATGATCTGAGCGGACGGGGGCAGGCTCCTCCCGTCCCTTCAACACCGGAGGCCGCCATGCCGATCACCCGCCGCCGCCTGCTGGGCCAGGCCCTGACCACGGCAGCGCTGTTAAAAACTGCCGCCCCCTCACTTGCAAAAAGTGAGCCGCAGGTGGTGGTCGTCGGCGGAGGTGCGGGCGGGCTTTTGGCCGCGCGGCATCTGGCGCGGGCCGGTGTCGCGGTAACGCTCATTGAGCAGAACCCCCGCTATACCGCCTGTTTTCTGTCAAATGCGGCTCTGGGCGGGCTGCGGCCTCTCACGGATTTTGAGTACGGCTATCAGGGTGCGGAGCGTGCCGGGGTCCGGGTGGTGATCGCGAAGGTCAGCGGCATCGACCGCGAGGCCCGCCGCCTGCATCTGTCAGACGGCAGCCGGATCGTTTATGACCGGCTGATCCTCTCGCCGGGCATTGCCTTTGTCGAAGGCTCCGTCTCCGGCTGGAGCGAGAGTGACAGCGCGCGCATGCCCCATGCCTGGAAGGCTGAGCCTGAACTGGCGCGGCTGATCGCGCAGATCGATGCCATGCCCGAGGGCGGGACTTTTGGCCTGATCGCGCCGCCTGCGCCCTACCGCTGCCCGCCCGGGCCTTATGAGCGGGTGAGCATGGTTGCGCATCGCCTGTCGCGGCAGAATCCGCGGGCGAAGATTATGATCTTTGATCCGAAAGAAAATTACTCCAAACAGACGCTCTTTGAGAATGCCTGGGAACGGCTTTACCCCGGCATGATCGAGCGGCTGGACCCGCTGATGGGCGGCGATCTGATCGAGGTGCGCCCGGGCAGCATGGAGGTCCTGGCCGACGGCGAGGGGTTCGTGCTCGATGTCTGCAATGTCATTCCCGCGCAGCGCGCCGGGGATCTGGCCTCCGAGGCCGGGCTTTGCGATGAAAGCGGCTGGGCCCCGGTCGATGCAGCCGGATTTACCAGCCGGATCGACCCGAATATCCGCGTGATCGGTGACGCGGCCGCACAGGGCGCGATGCCCAAAAGCGCCTTTGCCGCCTCAACGCAGGCGCTGGTGGCGGCGCAGAGCCTGCTTGCGGAGCTTGGTCATCAGGATGCGGGCGCGGGGCAGCTGGCCAATATCTGCTACTCGCTGATCGCCCCCGATGAGGGGTTGAAGGTCGGCGGCGATTATGAGGCGCAGGCGGGCGCGACGGTCTCTGTGCGCAATTTCATCAGCGATCCGTCTGAGGGGCCTGAGGCGCTCGGGGCCACCGCTGCTGAGGCGGCTGCCTGGTATCAGGCGCTGACCGGCGCGATGTTTGGCTGAGGCCATTGGAGGGGGGAGACCACCATGAAACTGACACGGCGGATTTTTCTGGGGGCGGCCTCTGCGGCGGCGCTTTTTCCGGTGCGAAGCTTTGCCGCGACGCAGATTGACTTTGGCGATGTGGCGATCACCTCGGTTTCCGACGGCCATCTGAGCCTGCCGCCGGCCTTCGCCCTGACCGGGCTCTCGCCCGAAGAGATCGCGGATCTGAGCGCGCGGCATAATCTGCCCGCTGATCTGCACAAACCGCCCTGCAATCTGACGCTTCTGTGGCAGGGCGAGCGGCTGGTTCTTTTTGATGCCGGGGCGGGCCCGGATTTCATGGGCTCGGCGGGAAAGGTCAGTGCCTCGCTGGAGGCGATCGGGGTCAGCCCCGAGGAGATCACCGATCTCGTGATCACCCATGCCCATCCCGATCATATCTGGGGCCTGCTGGATGACTTTGATGAGCCTGTCTTTCCCAATGCCGCCCTTGCCATGGGCGCGCGCGAATTTGCCTATTGGACCGACCCCGGGACCGCCGCCACCATCGGCGTAGAGCGGGAAAGCTTTGCCGCAGGAGCCATGCGCCGCCTGAAGCCTTTTGCCGACAGCATCCGGCTGCTGCAGGACGGCGAAGAGCTGATGCCCGGTGTCAGCGCGCGTCTGACGGCGGGCCATACGCCTGGGCATATGTCTTATGAGATTGCCACCCCCGAGGGACGTCTTTGGGTGATCGGCGATGCCATCGGCAACGGACATATCGCCCTGGAGCGTCCGGAGTTTGAAAGCAGCTCCGATCAGGATCCGCCGCTCGGCGCCAGGACCCGCAGTGCGCTTCTGAAGGCGCTTGCCGCCTCGGGCGATGCGGTGATCGGCTATCACCTGCCGGGCAGCGGTCTGGGCCGGATCCGGGCAGAGGGTGCGGCTTTCCGCTTTGAGGAGATCTGAGATGCGTGCCCTGCTGATCGCCCTCGCCGCCCTGGCCCCGGGACTCGTCGCTGCCTCTGAGGATATCCCGGATCAATATCCGCAATCGGTGCTCTATTCCAAACCGGTTGAGGTGATCCCCCATGTCTTCTCCGCCATCGGGGCCACGGCGCCGCCGACCTATGAGAACGCCGGCCATAACAACAACCTGTCCTTCATTCTGACCGGCGACGGCGTGGTGGTGGTCAATTCCGGTGCCTCTTGGGCGCTGGCGGAGGCGCTGCATGCCGAAATTCAGGCCGTCACCGACCAGCCGGTGAAGCTGGTCATCAATGAAAACGGGCAGGGCCATGCCATGCTCGGGAACGGCTACTGGGCGGCCCAGGGCGTGCCGATCCTTGCCCATAAAGCCGCAGCCGCAAATTTCGCAGACGGGGCGCCCCAGGATCTCGCCTCACTGAAAACCTATGCCCGTGAGCGCAGCGACGGCACGACCATCACCCCGCCGAGCGAGACCTTTGAGGAGAGCCGGATCATTGAGATGGGCGATCTGCGCATCGAGGTGCTGAACCTTGGCCCCTCGCACAGCCCCGGCGACACCCAGGTCTGGATCCCGCAGTGGTCGCTGCTGATCGCGGGCGATATTGCCTTTCATGAGCGCATGTTGCCGATTTTTGACGACACCTGCACGCGCTGCTGGATTGAGACCTGGGACGAAAAGCTGGTCCCGCTCGCGCCGGCCTATGTCATCCCGGGGCATGGCCATCCGACCAATCTGGCGCAGGTGCAGCGCTATACCCGCGACTATCTCATTGATCTGCGCGAAAAGATTGCGGCGCATCTGGAAGAGGGCGGGGATCTCGCCGGGGCTTTCCACGTCGATCAGTCCCGCTGGAAGGGGCTCGACACCTTTGAGGAGCTGGCCACAAAGAACGCCGGGCGCGTCTTTGCGGAAATGGAATTTGAAGACTGAGACTGACCCGCTGCCTTCAGCGGGACTGAGTGATGAAGGAGCATGTGAAGCCCATGGAAAACGCCTATGAAATCTGCATTCGTGAGACGCGCTATCCAAGCCTGACGGCGGCGGCGGCCCATCTGGGGATCAGCCGCAAAACGCTGCAGCGCCGCAGCCGCAACGGCACCATCGAGCTGGCGGGTCTTGTGCGGGCCGGTCACGCCCGCCGCGTCTGGGTGGACGGGGTCGAATATGGTCAGATCAAAACCGCCGCCTATGCGGCGGGCGGCTCTGAGACCGGCCTGCGCACCGCGCTGTGGCGTCACGGGCCGGAGTTTTACTGGCGGGGTCACCACATCCGCGCCGAAGAAAGCCGTGGCAGCATCCGCATGACCCTGCGCTGAGCCCTGTTACCGCGATGTGATCTTTGCGATAGAGGCTCTGTCAACACGGACTGCCCGAGAAGGGCGGTTCGCGCAGAGGAAAGGAGCCGCCGTGTCCGGGGATCATCTGAGCAGGCCCTCATCGCCCCGCGGCCATTGGGCCGAGGTTTTCCTGGTCTTTTTGCGCCTTGGCGTCACGAGTTTCGGCGGGCCCGTCGCCCATCTGGGCTATTTCCGCGAGGAATTTGTCACCCGCAGAAACTGGCTCAGCGATGCGGCCTATGCCGATCTGGTGGCGCTTTGTCAGTTTCTGCCGGGTCCCGCATCCAGCCAGACCGGCTTTGCCATCGGCCTGATGCGCGCAGGCTGGGGCGGCGCGCTGGCGGCTTTTCTGGCCTTCACGCTGCCCTCCGCCCTGGCGCTGGTGCTTTGTGCGCTGCTGGCAGTGAACCTGGAGGGCGGGGTCGCCGCCGGGATCCTGCACGGGCTGAAGCTGACGGCGGTGGCGGTGGTGGCTCAGGCGCTCTGGGGGATGTACCGCAGCCTGTGCCCTGACCGCATCCGCAGCGCCATCGCGATTGCTGCCATCGTCGCCCTTGCGGTCCTGCCGCTTTCCTTCGGGATGTTCGGGGCGATCCTTGTGGGGGGCCTGCTCGGGGCAGTGTTTACAACCGCCCCGGCTGAGGGAGAGCGGGCCGCCGCGCTGCGCCTGCCGCTCTCGCGCGGGGTGGCGCTCAGTTGCCTGCTGGCGGTTCCGGTTCTGCTGCTTGCCCTGCCGGCACTCGCCGGGCAGCACCCTCTGCTCGCGCTCTTTGACAGCTTCTTCCGCGCCGGAGCGCTGGTTTTCGGGGGCGGTCATGTGGTTTTGCCACTGCTGGAAACCGAAATGGTAGCCTCCGGCCAGGTCAGCGAGCCGCTTTTTCTGACGGGCTATGCTCTGGCCCAGGCGGTTCCGGGGCCGCTCTTCACCTTTGCCGCCTGGCTCGGCGCGGTCAGCGCGGCGGGTCTGCCCGGCGCGGGGGTGGCGCTGATTGCCATCTTCCTGCCCGGTTTTCTGCTGCTTCTGGGGGTTCTGCCCTTCTGGATGGGGATTCAAAACCATCCCGGCCTGCGCCGCGCCATGCAGGGGATCAATGCTGCCGTCGTCGGCATTCTGGCCGCCACCTTTTATACGCCGGTGCTGAGCGGCACCCTCGCCACACTCACCGATCTGGCCATCGCGCTGGCCCTGCTGTCGGCGCTGATGCAGTGGCGCCTTCCTGCCTGGGCCATCGTCGTCCTGGGGGCGCTGAGCGGGGCTGTGCTGTCGATGGCGGCCTGACGGGCCTTCAGCCCTCATCTTTTTTGAGGCCCAAAGACCATCCCCGGATGCCACGGGGTCAGACCCCGACCCCAAAGAGCGCACCGGCGACCGCCGTGACTGCCCCTGAAGTCGGCACGCAGGCCCCGGGCCGCATCACCCCCGGACCTGCGGTCCCCGGAAGCGGCCTTTGGCTTCTCCCGACCGGCACGCCCGCTTATGCGGAAGGGAGCACCCTGTCGCTCAGGCGGAAGGATGCTCCGGCGGCCCTGAGGTCAGTGCCGCGGCGGGTTACTCCCTGATGCGCAGGTTGTTCTTCTCAATGATCGCGCCCCAGGTTTCCCGGTCGGTCTGCATCTGCGCGGCCAGAACCTCGGGGCCACCGGCTTTGGGGTATTGGCCACTGTTGGACAAAAGCTCAAGGAAGTCCGGGCTGTTAACGGTCTTCACAATCGCTGCGGCATAGGCCTGTTTCAGATCCTCCGGCAGGCCCGCCGGTGCGTGGATCGCCGTCCAGTAAGAGATTTCCAGGTTGCTGTGCCCAAGCTCGCCGACCGTCGGAATATCAGGCCATTTCGGATCGCGCGCGCTGCCGGTGAGGGCCAGGATCTTCACCGTTCCCGCTTTGGCATATTCCGTCAGCGACATCGGGCTGACAAAAGAGACCTCGAGCTGGCCGCCCAGAAGATCCACCAGCGATGAGGGGTTATTTTTATAGGCCACCGGCACCATCTCAACACCGAAATGCTGGCTGAAGATGCGGCCGTAAAGATCCATCACCGACCCCGGTCCCTGGGTGCCGTAGCGCAGCGGGCGTCCGGTCTTTCGGGCATGCGCAATCAGCTCTTCGAGCGAACTGACACCAAGCGCTGTCGGGACCGAGATGGTCAGAACGCCGTCAAACATCATCGCCACCGGATCGAAGCTCTCTGCCGTGAAAGGCAGATTGTCGCGCAGCATGGTGTTCAGCGACAGCGGGCCCGTCCCGGTCAGAAAGAGCGTCGTGCCATCATTCTTTGCACGCGCCACATGGGTCGCGGCCAGAATGCCATTTGCACCGGGCTTGTTTTCGACCAGAACGGTGCGTCCGATCTCGCGGCTCAGGCCATCGGCGATTTTGCGACCAAAAGCGTCATTAATTCCCCCCGCTGCATAGGGCACGATGATCGTGATCGGGCCGTCAGAGGCCAGTGCGGGCAGCCCCTGCGTCATTGCAAAAGACGCCCCCGCCAGCAAAGACAGCGTAAGGCGGCGGGACAAGTATCGTGTCATTTCGGTTCCTCCCTGAAGTGTCGGCCCGGCGGTCCGCGATGGCGCGCGGCCTCCTCCCCCGGGCCTGTCAGAGTGCAGAAGTATCCGCCGCTTCGGGCCGGAGAAAAATCTGAACTCTTTGCGATTTCCGCAATTCTGTATTTCACAAAACAGCCGGCCGCCCCGCCGGGGCCGCCGGCAGCGGCTCAGGCGGCGGCTTTTGCGCCGAGGGCCTTGCGAACTTCCGGGATGATCCGCTCACCCCAGCGTTCGATCTGGCGCAGCATCGTCGTCTGGTCGAAATCGCCCAGCTGGGTCTGAAGTGCGATGTGGCGGGGTTTAAGAATTTCAATCTCTGCCAGCAGCTTATCGACCACTTCATTGACGCAGCCGACCGGAAGGGCGGCGCGGAGCTCTTCAATGTCGGGGTCGACCGTCATGGGGACCTCCTTCATCATATAGCCGTCATCCGTCAGCTGGCGGCGCTGTTTGAGACTTTCCGAGATGCGGCGCTGATAGCGGGCACAGTCGAGATAGTGGTCGATCTCAGCCTTATTGTCCGAGACATAGCCGCAGCGCAGGAACCCGATCTTGCCCGTCATATCGTCGAGGGTCTGACCGTCGTCCTGCGCGATCCCTTCAAGCTTCAGGCGCAGATCCCGGATCGCCTCATTGCCCTTCAGAAGCGCGGTGACAAAGAGGTTATGCCCGTCGCGCATCGCGCGCTGCAGCGTTTTGGGATTGTTTGAGGTCACCCACATCGGCACGCCGGGCTTTTGCACCGTATCGACCGCGATCGAGGTCGGCATCATCTGAATGTATTTGCCCTGATACTCGAAGTTTTTGCCCTGCAGCCCGATGTCGATCACATCGAGAAACTCGTTATAGACATGCCAGGAGTCATCGACCGTGGTGCCGAAGCGCTCAAATTCAAACTGCTGATAGCCGGAGCCGACCCCCAGTTCCAGGCGGCCGTCAGAGACCGTATCGGCAAAGCCCACTTCCGCCAGAAAACGTGCGGGCTGATAAAGCGGCAGAATGCAGACCGCCGTGCCAAGACGGATCGTCCTGGTGCGTCCCGCCGCATGGGCCACGGCCATCAGCGGCGAGGGCGTCAGCGAGTACTTGTTGAAGTGATGCTCGGCAAACCAGGCGGTGTTAAATCCCGCCGCCTCAGCCGTAACCGTCTGCTCCATGGCATTGTGGATGACCTCGGCAGAGCTTTGCTTATAGCTGCGGCGCTGCGCGAGAATAAAGACTCCGAACTTCATCCCTGACCTCTCCTCATATGGCGTCCCGCTGTTCTAGCTGTTAGCCTGAGGCCCTGATAATTGTAGAATTTCTCCCAGAGTAATGCGGGAATTGCTGAAATGTCCGATCGTGTCCGAGCCCTTGAGCTGCTGGTCTCCTTAAAGAGAACCGGAAGCTTCAGCGCGACGGCTCAGATGTTCCGGCTGTCCTCGACTTCCGTTTCGCGCTCCATCTCCATGCTGGAAGAGCGGGTTGGCCAAAGCCTTCTGACCCGCTCGACGCGGAATGTGCGGCTGACTGAGGCCGGAGAGGAATATGCCCGCCGCGCGGTGGAGATCCTGGCCAGTCTCGAAGAGCTTGATCAGTCGATGTCGGTTCTGAGCACGGTTCCGGCGGGTCTGCTGCGTATTCATTCGCGGTCGATGTTTGGCATCGGCGTGCTGACCCGGCTGCTGCCGGCCTTTGCTGAGGCCTATCCCGATATCACCGTCGAGCTGATCCTTGGCGAAGAGCCTGCCGATCTGCGGCGCGAAAAGATCGATATCGATTTTCGCCTCAGCGAGCCGGACGAGCCGGGGGTGCGGCGGCGCCGGATCTATTCCTCCGAACGCTGGCTCGTCGCCTCGCCGGAATATATCGCCCGAAGCGGATTGCCCCTGAGCATCGCCGATCTCGAGCGCCATAACTGCATGGCTTACCTCTCGACGACCACCACGGCGCAATGGTGGGTGACCCACGCCGATGGCAGCAAAGAGCGGGTGCCGTTTCAGCCGCGCTTTCTGTCGAACCACGGAGCGGTGCTTCTGGAACTGGCGCGGCGCGGGGGCGGGGCGGCGGTTCTGGACGATTATCTGGTGCGCCGCGATATCGAACAGGGGCGTCTGGTCCGGCTTTTGCCTGAGATCTCAATCAGCAGCTCGGCGCGTCCAGGAGGGCTTTATGTGGCGATCCTCGACAGCATGGTCATTCCCGCAAAGATCCGGGTGTTTCTGGATTTTCTGACCGCGCGGCTGGCGGGCGGGCAGAAACGCTTTCAGGTCGAGAACACCTGGGAGCGGAGTTGAGATCAGAAAACGGCCCGCCCCGGGCGGGCCTGTCGCTCATTTGCGAAACACAAAGGTCTCAGGCGCGCGCATCGAGGCGCCGACGAAGGGACTGATGCCGGTCAGGCTGCGGATCGCCTCAAAGGTCGCATCGCAAATGAGGCCGGTCTTTTCCGGCGTCCTTCCCGATTTCTCCAGAAAGCTGATCTCAACGCTGATCGGACAGGTGTCAGGATCGTTTTCGACGCGGATCACCGAGAGCTTGCAGACGCCCGCAGGGACATCAAAAGCCTCCATCGCTGCCGCCCTCATCATGGGCCAGGCCTGGTCGATCAAGACCCGGCTTTGATCCGCCTTGCTGTGGTCAAGATAGATCCGGAATGTCGGCATGTGAAAACTCCCTTCTGTGGCGGGGCTCTGTGCCGCGCCGTCCCGGCGGGAGTGTAGGGAAAGAAGACCGGGCCCGCTTCTGCAATTCCCGTCGCAGAGAATGTCGTTTTTCGGGGCAATGCGGCGGAGAGGTCCCCGCCGCTCCTGAAAGGCGCGGCGGGGGTGGGGTCACAGAGCGGCGTTTTCCGCCTCTTTTCTGATCTGAATACCTGCGGGCAGCATGAGCCGCAGGATATCCGCAAGGGTGATGATCCCGCAAAGCTCGCCATCGCGGGTCACCACCGCGATCTGAACGCTGGCGGCGCGCAGACGGGCCAGAGCCTCATAGACCGGGGTATGGGCATCGAGGCGGAAGGCCGGGCGGGCAACACCGGCTGCCTTAGTATCATCCGCCAGCATCAGCGTGTCGCGCACATGGATGAAGGACATCGCGCGGCCCCGTTCCGGCAGCATCAGGATGCGCATATGGCCCGACTGCCGCGCGGCCGCGCGCACCTCAGCCGCAGTGGCGAAGGAGCTGACCGCCGTGGGGCGGCTGCCTTTGGCCACCAGATCGCTGACCGGGATGCTGCTCAGATCGATGAAGGCCGAGAGCTGGCGCTGCATCCCGGGCTCCAGCGCGCCGACTTTGGCCGAATGCTCGACAAGCTGGCGGATGGTGGCGATGTCCTGGCCGCCCACAGCCGCGCTTTCCACCGGCTCGACGCCGGAGGCGCGCACCAGGCTGTTGGCGATGGTGTTCATCCAGCGCAGGAGCGGACGCAGCGGCCAGGCCAGGGTCTGCGCGATCACGCCGATCGTGCGGGCTGAGCGTTCGGGATGGGCGATGGCCCAGGACTTCGGGGCCATCTCGCCCACGACCAGATGCAGGAAGGTCACGATAAACAGCGACATGGCAAAAGAGGCGCTGCCCGCCAGCCACTGTGGCAGACCCGCCTGCAGCAGCGCCGGGCCGATCCAGCTGTCCACCGCCGGCTTGGTGATCGCGCCAAGCGCGAAGGTGCAGGCGGTGATGCCAAGCTGCGCCAGCGCCAGCATCAGCGTCAGATCGTTCATCCCCCTGAGCGCCGCACGCGCGGTCAGGCTTTCGGGGGCAAGCTCTTCCAGACGGTGACGCCTTGCGCCAAGAAGCGCAAATTCGATGATGACGAACAGCGCACTCAGCGCGATCAGCGCCAGAGTGACCAGGATCACGACAAGCGGATCTTTCATTTCTCATCCCCCGTCATGGCCGCTTCGACTAGGCTCACACGCACCCGCGTGGGCACATGGCGCTCGATTTTCAGCACTTCGGTCAAGAGCCAGCGGTCCATCGGCGTGTCTGAGATCAGCTCCGCCGGGTCCGTGGGCAGATCAATGCGGACGCGGTCACCCCGCGCGGGCAAAGCGCCCAGCTCATCAATCATCAGACCGGCGATGGTCTCAGCCTCGGTCTCGGGCAGGTCATAGACGATCAGGCGGTGCACCTCATCGAGGTGAACATCCCCGTCCATCACCCAGCTGTCCGGCCCCTCTGTAACGATGGCATCGGGAACGCTGGCGTCATGCTCATCGGTGATCTCCCCCACGATCTCCATGGCGAGGTCTTCGAGGGTCAGAACCCCGGCAAAGCCGCCATATTCATCGATCACGCAGGCCAGGTGGTTGCGCGAGCCGGTCAGATGCTCGAGCGCATCGGGCAGCGGCATCAGCGTCGGCAGAACGGTCGCCGGACGCATGACATCGGCGGCCGTGGCCTCGGTCTGCCCCTCTCCCATCCGCTCCAGCAGATCGGGGAGATGCACCACGCCCAGCGGGGAATCCGTCTCATCGAGCACCGGATAGCGGCTGTGCGCCCGCGACATCAGCTCCAGCAGATCGCTGACGCTGGTGACCGGCCGCACCCAGCCCACCTGCGAGCGCGGGACCATGGCATGTTCGACATTCTGGTTCGGAAAATCGAGGATCCGGTCCATCATCAGCGACTGCTCCAGCGGCAGATCACCGCTTTCGCGCGAATCCGCGATGATGCGCGGCAGATCCTCGGCGGAGGCGCTGACATCAAGGTCGTGGACCGGCTCAATGCGCAGCATACGCAGCACCACATTGGCGGATTTATCGAAGAAGCCAATAAGCGGGCCGAAGAGCTTCAGATAGATCAGGGTCGAGCGCGAAAGCCCGCGGGCCAGCGGGTCGGGATTGGCGATGGCAAGGTTTTTGGGGTAAAGCTCGCCAAAGATCATCATCACCACCGTGGCGACGATCAGCGAGAACAGCGTGCCGATGGTGACGCCGATTTCCGGCGGGATGCCCAGGCCGCTCAGCAGCACGCCCAGAGGCTCGCCCAGCAGCGGTTCTGAGAGAAAGCCCACCAGAAGCCCGGTGATGGTGATCCCGAGCTGTGCGCCGGAGAGCATGAAGCTCGTGCGTTTCGTCACAGTGAGCGCGCGCTGAGCCGAGGGATCCCCCTCCTGCGCCCGGACCGCCAGACGCGTGCGATCCACCGACATATAAGCGAATTCCTGGGCGACGAAGTAAGCCGTGGCCGCGATATTCGCACCGATGACCAGAATACCGATCAGCAACAATAAAGACGCTTCAATCACAGCAGCACCCGCGGCGGTGACTGAAGCCTGCGAGAAAGAGGACAGGGGTCTGGGGGCACGTTGGGTCGGATCCTTCTGTGGTGTCTGCCCGGAGCAGGCGGCCCCGGGGCGGTGTCTCCGCCCCGAAGCAGTTTAAAAGACCGGCGGCCGGTCAGACCTGCGGCGCAGTGATCCGCAGGGAAAGGCAGAAAGTGACAATCCGGTTCCCGCGCCGGGGCGTGACGGGGCAGGGGCCGGGCAGAGGGGTCCGCCCGCCGTCCCGCCGCCGCTGCCCGCCGCGCTCAGGGATTATTCCCACTCATCCTCGCCTTCGTAACCGGCATCCTCTTCGAAGTCCTGAACCGGTTCCGCCGGTGCGTCAACCGGCGCGGGGGCTGCTTCTGCTGCTCCGCCGCCAAACATCGAGCCGATGGCATTGCCCAGAAGCACGCCGCCGGCCACGCCCATCGCGGTCTGCGCAGCCCCCGCCAGGAAGCCGCCGCCCTGAGGCGGCTGCGACATCATGGGTTGCGGCGCGGCCATGGGGCGCGGGGGCCGGCTTCGGGGCGCAGGCTGCGCGCCGCCGCCAAAAAGACGCCCGAAAAGACCGCCTGCGGGTTGCGTGCCAGGCGCTGCGGCCTGATGCCGGGCGGCCTCGAGTTCCGCCTCAAGCTGCTCAAGCCGCGCCTGCGCATTTTGCAGCGCATAGTCCTGCATCACGATGGTCTGGGCCATGTAATAGGGCGTGCCCGGCTGGCGGGCGATCTGGCCCGCGATGAAGCTTTCAGCCTCAGCGTCGCGCTGTGCGTGGGTCTGCGCGGTCTGGTTCAGCCTGTCAAAGAGGCCCTCGATGGCACGACGGTCGTTTTGATCCATGGCGGTAGTTCCTTCAGTCAGTCTTGCAGCCGGGTCAGGGGCCCGGATTCCTTTGGGGAATGGTCAGTAGAGATTGGCGCTCAGTGCCTCAGCCTTGCGCGTGAGTTCCGCGGCGCTGCCCCGTGCGGCGATCAGCACATGAGCGGTCTCGCCGATCTGAAACCAGGCCACCGGCGCGCCGCCCGACATCAGGCTTTGCGGCGGCGTCAGCGCAAAATCACCCGGCCGCACCGCGAAGTGATGCAGCCGCCCGAGATCGGGGGTCTCAAAAAGGATCTCAATCCCCGGCCCCTGGGGCGAGGGAAAGACCTGAGCGTCGATCACCTGCCAGTCGCGGTCGAAGAGCGGTAGAATGATCCCGGTCGCCGCCCGCAGCTCCTCGGCGTCGATGAAGGGATCTTCGGGCATCGACTGCATGGGCAGACGCACCTCAATCGCCTCCCGCGCGGCGAAGGCGGCGGTCACATAATCCGGCGGGCGCACCGAGGCGGACAGCGGGCCGACCGGAACCGGCAGCACGCCGCTGACAAACAGGCCAAGCAGTGCGCAGACCAGGACGGCGGGCGTGAGTTTCAGCCCCCGCCCCAGCCAGGCATCGCGCCGAAAGCCCCGTGCCAGCCGTTCAGAGGCCCGCTGCGCCCCCGCGCTGACCGGACCGCTGAGCGCCAGACGCAGCTCGCGCTGCAGCCGGATGTCCTGCATGACCCGCGCGGCATCCTGCGGATGATCGCCGAGCCATGCCTCAACACGGGCGGCGTGCCATTCATCCAGCTGGCCGTCGACATAGGCCGTCAGGTCCAGCTCGGTCATGCCGGGTTCAGCTCTCATGGGCATCACGACCTCCGATCAGCCGCAGGGAAGGGGCGGGCTGGCCCGCTTCAAAGGCCCGCAGCGCAGCCCTGGCCCGGGCCACGCGCGACATCAGGGTGCCAAGGGGAATATCCGCGACCCGCGCGGCCTCAGCATAGCTCAGGCCTTCAAGCGCGATCAGCGACAGGGCTTCGCGCTGCTCAACCGGCAGTTCCAGAAAGGCCCCGCGCAGCTGCCCGAGGCGCACCGTGGCCTCCTGCGGCGCATCAAAGCTCTGCTCTGAGAGCGAGGCGATTTCCGCCTCACGGCTCCGGCGCGCCTTCACGCTGCGGCGACCATCGAGAAAGCAGTTCTTCAGAATGGAGAACAGCCAGCTTTTCAGCTGCGCACCGCCGCGCAGACTGCGCCGCCGTTCATGGCCACGCAGCAGCGCTTCCTGCACCAGATCCTCTGCCTCAGAAGGATCGCGCGTGAGCGCGAGGGCAAAGCGGTGCAGGGCGGGAAGTTCCCGTGCAAGAGAGTCGGATTCGTTACTCATTACTCTACTGACGTTGCCGGTGAGAAATTTATCCCGCCGTCCGAAAATTTTTCTGCGCCGCCCGCTGAAGCCCGGGGGCGGCGTCACATCCTGCCACAGTCTGCGCCGGATCGGGACGGGAATGCGGACGCGGGCAGGGGGGGCGCAAATGAAAAGGGCCGCCCTGAGGCGGCCCTTCCGGAAAGTTTACTGCGGCAGCGCGAAGGCCATCACATAATCGCCGCGCTCCTGCGAGGTGCGGGTGCCCCCGGCGGTGACGACCACATATTCGCGGCCGGTTTTCGGCGAGACATAGACCGAAGGGGTCGCCTGGATGCCCACCGGCACTTCATGTTTCCAGACTTCCTGGCCGGTCTTCAGATCGAAGGCGCGGATATATTTATCCATGGTGCCGCCGTAGAAGACGAGGCCCGACTGGGTGGTCACTGCACCGCCGGTGCCCGGCATCCCGATCGGGATCGGCAGACGGGTCGGGATGTTCAGCGGGCCCATGTGCTCGACGGTGCCGAGCGGCATCTGCCATGCAACCTGCTGTGTTTTCAGGTCGATCGCGGTCATGGTGCCGAAGGGCGGTTCCTGGCAGGGCACGCCGAGCGGCGACATCAGGTACCACTTCGCAGCGCCCCAGGGCGTGCCGAACTGCGACGACAGACCCGCGTGCGAGTCTTTCGCATCGGCTTTGTCTGCCTCTTCACGGCCGACCATTTTAATGACATGGGCGGCGCGGCTTTCGGTGAAGACCAGATAGCCGGTCTCTTCCTGGATCGAGGCCGAGCCCCAGTTCATGCCGCCGGCAAAGCCTGGCCACATGATCGCACCCTTTTCGCTCGGGGGGGTGAAGTCACCTTCATAGTCGTAGGACAGGAACTCGATGCGGCACATCAGGGCGTCAAAAGGCGTCGCCCCCCACATCTTCGCTTCCGTCAGACGCTCGGCGCCAATGGTCGGCATGCCGGTCGAATAGGGCTGGGTTGCTGCGGTCCAGTCGCCCTCAACAGCGCCCTGCGGCACGGCTTTTTCTTCCACGTCGAAGATCGGCCTGCCGGTTTCACGGTCCAGAACGAAGATCTGGCCGCGCTTGGTCAGCTGAACGAGCGCCTTCTGCACGCCGCCTTTGCCGTCGGGCAGATCGTAAAGCGCCGGTTGCGAGGGCAGGTCATAGTCCCAGATGTCATGGTTCATCGTGCGGAAGTGCCACTTGTATTCACCGGTGTGGTAATCAAGGGCAACGACCGAGGCGTTGAACTCATCGTCGAACGGACGGCGGTGGCCGCCGAAGAAATCGGGCGTCGCATTGCCGAGCGGCAGATAGACATAGCCGAGATCCTGATCGACCGCGAGGCCGGCCCAGGCGTTCGGGGTGCCGCGGGTGTAGCTTTCCCCTTCCGGCGGGAAGCGTTTGGTTTCCGGACGGCCCAGATCCCAGGCCCAGATCAGCTCACCGGTTTCCGCGTCAAAGCCACGGATCACACCCGGGGGGACATTGGTGGTGACGTTGTCAACAACCCAGCCGCCCTGAATGATGATGCCATCGGCAATGGTGGGCGCCGAGGTCGGCATATAGAAGGCGGGTTTCACCTCGCCCATATGCTCTTTCAGGTCGATCTGACCATTGGTGCCGAACTGCGGGCAAAGCTCGCCGGTTTTGGCATCAAGCTGGATGATGCGCGCATCGATGGTCGGCAGAACCACGCGTTTGGCGCAAAGGCCCTCCGGCACGACCGGTGCGGGCGTTGCCGGGGCGCTGTCGTCCGAGACCGTGAAGGTCGCGGTGGTGGTGAAGCCCGCCGCTTCGCGCTTGACGCGCTGCAGTTCCGGCGAAGGCTGACCGTTGGATTCATAATAGCCCACGCCGCGGCAGCGCTCCCAGAAGGGGGCTTTGGCTTCAGGGTCAAACTTCCACAGCTGCTCGCCGGTATCGGCGTCGAGCGCGAAGAGCTGGCTCTTGGTGTTGCAGGTATAGACGATGCCGTCGATGACGGTCGGCGTGTTCTGATCTTCGGCACCGGCCGCATGGCCGTGTACCGGCAGATGGCCGTGGCGGAAGGTCCAGGCCAGTTCCAGCTGCGCCACATTCTCCGGGGTGATCGAGGATTTCCCGGTGTAACGCGTGCCTTTCAGGCTGCCGCCGTAATGGGGCCAGTTGCCGTTCAGCTCGCCACCCTCAGCGATTTTCTCAGGGGTCACATCATTGGTGATGAAGGGCACCGGCTGGAAAACCCGTACACCCATGGCCAGGAGTGCCAGCGCCGAAAGGCCCGCGCCGGTCAGCGCGAGCGAAGTCGGCAGCGTGCGGCCGCGGGTCAGCGTGGGCGCGGCCAGGAAGACCAGCATCAGGATGACGCCCGGTGCGGCCAGACGCGAGACCAGCGGCCAGAAGTTCAGCCCGGCATCAAAAAGCGACCAGATGACTGTGGCCACGAAGGTTGCGACATAAAGCCAGAGGCCAAGCGCATTGCGCCGCGCCAGAAGCCCTGCCGTTGCCACGAGCGCAAGACCCGTGAGCACAAAGTAAAAAGAGCCACCCAGCGACACGAGCCGGGCTCCGAAGACGGTGAGGAAGATCCCCCCCGCCGCGATGATGAGCGACAGCAGAAGCACCGCAATGGGGGCCCGGGCTGACGCCTTTATCTCTTGGGACATAGTTACGCCTGAAGTCTGGTATGCATTCGTATGCAGAAACTGCATCTGCGGTGGCCAATGGCGACTATGCGTCGCGGGGTCAACCATTCGTGAGGCGGGCGAGAGCGGTTGTGATGGGGCGACAGCCGCTCGCTCGCTCGGCACCTTTCGGGCGGAAAATTCCCGGTTTCCGTACGTAGATGTCCAATTTTACTGCGCAGGGCTTGAATATTTCGCGCAGATGACCCACTGGCAGCGCGCCGGAGCCTGGGGCCGCAATCGGGGTGTGTGATGATTTTATGTGACGTTATGCCGCGGCGCCTGGCCGACGCCCCGAGGGCGGTGTCTGGAGGGCGGCCATGAGAGCGGCCCTTGCCACGCTTCGCGAAGACCTGAGCGCCGCAGGTCAGGCCTTGCGCCGCATCCGCGTCGAAAGCCGGATCATCGCGGCTCTGGTTCTGGCGCTGATCGGCAGCTGGATCTGGTTTGCAGCAGAGCTTCCGGCGGCCTTTCTGCCCTCGCCCGCCGAGACCGGCGATGCGCTTTATGACATGCTGGCGGACCGGCGCGGCGATTATCTGCGCGCCATCGGCGAGACGCTTTCGGTTTTTCTGACCGGGCTTCTGGCGGCGTCGCTGGCGGGGGGCGGCCTGACCTTTCTGATGGGGGCCTTTCCGCTGGCAGGACGGGTGCTCAGCCCCTGTTTTGACCTGCTGGCCTCGGTGCCGAATATCGCGCTGATGCCGCTGATCGTGGCCTTTCTCGGGCTCGGGCCGGAGGCGAAGATCTGTGTGGTCTTTCTCGCCGCGCTGATCCCCCTGGTGGTCAGCGGCGCGGCGGCGCTGCGCCAGATCAGCCCGCTTTATGCCGAAGCCGCGATGAACCTTGGCGCCTCCCGAACGACCGCCTGGGCGAAGGCGGTCTGGCCTCAGGCCCTGCCGCAGATGATCGCTGCCGTGCGGGTCGGGGCCTCTCAGGGGCTGACGGCCTGCGTTGTGGCGGAGATCTATACCGCCATGACCGGGCTGGGCGGGCTGGTGGCGGGCTATGGCAGCGCCTTTAATATGCCGCGCTATTTCGTGGTTGTTCTGACACTTGCGGTGATTGGTGCGACCCTCAGCACCGCTCTGCGCCGTCTCGAGGCGCGGCTGCGCCGCCGCCTTTTTGCGGAAAGGGCTCTGTGATGCGTCTTGTGAAAAATCTGGGCTTTGCGCTGGCAGCCTGTTTTCTGGCCGGGGCCTCACCGCTTGGCGCTCAGCCCTTCCGGATCATCGTGACCAGCACGGAGGTGCCCCTGGTGCCCAATTCGGTCCTCCATCTGGCAGAGCGTGAGGGCTATTTCGCCCGTGAAGGCGTTGAGGTGGAACTGATCGCGGTAGAGCAGACCCCCATGGCCGTCACCGCCCTGCGCACCGGTGCGGGCGAGATGGCCAATATCGGGCTTGAGACCCTTCTGGGGCTTCATGCGGGGGGCGATCACAGCCTGAAAGCCGTGGGCTCCACCGATAAATCCATCCCCTATATCATTGCCGCCCGCAAAGGGCTGAGCCTTGCCGATCTCTCGCAGGGGGCGCGGTTCGGGGTGGGGCGGCCCAACAGCCTCGATCACACCATGTCGCTTCTTGTGCTGCGCGATCATGGCGTGCAGACCTCTGCCGTGACCTGGGTGCCGCTGGGGCAGCCCCAGGTGCGGGCTCAGGCGCTTGTGCAGGGACGGGTTGATGCGAGCACCCTCTCCATCGGGATGTTTCTCTCTATCCCCGACCGCGACGATCTGCAGATCCTGATCGACGGGGCTGACTTTTATGAAGCCGCCCCGATCCTGACCAAGGTGAACGCCGTCCCGGCGTCTGTTCTTGCCTCCAGGGGGGCGGAGGTAGAGGCCGTTCTGACTGCGCTGACGCGCGCGGCCCGAGATTTCGCGGCAGATCCCGCGCTCTGGCCTGCGGCCATGGCCCGCGCACGTCCGGATATCGCGCCGCAGGATCTTAAGGTGCTGGCCGGTCACTACGCCGATGCCTGGACGGTGAACGGCGGGCTGCAGGCAGAGGAAGCCGAATATGCCCGGACCTGGCTTTACCAGACCGACCGTTTTCAGGGAGAGCCCCTCGTCGATCTGCGGCTTTGGGCGGATTTCACGCCGGCAGATGCGATGTTGCATAAGCTAGGCCTGGCAGAGCGGGGCGATCCCGTTTCTCGGTAACCAAAGGCCGACTGCGAGCCGGACGCGATGCTGCCGCGCCCTGTGAGGTCCAGGGCGCTTTCTGAGGCCGCATAAAGGCTGACCAGGGGCTGAGCGGCAAAATGATCCGGATTCCCGAACCACCGCCTCAGAGACTGAGGCACATCCGGTTCGGTTCCCCTCCCGCCAATCGACAAAAGCTTTCATATGGTTTAATAACTTAAGCTCATGTCAGGCTCCGGCCGTCCCTAAAAAGTGCAACGATATGTCCAAAGAAACGAACAGCACGGCGGAACTTCTGAAAAAGAGTGCGGTCTCGCGCTACCTGCAACTCGCCAGCCTGTTTCGCCAGCGTATCGATTCCGGGGAATGGGCTGTGGGTGAACGCATCCCGACGGTTATGGAGCTCGCTGAGCAATGCGGTGTCGCCAGTATGACAATCCGTCAGGCGCTGGATCAGCTTGAGAAGGACGGGCTGATTGAACGCTTCCGGGCAAAAGGCACCTTCGTGAAGGCGCGCAAGCCCAAAGACCTCTGGTGCGAGGTCAACACGGACTGGTCGGGCATGCTGATGGCGCGCACCGATGCGCAGATTGAAATTCTCGAAGACCGCCGCAATGTCGATCTGCCGAGCCATGAGGGGCCGCTTTATGCCACCGCCCCCTCGTATCGCCATCTCCGCCGACGCCACGCGCGTGACGGTGCGGCCTTTCTGCTGGCGGATGTCTATATTGACGAGCGGCTCTGCCCGTATATTCCGGAAGAAGCCTACAGCCATCTGACCGCGATGCGGCTGGTGGCCGATATCCCCTCGCTTGAAATCCGCGATGCGCGTCAGATCGTGACCGTGGGGATTGCTGATCTCTCGGTGGCGACTGAGCTCGACATCGCGATCGGCGATCCGGTGGCGCGGGTGGACCGGATTGTGGTCAGCCAGCAGGGGGAGATTGTGCTGCTCGCCCGCGGGATCTATCGCGGGGATATGATGCGCATCGAGGTGAAGCTGCGCTGACAGCAAAAAGCCCGGCCAATGGCCGGGCTTTGTCTTTCACAGCATCGGGATCCGGCTCAGAGCCTCGGGGACGGTGCCCCCGAGCCCCAGTTCCGGGCCCATGCCCTCGGGCAGCGGCAGACGATGCGCGTTAAGCGTCATGGCGACCATCATGTAATAGCCCGTGAGGGCCGTCAGAACCACCACACCCTCTTCGCCCCAGCGGCGGCGAATGGCAGAATGGCTCGCGTCCGAGACCTGGACCGCGTTCAGAAGTTCCGCAGTATAGGTGTAAATCTCGGCCTCTTCGTCGCTTAGCCCCTCCGGCGCGCGGCCGTCGCGGATGGCATCGACAACGGCTTGCGGCAGACCTTCGCGCAGAGCCACCCGGCTGTGGATCGCCCATTCCAGCTCGGAATTGGTGGCACGGGCGACGAGGATGATCGCAAGTTCGGTCAGGCGCACCGGCAGGGTGGGGTTGAAGCGCAAAGCCTCGCCAAGCGCGCTCCAGGGGGCGGCGAGGGCGGGGACATGCAGCGCGGCGCGCAGCGGGCCGACGAGGGTGCCGCGTTTGCCGGTGACGATGCTGTCATAGACCCGCTGCTGGTCTGCGTTCATTCCCTCAACATCGGGAAGCGTGATGCGGGCTCCGAGAATGGTTTTCATGCGCGGTCCTCCCCGGTTTCTCCAAGCGGGCGCAGGCCGAATTCGGCGCGCACCTCGGCGTCATGCTGGCCCAGAAGCGGAGCCGAGGCGCGATAATCCAGCGGTGCTTTGCTGAAGCGCAGCGGGCTGACCACCTGGCGCAGGCTGCCAAGCAGCGGATGCGGCAGATCGCGCAGCATCTCGCGGTGACGGATCTGCGGCTCGTCAAAGACCATGGGAACGGTGTTGATCGGCCCGCAGGGCACCTTCGCCTGGCCAAGTGCGTGCAGCCAATGAGCCAGCGGCTGCGACAGGAAGCGTTCTGAGATCATCGGATGCAGCCGTGCCAGGTTTTTAACCCTTGCAGCATTGGTCGCATAATCCGGATCATCGGCCCAGCCCGGCTCGCCCAGGCAGGCCGCAAAGCGGCGGAACTGCTCATCATTGCCGACCGCCAGCACGATATGGCCGTCGGCCACCGCGAAGACATCCTGCGGCTGGATATTGGGATGCCGGTTGCCCGCGCGGGTGGGCACTTTTCCAGAGAGCAGATGGTTCATGCCCTGATTGGCCAGCATGGCGGTGGCCACATCGAGCATGGCGAGATCGATATATTCACCCTCGCCGCTCTGCTCGCGCCGCGCGAGCGCCGCGAGAACCGCCACCGTGGCATACATTCCGGTCATAATGTCGATGATCGGCGCGCCCACCTTCTGCGGGCCGCCGCCCGGCTCGGTGTCGGGGGCGCCGGTCACGCTCATCAGGCCGCCCATGGCCTGGATCATGAAATCATAGGCCACATCCGCGGCGCGCGGGCCATCCTGACCAAAGCCCGTCACCGAGCAATAGATCAGCCGCGGATTGACCGCATGCAGATCTTCGGGGCCCAGGCCATAGCGCTGCAGCGTCCCGACTTTGAAGTTTTCCAGCACGATGTCGCAATGTTTCGCCAGATCACGCAGCATCTGCTGATCGGCGGGGTCCGACAGATCCGCTGTAATCGAGCGCTTGCCGCGGTTCACCGAGAGGTAATAGCCCGCTTCCCGGGTCGGCTCGCCGTTGGCGTCGGTGGCCCAGGGCGGGCCCCATTTGCGGGTGTCATCGCCTTCGCCGGCGCGTTCGACTTTGATGACGTCCGCGCCAAGGTCCGCGAGAATCTGCCCCGACCAGGGACCGGCCATGATCCGGCTGAGGTCGAGGACGCGGATGTGAGAGAGAGGTCCGGCCACTACTTTGACTTTCTGTTTCTGCAAGGGTGTTTCAGCGGCCGGTCCAGACCGGAGCGCGCTTCTCGACGGTGGCGCGGATCGCTTCGCGGGCGTCGGCAGTGGTCATGAGGCGGGTCGAATAGCTCTGCTCCAGCTCATAGCCCTCCTCAGTGGGCATAAACTCAATGCGGTTGAGCGCTTCTTTCGCCAGCCGCAGGCCGAGCGGCGCTTTTGATGCGATCAGCGTGGCGAATTCGCGCGCGCGCGGCATCAGATCTTCTGCCGCAACGATCTCTTCGACATAGCCCCAGCGGGCGGCTTCTTCGGCAGAGATCGGAAGGCCCGTGAAATACATCCGGCGCAGCAGGCCCTGGGGCAGGTGACGCGCCATATGCGCAGCCCCGCCGCAGCGGCCGATATTGACCTCCGGCATGCCGAAACGGCTGTTGGGCGTGCAGATGCGGAAATCCGCGCAGGAGGCGATCACATTGCCCGCCCCGAGCGCCGGCCCGTTGATCGCGGCAATCACCGGCACCGAAGCCTTGCGGATCGCGGCGAAGGCACGGCGGATGATGGCGGCGCGGTTGGGGTCCTGCTCGACGGTGGCGGCCACGAATTCGTTGAGATCAAGTCCCGCGCAGAACGCTTTTGAGCCCGCGCCGGTCAGGATGATGCAGTGGATATCGCTCCAGGCTGCGGTCTCTTCAAAAACATCGCCGATCTCGCGATAACGCTCAAGCGTCAGCGCATTGACCGGAGGATTGTCCATCGTGATCGTTGCGACCGTCTGGTCGCGAGTGACCGTCAAAGTCATAGTAACTCCCTGAGATTGAGCGCTGACAGCGGGCACCGAGTCACTCTCAAGCCCACTTGTGCTAATAACATAGTTTATGCTCTTAATTTTGGTGCGGTCAACGGTGAGTCGCTGCTCAGGGACGTGTTGGCAGCAAAAACATAGATATGCTATGTTAATAACTTATATAGAAGGACGCAGCGATGCAAACCTCTGATTTCGACGGCTTTGTGACGACCCCGGCGGCGCGGTTAAGGGTCAGGGTGCAGCGCGCGGCAGAGGCGGATCGCCCCTGGGTGATCTTTTCAAACTCGCTCGCGACCAGCCACCGGATCTGGGACGCACAGGCAGAGATGCTCTCGGGGCGGTTCAATCTGCTGCGCTATGATCAGCGCGGGCATGGGGAATCTCCGGCCACCGGCGCGGTGACCATTGCAGACCTCGGCGCGGATCTTGCAGCGCTTGCAGAGCATTTTGATGTGCGCAACGCCGTGGGTGTCGGGCTCTCGATGGGGGTGCCGACGATGCTGGCCTTCGCCGGACGCGCCCCCGAACGCCTGCGGGCGCTGGTGCTGACGGATGGTCAGGCCGCGACCCAGCCCGGTGGCGCGGCCATGTGGGAAAAGCGCGTCGCCCGCGCGCGGGAGCGGGGGATGGACTGGGTGGCTGAGGATATCATCACCCGGTGGTTCCAGCCCGAAAACCGGACACTGCCGGGGGTTAAGGCGCTCGAAGCCTCGATCCGGACCCTTTCGCTTGAGGGTTATGCCGCCTGCGCCACCGCGCTTCAGGGCTATGATTTCGCATCTGTGGCTGCGGGCTTCGACAAGCCTGTTCTGCTGGTGGCGGGCGCGCTTGACGGGGCGATGCCGGATGTCATGGCGCGTATGGAGGGGATCTTCCCCAAAGCCCGCCTGCAGATCATTCCCGGCGCGGGTCATATCCCGAACCTCGAGCAGACACAGGCTTACAACGCGGCGCTGTCAGACTTCATTGACAGCCTCGATTAATGCATAGATATAGTTTTTTAATTTATTAAGGGAGGCGGATTTGAAGCTGCACTGGTCCCCGCGCTCACCCTTCGTTCGGAAGGTGATGATTGCACTGAAAGCCACCGGACTTGAGGATGGAATTGAGCTCTGCCGCACGGTGGTCTCCTCTGTCAGCCGCTCGCCCGAAGCGATCCTTGCGGATAATCCGGCCGGACAAATCCCGGCGCTGGTTCTGGATAACGGGCTGGTATTGCAGGACTCGCGGGTCATCCTCAGCTGGATCGATCACGCCTCCGGCGGGCAGCTTGATCCGGCCGATCCGATGGAGCGTCTCGGGCAGATGGCCGATGAGGCCCTGGCTGATGAGCTGACCGGAGCGGCGCTGCTGCTGCGCATCGAATATCAGCGCGATGAGCCATCTGAGGGGATGATCGACAATCTTTCCACCAAGCTGCACCGCGGGCTTGCGCGCTTTGAAGCTCGGGTGGCGCAGCTTCCCCAGGCAAAGATCGCGCGCTCGTCCATTGCGCTGATCTGCCTTCTGGGCCAGATCGATCTGCGCTTCTCGCAAAGCCGCTGGCGCGAGGCCTTTCCCGGCCTGCGGGCCTGGGCGGAGGCGATGGAGCAACTGCCCGAAGTGATGGCCACGCGCATCGTCGATGATGCGCCGCCGCAACGGCGCGACACTTCGGCCCTGCTGGATTTCACCGCAGCTCTGCCGGTTGGTGCCTGATGTCTCTTGGGGAGGAGGACATCAGAGAGGTCAGCAAGGCGCTATATTCACGCTGCCTGCGCGCGGTGCCCGAGGACACCCGTGCAGCACTGAGACATGCGATGGCGACTGAAAGCAGCGAGACCGGGCGTAAAACGCTCGATCTCATGCTGCGCTCTGCCGAGCTTGCGGCGCGAAAAGACCGCTTCGTCTGCTCAGACGCCGGTGTGCCGGTCTATTTCGTGCGGATCGGCACCCGCTGCGACTGGCGGGCCAATATCAAATCGGCCATCCGGCAGGGGTTTGATGAACTGGTCCGCGAAATCGATCCGCCGATCCTGCAGCATGTCACCAACCCGCTGACGCTCGAGCGGGGCTATCACGGCAAAGACATGCCGATTGTGACCTTCGATCTGATCGAGGATGCCGATTACATCGAGATCACCTGCAGCCCGAAGGCGCTTGGCTCGGGCCGCTGGGCGGCGCTGGAGTTGTTTACCTTTCCGACACTGGAAACCATCGAGACCTGGGTGCTGGATGTGGCGATCAAGGCCGGTGCTCAGCATTGCCCGCCGGTGATCATGGGCGTGGGGATCGGCGGCACCTTTGATTACGCCGCGAAAATGGCCAAAGAGGCCACGCTGCGCCCCGTCGGCCAGCCCCATCCCGAGCCGATGGTCGCCGGCATTGAGGAGCGGCTCTTCCGCGCCGTCAACGGGCTTGGCTATGGGCCGATGGGCACCGGCGGCGACAGCACGGTCCTGGGCGTGCATGTCAATTACGCGGCAGGCCATGGATTTACCCCGGTCGCGGTCGCCTTCAACTGCTGGATCAACCGCCGCGCCACCGCGCGTCTGCGGGCGGGCCAGCCGGTGGAGTGGTTGCCGATATGATCCGACATCTCCGGCTTCCGGCCGATCCTGCGGACCTCGCGGCACTCACTATCGGCGATATGGTGACGCTGTCGGGCACCATCATTGCGACCGCCGGGATCCCCACTCATCAGCGCCTGGTGGCCTGTATGGAAAGCGGCGAGGCGCCGCCGGTGCCGCTGCAGGGCGGGGCCTTCTTTCACCTGGGCAGCTTTAGTCGCGAAAGCGCCAGTGGTGAGTTTGAAATCCTTTATATGAACCCGACGACCTCGACGCGGTTTAACGATGTGATGCCGGGGCTGATCCGGCATTTCGATCTCAAATGCGTGGGCGGCAAGGGCGGTCTTGACCGGCACTGTGCGGCAGCCCTTGCGCAGACCGGCGGGGTCTATCTCTCGTTTCTCGGTGGCGGTGCGCCGATCATTTCCGCCGGGATCCGGGGGATCCGCCAGATCGGCTACCCCGATATGATCGCGCATTACCGGCTGGTCTGCCTTGAGGTCGAAAACCTCGGGCCGCTGACCGTCGGGATCGATGCCCGCGGGCGCTCGGTCTATGATGAGGGCGATGCCACCGCCCGCGCACGTCGCGACGCATTGATCGCACAGATGCGGGCAGAGCGGGAGGCCACAGGCCCCCAGGCCTCCCCGCCCGTCCTTTCCAGCAGGGAGCCGCCGAAATGGGCATGACCATGGCCGAAAAGATCGTCGCCCGTGCGGCGGGTCTGCCGCTGGTGCGGCCCGGGGAATATGTCACCGTGACGCCCGATTACACCGTCTGCCAGGAGATTTCCTGGTCGGCGCGCAAGGCGATCATGCAGCGCGCGGGCTGCTCAAAGCTCGCCCGGCCTGAGCGGGTGGTGATGGTGGTGGATCATACGACCTCTGCCGGTATGGGCACGCCCTATTACCAGGCCCACCGCGAGATGCGGGATTTTGCCACCGAACAGGGCGCGCATTTCTTCGGCGCGGGCAGCGGGCTCAGGCACCATATGATGACCGAAAACGGCTTCGCGCGCCCCGGCGCGCTGGTTTTCTCGGACGAGCCGAATATCGCGACCGTCGGTGTGGTCGGCGCGCTCAATATTGCCATGTCGTCTGAGGTGGTGGTCACGCAGCTTTCAGAGAGCAACTGGATGATGGTGCCGCGCTCGGTCCGCATCCGGCTTGAGGGGGCGCTGCCCCGGGGGGTCATGGCCCGCGATCTGGTGCAATGCATCATCCGCGATTACGCCGAAGGCGACCGGCTGGCCCAGGCCTGCATCGAATACTGCGGGTCCGCGATCGCCGGGCTGAGCCTTGATGAGCGACAGTCCCTGCTGGCCTGTTCCTATCATGCCGGGGCCGACACGGCGCTGATGCCGCTTGATGATCTGGCGATGGCCTATGCCCGCGCCCGCACCGGAGAGGCGGAGCTGCCCGGGCTCGAGGCGGATCCGGACGCGCAGTATGACTTTGAGGCCGTCTATGACCTCTCGCGCCTTGAGCCGATGATCACGCCGCCCCCGGCGCTGCATCTGGCCCGCCCGGTCACGGAGTTCATCGGTCAGCACATCGATCAGGCCTGCATCGGCACCTGCGCCAATTCCCGGATGGAGGATCTGCGCGCCGCAGCCTCTGTGCTGCGCGGAAAGAAAATCGCAGGCCATGTCACGCTTTATGTGACGCCAGGCAGCCGGGAGATCTATGCCCAGGCCTCCCGCGAGGGGGTTCTGGCCGATCTGACCGAAGCGGGGGCCACGATCCTCGCGCCGGGCTGCACGACCTGCTGGGGCTATGAGGGCTTCCTCAATGCGGGGGAGGTTCAGATCTCCACCCATCAGATGAACTACAACGGCCGCCACGGGCACCAGGACGCGCGCGCCTATCTGGCAAGCCCGCTGACGGTCGCGGCCTCAGCCCTGCGCGGGGTGATGACGGATCCGCGCAGCCTGACCGGCTGATCAAGGCACGGCCGGTGCCGTCGCGGGGAGAGGGCGGCACCGGCGAAGCCCGCAAAGGGCCATTTTGGGAGGATGGATATGAAGAAATCATTGATACTGGCGGCCGCTTTTGCCGCATTCGGCCTGTCTCAGGCTTCGGCTGACACCTGGCCGAACCGGACGGTCACGCTGATCAACCCCTATGCGGCCGGAGGCGCGGCGGATCTGATCGCGCGCACGCTGGCAGAATCGCTGACCCGCGAACTGGGCCAGCCCGTGGTTGTCGATAACCGCACCGGCGGCTCGACCGCGATTGCGGGCAAAGCGGTGGCTTCGGCAGAGGCGGACGGGCATACGCTCATCATCGCGGGCTCGCCGACCTTTGTGATTGCCCCGGCGCTGAACGCCGATGCGGGGTATTCGGGTGCTGAGGCTTTCAGCTATGTGAGCCGCGTTGTGAACGTGCCGAATATCCTCGTAACTTCGGCCAAAGGCGGTCTCGACAGCCTTGAGAAGATCAAAGAGGCCGCCCTGAAAGAGCCGGAAGCCATCAGCTACAGCTCGGTCGGGCCCGGCTCGCTGCCGCATATGATCGGGCTGATGTTCGCCGATGAGATCGGTGCGAGCATGTTGCATATGCCCTATCAGGGGGTGGCCCCGGCGACGGTGGACCTGCTCGCAGGCAATGTCGATATCGGCTTTATGAATGCGACCGCGCTGGTGCCGCACATCCGGTCGGGCGATCTGAAGGCCCTGGCGATTGCCTCCACCAAACGTTCGCCGCAGCTGCCGGATCTGCCGACGATGGGCGAGCTGGGCTTCCAGGACTATGAGATGGGCACCTGGTACGGCGTTGCGGGCCCCAAAGGTCTGCCCGAGGCTGTGGTGGCAAAGCTTGACGCAGCACTTGCCAAGGCCATGCAGGACTCCGAGGTCCTGAACCGCCTGACCACCGCCGGGGTCGATCCCTTCTATCTGCCGAGCGCAGATTTCGCAGCCTTCGTGGCGAGCGATGCGGAAACCGTCGGCGGCATCATCGAAAAATCCGGCGTGCGCAACGCTGACTGAGCCGCAGGGGCGCGGCGGCTGACGCCGCGCCCGTTGCCGGGGCCCCATGGCCCTTAACAGGAAGGAAAGACGATGCTCGTCCTGACCGGCAGAGCCTGGCTTTTTGGCGATAACATCAGCGCGGATGACGGAATTATCCAATATTCGCAGGTGCCTGACCTCGGCTCTTTCGACATCCCCGCTCTGCGCGCGATGTGTTTTGCCACCATCCGCCCCGAATTCCGCGCCGGCGTTCAGCCGGGCGATTTCGTCGTTGCGGGTAAGAACTTCGGCCATCACAGCCACCCCCATGCCTGCGTTGCCATGCGCGAATGCGGGGTTGCGGCCTGTCTGGTGGAAAGCACGGATTCCGCCTTCGTGCGCAAGGCGCTCAATGCCGGTCTGCCGATTGTGGTCTGCCCGGGCATCACCGGTCTTTGCGCGGATCATCAGGAGCTGCGCCTTGATATGGCGAAGGGCGAGGTTGAAAATCCTGCCACCGGCGCGCGGCTGGGCTTTCGCCCCTTTGCGCCGCAGATGATCGAAGTCTGGCAGGCCGGGGGACTGGCCGCCGCTTTGCAAAAACGCTTTTCAGACAGGATCGCACCATGAGCGGCGGCGCGCAGACAGCCAGGAAGCTGAACTATTGGGAACTGGCGATCGCCGGTGTCATCGTCGCAATCGGCGTGACCCTGATCGTCACCGGAGGCCAGTTCGGCACCGGCAGTTTCCGCCGGATCGGGCCGGGCTTTTTTCCGAGTGCGGCCGGCTGGCTGATGGTCTTTTTCGGGATCTGCTGCGGGCTGGAGGCGCGCTATTCCACCGCGCGCCCCCCCGCGATCCGACCGCGCGTCCTGCTGGTCTGCTTCGGAGCCTTGCTGGTCTTCGCGCTGATCGTGAAACCGCTGGGACTTGTGCCGGCAAGCTTTGCGCTCGTCTTTATCAGCCGCTTTGCCGAACCGGGCAACCCGGTCCTCGGCGGCTTCATTCTCAGCCTGATGGCGGGTCTCTTTTCCTGGGGTGTCTTCATCCTGGGCCTGCGCCTGCCGCTGCAACCCTTCTGGTGGTGAGCCATGGTTGAATTTGCCCATATCCTTTCCGGCTTTGAGCGCGCTTTTGCCTTTGATGCGCTGCTGATGTGCTTTGTCGGTGTGACCATCGGCACCTTCATCGGGGTTCTGCCGGGGGTCGGTGCGCTGACCGCTGTGGCGCTTTGTCTGCCGCTGACCTTTTACATGGATCCGACCGTCGGTCTGATCATGCTGGCCGGGATCTTTTACGGCGCACAATATGGCTCCTCCACGGCGTCGATCCTGCTCAATGTGCCAGGCTCGGTGACCTCTGCGGTGACCTGTCTGGATGGCTATCCGATGGCCAAACAGGGTCGGGCCGGGGTTGCGCTTTTCATGACCACGATCTGCTCATTTGTGGGCGGATCGATTGCGATCCTGATCATGATGGTGGCAACGCCACTGGTCGCGGCGGTGGCCCTGAAAATGTCCTCAGTGGAATATTTCATGATCATGGCCATGGGTCTGGTCATGGCGGCCACGGTCGCGCCCGGCTCGCCGATCAAAAGCCTTGCGATGGTGGCCTTCGGACTGGCGCTTGGCACCGTGGGGATGGATCTCAACAGCGGGGCGCTGCGCTATACCTTTGGCCAGCTTGAGCTGACCGAGGGCATCAGCCTTGTGGCCATTGCCATGGGGATGTTCGGGCTGACCGAAATCATCGGCTCGATCGGGAAAAGCGACAATAAACCCATGTCGGCCCGCGAGATCACCTTTCGCAGGATGATGCCGACCCGCAAAGACGTCAAAGACAGCGTCATGCCCACCCTGCGCGGCACCGGCATCGGGGCCGTGATCGGCGCGTTGCCGGGGGCCGGGGCCACGATTGCCACCTTCATGGCCTATGCGACCGAGAAGAAGGTCTCCAAAGACCCCTCGCGCTTTGGCAAAGGCGCGATTGAGGGGGTGGTGGCACCGGAGGCGGCGAATAACTCTGCCGTTCAGGCGGCCTTCATGCCGACCCTGTCGCTTGGTATTCCGGGTGATGCGCTGATGGCCTTTCTGCTGGGCGCGATGATCATGCACGGCATCGTGCCGGGACCGCGGTTTCTGACCGAACAGCCGGTGATGTTCTGGGGGCTGATCGCCTCCTTCTGGATCGGCAATGTGTTTTTGCTCTTCCTGAACATTCCGCTGATCGGGCTTTGGGTGCGGCTGCTGACGGTGCCCTACCGGTTTCTCTACCCGCTGATCCTGTTTTTCATCTGTATGGGCGTCTTTGCGATCAAGCAGCAGGTCTTTGATATCTGGCTGGTGGTGGCCTTTGGCGCTTTGGGTCTGGTGCTGCTGCGCTTTGGCTATCCTCCGGCGCCGATCCTGCTCGGGTTCGTGCTCGGGCCGCTGATGGAGGAGCATTTCTCCCGCGCGATGCTGATGTCCCGGGGTAAGCTCTCGATCTTTCTCGAACGCCCGATCAGCGCCGTTTTGCTGATCATTACGGCGGTGATCTTCTTTATGTCGCTGCGCTCGGTCCTTCGGCTGTTGCGCACGGGCACCCATACCGCTGCGGAGGCGAGCCTTGACCCCTGATATGACCCCGGCGCTGCTGGTGACCTGCGCCATTCCGCCTGAATTGCAAAGCGTGCTGAGCGCGGAATTCACTCTGGTGACGGATCTTCCCGAGGGAATGTCCGCCGAAGTGGCGGTGACCACCTCCATGGCCGGCTTTACAGAGGCGCAGATGGCGGCTCTGCGGGGCCTGAAGCTGATCTTATGCAATGGCACGGGGCTTGAGAAAATCGACCTCGCCGCCGCTCAGGCGCGGGGCATTCGGGTGGTCAATACGCCCGACGCCGTGACGGAAGACACCGCCGATACGGCGATTGCGCTGACCTATGCGCTGCTGCGCCGCACGGTGGCCGCGGACCGTTTCGTGCGCGAGGGCCGTTGGGGGCCGGAGCGTTTCGGCCCCGGGCGTCGCATCAAGGGGACCCGTCTGGGCGTCGTTGGCCTTGGCCGCATCGGTCGCCGGGTGGCCGAACGCGCCTCTGCCCTGGAGATGGAGGTGCGCTATCATTCCCGTAGCGAGAAGCCCGGGCCCTGGGCGCGGGCCTCTTCGCTGAGCGAACTGGCGGCCTGGGCCGATGTCCTGGTCGTCACCGTGGCAGGCGGCGCGGAGACGGCGGGGCTGATCGACGCGGGCATCCTCAGCGCGCTTGGTCCTGAGGGCTGGCTGATCAATATCGCCCGCGGCTCGGTCGTTGATGAAGAGGCGCTGATCACCGCGCTTCAAAGCGGGGCGATCGCCGGTGCGGGGCTTGACGTCTTTGCCCGCGAGCCGCAGATCGATCCGCGGTTTGCCACGCTTGAGACTTGTGTCCTGCAACCCCATTCGGCCGCGATCACCCGCGAAACGCGGGGCGATATCGCCCGGACCCTGCTGGAGGCAGCGCGCGCCTTTTATGGCCGCGCCTGAGCCTTTGGCCCCACCCAAAGCGTTGAGCGCCAAGGAAAAGACCCATGTTCTACCGACCCGAGGACGGGGCACCGCTGCCCCACAATCCCTTCACCGCCCTGGTCGCGCCGCGCCCTATCGCCTGGATTTCGACCCGCAATGCCGAAGGCCGCCCCAATCTGGCACCCTACAGCTTTTTCAATGCGATCTCCGGCAAGCCGCCGGTGCTGGGCTTCTCGTCTGAGGGGTTGAAGGACACCTCACGCAATATCATCGCGACGAAGGAATTCACCATCAATATGGCCGGGCGCGAGCATGCGCAGATGCTGAACCTGTCGTCTGCGACGCTGCCGCCTGAGGTGAATGAGTTTGAGTTTGCCGATGTGCCGATGGCGGCAGGCGTGACCATCTCTGCCCCGCGCGTGGCCACGGCGGTCTGCGCCTTTGAATGCCGCCTGCTGGAGTTCCGCCGCATCAAACTCCTCGATGGCAGCTATACCAACAACATCCACTTTATCGGTCAGGTGACCGGCATCCATATCGACGATCGTTATATCAAAGACGGCCGCGTGGATGTGGTGGCCGCCGGGATGCTGTCGCGAATGGGATATCGCGATTACAACAGCCTCAGCGAGAGCTTTGAGATGATCCGCCCGAGCGATTATCCGGGTTGAGGATCAGGTCCCCCCGTGTCAGGGCGCGGGGGGGCGCCCATAAAGCGCTGTCAGGATCTCGCCGCGGTGCTGGTCAAGATCGGGCACCGCTCCGCGCTCGGGGCGGTCGTCATAGCCTGAAATTTTGACCGGATTTCCCACCACCTGAAACCGCTGCCCGGCGCTGTCGCGGGTCTCGCAGATCATCTGTCTTGCGGCAAGTTGCGGATCCTCCATCAGATCGGCGACATTGCGGATCGGCCCGCAGGGAATGCCCTCGGCCTGCAGAAGGCTGAGCCATTCGTCGCGCGATCGCGTGGCCAGCGTGAGCTCAATCTCAATCTCCAGCGCCTGGTGATGGCGTTGACGATCCGTCCGCTTGAGGAAGAGCGGATTTTGCGCAAGTTCGGCCCGCCCGATCGCGGCGGTGAAGCGTGCAAAGAGCCGGTCATTTCCGGCGGCAATCACCAGCCAGTCATCGGCGGTGCGAAAGGCCTGAAAGGGCGCGATCAGGGGATGTTTGCTGCCCATCGGGCGCGGCAGCTCGCCGGTGGCGCCGTAGCGGGTAACGGCATTTTCGAGCAGAGCCACCTGGCAGTCGAGCATGGAGATATCGATGCGCCGCCCCTTGCCGCTGCGGCTGCGGGCATAAAGCGCCGATGTCACTCCAAGCGCGAGAAAGGCCCCCGCGCCCACATCGCCGATGGAGGTGCCGACACGGGCCGGCGGGCCATCTTCGGGTCCGGTCACCGACATCATGCCGCCCATGGCCTGGACGACGATGTCATAGGCGGCGCGGTCGCGGTAAGGACCGGTCTGGCCAAATCCGGAGACAGAGCCATAGATCAGCTGCGGAAATTTCGGCGCAAGCTCTTCCCAGCTCAGCCCAAGTTTTTCCATGACCCCGGGGCGGAAATTCTCCAGCAGCACATCGGCGGTGGCGAGCAGATCCATCAGAATGGCCCGGTCATCCGGCGCCTTGAGATCGAGGGCGATGGATTTCTTGCCGCGATTGACTGAGGCAAAATAGGTCGAGGTGCCGCCGACAACCGGACCAAAGCCGCGGCTGTCATCGCCGCTGCCGGGGGCTTCGACTTTGATGACGGTGGCGCCCAGATCGCTCAGCACCATGCTGGCATAGGGGCCGGCCAGCACCCGGGTGACGTCGATGACCGTCACGCCTTCAAGCGGGCCGGGGGCTTCGGGGCTATGGGTCATGGGGCCGGTTCCGGGTCGCTGGCTCCGGCCCGCAAAGAGCAGACCGGAGGATTGGCAGTCGGGCAGGATGTCGCAGGCCCGCCCGGAAGGTTCAAGCCCCCGCAGGGCTCAGTCTTCGTCCTGGAAGGCAACTTCGCGGGTCTTGCGGAATGAGGGCAGCAGAACTGCGGCCAGCAGCAGCGCCGCCGCGCCCAGCATCACGGCGCTGATCGGCTGGGTGAAAAACACCGTCGCATCGCCACGCGAGATGAGCAGCGCACGGCGCAGATATTCCTCCAGCATCGGGCCAAGGATCAGCGCCAGCAGCATCGGCGCGGGCTCCGCATCGAGCTTGCGGAAGATATAGCCCAGCACGCCAAAGGCCGCCATCATCCAGACATCAAAGGTGCTGTTGGCCAGGCTGAAGACCCCGATCGCGCAGAAAATGCAGATCGCCGGATAGAGGAAGTGATAGGGGATCGAGATCAGCTTCACCCAAAGCCCGACGAGCGGCAGGTTGAGGATCACCAGCATCAGGTTGCCGATCCACATCGAGGCAATCAGGCCCCAGAAGAGCGCCGGCTGCTCGGCCATGACGCCGGGTCCGGGCTGGATGCCCTGAATGATCAGCGCGCCGATCATCAGCGCCATGGTGGCATTGCCCGGAAAGCCCAGCGTCAGCATCGGGATAAAGGCGGTCTGGGCGGCCGCGTTATTGGCAGCCTCGGGACCGGCCACGCCTTCAATCGCGCCTTGACCAAACTCCCGGGGCGTTTTTGAGAGCTTCTTTTCCATCGCATAGGAGCCGAATGCCGCCAGCATCGCGCCGCCGCCCGGCAGCACCCCCAGCACAGAGCCAAGCCCGGTGCCGCGCAGGATCGGGCCGGTGATCCGCTTCCAGTCGCTGCGGGTGGGCATCAGGCCGGTGACGCTTTTGACCATCACTTCGCGGGTGCGCTCATTCTCAAGGTTGGCGATGATCTCGCCGATGCCGAAGACCCCCATGGCGACGACGACAAAATCAATGCCATCCATCATATCCATCGAGCCGAAGGTGAAGCGCGGCAGGCCCGAGTTCACATCGGTGCCGACAAAGCCCAGCATCAGCCCGATCAGGATCATGCCGAAGGCGCTCAGCAGAGAGCCGCTGGCAAGGATGATCGAGGCGATGACCCCCAGCACCAGCAGCGAGAAATATTCCACCGGCCCGAATTTCAGCGCGACCACAGCAAGCGCCGGCGCGAAGGCCGCGATCAGGATGGTGCCGACGGTGCCTGCGAAAAAGCTGCCGATGGCGGCGGTTGCCAGCGCCGCGCCCGCGCGGCCCTTCCGCGCCATCTGATAGCCGTCCATGGCCGTGACGACGGAGGAGGCTTCGCCCGGCAGATTGACGAGGATCGCGGTGGTCGAGCCGCCATATTGTGAGCCGTAATAGATCCCCGCCAGCATGATGAGCGCGGCATCCGCCGACAGACCAAAGGTCAGCGGCAGGAGCATGGATATGGTGGCGATCGGCCCCAGCCCCGGCAGCACGCCGACTGCCGTGCCAAGAAAAACGCCGAGAAAGCAGTAGATCAGGTTCTGCAGCCCGAAAGCCGTTTCAAACCCGAGCGAGAGATTGGCAATCAGATCCATGGTCAGTTCGTCCGCGCTGCGGTGAAGAGTTCAGCAAGCGGCTGAAGCCAGCTGCCCAGAACCAGCATCGGCAGGCCAAGCCCGATGGAAAAGGCCAGCGTGCAGAGTGCGGCAAAAGCCAGAGCCAGCAGGGCCGGGACCGCAGCAAAGCGAAACCAGGTGCTGGCGACTGCGGCGGTGATGCAGCTTGCAAGGATGGTCAGCGGCAGGCCGATGCGGGGTAGCAGCAGACCAAAGCAAATCACGCTCAGCGTGATCAGCAGCAGCGGCTTCCAGTGGATGCGCCCCACCGGCTCGCCGTGGCTGCGCAGGGATTTCAGGATGGTGAGCAGCCCCACGACGACCAGAAGGCCGGAGACGATCGCCGGAAAGAACCCCGGCCCGATGCGGGCGGTGGTCCCGAAGGAATAGTTCTGCGCCACGCTCAGGCCGAAGAGGCCGGTGGCCAGAAAAATGGCGCCATTCCAGAAAAACTTCGGGCTTCTGATCGCAATCATCGCCGCCCCTCCCTTGAAGTCGTCAGTCATGAGGGGCCCCCGCAGGGGCCCCTTTGTCGTTATGCGGGATCGCGCTTATTCGAGTTTTGCGCCCGAGTTTTTGATGACCTCGGTCCATTTGGCGCGCTCAGCCTCGATGAATTCGGCCGAAGCGGCGCGACCGGGCGAATTGGGGGTGAAGCCCAGCTTCACGATCTCAGCCTGGGTCGCGGGATCGGCCATGACCTCATCCAGGGCTTTTGCCAGGGTTTCGACCACCGGCTCGGGGGTGCCGGTCGGCACGACGAGCGCGTTCCAGATCTCGGCGGCATAGCCCTCGTGGCCAAGCTCAGCCACGGTCGGCACGGTTTCCAGTTCCTGGCTGCGCGCAGCACCGGTGACGGCGAGGGCTTTGATCTGGCCCTCATTCACCTGTTTTGCGGTGCCGGGGATGGTCAGAACGCCCATATCAATGTGCTTGCCGATCACATCGGTCAGCAGCGGGCCGTTGCCTTTATAGGGGATGTGGTTGACCTCCACATCGGCGATCATGCGCAGCCATTCCATTGCCAGATGGCCCGGCGAGCCGACACCCGAGGTGCCATAAGCAAGCTTGCCGGGGTTTTCTTTGGCCCAGGCCAGGACGCCGCCCAGATCATCCGCCGGGAAGTCCGGGCGGGCCGCCAGCACAAAGCCGGTCGAGCCTGCAAGACCCACCACTTCAAGATCTTTGGTCGGATCATAGGAAAGCTGCTGGCCAAGGGCATGCAGGATGATCGAGGGACCGACGCCGCTCACGCCGACGGTATAGCCATCAGCCGCCGAGCGCGCGACTTCGCCGATGCCGATCGTCCCGGCTGCACCGGGCTTGTTTTCGACCACGATGGTCTGTTTGAGCTTCTCGCCCATTTTCTGCGCCAGAACGCGCGAGACCACATCGGTCGAGCCGCCCGGCGGGAAGGGAACAACCATCACAATGGGTTTGCTCGGAAAGTCCTGCGCCATGGCGCCGAAAGCTGTGCCCGCTGCGATCAGCGTGCCGAGAAGTGCCGATTTAACGGCGGTCATACGTGCCGAACCTGTCATGATATCCTCCCCAGATATATAGACTGTGCTGTTGCCCGGGCCTGCGGCCCTGAGCGGGGCCCCTGGCCCCCTCTGCTCCCCCCGCAGCCGATATGGCTGTGGTGTTTTCCTCTCTGCAGCCCGTCTTTCAGTGCCGGGCTGTCCATTTGATGCATAAGGCTAGATATATGGTTTTATGCTGTCCAGACCCAAACCGCCCGGGCGGGCCGCCAGAGCCGGATTTTTTGATGTCTCCGTCACCGCAGCTCAATATCGAGGCGCAGCACATCGCCGCGGTAGATCCCGTCGGCAGCCAGGATCAGCTGCCCCTCCGAATCGACCACGCGGCGATGAACCACGGCGACCGGGGCATTAATCGGGATCTGCAAAGCCTGCGCGCTTTCAACATCGGCGGCCGCGATGGTCAGGGTCTGGCGGGCAGAGGCCGGGATCAGGCCGGGAATGTCATCGATCAGACGCAGCGCGGTTTTCAGGCGCAGATCTTCATCGCTGATCCGGCCGCGCAGATCCTCTGAGATGTAAAGATCGGCAAGCAGGAAGGGCTGGCCGGGGCGCCAGTGGCGGCGTTTGAGTTGCCGGTAGGCTGCAGCCGGTGTGCCGATCGCATAGCGCAGCTCCGGCAGGCCCACGGCGGCGCTGTCGGCCAGCACTTCAATGCTCGCGCCGTCAATCGCGCGCAGCAGGCCAGACCATTCCGTCCCGACCTGACACCAGAGCTGATTCCGCGCCCGCGCCCGCACAAAGGTGCCCCGCGCACGGAAGCGCTCAATCAGCCCCTCGCGGACCAGCTCATCCAGCGCCTGACGGATGGTGGCGCGCGCAACGCCGTATTCTTCGGCGAGATCTGCGACTGTCGGGATCTGCGCGCCGGAGCGCCATTGGCCGGAGGTGATCCGCTGACGAAAGAGCGTCGCAAGCTGAATGTAACGCGAGACCGAACTCTGATTGAGATCGACTCGGGCAAGGGGGACTGTCGTCATGTCACCTGCCGGGCTGGGCCCTTGTGTTGAATATGCTAATTTATTGACTTTTTACGTCATGCACGGCGACGAAATCGAACCTCTGTCAGGAATGCAAGGCAATTTCAGTCGGTTAAGCTGGCTCCTCAGTGGTCTCGCGCCTTGACAGCCCCCTAAAGATCAATAAACTGACTTTTAGAGTTTAATGCAATATGAAATACTCAGGAGAGGCTGCAGTGTCCGATATCGCCGAGTTGGAGATGATCCGCGACAGCGCCCGAGCCATCGTGCCACCGGGCGGGGATCTGTCGCGCGTGCGCGCTTTGCGTTTTACCGAACCCGGCTTTGACCGCGAGACATTCACCCGCATGGCCGATCTCGGCTGGCTGATGCTCCGCCTGCCCGAGGCGCAGGGGGGGCTGGGCCTCGGGATGGACGCCTATGTTGCGCTGGCGCGGGTCCTGGGCGGCGGCTGTGTTCCTGAGCCGTTGATCCATGCGCTGCTGGCGCTGCGGCTGGCGGGGGATCAGGCGGGTGAGCGGGTGCTCTCGGGTGAAGAAATTCTGCTGCCCGCCTGGCAGGAGGCGATGGACGGCCTTGATGCTGATGGCGCGATGCAGATCGTCAACGGTCGCGCCAGTGGCGAGAAGCGCTTCATTCTGAATGCGGCCGGGGCGGATGCCTTTGTGATTACCGCAGCCGGTCAGCTCGCGCTGGTTCACAAAACCGGAGAAGGTGTCAGCCTGACGCTTGAGCAGACCCAGGACGGCGGCAACTACGGCCGCCTGACGCTGAAAGATGCCCCGGTTGAAGTGCTGGAGACCCCTGCCTCTGAGGTGGAATTTGCCCTCAATGAGGCGGCGCTCGCCACGGCGGCCTATCTTCAGGGCGGGGCCGAGACCGCCTTTGAGATCACGCTGGACTATCTGCGCGTCCGCCAGCAGTTTGACCGCCCCATCGGCAGCTTCCAGGCCCTGCAGCACCGCGCGACGGAACTGAAGCTTCAGCTTGAGCTTTGCCGGGCCGCCGTCGACCGCGCCGTGGCGCTGATGGATGCCGGGGCCGAGACTGCGGCTCTGAGTGCTGCGGTCAGCCAGGCCAAGGCGCGCGCCTCTGACGTGGCGCTGATGGTGGGCAAAGAGGCGATCCAGATGCATGGCGCGATCGGCTTCACCGATGAGCATGATGTGGGCCTTTATGTCCGCAAGGCCATGGTCCTCGCAAATCACTTCGGCTCTGCCGGTTTCCATCGTCGCCGCTTTGCAGCGGTGCTGCCCTATGCGCCGGCAGCCTGAGCGGGAAAGACCACGAATGACTTCTGCGAACGAAATCTACGCCACCATGTCGGATGAGGACTTCCGTCAGGAAGCCCGCGCTTTCATCGAGGCGCATTACCCCGCTGATATCCCGCGTTATGCCCAGAAGCGCGTGCATTTTCGCCAAAGCCGCCCCTGGTATATGGCGCTGTCGAAAAAGGGCTGGATCGCCCCCTCCTGGCCGGTGAAATATGGCGGCATGGGGCTTTCGGCCACCAAACAGCTGATCTGGATTGAGGAATGCGAGCGCTATGGCGCGGCGCGGATCAATGACATCGGGCCGGTCATGCTGGGGCCGCTGCTGATCGAATTTGGCACGGAGGAGCAAAAGGCGACCTATCTGCCGAAAATCCTCTCGGGCGAGCATATCTGGGCGCAGGGCTATTCAGAGCCGAACGCGGGCTCGGACCTTGCGGCTGTGCGCACCGAAGCGGTGCTCGACGGCGATGAATGGGTCATCAACGGGCAAAAAACCTGGGCGACGCTCGGCAATGACGCCAACTGGATCTTCATCCTGGCGCGCACCGATAAGACCGCTAAGAAGCAGGCCGGGATCAGCTTTATCCTGGTGCCGATGGATCTGCCCGGTGTGACCGTGCGGCCGATCGAAAATCTCGAGATGCACGACGAATTCTGCGAGATCTTCTTTGACAACGTCCGCGTGCCGAAGGGCAACCTTGTGGGTGAGGTCAACAAAGGCTGGACCATGGCCAAGGCGCTTCTGGGCCATGAGCGGGTCTTTATCGGGGCCCCGCGCCTCTCCGCCTCGGCTCTGGGGCGGCTGCATCTGCTGGCGTGCGAACTGGGACTGGAGCGCGATCCGGTTTTCCTTGAGAAATTCACCCGCCTGCGGCTCGATGTGGCCGATCTGACCGCGCTTTTTGAGACCTATGTCGAAAAACTCCGCAAGGGGGAGCCGATCGGTGCAGAAGTCTCGCTTCTCAAGATCTTTCAGAGCGATCTTTATCAGCGCATCTCGGAATATATGCTGGAGATCGGGGGGGCGAGCGCCGGTCTGATGCATCCGATGAATGACGACCCCAAACTGCATGCGGCGGGCACCTATCTGATGGCACGTCCGACGACGATCTTTGGCGGCTCCAGCGAGGTGCTGCGCAATGTGATCGCCAAAGTTGTTCTGAATCTGCCGGGCTGAGGGGCTGACATGACCGAAACGCATCAAAACGCCCCGAAGGGCTGTCTCTCCCATCTGCGCGTGCTCGATCTCAGCCGTGTCTTCGCCGGTCCCTATGCCGGGCAGATCCTGGCGGATTTCGGCGCGGAAGTGATCAAGATCGAACATCCGAAATTCGGCGATGACGTCCGCCACCTCGGCATTCATCGCAAGGATGCCGAAGGCAATGATCTGGGCGAGACCTCCTCGTTTCTCGCGATGAACCGCGGCAAACAGTCGGTGGCCATCGATCTGAAGGACCCCAAAGGCCAGGAGCTGGTCCGCCGCCTGGCCGCCGATGCGGATGTGGTGATTGAGAATTTCAAATCCGGCACACTTGATCGCTACGGTCTGGGCTATGCCGATCTGAAGGCGGTCAATCCGAAGATCATCTATTGCTCGATCACCGGATTTGGTCAGACCGGCCCTTCGGCGGAACTGCCGGGCTATGACCCGCTCTTTCAGGCGCTGAGCGGGTTGATGAGCATCACCGGCGTGCCCGACGGCGCACCGGGGGCCGGGCCGAACCTGGTTGGCTATTCAGTCTCGGACATCACCGCCGGGCTCTATGCCACCATCGCGATCCTGGCTGCCGCAACGCATCGCGACAATGGCGGCTCAGGGCAGCATATTGATCTGGCGCTGCTCGATGCGCAGGTGGCGGCGCTCTCTCATATTGCCACGAACTTCCTTGTCTCGGGCAAAACCCCGGTGCGGGCGGGATCGGCCTCACAGATCACCTGTCCCTGGCAGGCCTTTCGCTGCGCGGACCGTGATCTGATGATTGCAGTCGGCAATGACCGGCAGTTCAAAAAGCTCTGCGATGTGCTGGGACTGCCTGAGGTCGGTGCGGATCCGCGCTTTGCCACCAACCGCGACCGTATGGCCAATAAGCCCGCACTTCTGCCGCAGCTGGAAGCCGCTTTCGCGCAGCGCACCGCCGCCGAGTGGGAGGCGCTGCTGACCCCGGCGGATGTACCCTGCTCGCCGATCAATACCATCCCGCAGATGCTGGAGGATCCGCAGATCCGGCATCGCGGCATGGTGGTGGATCTGCCGCATGAGCGCACCGGCACCGTCAGCCTGATCGCAAACCCGATCAGATTTTCTGAGACGCCCGCACGATATGATCGTGCGCCACCGCGCCTTGGCGCGGATACGGTCGGCGTCCTGCAGCGCCACCTGGGGCTGAGCGCAGAAGAGGTGGAAGCGCTGAAAGCCTCGGGCACCATCCGTGACTGATCGCGCCTCTGACATGCTGAGCCGCGGACGATCCCCAGTCCCCGCAAAGCACGTCTGCAGTCAGGACGGTGTGCTGCCCCGCGGCGCAGGAGTATTGCGCCGGGGGGGCTTTTCAGAGGTCGGGGCAGATCAGATCGGTCAGACCTTCCGGCACAACCAGCTCTGCTTCCGTCATCGCCTGAAGCTCCGCAACGCTCAGGCCGGGCACCTTCTCGCGCAGATGAAAACGCCCGGCCTCGATATCAAGGACGGCCAGAGAGGTATAAACGCGGGTGACGCAGCCGACACCGGTCAGCGGCAGGCTGCAGCGTTTCAGGAGTTTCGCACGCCCGTCTTTGGTCGTGTGATCCATCAGAACGGCCACCCGTTTTGCCCCATGGACGAGGTCCATCGCACCGCCTACGGCAGGCACGCCGCCGGGGCCGGTTGACCAGTTGGCCAGATCCCCCGTCTCAGCCACCTCGAAGGCGCCAAGGATCGCAACATCAAGATGTCCGCCGCGCACCATGGCGAAACTGTCCGCATGGTGGAAAAACGAGGCCCCCGGCAGCAGGGTCACCGCCCGTTTGCCCGCGTTGATGATATCCCAGTCCTCGTCCCCCGCGGCCGGCGAGGGGCCGAAGTTCAGAATACCGTTTTCAGTGTGAAAAATGGCCGCGCGGCCGGGGGGCTGATAAGCCGCGACCCTCTCGGGCAGGCCGATACCAAGGTTCACATAGGCGCCGTCGGCGATATCCTGCGCCGCACGCCAGGCCATCTGACTGCTCGTCAAACGTTTCATCCGTTTTCTCCTGCTGCGGTGGCGGCCTCGGCGCGAACCAGGACTTCCTCCTGTACGGGGGCCTCAACCCGAACCAGGCGGTCGACGAAGATGCCCGGCGTGATGATCTGTTCCGGGTCCAGAGTGCCCGGGGGAAGGATCTCGCGGGCCTGCACGATGCTCAGCGCCGCTGCCATGCACATGATGGGGCCGAAATTGCGCGCAGCGCCGTGATAGGTCAGGTTTCCCGCCTCATCTGCGAGCTCCGCTTTCACCAGAGCCACATCCGCCTTCAGCCAGCGTTCCTGCACATAGGGGCGGCCCTCGAATTCGGCCACGGGCTTGCCGGCTGCCAGTTCGGTGCCATAGCTCGTCGGCGTGTAGAAGGCCGGAATGCCCGCACCGCCCGCCCGGATCCGCTCAGCCAGCGTGCCCTGGGGAACCAGTTCCAGTTCGATCCGCCCGGCTTTGTAAGCCTCGGTAAAGGCCTGGGGATAGGCCGAACGCGGGAAAGAGCAGATGATTTTGCGCACCATTCCGGCGGCAATCATGCCCGCGATGCCGACGGTGCCGTTTCCGGCGTTGTTGTTGATCACGGTCAGATCGCGCGGATGTCCGGTCTCTCTGAACCGCGCGATCAGCGCCCCGATCAGTTCAACCGGGGATCCGGCACCCCCGAACCCTCCGATCATAACGCTCATACCGTCTGCGATATCGCTGACAGCTTCGGCGCATGTGACGATGTCTTTAGCCATATAAAGCCCTCCCTGGCCCGATGGTCATCCCCCTTGCAAAGGGCTTTGACCAGGGCCGTGGCGTGGCTGTCCGTGATGCGGACAGGGGCCTTTCTCAGGGCAATGGGCGGCTGGCCATTTTCGGCCCTGTTCATTAGGTGGACAAGATCGTGATCCGTCCCTTTGCGCGCCGTAAGGCAGGTTAAGCTCTGGCCGGGAAAGTTCGGGAGGAACCATGTCTTTCATTCGTTATGCCGCCGCGGCCCTTCTGGCCACGGCCACTATGGCACAGGCTGAAACCCTGCGTTTTGCGAGCTTCGAGCCGCCGCAGGCCTATGTCACCAAAAATGTCCTGACCGCCTGGGCAGAAGACGTCTCCAAAGCGTCTGAGGGGACGCTTGACGTTAAAATGTTTGCCGGCGGGACCCTGGGTCGCGCCCCCGACCAACAGTTGAAGCTGGTGGAAGATGGTGTGGCTGATCTCGCATGGGTTATCCCCGGCTATTCGCCGGGCCGCTTTGTGGAAGGCTCGGTCGCAGAGCTTCCCTTCCTCGTGCCGGATTCCACCGCCGGCTCGAAAGCCATGTGGAAGATGTATGAAGACGGCATATTCGCAAATGATTACAACAAGTTCAAGCTGATCGGCGTGGTTGTCAGCGCGCCGAACTTCATCGCTTCGACCAAAAAGATCACCGAGCCGGAAGACCTTAATGGCGTCAACTTCCGCGGCCCGGGTCCGGTTCTGCTGACCGCGCTGAAGGCGGTGGGGGCCGTTCCGATCGGCGGGATCACCGGGGCGAACCTCGCGGATTCGATCAGCCGCGGCCTCGTTGAAGGGACGCTGACCGAATGGACCGCCGGCGAGACCTTCCGCGTCACCGAAGTCGCCAACAACTATCTGATGGCGCCGCTCGGGGCCACGCCGATGCTGGTTCTGATGAACAAGGCCCGCTACGACGCGCTGCCGGAGAAAGCGAAAGCCGCCATCGACCAGTATTCGGGCGCAGCCTTCTCGGAGCGGTTCGGCCGGATCTTTGACGAGAATATGGTTGCCGCACGCAAGCGGGCCGAAGATCGCAAAGCCACCATCACCGAAGTCGACGCAGAGGCCGCGGCCCGTTGGGAAGCCGCCGTGCGCCCGGCAACCGATGCCTGGATCGCTGAGACCCCGAACGGCCAGCAGATCTATGACGCGATGAAAGCCGCCCTGGCGGCAGCGAAGTAATCTGCCGTTTCGCAGAAAAAAGCCCCCGGCCCGCTGTCTGCGGGTCGGGGGTTTTCTGTTTCAGAGAAGGGCCTCAAAGGTCGGTCAGCGTGCCCAGAAAGCTTTCGGCGGCAAAGGCCAGGGTCTCTGAGAGCGTGGGATGCGCATGGATGGTCAGCGCCAGATCTTCAGCCGTGGCCCCCATCTCGATGGCAAGACCTGCAACGGCGATCAGCTCGCCCGCATTGGCCCCGCAGATCCCGGCCCCGAGGATACGCCCCGTTGACGGATCAAGGATCAGACGGCTGGTGCCTGCGCCCACAGCCGCGGAGAGCGCCCGGCCTGAAGCAGCCCAGGGGAATGACGTCACCTTGACCGCAATCCCTTCGGCTTTCGCGCGGGTTTCGGTCAGGCCCGTCCAGGCAACCTCCGGGTGGGTATAGGCGACCGAAGGGATGGCGCGGGGGTCAAATTCGACCTTCTCGCCACAGGCGGCTTCGGCGGCCACTTTGGCCTCATGGACGGCCTTATGGGCCAGCATCGGACCTTCGGTCACATCGCCGATGGCAAAAATATGCGGCTGGCTGGTGCGTTTGTCGCGCCCGGTGGGGATAAAGCCCCGCTCGGTCAGGGTCACCCCTGCGGCGGCGGGGTCAATCTCTGCCCCGCGCGGGCGGCGCCCGATCGCCACCAGGATACGGTCGAACCGGCCCAGATCCTGCGCACCGGCGCAGACCCAGAGGCCCTCTTCCTCGGCCCGCACATCGCTGACCTGTGTTGTCAGATGCACCGCGACTTTGCCTTTCAGCGCCTCTGTCAGGGGGGAAAGGAGCGCCGGGTCTGCGCCGGGCACAAGCTGCGGACCCGCCTCGGCGATCACCACCTCTGATCCGAGCGCGTGATAGACCTGCGCCATTTCCAGCCCGATGATGCCGCCGCCGATAATCAGCAGCCGCGCGGGCACATCCTGAAGGGCAAGCGCGCCGGTGCTGTCCATGATGCGGGGATCATCGGGCAGCATGGGCAGCGTAATGGGCGCAGAGCCGGTGGCGATGATGGCTTGCGTAAAGCTCAGAGCCATGCGGCTGCCGTCGGGGGTCTGGACCTGCAGCGCATTGGCCCCGGTGAACTTTGCCGTTCCCTGGAGGACGGTTACCCTGCGCCGTTTCGCAAGCCCCGCAAGCCCCGTGGTCAGCCGGTTCACCACCCCGTCTTTATGGGCGCGCAGGGCGTCCAGGTTCAGGGTGGGGGCGCCGAAAGCGACCCCCATTTCCGTTGCCGCCGCCGCGCTTTCGATTTTTTCCGCAACCGAGAGCAGCGTCTTTGACGGGATGCAGCCGCGGTTCAGACAGACCCCGCCCAGACGGTCATCCGCCTCAATCAGGGTAACGCTGCGGCCCAGATCTGCCGCGCGGAAGGCGGCGGTATAGCCGCCGGGGCCGCCGCCGATGACAACAAGATCACAATTGGTCATGTCAGCGAGCCTTTACAACAGGATCCGGCGGAAATCGCCGGTGAAATCCGCAATCGTGCGCAGGAAGCGTGCCGCTGCCACCCCGTCGCAGGCCCGGTGATCCCAGGAGAGCGCCATCGGCTGGATCAGCCGGGGCGCAAAGCCTGCGCCGTCCCAGACCGGTTTGATCTGCGCACGCGCGAGGCCAAGGATGGCCACTTCGGGGGCGTTGATGATCGGGGTAAAACCGGTCCCGCCAATGCCGCCGAGCGAGGAGATCGTAAAGCCCGCCCCCTGCATATCGGCAGGCTTCAGCCGCCCCGCCCGGGCGTCAGCGGCCAGCGAGGCCATCTCGTCACTGAGTTCGCGGACCGACTTTTTGTCCACGTCGCGCAGGACCGGCACCACCAGCCCCTCAGGCGTGTCTGCGGCGATGCCGATATGCACATAGCGGCGCAGGATCAGATCCTCGCCATCGAGCACGGCGTTGAATTTGGGGTGCAGCTTCAGCGCCGCGGCACAGGCCTTAGCGATATAGGGCAGGATCGAATCCTTGCGGCCCTCAGTGGCGTTGACGGATTTGCGCAGGGCGTCCAGCTCTGTCAGATCCGCCTCGTCGAAATTGGTGACATGGGGGATCAGCACGGCGTTGCGCTGCAGCGCCGGACCCGACAGGCGACCGATGCGCGAGAGCGGCAGCCGCTCGACCGGCCCGTAGGCTTCGGGGTTCAGCTTTGGCCAGGGCATCAGGCCAAGGCTGGTCTGCGCCGCGGCTGCAGCGGGTGCCGGGGCCGCCAGACGCGCCTTGACCCAGGCCTCCACGTCCTCAGGGGTGATGCGCCCGTTGCGGCCCGAGCCTGCGATGCGCGACAGATCCGCGCCCAGCCGGAAAGCCATGCGGCGGACTGAGGGCGAGGCATAGACTGCGGCCTCGGGGTCCCGGACAGGCTCGGCCATGGCCGAAGCCGGAGCCGGGGCAGCAGGGGCGGGCGCAACTGCGGGCGCTGCGGCCGGGGCCGGGGCAGCGGGCGGCGCCGCGTCCGGGGCGGGGGCAGGCACCGGGGCGGCCTCGGCAGCCCCCGCCACCTCCAGCCGCAGCATGGGCTGGCCTGCGCTGACCTGATCGCCAAGGGCGACCAGAATTTCCAGCACGGTGCCCTCAATTTCGCAGGGCACATCCAGCGTGGCTTTGTCGGCCTCGATCACCAGAACGGTCTGGCCTGCGGTGATGTGCTGGCCGGGCTGAACGGGGATTTCCACCACCGGCACAGCGCCGCCCATGCCCATATCGGGAATAAGGATCTCTTTCATCGGGGCGGCCTTTCTTATCGCGTCCAGGAGGGGGCCTGCTGCAGTGCCCCGGCCCGCTCTGCCTCGTAAATACCGGCGTCAATGGCGCCGTCGCGGGCCAGTGCTTCCAGGGCTGCCAGCAGGATCGAGCGGCTGTCGACCTCGAAGAAGGCGCGCAGCTGCTCGCGCGTGCCGGAGCGGCCAAAGCCGTCGGTGCCAAGCGTCACATAACGGCCCCGGATCCAGGGCGCGATCAGCTGCGGCAGCGCGCGGATGTAGTCGGTTGCGGCCACGACAGGCGCATTCCCGGGCAGCAGGCGCTCAATATGGCTTTGATCCGCAGCAGACAAACCCGCCAGACGGTTCTGCCGTTCGGTGGCGGCGCCATCGCGGGCCAGTTCGGACCAGCTTGTCACGCTGTAGACGGCACAGGCAATGCCACGCGCGGCCAGGGCCTCAGCGGCTGCAATCACCTGCAGAAGGATCGTGCCCGAGCCCAGCAGACGGATCTGCGGCTCTCCGTCGCCGTAACGGGCATAGCGATACATGCCCCTGATGAGATCCTCTTCCGCGCCCTCGGGCAGCGCGCCCTGGGGGTAATTCTCGTTCATCACGGTGATGTAGTGGAACTCATCGCGCTGCTCCTGCATGATGGCGCGGGTGGCGTGATCCATGATGACCGCGAGTTCGGCGCTGAAAGCCGGATCCCAGGAGCGGCAGTTCGGCACGCTGTGCGCCACCACCAGGCTTGAGCCGTCCTGATGCTGCAGCCCCTCGCCCGAGAGCGTCGTGCGCCCTGCCGTGGCGCCCAGCAGAATGCCCCGCGCGCGCTGGTCTGCGGCGGCCCAGATCAGATCGCCGATCCGCTGAAAGCCGAACATCGAGTAGTAGATATAAACCGGCAGCAGCGGCAGATCATGCACCGAATAAGAGGTGGCAGCCGCCGTCCAGGAGGAAATCGCCCCGGCCTCGGTGATGCCTTCTTCCAGAAGCTGACCATTGGTCGCTTCCTTATAGAACATCATGCTGCCGGCATCTTCGGGCTGATAAAGCTGGCCCTGGGGCGCATAAATGCCGATCTGGCGGAAGAGGTTGTCCATGCCGAAGGTGCGCGCCTCATCGGCGACAATGGGCACGATGCGCGGGCCGAACTCTTTGTCTTTCAAAAGGTTGCCCAGCATCCTGACCACCGCCATGGTGGTCGAGCCTTCGCGCCCGTCGCCCTGCAGCGCAAAGCCTGCCCAGGCCTCACGCGGCGGAACCTGCACCGCACCCGCGCGGCCTGCCGAGCGCTGCGGCAGCGCACCGCCAAGGGCCGTGCGGCGCTGGCGCAGATAGGTCATCTCGGGGCTGTCGTCGGCGGGTTTGTAGAAGTTCAGCTCTTCGATGTCGCTGTCCGAAATCGGCAGACCAAAGCGGTCCCGGAAGGCGCGCAGCGCATCGGTGTCGAGCTTCTTGGCCTGATGCGCCACCATGCGGCTTTCGCCCGCAGCTCCCATGCCATAGCCCTTTTTCGTCTTGGCCAGGATCACTGTGGGGCGGCCCTTATGGGCTTTCGCGGCGGCAAAGGCGGCATAAAGCTTGCGCAGATCATGGCCACCGCGGCGCAGGGCGTTGATTTCCGCATCGGTCATATGGGCGACCAGAGCCGCCGTCTCGGGGTTGGCCTCAAAGAACTTCTGGCGGTTGTAATCGCCGTCTTTGGAGCCCAGATCCTGATAGGCCCCGTCCACGGTTTCAGCAAAACGCTTCAGCAGCGCATTGCCGCTGTCGCGCGCAAAAAGCCCGTCCCAGTCAGAGCCCCAGAGCACTTTGATGACGTTCCAGCCCGCGCCGATAAAGAGCGATTCCAGCTCCTGGATGATCTGCCCGTTGCCGCGCACCGGCCCGTCCAGGCGCTGAAGGTTGCAGTTGATGATGAAGGTCAGGTTATCGAGCCCCTCGCGCGCGGCCAGCGTCAGGCCCGCGATCGATTCCGGCTCGTCCATCTCGCCATCGCCGAACACGCCCCAGACGTGGCGCCCGGCGGTTTCGGCCATACCCCGGCCTTCCAGATAGCGCATGAAGCGCGCCTGATAGACCGCGCTCAGCGGGCCCAGACCCATCGATCCGGTGGGAAACTGCCAGAAATCAGGCATCAGCCAGGGGTGCGGATAGGACGACAGGCCGGTGCCGTCGGTCTCCTGGCGGTAATTCGACAGCTGCTCTTCGCTCAGGCGGCCTTCGAGCCAGGCCCGCGCATAGACGCCCGGTGCCGAATGCGGCTGGAAATAGACCAGATCGCCGCCGTGGCCCTCGCGCGGGGCCTCAAAGAAATGGTTGAAGCCGGTCTCAAAAATTTCGGCCGCCGAGGCATAGCTGGCGATATGCCCGCCCAGCGAGCCATAGGCTTTGTTGCCCCGCAGCACCATGACCAGCGCGTTCCAGCGCATGATGGCGGTCAGGCGCTCTTCCATGGCCAGATCACCGGGGTAGGGACCCTGGGCGCTCAACGGGATGGTGTTGCGATAGGCGCTGAAGGGCTGGCCGGAGGTAAAGAGGCCCGAGCCGCGGGCGGCCTCTTCGAGGCGGCGCAGCAGGTAATGCGCGCGCGCCGAGCCGGAGTGCACTTCGGTCGCGCGCAGCGCGTCGAGCCACTCCTGCGTTTCCTGCGGATCGGGGTCATGGGTTTGAAGCGGATCAACGTGGGTCATGGGCGCATCCCTGTATGTCGTTGAAGGGATCCTGCCATGGAACAGTCGGCACAGGGTGCTAAACTATGTGGTGGTTCCCGTTTCAAACAGTATGATCTGCTGTCGGATCCGCAGAAAGCCGCACAACCGCATGGTTCACTCTGCGGACAGCGGCAGTTCTGTTTTGTAAGACACCTGGCGCAGCGCAAAGCTGGAGCGGATGTTGCGCACGCCCGGAATCTCGGTCAGATCCTGCATGATGAAGCTTTGCAGCGCCTCCATATCCGGCACCACGACGCGCAGAAGATAGTCACTGTCGCCCGTCATCAGATAGCATTCCATGACCTCCGGAAGCTCCGTCACCCGTGTCTCGAAGGTCCGCAGCGCCTCTTTGTGCTGCATCTCAAGGCTGACCTGGATGAAGACCGTGATGCTCAGCCCGAGCGCTTCGGGAGAGACGAGCGCGACATAGGCTTTCAGATATCCCTCCTGTTCCAGCCGGCGGACCCGGGCCAGGCAGGGCGAGGGCGAGAGCCCCACGCGCGCGGCCAACTGCACATTGCTGACGCGGGCATCCTTTTGCAGCTCTGTCAGAATACGACGATCGATCAGGTCAAGACGGGCCTGAGTCATGGGTCTCTCCTCCGGTTGTCGCTTTTGCATAAGCTGCGACTCAGCCGCAGCCAAGTTTTCTGCTGTTCACGCAGCGGACAGCCCGGTGCAAATGATTTCCGAATGATCTGCGGTGGTTCAGCAAGGGGGCAGACTAATCAGGGATATCCTCAATGACCGCAGAGACCACCGCGCTTCTGGCGCTTGAAACGCAGCGTTGCAATGCACTGATGGAGGGGGATCGTGCCGCCCTGGCGGCCCTGCTGCGCGACGATCTGGTTCATGTGCATATGAACGGCAAAGCCGATGATCTGGCGACCTATCTGGACGGCGTCGGCGGGCGCTACCGGTTTCACAACATCCGCCGCTCTGACATGGTGGTGCGGGTGATCGGCGACTGCGCCGTGATGACCGGGGTTCTCGATCAGGAACTTGAAATCCTCGCCACCGGCGAGCGGCGGCAGATGCATGGGTTTGTCACCCAGACCTGGCACCGCGAGGGGGAGGGCTGGCGTCAGGGCACCTGCCATGTGGCGCCGCTGACTTATCAGCCGGCAAGCTGAACCCTTTTGCTGATCGCCGCAGCCGTTTCCTTTAACGGCTGCGCATAGCGCTGAACGGCCAGATCAAATTTGACCGCCGTTTTCAGCCAGATCACCGTCAGACAGGCCATAACGCGACCGTCATGGAAGATCGGCGCCGAGAGGCTCATGGTTTCTTCCCGAAATCCGTGACGCCGATAGCCAAGTCCAAGATCCCGGCTGACGCGCAGCACCTCCTCCAGCGGGCCGTCGGAGGTCAGGAAGGGGGGCTGCTCATCAAACTGGCTGCAGAGCAGGCTCAGAATCTCCTGACGTTCCTGATCGGGGCAGAAGGCCAGCCAGGCCCGGCCGCTGGCCACGGGCAGCATCGGCAGCATCCGCCCGACCATCCCGTATTCCATCGACCAGGGGCTGTGGTTCATCGTGGTCTCGCGGACCTCCATCCGGCCGTTGATGCACAGATTAAGGTCGAGCGGCCACAGGATCTCGCGGCTCAGCCGGTTCATCTCGGGCAAAGCCGCCTGACTGATCCAGTCCATTTCGCGAAACCCCGCGCTGAGGGATTTCGCCTGCAGCGCGATGCGCCAGCGCTCGCTGGACTGATCGCGCTGCACAAGATGCAGCTCCTCCAGCGTCTCCAGCAGCCGATAGACGGTCGGTCGCGGGATGCCGGTGGCCTGGGCCAGATCGGCGGGGCGCATTTCACGCTTCTGGTTCAGAGCCTGCAGCACGTTGATGGCCCGTGCCACAGATCTGATGGTTCCGGCAGATCTGCTCATAGCGTCCTCATCGCTGCTTTGCCCTATGGGGCAGGATTATGCAGCAATATCAAGCCGATTTACAGCGGCAGGATCTGCGCAACGGCCTGAGCGAGCGTGCCATCCGCCGAAGGGCTGCGAAAAGCCACATGCCCGTCGGGCCGCAGGATCAGCGCCCCGCCTACGCCCAGGCCGTAGATTTCACGCCACTGCGCCTCCTCAAAGCGCAGACCGTCACGCCCCTCGACGTAGATCTCGCCGTCAAGGCCCCGGGCCGCGCAGGAGTGCCGGAACGCCGCTTCCGCATCGGCAGTCTCCGCCGCGAGCAGCAGCACCAGGTCTTTGCCGCGGCAGAGATCGAGACTGGACAGACGCTGCCCGCCGCGCTTGACCCACAGATGCGGCAGCCGCATGCCGGGCCGGGCAGAGGGGGTGAAGGTCTCCACCGAGAGTTCCACCTCGGGGGTGCCGTCAGGCACAATGACCGCCGAGGAATAGCCGATGCCGAAGGTCTGGCCGGGATAGTCGAAATGGCCCCGCTGCGCGGGAATGGCGGCCGCCATCTTTGCCCGCAGTGCGGCCCCTTCGGGCTTGTCGATGATGCGGCTGTTTTCCGGGTCCAGCGCCAGAATGCCCGAGAGCCCGGCTTTGGCCATTTTGCGCGCATTGGCGGCACTCTGGCTGACGTTGAAGCGCGCGATCGGCAGGCGCTCGTCGGTATAGCTCTCCAGAAGCTCCGGCCCCGCGCGGCCCTGGCGGACGGCGTCGAGCTTCCAGACCAGATTGTGCACGTCTGCGATGCCAGTGTTCATGCCCTGGCCACCGGTCGGCGGCAGCGGGTGGGCAGCGTCCCCGGCGATAAAGATGCGGCCCCTGTGCATCTGATCGGCCAGACGGGCCTGCATGCGCCAGGGCATGATGCTGCGGATGTCTACCGGGGCATCGGGCAGGCCGATCGCGGCGCGCACGATCTCGCGGCAGCGGTCCTCGGTGAACGCGCTGCGGTCCACACCTTCGGGATAGGGGAAGTTATAGGTCCAGCGGTGGCGGCCATCGAGCGAGATCAGCACGCCGGTGGTCTGCGCGTTATAGATCCACCACAAAAGCCAGGGGCGATCCTGCACCAGGTCCCACAGATCCGCATGGAAATAGACGCCGATCTGCTGGCCCAGGACTTCCCCCGACATGCCGATCCCGGCGGCTTCGCGCACCGGGCCGCGCGGGCCGTCGGCGCCGATCAGCCAGCGCGCGCGTGAAGTGCCGGTGGTCCCGTCCGCCGCTTCCCAGCCAACGGTGACCCCGTCGTCGTCCTGCGCGATCGTGGTGACTTTGGTCCCAAAGCGCAGATCTACCGATGTCAGCCCGCGGGCGGCCTCTTGCAGCACCGGCTCCAGCCGGTCCTGGGGGCAGGAGCGTTTCAGGCAGGGGCTGAGGGCGATTTCAGCCGCATCGCGCGCGGCATCGCCACGGGTGCGGATATGGCCGATCTCTTCGCCCGCGAGGCTGGTGACAAAGCCCACGCCGCCGTGACGCTCGAGGGGCAGCGAGACCGCATCGATGGCCGCTTCCAGCCCCAGTTCACGGAAAATCTCCATGCTGCGGGTCGAGACAACGTGGCCACGGGGATGGCCACCGGTGTCGCGGCTCGCCTCAAACAGGACGGTGGGAATGCCGCGTTGCCCCAGAAGCAGCGCTGCGGTCAGGCCGGCCGGCCCGCCGCCGACGATGATCACATCGGCCAGGAAATCAGTCATTTGCAAAGTCCGTTCAGTCGGGCCCGCTGCCCTGGCGCGCGGAAGGCGCGCGGCAGCGGGCGGGGGGCGTCACTGGCGGTGGATCACGCTGTCCAGCCAGGCGCAGTTGGGATTGGGGTTCGGAGCCTGACGGCCGCGACGCCCGGTCTCAAGCGCCATCTCACGCAGGCGCTGACGGGTGGGGTCATCCTCGGGCAGGTGAACGCGGTCGTGGCCCCAGAGGCTGGGCCCGTCCACGGTTTCATGCGGCTCCCAGGTGGCGGGATCGATCACCGGCGAGCCCCAGCCATATTCGACAAAGAAGCCCGAGGGCGAATTGGCATAGAAGCTGATGATGGGGTCGTTGGCATGGCGACCCAGCGAATAGGCCACGCGGTCCTGTTCATATTTCGCAATGTCATAGCCCTGGCCCACATCATCAAGCGCCTGCAGCTCGACCATGAAGTGATGCAGGCCCCGGCGGCCGGAGCCCACGATCGCAAAGCTGTGGTGGCGGTTATTGACGTGAAAGAAATAGAGCGGATAGGGCTTCATCCCGTAATCGCTGACGGCAAAGCCAAGGAGATCGCGGTAGAACCACAGCAGTTTTTCTGCCGTGGGCGTATGCAGCACCACATGCCCCATCCCCAGAGTGCCGGTGCGAAAGCCGGTGATGGGGCGGCCCGGCACGAAGGGCTCTGATGCAATATGGGGGCCGCAGAAGAGCTCAATGTAATTGCCGTCGGGGTCATAGCAGCTCAAAAGCTGCGTCACGTGGCGTTCATCCGCCTTCGCGCGCATATGCCATTTGACCGCGATGCCGTTGTTTTCGAGTTTCGAGGCAATCCGGTCCAGGTTTTCCGGCGTATCGACTTCCCAGCCCATGAAATCCAGGCCTTCTTCGCCGTCATCGGTGACGATCAGGCGCTGTTTGCGGTCATCCATCCGCCAGGCGCGCACGTTTCCGCCGCGGTCCACCTGCTGCATGCCCAGCAGATCGGTGGCAAACTGGCTCCAGTCGTCAAGACGCCCGGATCTGATGCCGATGTAACCCAGTGCACAGATAGACATGGTCAAAGCTCCTCCATCACGGGGCCTATCATCCGCGAGAGCGCAGGATTTTCCCCGCGCCGATTTCCAGGCGTTCACAGAGCGGACAACTGAGGCGGGGGACGTCCGCTTGGCGGACATCTTCCAGCGCCGGTTAGCAGCCCCCCGACGGCACGGGTTAGCTGGCGCAAAGAGGTAAGGGCAGAATTTCACATGTTACCCAATCGGACATCCGTTCTTATCATTGGTGCAGGTCCCTGCGGGCTGACGCTGGCCAACCTGCTGCAGGTCTATGGCGTGGAGGCACTGGTGCTCGAGCGCGAGGCACAGCCGCTGAACCTGCCGCGTGCCATCGTTCTGGACGACGAGGGGCTGCGCAGTCTGCAGATCTTCGGTCTCGCCGCCGGCTATCAGCCGCAGACGCTGCAGGGGACCGGGTCTTTGTATATCGGCGATGACGGTGTGGCCTTTGCCGAAACCGGCGCGGGGCCGCAGACTTACGGCTTTCCCAAACGTAGCTTCATCCACCAGCCGGACCTTGAGCGCGCGCTGGCCGAGGCCTTTGGGTCGGCCTGCCCGGGGCGGCTGCAGTTTGGCGCTGAGGTGACCGGTGCGGTGCAGACCGGCCAGGGAGTCGAGGTCACGGTGCAGACCGCCGAAGGGGTGCGCAGGATTGTGGCTGACTATGTCGTGGCCTGCGACGGCGGCCGCTCGCCCATGCGCGAGCGCCTTGGCATTGCGATGGAGGGGGAAACCTACGCCCAGGACTGGATCGTCCTCGACAGCCTGAATGATCCCGACCAGGACCCGCGCAGCAAATTCTTCTGCTCTTCCGCGCGACCGGCGGTCAGCGTGCCCGCCCCGCGGGGAGGACGGCGTTATGAATTCATGCTGCTTCCCGGTGAGACCCGCGAAGAGGCACTCTCCACCCCCTTCCTCCGGAGCCTGCTGGCCCCCTACCGCCCCTGGCGGGAAGAGGATGTGTTGCGCCGCACCGTTTATACCTTCCATGCGCGGATGGCAGCACGCTGGCGCGAGGGGCGGATCTTCCTCGCCGGAGACGCTGCGCATCTTACGCCGCCCTTTGCGGGGCAGGGGATGAATGCGGGGCTGCGCGATGCAACGAACCTTGCCTGGAAGCTGGCGGCGATGCTGAAGACCGAGGCCCCTGAGGCGCTGGCGGCAAGCTATGAGGCTGAGCGGCGTGGTCCGGCCGAAGACATGATCCGGCTGGCCGTTGCCATGGGCAGCATCGTAATGCCCAGCAATGCGGCGGGCCGTCACTTCCGCGATCTGCTGTTGCAGGCGCTGCAGCCCTTCCCTGCGGTGCGCGATTATCTGATCCAGATGCGCTTCAAACCCCGCCCGCGGTATCAGGCGGGCCTGCTGATGGCCGCACAGACTGCCGAGCTGGAGGCGAGCCTCGTGGGCGAGATGATCCCTCAGCCGGTGCTGAGCGACGGCCGCCTGCTGGACGCCCATCTTGGCGCAGGCTTTGCGCTGCTGGCGGTCGGGGCCGAGGCGGCAGCCGCCTTTGAGGCGCTTTCGCGGACCACCCTCGCCGGTCTGCCGCTGGCGCAGATCCGCCTGTCGCAGCGCGGCTCAGACGGGCTCCGGGCGTCAGATCCGATGGCCGCGCGCCCCTTTGCCACCCACCGCGGCCAGATCCTGCTGATCCGGCCCGACCGCTATTGTGCGGCGGCCTTCTGGCCCGAGGATCTGGCGACGGGTCTGGCGGATTACGCCCGCCTTTGCGGCTTCTGACGGCGCGATCAGGCCGCCAGATCCGCCTCGATCGCGGCCACCGTCTCCAGAAGGGGGCCGCGATAGCGGTCCAGCGCCGTCTCAAAATCCAGCGCCGAGGCGATCCAGACGATGGTCAGGCAGGCCAGGATCCGCCCCTCCGCGCGGATGGGCGCAGAGAGGCTCATGGTGTGGTTGCGAAAGCCCTCGACCCGAAAGCCAAGGCCCAGATGGCGCACCCGGTCCAGAATATGGCCAAAGGCGCGGCGGTCAAAATTCATGCCGCCCGCCTCTTTGCTGCGCGCCTCAATGCCCGCGAGGATCATGTCGCGCTCCTCCTCCGGGCACCAGGCGAGCCAGGCCCGGCCGCCTGCCGTTTCCGTCACGGGCAGCAGGCGTCCGGCCATGCCCACATCGATGGAAAAGGGGCTGCTGTTATGGGTCGTTTCGCGCACCAGCATTGCGTAGTCGTGAAAACTGACCAGATCGATCGGCCACAGGATCTGCCGTCCCAGCCGCGTCATATGCGGCAGTGCCGCCGCTGAGATGCCGCCGTCATCGCGGTAGCCTGACGTCAGCGCACGCGTATGCACAGTCGGACGCCACCGCTCATCGCTGGGCGAGCGGGTGACCAGATGAAGCTCCTCCAGGGTTTCCATCAGGCGGTAAACGGTCGGACGAGGAATGGCGGTGCGCTTTGCGATATCGCTCTCGCGCAGTCCCGGCTCGGCATTGATCAGCCGCAGGATTTCGATGCCCCGGCGCAGCGCCCGGACAGAGTCTCCCGATGCCATGAGTCCTCCTTCCGACTGTCCGCAGTATGGACAGGTATAAGGAGAGTCTTTGGCGCATCCTTTGCATCTGTCAACCTGTTCATTGTACCTGCTCTCAGTAGGTACGGGGAGGACTGCGATGATAACATTGGAAAATTACCTGCGCACAGCGTCGCGGGTGCTGGCGCTTGTGGCCCTCGCGGGGCTTTTGGGGCTGGCCATGATGACGACGCTGGATGTCGTGATGCGCTGGCTGTTCAAGGCCCCCATCCAGGGCGTGAATGATGTCAGCTCAGTGGTCATGGCGGTCGTCATCGCAGCCTGCCTGCCTGCGAATTTTGCCTTCCGGCAAAACATCACGGTCACCCTTCTGGGCTCAGCCTGCGGCCCGAAGGTCAGCGCAAATCTGAATGTCTTTGCCTCCCTCATCACCATGATTTTTGCGGGTCTGATGGCATGGGCCTTCGTGCCCTATGCGATCAGCTCCTGGGAGAGCGGCGCACAGACATGGGTGCTTCGGATGCCGCTGTGGCCGTTCTGGGTGGCGGCTGCGGTCTTTGTGATCCTGGCTGCCCTCGCGCAGCTGGTCGTGCTTTTGTCGGATCTCGTGGCCCTTGCCCGCGGCGGCGCGCGCCTTGCGGACGCTGAAGAGCCGACCGCCCTTTAACCCTCTCTCCCTCTGCACTTACCCGGAGATCACATGGATCCGCTTTATCTGGCCCTGACCGGCCTTCTTGTGATGCTTGGTCTGATCGCCCTGCATGTTCCGATCGGGGTTGCCATGGCGCTGGTCGGCGTGGCGGGCTTTGCGCAGATCGCGGGCTGGGGGCCGGCGCTGTCGCTGATGGCCTCTGAGCCGGCCTCGACGATGGGCAACCTCGATCTGGCCGTGGTGCCGCTCTTCATGCTGATGGGGAGCCTTGCCACCACCGGGGGGCTGGCCGCCGATGTCTATAATCTGGCCTCTGCCATGCTGGGGCACCGCCGGGGCGGGCTTGCGACCACGACGGTTCTGGCCAGCGCCGGTTTTGGCGCTGTCTGCGGCTCGGGGATTGCCACAACGGCGACCTTTGGCCGGGTGGCCATGCCCGAGATGCTGGCGCGCGGTTATGCGCCGGGTCTGGCGGCAGGGACCATTGCGGCCGGGGGCACCCTGGGCATTATCGTCCCCCCCTCCGGAATTATGATCCTCTACTCGGTGCTGACGGAAACCTCGGTGCTCGATCTCTTCACAGCAGCAGTTATTCCGGCGGCGCTGACGGTGCTGTGCTATTACTTGGCGGTGCGCGTCACCGTCGCCCTGAACCCTGCCGCAGGCCCCGAGGGCCCGCGCCTGCCCTGGCGCGCGCGTCTGGCGGCGATCCGTCAGGGCTGGGGCGTGCTTTTGCTGGGGGCCGCGGTTCTGGGCGGAATTTACTCGGGCATCTTCACGGTCAGCGAAGCAGCTTCCGTGGGCGTGGCCATTGCCTTTGTCTTTGCGCTGATCCGGGGCAAGCTGACCAAAGCCAGCCTGATCGGCGTCTTGGCCGAGGCCAGCGCTGCGACGGCGATGATCTATGTCATGGTCTTTGGCGCGACGATCTTTTCTTATTTCATCACCGTCACCGGGGCGGCCGCTTTTGTGGTGGAGTGGATCAGCGCGCTCGATGTCGCCCCCCTGGTGGTGATCTTCCTGCTGCTCGCGCTTTATATTGTCATGGGGGCCTTCTTTGACGAAGTCGCCGCCATGGTGATCACGCTGCCCTTCGTGGTGCCGCTGGTGCTGCACTTTGGCTATGATCTGGTCTGGTGGGGCATCATCAACGTGGCCGTCATCGGCATCGGGATGATCACGCCGCCCGTCGGGATCAACGTTATGGTCCTGAACGCGATGCACAAAGAGACCCCCCTTGGCGTCATTTACCGCGGAATTTTCCCCTTCCTGATGGCTGATCTGGTCCGCCTCTCGGTCCTGGTGATCTTTCCTGCCCTCACCCTCTGGCTGCCGCAGATGCTGCGCTGAGCTTTCTTTTCGACGATGACGGAGACGACTATGCCTATTGCTTCCTATATCCTGCCCTGCGGCACCGCGTCCTATGGCTTTGTGACCGGCGAGACGCTGCGCGATGCAGGCGCGGATCTGCGCGCCCGTGCAGCCGATCTGCGCGCTTTCCTCGCCACCGGTGAAGACCTCTCGGCTGTGGCCGCGGGCGAGACGCTGGCCCTGTCGCAGGTCAGACTGCTGTCGCCGCTGCCGAACCCGGATAAGATCATCTGCATCGGCCTGAACTATATGAGCCATATCCTGGAGACCGGCCGCGAAAAGCCTGCGCATCCGCCGATCTTCACCCGCTATCCCGGCTCTATCGTGGCGCACGGCGAAGATCTGCTGCGCCCCAAATCCTCGACCTGGTTCGATTTTGAGGGCGAACTGGCCGTGATCATCGGCAAAGGCGGGCGTCACATCGCCGAGGCCGATGCGATGGCAGCCATTGCCGGCTACGCCTGCTTCAACGACGGCTCCGTGCGTGATTTCCAGCGCCACTCCAGCCAGTTCTGGCCGGGCAAAAACTTCGACCGTTCGGGCGCCATGGGCCCCTTCATGGTGACCAGTGCTGAGCTGCTCGATCCGGCGTCGCAACATATGATCACCCGGCTGAACGGCGAGGAAATGCAATCGACGCCGATCTCGGATCTGGCTTTCGACATTCCGGCACTAATTGCCTATTGCTCGTCGATCTGCACGCTGCTGCCGGGTGACGTGATTGCAACCGGCACCCCCGGCGGCGTCGGCCTCTTCCGTGAACCGAAATTGTTCATGAAGGCCGGTGACACGGTCGAGGTGGAAATCAGCGGCGTCGGCCTGCTGCGCAATGGTGTTGTTGACGAGGCGTAAGCCCCGCTTCTTTGTCAGAGACCGCGTCCCCCCTGCCCGGAGGGGGGCGCACCACCTGCCCCGTGATCGGGGCAACATCCGGACCGTCTTGTCCAAATCCGTGCAGGCTCTTATGAACAGCCGCATCCGCCGCCCCAGAGGCACGGCGATAAGTGTTTGTGAGAGGACAGGGCCATAGCCAGCCTGCGCGTTGATTACCTTAGCGGAGCGATTGCTCATCGCCTGAAATATGGCGGCGGGCGCCTTCAGGCGCTCGGGCGCGCCCTCGGGATGAAGGGAAAGCAGGAGTTCCATGTCGTGGATGCCACGGCCGGTCTTGGCCGTGACGCCTTCATCATGGCCTCGCTCGGCGCTCAGGTGACGCTGATTGAGCGTTCCGAGACGATGCAGAACCTTCTGCAGGAGGGGCTGGAGCAATGCCGGCAGGCGGGCGGTGAATATGCCGAGATCGCCGGGCGGATGACGCTTTTATGCGGCGATGCCAAAGACCTTCTGCCGCAGCTGGCGCCGGAGGTGATCTATGTGGATCCGATGCATCCTCCCCGCAAAAGCTCGGCGCTGGTCAAACTTCCGCTTCGGCAGGTGCGTGACATCGTCGGTGCGGATGAAGATTCCGCCGAACTGATGCAGGTGGCTCTGGCCAGCGCGCGCAGGCGCACCGTGCTGAAGTGGCCGCTGAAAGGCAAGCCGCTGGAGGGGATCCGAAAGCCCTCGCATCAGATCCTTGGCAAATCCACCCGTTATGATGTGTTCCTCTCGCCGGTTCAGACCGCTGCCGAAAAGCCGTGAGGCGTGAGCTGACTGATCTGTGACCAGGCCTGCCGGGCGGGCCGCACACCTGGGCCCCTGAGCGGAGATCCACTCACGACGGATCCGGGCGGAAGCCTGACGCCCGCAGAGACGTTGACCGTCACCTTACAGGAGGGTGGCGCCGATGTATGAATGGGTCTCCCAGATCGAGTGGCCGGATATGCTGCGCCAGACGATCACGCTTCTTGTGGCCTATCTCCTGGCGCTGCCCATCGGCTGGAACCGGGAACGCGAAGAACGCAGCGCAGGTCTGCGGACCTTCCCGCTCGTCGCCGTCTCCTGTTGCGGGTTCGTCCAGGCCGCAGAGGGGCGTCTGGGCGAGGATCTTGGCGCGATGGGGGCGGTGGTCGAAGGTCTGATTACCGGCATCGGCTTCATCGGAGGCGGCGCAATTCTGAAACTTCAGAACTCCGTCACGGGCACAGCCACCGCAGCCAGTCTCTGGGGGACGGGCGCGATCGGGGCGGCTGTGGGGCTCGGGGCCTATGAGGTTGCGATTGTCATCGCACTTCTGACCACGGCGACCCTGGCGGTCCTGCCGCGTTTCAAACCCGAAGGGGCAGAGGGCCCGCAGCCGGAGACAGGTCCCGGCCCTGAAGAGGGCGCGGCATCCGACGATCGGTGAGGGTTTCTTTCTGGCCATTTCGCCATGGGCCGGGAATGGCGGGGAAGGAAGAAAGCCCTTTCTTCCCGCTGCAGACTGACCGGCCTCACGGGCATTGAAGCCTGTGAGGCCGGGGGCAGGTCTTTTCAAGTGGCGCGCGGATGGCGGGGGCGTTTCAGGCCCAGATGCTCGCGCAGGGTCCGGCCCTGGTAGTCTTCGCGGAACAGACCGCGGCTTTGCAGGATCGGCACGACTTTCGTGGCAAAATCTTCGAGGGGTTTGGGAAACCAGGCGGGCATAATGTTGAAGCCATCCGCCGCCCCGGCCTCAAACCAGGCCCCGATCTCATCGGCCACCTCTTCGGCGGTGCCCACCAGCATCAGATGACCACGCGCGGCACCCACCATATTCAACAGCTGACGGATCGTCAGATTGCGGCTGCGCGCCAGACGGATCAGCAGCTCTGAGCGCGAGCGGATCTCTTCGGACACCGGAATATCGGGGAGCGGGCCGTCGATGTCATAGCCCGAAACATCGGTGCCCAGACGCTCATTGAGCAAAGGATAGGCCTCTGCGGGATCGGTGCGGCTTTGAAGCTGCTCCAGAAGGGCCTCTGCCTCCGCCCGGGTGTCGCCGATCAGCACGAAAGCGCCGGGCATGATGGCCAGCTCATCGGGGTTGCGGCCGTATTTCGCCATGCGGGCCTTCAGCCCGTCATAAAAGGCTTTTGCCCCCTCCAGCGTTGCCTGAGCGGTGAAGACCACATCGGCACTGCGCGCCGCCAGTTCCTGCCCCGGATCGGACGATCCGGCCTGAATGATCACCGGATGCCCCTGGGGCGGGCGGGTGACATTCAGCGGGCCTTTGACCTCAAAATAGCGGCCCTTGTGGTCGAGGACATGCATTTTAGCGGGGTCGATATAGCGGCCCTCTTCGGCGTCCTGCACATAGGCATCATCCTCCCAGCTGTCCCATAGCGCGCGCACCACCGAGACATATTCATCAGCGATCTCATAACGGGCGTCGTGATCGGGATGGGCTTTGCCGAAATTGGCGGCAGAACGCGCGTAAGAGGTCGTCACCACGTTCCAGCCCGCGCGACCGCCGCTGAGGTGATCGAGCGAGGCGAAGACCCGGGCCGTGTGAAACGGCTCGCCATAGGTGGTGGAGGCGGTGGCCGCGAGACCGATGTGGCGCGTTCCCATGGCCAGGGCCGAAAGCAGAGTCAGCGGCTCCAGCCGGGCCACCATCGACGGATGCGCCGTGGGCGATGTGGTCAGACCATCGGCCAGGAAGACCATGTCGAACTTCGCCTCTTCGGCGATGCGGGTGACATTTTGCAGATGCGGCAGGTTTTCAGAGCCATAGGTCGCCCCCGGCATCTGCCAGCCCGCGACGTGATGCCCCGCCCCCTGCAGAAAGAGGCCGAGATGAAGCTGTTTTCGGGTCATGGCTTAAAGCTCCGCAGAGGCAAGAAGAGAGAGTAAACGGTCGAAATCCGCCACGCTCTGCATGGAGCGGATCTGCGCCAGCAGGGTGTGGTTCTGCCCGGTGGCATCAAGAAATTTCTCTGACGGATCAGACAGGCCCCTCACCGCCGTCTCGCGGCGCTTGAGGCACCGGCCGTCGGTCAGGGTAAGAGCGACTTCCGCAAAGCGGGTTTTCGGATCATTCGACTGGCGCGGGGCGGTCTGATCCCATCTCCGCCTCACCCGGGCTGCGAGAGCGAGCGCCGCAGCGGAGACGGGGGTTTCATCAAAAGCCGCCACGCTCAGCCGGCGATCAAGCAGCGCGCGCGCCAGCACATATTCCACACTGAAGCGGCCTTCGACCCCGGTTTCGGGCGCAGGCCCCGTTATCAGCGCCGCATCCCCGCCGGGCGGGAAGGTCACGGTGACGGCGGCCACCTCATCTGCGGCGGGGTCGTGCTGCGCGATCAGATGCAGCATGGCCTGGGCCGCGCAATGAGTGGCGGTGCAGCAGGCAAATTCCTTGAAAATCAGCCCCGGCGCCTCGATCTGCCATGGCGCGCCCCAGCCGGGCAGCAGCTTTTCGGGGGCGGCGCTGTCAAAGCCCATCAGGGCGATGAAGCCCGTCGGCCCGTCCAGAAGGCTCTCCGAGCCGGAGAGACCCGCCTCAACCATGACCACCGCCTCAAGCCCGGCCCGCGCGGCCATCGCGGCGTGAAAGGGTTTCACTTCTGTGCCGAACTGACCGCGCAGCCCCGCGCCCTGGGTGGCCCCGAGGCTCAGGGCTTTTGCGATGTCCTGCGGGGGCAATCCGCGCAGCCAGGCCACAGCGGCAGCGGCCGCCCCTGACCCGACCGTCGAGGTGGCGTGAAAGCCGCGCTCATAATGCGAGGGGCCAAGGCTCAGGCCCAGACGGCCCGCCACCTCAAGACCCACCACAAAGGCCTCCAGAACGCGCGCGGCGCTCTCGCCGCGCCTTGCGGCCAGCAGGGCGGGAAAAAGCACCGTTCCCGGGTGGCCGCGCATGGAGGCATGGACATCGTCATAATCGAGCGCATGGCCGCTATAGGCATTGAGCAGCGCAGCCGTGGTCGGATCAACCCGCGCGGCGCTTCCGATCACCAGGGTCTGGCCCTTGCCCGCGCCGGGCAGAAAGGCCGCTTTGAAGCGCTGAAAATCGCTGCCACGGCTGCCCGCGATGGCACAGGCCAGGTAATCCGTGAGCGCCAGCCGCGCGGCGGCGAGGGCCCCGGCCCCCGGGCGGGAGGCGGCGATATGTTCGGCAAGCTGAAGGGTCAGGGACATCAGATCTGCTCCGATCGGGCAGGGGGGGATCTGCGGGACCGGATCCCGGCGCGCAGGGCGAAGATCACGCAAAGCACGGTCAGACCGGCGAGAGCGAGGGTGATGGGGCGGTGAAGAAAGATCGTATAATCCCCCTGTGCCAGCAGCGCCGAGCGGCGGAAATTGGCTTCCAGCATCTCTCCCAGCACATAGGCCAGCACCAGCGGGCCAAGCGGAATGCCGATCTTTTGCAAAAGCCAGCCCAGCACCCCGAAGGCCATGGTGATATAGACCGGGTAGATGTCATTGGTGGTCGAATAGGCCCCCATGCAGCAGGTCACAACGATCAGTGCGGCCAGCAGCGGCTGTGGAATATCCGTGACCTTTGCCCAGAACCGCACCCCCAGAAGCCCGGTCAGCACCATCACCGGCAGCCCGACCAGAAGCGCCGCAAAGATCGAATAGGGGATCTCGGGATGCGAGGAGAAGAGCATGGGTCCGGGCTGGATGCCCTGGATCATCAGCGCCCCCGCCAGCATGGCAGCGGTGGAAGAGCCGGGGATGCCGAGCGCGAGCAGCGGGGCGAGAGCGCCCGGCACGGCAGAGTTATTCGCAGCCTCTGCGGCGGCCACGCCATGGGGGTTGCCTTTGCCGAAGCTGTCGGGGTCATCTGAGCGGCGCCTTGTCTCATTATAGGCGACAAGCGAGGCAATGACCGCGCCTGCGCCGGGGATGACCCCAATGAAAAAGCCAAGGACCGAACTGCGGGTCATGGTGCCCCACATGCCTTTGTACATCGACAGCGGAAAGGCCATCAGCGAGCCGATCTTTCCGGCCCGGCCCGATGTCACCACAGCGCGTTCCGCCATCATCAGCGCCTCAGACAGCGCATAGATCCCGGTCAGCGCCGCCACCAGGGGGATGCCGTCGTAAAACATCGGCGCAGGCGTGAAGCGCGGCTGGCCCGAGATGCCGTCGATGCCGATCACCCCCGCCAGAAGGCCAAGCGCCACGGCAATCACCCCGCGCGGCGCAGAGGCTCCGCCAAGACCCGCCGCAAGCGTCAGACCCAGGACCGAGAGCATGAAATATTCGCTGGGTCCGAACTGAATGGCAAATTCGGCCAGCGGAATGGCGGTCATGATCAGCAGAAGGGCTGAGATGAGCGCGCCCACGCCGCTGGCGATGATCGAGATATGCAGCGCTTTGGCCGCCTCGCCGCGCCGCGCCATGGGATAGCCGTCCCAGGCCGTGGCCACGGCCGCCGCCTCGCCGGGCGTATTGAGCAAAATGGCCGAGATTGCCCCGCCATATTCGGCAGCCACATAAAGCGAGATCAGCCCGATGATGGCGACCTGCGGGTCCATGCCATAGGTAAAGGGGATCAGCAGCGCGATGGTCAGCAGCGGCCCCACCCCCGGCATGGCCCCGATGCCGTAACCGATGATGGTGCCAAAGACGATGGCCGCAAGGACCTGCCAGTGGAAAACCGCCTCGAGGCCCGTCAGCAAATGTTCGAACATCTCAGTTCCTTCAGAAGGGCACGTTCAGCAGCAGCCCGAACATCACCTGGATCGCCAGTGTCACCGCAGCCGCGCCGCCAAAGATCACCGGCAGGCGCCGCTCGCCGAGCAGAGCCTGAAAAAGGGCCACAAAGGCGGCGATGACCGGCAGGATCGGCGCCTGCCCGAGCGCCGCGACAAAGGCGATCATCGCCAGCAGCGCCGCAAGGACCCGCAGGGGCTGTGAGACCTCAAAGGCAATGCTCTGATCACGCCAGCCGCTGAGAAGCACCAGCGCGGCAAGCCCTAGCGCCAGAGCGGCAAGGCCGGGGAAAGCCCCGGACCCGACCGCATCTGCGCCGGAGAGCGCCTGCAGGCGCAGGCTTTCGCGGATCGCCCCGGCGCTCACGACCAGAAACAGCAGCGCTGCCCCCCGGCGCGTCGCAGCCGCGCTCAGATGAACTTTCCCCATCACACCAGGCTGAGCCGCTTGAGCCAGGTCAGCGTCACATCGCTCTGGCGCAGGACGAAGGCGTGATACTCTTCCGGTCCCATGTAACCCGCGCTCAGGTTCGAGGCGGTCATATATTTCGCCCAGGGCTCAGAGGTTTCGGTCGCGGTCCGGATCGAGGAGGCGATCGCCTCTTTCAGCTCGGGCGCAAGCCCTTTGGGGGCGATCACGCCGCGCATCTGCTGCCAGGCCGGATCGGCATCAATGCCCTGCTCGCGATAGGTTGCCACCTCGGGGAATGAGGCGAGCCGCTCGCTGCCCTGATAGCCCAGCAGACGGATACGGCCGCTTTCGGCGAATTGCACGATGGTCTGCGGGTTGTTCGAGGTCGCATCCAGCGAGCCGCCCAGCAGCGCGGTCAGATGCTCAATCCCGCCGGGGAAGGGGATCCAGTTGAACTGAAAGCCCGCAGCATCTGCGAGAATATTGGTGTGGATGTTATGGGCCGACCCCGGCGCCCCCTGTCCGCCGATGTTCAGAAGCGGTTGCGCGGTTTTGGCATGGGCCACCAGGTCTGCGAGGGTGTTGAAGGGGCTGTCTGCACGCACAACGGTGAAGAAGCCCTCGGTCTGGACCCGGGCGATCCAGTCAAAATCTTCGATCCCGAAGGTGCCCTTGCCCGCCGTGTGCAGGATCGACAGATGCGAGACGGTGTTGATCGCAAGCGTCTGTCCATCCGCCTTTGCCCCGCGCAGCGCGGCCATCTGCACCATGCCATTGCCGCCGGTGCGGTTCTCGACCACCACCGTCTGCGAAATCACCGGCTCAAGGGCTGCAGCCAGTTCACGGCTGTAGATATCGGCAGCCGAGCCGGGGGCGGTGTGGCAGATCAGCGTGACAGGCTTCTTCGCCCAGGTATCCGCCGCAAAGCCGCGTGAGGCGATCAGCGAAGGGGCGGCCAGAAGCGGCAGGGTTGCGACCGCCGAACGCAGCAGACCACGGCGGGTAAGGCTTTGAGACATTGCGGAAATCCGGTATCAGAGAAAAACTTTCCCGGACAATTGCGCGCAACTGCAGCGCTCTTCAACGAAAGCCCGAGCCGGTTTTGAAGTTTGGAACACAGCCATTCTGCGCCAGTTCCCCGGCAGAAATTCTCTGCTGTCGGGGCCTGTCCAGGGGGAAATCTGTTTTTCGCAGACCCGGGCGGCTTCGGCGAATCACCCCGGTTCTCTGACAAGTTCGTGAGGCGCAGCGCCTGCGCCCGGGGGTCTGAAGACAGCCGCCGCCCCCGCCCTCAGGATCGACCGCAAACCGCGAAGGAACCGCGGTTCAGCTCACCCCGGCTCTGTCCGGCCTGAGGCAGACGGGGGATATCAGCGCACCACCACCAGCCCCTCCTGATGAAACTGCGCGAGGCAGCGGCCGAGATCCTCACGGATGCGCGCCGGGGCCGTGTCGGGAAAGAGTTCTGCCATCACTTCGGCCAGATCATCGACCGATCCGGGCATCTCCAGCATCTGCCACAGCGCATGGGCCATGGGGTTCAGTTCCCAGAGAAAGCCGTCCTCCTCCTGCCAGAGCCAGACCATCTGCCCGCTGGCGCGCAGCCGCACCGCCGGGTTGCGTGCAAAGATCTGACCCGATGCGGGCCGCGGCAGATCGGGGGCGGCAGCCTGAGGCGACAGGGGCAGGAGGGCTTCGGGCAGATCCTGCGGCAGGCCCTGCGCCTGCCAGGCCCGCAGCAAAGCGATGCCCTCGTCCGGGTCCGAACAGATCAGGCGCGCCCGGGGAAGCCGCATCGTCAGCGCGGTAAGCCGGTCCAGGGCCTGAGAGGCGGTCTCAAACCGCGTGAGCGTCTGGCGCAGCAGAAGGGGCAAAGCCGCCTCAGGCGGCAGAGCCCGGAGGCTCGGCGGATGATCCCCGCGCCTCTCAAACGACAGGATCGCGGCGATCGGTGATTTTGCGCCACAGGGCTGCGCTGAGGGCAGCCGGACATAGGCGTAGCGGTCATCCTGGAGGACGGCCCCCCCACCGAGCAGCCTGCGAAGTGTCGGATCCGGCGGCAGGGGCAGACGCAGCCGGGGGGCAATGCCAAAGGACATGGCCTGATCGTCAGGGGTGATGGCGAGAACATCGTCGCAGATGAACTCCGCCCCCGGCTCTGCAGCGAGGCGGGTGGCAAAGCTGGTTTTGCCCGCCCGGGCCGGACCGGTCAGCACAAAGGCCTGACCCCCGAGGGCGACTGCGGCCGCATGAAGGCCAAGGAGGTCCTCCCCGCTCTCCAGCCGCGCCAGCGACAGATCGGCGATCAGCGCGCAGACAGCGGAGGCAAGGGGCAAAGCGCCGGTCGGACGATCGCTATAGCGCGAGGTGATCTTCCAACGCCCGCAGGAAGCCTCGCGGGCAATAGCCAGCGCCTCATCGGGCCTGCTCCGGACCGGCTGCAGTGACCAGCCGTCCAGGCAGCGCAACAGCGCCTCTTTCAGCGCGGGATCATCGGGAAGAAGCAGCGGCGCGGCCCGGCGGTCAAACGACCAGCCCTGCAGCGCCGCGCCCCGGAGGCCGGCCCGTCTCACCCCCGGCTGACCTGACCGCGCGACGGGCCGCTGTTTGCGCCCCGCGAACCGCCCCGTGAGTTGCCGCGCGAGGTCCCACGTGATCCGCCGCGCGACTGCCCCGCCGAATTTCCATCCGAGGCGCCACGGGAAGTCGCCGCAGAGGCGCCGCTCGCGCGGGCAACGTCAAAGCCCGCCATCGCCGGGGCCGCCCAGGCCAGGGAGGCGCCGAGAGCCATTTTCGCCAGCAGGCGGCGACGGGAGAGGGTGTCGATCTGCGTTTTACCCATGACAGGATCCTTTCTGAACCACGACGCCGGATGCGGCGACAGAAGAAGAACGGGACAGCGCAGGGCTTTATTCCACCCCTCAGAATTTTTTATCGACTGCGGATATTCACCCGCCGCACTGATCTTCCAGAGACACAAGACCCGCGCCGAAAATATCATCCCGTCCGGGCACCCCCAGATCCGTGGTGCAACTCTCGAGGGCCCGGAGATGCGCCTCCAGACTGAGGTCGGGGTTCTCCGCGAGGCGCAGCGCCAGGGCGGCCGTGACGAAGGGCGCGGCATAAGAGGTGCCCGACTGCAGCCGCCCTCCCGAGATTGAGGCGGCCGTCCAAAGCCGCACACCCGGCGCGGCAAAGCGGATATAGGGACCCCGGTTGGCCTGGCGCCAGGCCCGTCCCTCTGCGTCCACCCCCGTCACCGCGATGACCTCAGGCCAGGCGGCGGGATAGGCCGGGGGCGCGCCCGCTCCGCCATTTCCGGCAGCGGCGACCAGCGCAATCCCGCGCGCCGCCGCCTCCTGCAGGGCCAGATGCAGAACCGGGTTCTCCTCTCCCTCAAACGACAGATTGATGACCGCAACCCCGGCCCCGATCAGATGCCCGACGGCCTCGGTCAGGGTAAAGGCGTCTGCCGCTTCGCCTGTGCTGGATTTATGGAAGGCCTCAACCGCCACCAGTTCGGCATCCGGCAGAAGCCCCGGTGTGCGGCTGAGGCTTTGCCCCACCAGAAGGGCTGCAACGGCGGTCCCGTGGCGGCGACCCGCCTGGCTTCTTTCGCCCAGATCCGCCTGAAAAACGCGGATGTTCGCGCCCTTCAGTGCCTCATGCCCGAGGTTGATCCCGGTATCGATCATGCCGATCCGGCGCGCAGTCACCCTGCGGGAAAGGGGCCAGGAAATGGCCTGATGTGCAAGACAATCTCCGCCCTCGCAAAGAAACGCCCCGCTGCGATACAGCGCGTTGCGGCTGACGGTGGCGGCGGGAAATCGCCGCGCCAGATCGCTGAGCGCCTGATCGGTGCTCAGCCGGGCGGGGCTCAGCAGGCGGTAAAGCTGACCACCGGCAAAGGCGCGGCTTTGCAGCACCACATATCCCGCCGCTTCCAAAGCACCTTCCTGCAAAGCCGGTCCAAGAACCAGAAGTTCAGGCCGCGCAGCCCGGGGAGGGGCCGGGCGCGACGGCGCTGACGCCCGCGACACGGCACTGACCGAACCGCCCGAGGCACGCGCCGTGTCATAGCCACAAAGCGCCGGGGCGATCCAGGCGCCCCCGGTCACACCCAGACCGATCAGCAGCGCCCGCCGCCTTGTAAACGCATCATCACGCATGAACTTCTCCTGTCGCAGGTCAGGATAACGGGCGGAGGGGCAGTTTTCATCCGCCCTGCGGTATATTATTTACGGCGCGGGGAATAAATCCGGCCGCTGTGCCGTTTTCTCTCTGACGGACGGCCAGGACCCTTTTTCGTGATGAACACCGAGCATGAGAAGATCCGCCAGGAGATGATCCTGCTTTTGCCGCGCCTGCGGGCCTTTGGCTGGTCTTTGACGCGGGATGCGGCAGCGGCGGATGATCTGGTGCAGCTGACCTGTGAAAAGGCACTGCGGGCCCTTTCGTCTTTTGAATATGGCACCAGGCTGGACGCCTGGATGTTCCGGATCATGCGCAACAGCTTTCTGGATGAGCGGCGCGGCCCGCGACACCTGGCGTTGGCGGCTGATATCTCTGAGCGCGAGATTGAGGATCTGAACGGAGCCGCGCGGATTGAAGACCGGCTTGAACTTCGGGCCGTCGGCCGGGCCATGGCGGCGCTGGATCCGGGGCAGCGGGAGGTTCTGATGCTGGTGGGGGTTGAAGGTCTGCGCTACCGCGAGGCAGCCGAGGCGCTCGGGCTGCCCATCGGCACCGTTATGAGCCGCCTTGCCCGCGCCCGCCGCGCCCTGGCCGCCATGCTCGGCCGAAGCGATGACACCACAAAGGAGGTCCGCCATGAGGGTTGAGGATGAGATGCTGATGGCCCTCGCCGACGGCGAGCTTGACGCAGAGACCTCTGCGCAGCTGCGCCGTCAGATTGCCGCGGATCCCGCGCTGCAGGCCGATTATGCACTCTTTGTGCAGACGGCGGCGGCTTTGCGGGCGGATCCGGGCCTCGGGCCGGTGCCCGAGCGGCTGATCCGGCAGATTGAGGACTGGCCGGGCAGCCGGGCTGCGCCGCAACCCGCTCCGCTGTGGCAGCGGGCCTGGCGTCCGGTGGCACTCGCCGCCTCGCTGGCGCTGGCTGTCTGGGCGGGCAGCTGGCTCGCTCCGGGCGCAGAGGGCGGGTTTACGCCCCTCGATTATGCGACGCTGCCCACAGGCGAAAGCCGCAGCCTTGCCGGGGGCGAAGTCCGCGCGCTGGCGAGTTATGACACTGAGGCCGGGGTGTGCCGTCATCTGCGACACCGCGATGCGCAGCAGACGCAGGATGTGCTTTTGTGCAAAGCGGAGGGTGGCTGGAGCACCCGCTTGTCGCTGAACACCCCTCTCACGGAGGGAGAGTTTGTGCCCGCCTCCTCGCTCGCCGCCGGGGTGTTTGACGCTGCCCTGAATGGGCTGGGCGCCGCAGATCCCCTCAGCCCGGAGGCAGAACGCGACCGGCTGGCGGGCGCGGGCGGATAAACGGACCGGAAGGCAGGCCGCCTCCTCAGCCGCCATATTTTTCAAGGAAGGCTTCGGCTTTCAGGCGGCGGACATCCGGCAGCGCCGCGCAGCCGCTCATGCGACCAGTCCCGCCAGGCCAGCGCCATGAGCCGCTCTGCCACAGCCTTGGGAAACCGCGCCCGGACGGGCTTCGCCGGGCAGCCCGCCACGATCATGAAGGGGCTGACGTCGCGGGTCACGACGGCCCCTGCTGCCACGATCGCAGCGATATTGACGAAGCGGCCGACTTCCGTATTGGCGATGTCACAAAGCCGCCCGCAGCAGGAATAATCCCCGACGCGGCTTTTGCTGAGCACCGTGTCGGCCCCCAGCTCGACAAAGGCGCCGGGATGGCCGGCCCGGAGCTGCACGCCCGGGTGCAGAGAGGGTTCGGTCTTGGAAAGTTTCATCACGCCCCCCGGATCAGTTTGCGGCGGATCAGACCCGAGAGGCTGTCCATCGCCATGACCATCAGCACAATCAACACCATATACCAGGCGACATCCTCCCAGTCGCGCTGCGTCTGGATCGCCTGAGTCATCAAAAGCCCGATCCCGCCGCCCACGATGGCGCCGATGACCGTGGCCGAGCGGGTATTGGATTCGAGGAAATAAAGGACCTGGCTGAGCAGCACCGGCATGACCTGGGGAAGGACCCCGAAGCGGGCCTGCTGCAGCCGCCCCGCCCCGGTCGAGCGCAGCCCCTCCACCTGTTTTTCGTCGATGTTCTCCAGCGCCTCAGAGAATAGCTTTCCGAAGGACCCGCTGTCGGTCAGCAGAATGGCCAGCGCTCCGGTCATCGGCCCGGGACCGAAGGCACGCGCAAGAACGATGGTCCAGATCAGCCCATCCACCCCGCGGATAAAGTCAAAGACCCGCCGCAGCCCGAAGCGCAAAGGGGTAAAGGGCATCATATTCCGCGCAGCCAGAAAGCTCAGCGGCAAAGCGACCAGGGCGGCCCCGAAGGTGCCTAAGAACGCCATGAGCAGGGTCTCAGAAATCGCCCAAAGGGTCGCCGAATGCCGCCACATCTGATTGTTGAGAAAATCGCGCCCGACCGCCAGCAGATTGGGCAGCGACGGGTCAACCCGCTCTCCCCAAAGCACCGCGCCGCCGATCTCAGCCCAGCTCATGGCGGGAAACGGGCTGTCGGGGGTGAAAAAGAACAAGGGCCAGCCCGGCTGATAGTAAAAAGTTTCCACCTTCGCGCGGGTATAGACAAAGCGTCCCGCTTCTGTGGTGACGGTGATGCGGGCATCGCCTGCGTTGATCCGGTCGGGCAGGGGCTGCGGTGCGGTCAGCTTCAGACGATTGCCTTCGGGGGCAATCGACACGAGGCCATAGCCGGGGATCTGATACTGCGCACCCCCCTCGTGATAGGTCACCAGATGGCCGTCCCCGAGATCAATCGTCGTGACCCCGCCGCTCTGGCGCAGCCAGTCGGGCCATTGCCCGGCGGGCAGACGGCCCTTCGCCTCCCCCTCGACCAGAACCGAGACCTCGCCGCTGCGGTTGTCGCGCAGAACATGGGTTTTATAGCTGACAAAATCCCCCGCCAGAACGGCGGCATTGTCGAGCCGCGCACGCCCCGCCAGACCACCAAGATCAAACGCGAAGGCCGCATAGCTCAGATAGGCGAGGATCAGCAGCGGCACCGCAAAGGCCAGGCGGCGTGCGCGGCGAAAGCGCCGCAGAACGCGGTCCTGCAAAGAAAGGGGTGGCGCGGTCACAGCAGGGCTCATGGCTTACCCTTTCACCAGACGAAGGCGCAGCCGGTCCGACAGCCGGTCGATCAGAACGATGCTGAGGAAAAGCAGCGCGAAGATGGCCACCACCAGATCGTAGCGCCCCTGACCCCACTGCATGGCGATCTTCAGGTCATAGCCGATGCCGCCTGCGCCCACGAAGCCCAGGATGGCACTGGCGCGCAGGTTGATCTCAAACCGCATGAGGGTATAGCTCAGCCAGTTCGGGGCCACCTGCGGCAGAACACCGAGCCAGATCCGCTGCACCCAGGAAGCGCCGACGGCGGTCAGCCCCTCGTGGGGTTTCAGATCGGCATTCTCGGCCACCTCTGCAAACAGCTTGCCCAAAGCGCCTGCGGTATGAAGGGCAATGGCCACCACCGCAGGCACCGGCCCGCCGCCGAGAATATAGATCAAAATCAGCGCGATCACGATCTCGGGAAAGGCGCGCGCCAGATCCGTCAGCCGCCGGAACAGCCCCGCAGCCTTTGGCCAGCGGGCAAGACCGCGCGTGGACAGCAGCGCCAGCAGCCCCCCCGCCAGCGCACCGATCAGCGTGGCCACTGCCGCGATGTTCAGCGTCTCAGCAAGCGAGGCCAGATGCGCCAGCGCAAGGCCGGGAAGCCGCGCGCGCTTCTCCCAGGCCTCGGCCAGGACTTCGCCGGGAAAGGCAAAGATCATCGGCAGCCCGTCCCAAAATCCCCCCGCATTGCGGCTTTGCGCCAGCTGAAAGCCCGAGGACATCAGCACGACAAAAAGCACGAGAAGGATGCCTCCGTACATCCGGCGGCGGCGCAGCAGCTCAGGCCAGGCGCTGGCCTGAGCTGCGGGCAGGGGTGGAGGCATCAGAGAGGTCCGGGACATGGGTGCGGGCATCCCCTTGAGGGCAATGAAAACCCGGTCCCCGTGACGGGGCCGGGAGATTAGTTCGCGGCTTCCTGCAGTTTGCGGGCCGCGATCACGCCGAGGTAGGTTTCATGGGTGACCGGGACGAAATCCTTTGCCTCACCGGCCGCCACGCCATAGGCGCATTTCGGATCTTTCTCCCAGAGATCGGCGGTCAGTCGGGTGACTTTGTCTTTGACCTCCTGCGGCAGCGCTTTGCGCAGCACCATGGGGCCTTCGGGGATCAGCTTTGAGCGCCAGATCTCGGTCAGATTGTTCATATCGATCAGGCCGGAATCGGCAGCCTTGCGGAAGGCGCCGGAGTTATAGCCGTCCTCCCAATTGCCCAGACCATCGGCCCAGGCGACACCGGCATCGAAGTCGCCATTCGAGACGCCGATGAGGCTCTGCTCATGCCCGCCTGAAAATTTCACCTCTGAGAAAAACTGATCGAGCGGCCCGAGCGCCTCCTGCAGCTCCGCCCCCGGCACCAGATAGCCGGAGGTCGAATTCGGCTCGGCAAAAGCAAAAACTTTGCCCTCGGCCTCTTCGATCCTGGTGATACCGCTGTCAGAGCGGGCAAAACCGATCGCGTAATAGCCGGTTGAGCCGTCGCTGTTCTGCTTGGTCAGCGCCACATCCACCGCGGTCTCATCGGTCAGATGGATCTTGGCATAGCCCGAGGCCCCCAGCCAGGCCATATCCAGCGTGCCGCCCAGCAGACCCTGGATCACGCCGTCATAATCCGCCGGGGTGAAAACCTTGACCAGAACGCCGACGGCGGCCTCAATGGCCGCGCGGTAGCATTCGTTGGAACTCATGCGGTCCTGGGCATTCTCGCCGCCCATGATCCCGATGTTAAAACCGCTGATCGCTTCCGGGAAAGCAGCGGTGCCGGTCAGAGCCAGCGCGGCAGAGACAGCCAGTGAAAGCATTTTCATAAGGATTTCCAATGGGATAAGAAGGAAAGGTCTCAGGCCAGCATCCGCTCGGCCCAGGCGTGATCGGGGGCAGGGTCGTCGGGCAGCGCGGTTGAGGTGGCCGCCTCATTGAAACCCGCATCCGCGCCATAGATGTCGCGGGCGACCTCGGCAGAAAGCTGTTCGGGCGTGCCGTCAAAGACGATGCGCCCGTCGCGCATCCCGATTACCCGGTCGCAATAGCGCCGCGCGGTATCAAGCGTGTGCAGATTGGCGATGACCATGCGGCCGTCTTCGACGTTGATCCGCTTCAGCGTGTCCATCACCAGCTGCGCATTCATCGGATCAAGCGAGGCGATGGGTTCATCGGCCAGGATGATCTTAGGGAACGTCTGAAAAACCTGCGCCTTTTGGCGTGATCTGATAGGATTTTCGGGACGCGACGAGG
>NZ_SBLC01000130.1 GCF_004054105.1 Falsigemmobacter intermedius
CGCAGGCGGCGTGATGAGCTCGTATCGCGAGCCTTTGTCATCAAGCCAGGCTGAGGGATACTCGGGGTCGAGCGAGACGACGCCATGAAATGTGCTGTCATCCGGGCTCAATACCGCCCAACCCAACAACTCTGATGTCCCGCTGAGAAAACCTCTCAGATTATGGCTGACGATCGCCACCAGGATGAAAAACCGGCCATCCATCTGACGCACCACGTGTCTTTTCGGTTGTGATTTATCTATGCTGTAGCTGGGTACCACATGAGCCTCCCGATCGGCCGACAGAACAAACCTGCCTGCAATCTTGCAACCTGTCAAAGCACGCGCTTCTGAAAGCGATTGAGGTTATCGCGCTGATTTCCCCGTGCCGGGTGAGTAGCTGAAGAAAAAGCCTGAGACCCATAAGGATCTCAGGCTCTGTGCCTCCTGCCTTCCGCCTTTATACCCCATGAGGGGCCGGTCCCGGCGGTTTACGCGTAAGCGCAGGCTAAGTTTCAGCTGTGCACATGACTGTCAGGAATGGACCGGGTTCGTCTGAAGAATGGGACAATCCCGTTATCAGGCGAGACGCACATTCGTCGCGGACTCGCGGCCGTCACGACCGGTCTCAACGTCGAAGGAAATCTCCTGACCTTCATCGACGCCACGCAGACCTGCGCGTTCAAGCGCTGAGATATGAAGGAAGATATCGTTCTTGCCACCCTGAGGTGCGACAAAACCGAAACCTTTGGTGGAATTAAACCATTTTACGGTGCCCATAGCCATGATGGTGCTCCTTATATAGCGCCACCCGCAATGTGCGATGGCCTGGCAAGCGCGATGATCGAGAACTGCGCCGTAAGACCAGAACCAAAAACTTAACTGCCTGACTAAGATGGGCGCCACCTTGGAGTTTTACAAGGGTGTGGAAATTTATTTCCGGAAAATATCAGTTATGAAAATATTATTTCTTGAATTACCCTATTTTACGGACTCGCAGGCTGAGCTGTGCTATAAAGGCAGAGCAGCTTTCGCTGCGAAGGATGCCTTCGTGCAAATGTTTACCCCCAAACCTCGTTTCGATCTTGCAGCCTTTCTCGCAGAAAAAGCTGACCCGCTTCAGGTGAAGAAATACCAGCAGAGCCGCCGTTGGCGTATGTCCCCTAAAGTCACACCGACAGAGGCCACGGACGGCACTGCGGAAGAAACGGCCTGAGCCGGCATACGAGATGGCAAGCGCGCACGCGCCAGTACCACGGCCATCCGACGTCACGCCAGAGATCGTGACGCATCCCCCAAGCCTTGGGCAATCCGCCTGGAGCGCAGGGACAGGTTCGGTTACAGGAGAAATCATGATGAATGAGAGACAATCGCCAAAGCGCCAGCAGGCTGAACTTGCTTTTGCAAAAATCATCAGCAGCCCACCACAGAACCGAGCTCACACGGAACAACAGATTTTAGCAGCCGAGCGTCAGGCCAGGACTTCGCATCTCCGCGAGCTTCGTCTCTCAGCAGGGTTATATGACGAGCGCGGCCGCGTGGCTCGAGTGTAAGCACAGGTCGACCTCTAGCGTACCTGCCTGGTTCCACGGACTGAAAATGCGGCGCAGAAAATTCCCGCGCCGCACAAACATCTTTTCAAGATGTTGATA
>NZ_SBLC01000131.1 GCF_004054105.1 Falsigemmobacter intermedius
AATGGATTGTGACGATCCCACCTTGGCACAAAGATGCCGTCGGGGGGCGGTTACAACATCAGAACCCACTCAGGAATATTTCAGGACCCTGCTAATCTATGGGCCTTGGACTTACGTTGCCGTCTTCTTATTCTATTCCAGTGACGTACCCGCCATGGCGATCTGAGGAAATGAACTATCCAAGATGGATGTAGAAGGTTAAAATTATCAATTTTTTGCACTAATGCATCACGCTCATCTTGCAGCGCTTTAATTTTCTCCTCCAACAAATCATTTACCCCTCCAAATTGCGTTTTGAAATCCTTCAAGAATACATCATGCCAAATCCAACCCACATGACATAATGCTCCCCGCATCAAATCTACTTGATCAATATCTTCCTGATTACGGATATTATTGCCGCAACCACTGATCTCCACCTTGCGCAAGAAATCATCCAATATTTTTTCAAGGTTATATCTGTCTTGGAATAATTCTATATTATTCTCTGTATAATCCCTTGCAAATTTGTACCCGGACAACACTTCGTCGGCAATTAGTTCTGCATTTTTTTTGTATGGCGTACATCTACCGGAAAAATTTTGCACTTCGGCACTATAAAAGTTATCCGATGTGATCCAGCCAGGGCCGCCGAAGTGATCATAGCAATACACAGGGCATCCGCCCACTAAGCTATACTGCACAGTTTTGCCGATAGAGATAATTGCATCTGCTGATTGAACATCACAGGGATCAATGAGTTTGGCTGTCCCCTTGACCCCTAAATGCGTGTAGTTAACTCCCTTTTCTTGCAGAATTCTTAAAGCCTCCTCAATCTCGGCAGGGAAGTGATTTGAAACAATTAACAGGTTTTTTAAATTATCAGGCCTGCGCGCAATATTAGAGTGAAACCTTTGAGGCGCCGCATTCTTAAAGTTGCATATGACCCCTCTGGGTTTGTATTTTTCAATTAAGGATTTTTCAACTTGCTCCGCATTAAATATGATGCCGCCGGCATATTTTGCAGAGAACGGGTAATGATAAACTTCGGCGGGTGTAATTGATGACAGGTGGCTGGCAATGTATACTCCATTCCAAGATTTCAATTTCGATAGATTGTCTGTATTTAAGGCAAAATGCCCATGCTGAGACCAAACTACATCAAAATCAGTCACATCAATTCGGACGTCAGAAATTGTAACATTTTTCGCCAAATATGGTAGGTACACATCTGAATATCGCTCAGCCCTTATTACAACTTGACACCCTCTCGATGAGAAGTAGTTGGCAATTTCCAAAGTTACAATTTCTGAACCAGTAAATCCCGAGAAGTCGTGATTAATCACAGCTACTTTTCTCATCCAACGAACCCTTATAGGCTTCAAAAGGCGATGTTACAGTTAACTTAATAACATAAGAGTTGCGTTGCACTTTGTAAATATTCGTTGTCTGGGATTATTTATCGCTAGGGATCGATTTCTCAGCCTAAGCAGTTCGCGCTGAACAAAGCGTTTAGCCAGCTATTGGGCATTGATGTTGTAACCGCCCCCCGACGGCATCTTTGTGCCAAGGTGGGATCGTCACAATCCATTAG
>NZ_SBLC01000132.1 GCF_004054105.1 Falsigemmobacter intermedius
TCGTAACTTGCATCACGCCCGTGCAAACCGCACGGGCTTTTTGTTGTAAGCTATCCCCTTCACACGGCTGAAGAAAGAGGTGGCTGCGGAAATCTGAACAGCCTGGATAAGTGGATTTTCCGCTCAACAGCAGCATGATGCTGCGAGCGAGGAGAAGACCATGGCGAGACGACCGCGCCGGAACCACAGCCCGGCTTTCAAGGTATGAGGAGGATCAGAAAACAGTCCGGGTATGAGCAGGACAAGCATTTGATCCGGGGGATCAAATGCCCTGCGATTGGTTTTCCCGACGATTGAGTGGCGGTAGCAGCGATCATGGGCGAGAAGGCCATGATCGAGCTGTCGCAGGAGTTCGACGTTCATCCGAACCAGATCAAACAGTGGCGCGATCAGCTGCTTGAGGGGGCAACCGGGGTGTTCGGGGAAGCCCCGAAGGCCGATCCGGAGCCGATCATCGATGTGAAGACCCTGCATGCGAAGATCGGAGAGCTGACGCTGGGGAATGATTTTTTGTCCGGCGCGCAACGCACTGCGAGGTGAATGCCACTGGTTCGGGAGAACCGAGCAGGGGTCTGCTGCCGAGCGCAGGAAAATGATCGATCCGACCGCCAGGTTGAGCGTCAGCCGCCAGGCCGTCGTGCCGGGGATCAGCCGGGGGAGCGTCTGCTACAAGCCCCGCCCGGTGTCGGAGGCAGATCTGAAGCTGATGCACCGGATCGACAAGCTGCATATGGAATTCCCCTTCGCGGGCAGCCGGATGCTGCAGGGTCTGCTGGTCCAGGAAGGGTTCAAGATCGGACGGCTGCATGTTGCCACGCTTAGAAGCGCATGGGCATCGAGGCGCTCTATCGCAAGCCGAACACCTCGAAGCCAGCGCCCGGGCACAAGATCTACCCGTATCTGCTGAGAAAGCTGCCGGTCACGCGACCCAACCAGGTCTGGGCGATGGACATCACCTACATCCCCATGGCCCGGGGGTTCATCTACCTCGCCGCTGTGCTGGACTGGTTCACCCGGCGCGTCCTGGCATGGCGAGTGTCGATCACGCTGGAGGCCGAGTTCTGCATGGAAGCTGTCGAGGAGGCGTTGGCACGTCACGGCAGGCCCGAGATCTTCAATACGGATCAGGGCAGCCAGTTCACGTCCATCGACTTCATCAAGGTGCTCGCCGCCCGCGAGATCAAAATCAGTATGGATGGCAAGGGGGCCTGGCGCGACAATGTCTTCGTCGAGCGCCTGTGGCGAACCATCAAATACGAAGAGGTCTACCTGCGCGCCTATGCCAGCGTATCCGAAGCCCGCGCCGGGATCGGCCGGTATCTGAACTTCTATAACAACCGCCGCCCTCATTCGTCGCTTGACGGCAAAACCCCCGATCAGGCCTACTTTAACACGCCGATACCCGAAGCGGCAGCGGCATAACCGAGGTGGAAAACCACTTAGAAAACGCCCGGAACCTGTTTAGAGAAACAGAGCCACCTCTGACGCCGATTTGTGCATCATGTATAACCGCCCCTTGCGCAAGAGGGTATTTTGGATCTTTTCGGCGCGT
>NZ_SBLC01000133.1 GCF_004054105.1 Falsigemmobacter intermedius
TGGGTCAAATCTCAATGGAAATTATCGCCCCAAATGGGTCAGTTCTAAGCGGCAATCAACAGCACCGCGATCTGTGTGAACGATTGGTTGCTCATTGGTGTCTGTGATGGTCCCGATCGCCGCATCAAGCATCGTGTTAACCAATCCGGCGTCGGGTCTGGTACCGATGGCCCAGCTGATGGCAAGGCCGTCGAAGCAGTCGATGACTGGCGAGAGATACACCTTCCCGGCACGGATCCGGAACTCGGTGATGTCCGTTAGCCACTTTTCGTTTGGTGCGGCTGCGTGGAAATCGCGGTTTATGAGGTTCTCCGGCGCCGGGCTGATTTCGCCGAGATATGAGTTGTAACGCCGCCGCCTCGCCTTAGGGATGATCAGTGCCTCCTGCTTCATCAGGCGGCGCACGACCTTTTCCGATATCGCGATAGACTGTTGCGCAAGAGAGGCCCTCAATCGGCGATATCCGTAGCAGCGATGGTTCGTCTCGAAGAGGCCCACCATCCTTTGCCGAACAGAGACATACTTATCATCCCCGGCGATCCGTGCGCGGTGATAAAAATACGAGCTCCGGGCAAGGCCCAGTCTGATCAGAAGCTGCGGCACTTTATGAAAGTTCTTCAGGGCGACGATCAGCGTGGTCTTTTCCCGATTGCTCAGGGACTGCAGGTCGCCGCCAAACTCCTTTTTTACGAGTTCACTGGCTTTCTGCAGAAGGTCATGCTCGATCTGAAGTGCACAGACAGCGCGCTGCAATTTTTCAAACTGGTGCTCCAGTTCTGAGCATTCTGCCGAAAGGGTCGCGAGTATGGGCTTCTTGCGTTTCATGGTGGTGGGGGCCTCCGGACCGAGCAGGCTGTTTTTCCAGCTATACAGCGTCGGTCGGCTGACCCCGAATTTTTCTGCCACGGCCTGAGCGCTTTCGACTCGCGTATACAACTCCGTAATCGCGGCCCGTTTCATGACATCGGAACTGGGGCTACAGTTTCTGCCACGCGTACCGACCGTAACCGTCAGGTTGGGAAATGCCTCATGAACCCATGTCGCCAAGGTACCACGGCAGGGAAAGCCCAGGGTCTGAACGGTCCCGGAAATGGAATAGCCATGACCAACATAGTGCTGCAGAGCAACCTGCTTCTGAGCATCCGTGAATTTCGGAGGCCGCGCGGTGTAGTGCCGGGGCAGATCCCTTTTCAGTTCATATTCCCGATGCCAGCCGCGAAGAGCTTTAGCTGTCGGATAGCCGAGTTCACAGATCGTGGCACGGGCACGTCTACCCAGCCTGATATACAGCTCCACCGCCCGCAGGCGCTCGTCATAGGAATACATGAAATCACTCCAAGTGAGTCCAAGTTTTTGTCCGCACCCCCTTCTGGGGAAATTTAACGCGGCGTTGACACTCAAACGCAGGATCAACCCAACCCGCGCCCCGATCGAGCAGAAGGAAAGCATGCGTTGGCTGGACAACCTGCGCCTGTCTACCGAGTTGGC
>NZ_SBLC01000134.1 GCF_004054105.1 Falsigemmobacter intermedius
ATAATCAAAGGTGGGTCACTTCTCGATGGAAATCCCGGGTCAGTTCTGCGCGGAAAATCACACATATATTTATCTGACGAGCGCGATGGCCACCTCGCTGATCTTATGCCACGTTTCGCAGCAGAGACCATTCTGTCAGCACTCCGCTGCGGTGTGATCAGTCCGGAGGAGTTGGTCGAGCATACCCCGCAGAACGAGCTCTTCGTTGTTTTGTGAAACTTCAAGCGGATTAAAGGCACATTGGTCTGCTGGCGCGTGCTGGTCATGCAAAGGGTCAATTTAAGGCGACCATCGGGCCTTGGGGCAAGCCTGCTCAGGCGCCGCACGAAGGCCGATCCGCCACATTTCTTACGTCAAACTGGTCGGCCGATAAACCGAGACGCAGATAGGGCGCTGATCATCAGAAGTACGTCGTGGGAACACGGAAATACTAGACCGGAACGCGATCTGAGTGTCAGAGAGCGTACTTCTGTTATCAGCGGGCCGACAGGAGAAGCCGGACCCGCGCGACCTCAGGTGTCTGTAAATGATCGCCGGGCGCGGCGGTGCAGGTCGCCACCCGGAGATTGGCAGTCAGAGAGATTTAGTCGGAAGTTTATCATGCCCGTTGCTTACCCGGGTGCGTTCAACGGCCTCGCGCTGCTCATTTCCTAAATCTCGTAAGGTCTCAATGAGTTGGCCAATACTCGTCTCGAGAGCCTTTTGCTGAGCCTCTGCGGCAATCCGTTGCTCTTCGGCCCGCTCGTGGGCCCTGATTTCAGCTTCGATCTTTGCGCTCAGCACTGCGTTCCCGCGCTCCAGCTCTGCAAGAGCTTTCCGCTGCTCCTCTATCTTTGCGAGCGAGGTTTTCAAGTCAGCAAAGGTCTGATCTGCCCGGGCCTCACTTTCCGTTAGAGCATCCTCAAGCTCGCTGATCTTCAGAGCTGCTGCCTGCTCGCGCTTTGCCGCTTCGGCCATTTCCGCGGCGCGGTGCCGGAGACTGTGCCCCTGCGCCTCGCTGTATAAGCGCACGGCGGCGAGCCGCTGCTCTTCCGCAAGTGCCGCAAGGATCCGCTCGATCTGGTCTGGCAGTACAGTCTGAAGTTTCTCCTGTTTCTCCTCTTCAAGCGCGCGCAGTTCTTTCATGTGACGCGCGACAGTGCTCGCAGAGCCACCAAGCTCATTCAGGATAACCTCCTGGGTGGGGCCAGCACCGTGAGCGCGCGTGTACTCTGCGAAGAAATTAACGAACGCTTCTCTCGTATATTTCGGTTTCCGCCCCATGCTGCTCCTCCAAATTTCAAGCGACCCCTTTTCTTATAGCAGACATACGCTGTGACACGAAGTTTCTAAATAAACCGCATAAGGATAACCCAACGTAAACCGTCCTTGATTGGGAGTAAAACTTTAACCTTTTTGAAACCTCCTCCGGCTTAGCCCACATTTCCCAAGTAAGGCGCTGATTTCGCTGTCCTGACCATTATATTTTCTATATAAAAC
>NZ_SBLC01000135.1 GCF_004054105.1 Falsigemmobacter intermedius
TATGAGATGCCGTAACGGGGCCTGCGTCGCGACCCGCCCGTTTCCGTTGCAGAATCGAGGGCAAGCTGGCGCCATTCCCGTATCGGATCCACAGGGAGGACTGCGGGATGAAGCTGTTTATCGGGCTGGATGTGTCGCTGGAGAAGACCGCGATCTGCGTGATCAGCGAGCATGGGAAGATCGTGAAGGAGGCGCAGGTGGCCAGCGAGCCCGAGGCGCTGTCGTGCTGGATCAACGATCAGGACGGCGCAATCGCTGCCGTCGGGCTCGAGGCTGGTCCCTTGTCGCAGTGGTTGCATCGCGGGTTATCTGAGGCAGGGCAAGCTGTCGTGCTGATGGAAACACGGCAAGTGAAAGGCGCCCTGAAGGCCATGCCGATCAAGACGGACCGGCGTGATGCCGAAGGTATCGCGCGTCTGCTGCACCTCGGCTGGTTCCGGCCAGTTCACTGCAAATCGGTGTCTGCACAGGAGGTTCGCGCTGTGCTCAGCGCCCGCAAGGCTGTGCAACAAGGGTTCATCACACTGGAGATGTCACTGCGCGGGCTACTTCGGAACTTCGGCCTCAAGGTCGGCACCATATCACGTGGCCGGTTCGAACAGCGTATCCGCGAACTGGCGATAGGTAATCCGATGCTGGAAGCGGCAACCGAACCCATGCTCAGCGCGCGGTCGGCGTTACGGCGAGAGTTGGCGGGCCTTGAACGCCATGTCCGGCAACTCGCGCAGGAAGATCCGGTCTGCCGCCGGTTGATGTCAATGCCCGGGATCGGCGCTGTTGTAGCACTGACCTATCGATCTGCGGTCGACGATCCAGACCGATTCACTTCTTCGAAGAAGGTCGGGCCGTGGGTCGGCCTGACTCCCTCTCGAAACCAGTCGGGCGAGCGAGACATCTCGGGCGGGATCACCAAGGCGGGCGACGTCAACCTTCGACGCGCGCTGTGTCAGGCTGCCACGGTTATGATGCATCGTGGACGGGCGAGTTGGTTGCGAACCTGGGCCGCAAAACTTGCGCGCCGTCGTGGTGCCAAGCGTGCGATGGTTGCGTTGGCGCGGCGTATCGCCGTAATCCTGCACCGCATGTGGAAGGATGACATCGACTTCCGCTTCGATACTCCGGTGGATCATGCCGGCTGAAGACGCAAGCTCCAGACTGCTGCCCGCCTGATCGCGGGCCTTCGAGGTCCCCACGGGACGCGGTTCCGATGATGCCGTGCTCAGGACTGATGCCGATCACATCGAGCACGCCAATGAGATGGGCACATCGGAATTGCATTGAACCAGCATCATGTTGGCGGCCATCGCGCCGACCACGGACCGAAGCATGCACCCGGGTCGACCTCAGGGGAAGGCTGCCGAACAGGAAAGCAGATCACTTCCTAAACGGACAAGACCGCAGTTCGGCGGCGCATCCCGCATGTGCAAAACCGCTTGACTGGGATGACCCCGTTA
>NZ_SBLC01000136.1 GCF_004054105.1 Falsigemmobacter intermedius
ATGACAAATTTGTTGACGGCGATCATGAGAGCAGGGTGCTGAAATAGTCGGGCCTGGACGCGGTTTGCGGAACATGGTTCACCCTTTGCAGATAACATGCCGGGGTGATCATGCGGGGAAATGACGAGACGAGCGGTTCGCTGTTCAGTTATGTCGATCTGGAGGCGCGGATCCCTGCGCGCCACTCTCTGCGTAAGATCCGACAGGTAGTAAATGCTGCTCTGGGCAGCTTGGATGCCACATTTGCAGGGCTTTACACTGATTTTGGCCGGCCCTCGATCGCTCCGGAACGGCTGATCCGCGCAAGCCTGCTGCAGATCCTCTTTTCAGTCCGCTCGGAGCGACAACTCATGGAACAGATGGAATATAACCTTCTGTTCCGCTGGTTTGTGGGGCTCGGGATCGATGACCCGGTCTGGGTTCCTACCGTGTTCAGCAAGAACCGGGATCGGTTGCTGAGCACGGAGATGTCGCGGAAGGTGATGGGGGCAATTCTGGCTCACCGCGATGTCGCGCCTCTGCTGTCGGATGACCACTTCTCGGTGGACGGCACACTGGTAAAGGCATGGGCCTCGATGAAGAGCTTCCACCCGAAGACCGACGATGGCCCTTCGGACGATGATCCCGGCGACCTTGGTGGCCCGAAGATCCCGCCCGCGTCCCCTTCTGAGCCAACCACGCCCGAGACTGCCCCGATGCCCCGAAAGAGCCGCAACACTGAGGTGAACTTCCGGGGCCAGAGGCGCTCCAATGCCACGCATGCGTCCTCCACTGACCCAGACGCACGGCTTTACAAGAAATCGCCCGGTGCAGGGGCAATGCTCTGTTTTGTCGGCCATGCGCTGATGGAAAACCGTTCGGGCCTGATCGTCCAGGGTGACCTCACCCGGGCCGATGGTCATGCCGAACGGCGTGCTGCCCTGGACATGATCCATCGCCACTCCCCCGGATCGACGCGTCGGTTGACGCTGGGGGCGGACAAGGCTTTCGATGCCGCCGATTTTGTGGCCGATCTGAGAGCCGCCTGCGTCACTCCGCATGTTGCACAGAAATCGAGGCATTCCGCGATCGACGGCCGGACGACCCGACATAAGGGCTACGCACTGTCGATCCGGCACCGCAAACGCATCGAAGAGGCCTTTGGATGGGCCAAGACCGTCGGCGGGATGACCCAGACCCTCTATCGCGGCGTTGAACGGGTGCGTGCCCGCTTTATCCTGACAATGGCCGCTAACAACCTCTAACAACCTCGCGAGACTGCCCAAACTGCTGGCTGCCTGAGGCGGGGAGGCCTTTGCTAGGCATGCATGTAGCCTGGCGAAGAAGGCGGGGCCGACAACAGACAGGTCTTGGTGGAGGAAAACGGTCCTGCACTCCGGACTATTTCAGCACCCTGCTCTCATGATCGCCGTCAACAAATTTGTCATGCCAATCCGGTCGA
>NZ_SBLC01000137.1 GCF_004054105.1 Falsigemmobacter intermedius
CGGGATTGTCCGCTGTTTGCGGGCTCATAGCAGTTTGTCTTCAGTCACCGAGCTGCTTCGTTGCCGCCTTCATTTGAGAACCCTGGGGTGCATGCTTCGGTCCGTGGTCGGCGCTGCGGCCGCCAACATGATGCTGGTTCAATGCAATTCCGATATGCCCATCTCATAGGCGTGCTCAATTGGGGTCGGCAACAGTCCTGACCACGGCATTATCGGAACCGCGTCCCTCAGGGACCTCGAAGGCCTGCGATCAAGCAGGCATAGGATATGACTTCAGGCCGGAGGTCACAAAACTCTCAAACCTGAAGTCGGTATCATCTATCCACATGCGATGGAGGATGACGCCAATCCGTCGGGCGAGGGCGACCATGGCGCGCTTAGCCCCTCTTCGTCTGGCGATCTGGGCCGCCCATGTCCTAAGCCATGTTGATCTCCCGCGATGCATCATGACGGTTGCGGCCTGACACAAGGCGCGGCGCAGCGTGACATCCCCCGCCTTCGTGATCCCGCCAGAGACATCACGTTCCCCAGACTGGTTTCGCGACGGCGTGAGGCCAACCCACGGCCCGACCTTTTTCGAAGAGGTGAACCTAGCGGGATCATCGATAGCAGAACGGAAAGTCAGAGCAACAACTGACCCGATACCGGGCATGGACATCAGCCTGCGGCACACTGGATCTTCTTGTGCCAGCTGGCGCACGCAACGTTCTATTCCTACCAGTTCCTGTCGCAAGCTTGCGCGCGCCCGGAGCATTGGTTCTGTTGCAGCTTCGAGCATGGCGTTGCCGTTGGTCAGTTCTCGGATGCGAAGGTCGAACCTGCCACGGGATATGGCGCCGACCTTCAGGCCGAAGTTTCGCAGCAATCCTCGTAGAGACAATTCCAAAGCCATCATGCCCTGCTGAATGGCTTTGCGGGCGCCGAGCACGGCGCGCACTTCTTGTGCCGTGATGGACTTGCAATGCACCGGTCGGAACCACCCCAGATGAAGCAGACGCGCAATGCCTTCAGCATCACGGCGGTCGGTCTTGATCGGCATGGCCCTCAAGGCCCCCTTTACCTGTCGGGTTTCCATGAGCACCACATCCAGACCCGCACTGGTCAGGCCACGGTAAAGCCATTGTGACAACGGCCCGGCCTCTAAGCCGATGGCGGCAATCGCGCCATCTAACTGCCGAAGCCAACTTACGAGCATCTCGGGTTCGCTACGCGCTTCAGCCTCGCGCACAATCTGGCCATGCTCGCTAATGACACAGATGGCAGTCTTCGCCAGAGATACGTCCAGTCCGATAAATAACCTCATTCCTTAGCCCTCCACTCGGATCCGATACGGGAATGACGTCGGTTTATCCTCGATCGTACAGCGCCAACGGGGAGTATCGACGCAGGTCCCGTTACAGCATCTCATAACCA
>NZ_SBLC01000138.1 GCF_004054105.1 Falsigemmobacter intermedius
CGTCGCGCACCACCCCGTCACTGACCCTGGCCGGGGCCGGTGACGGGGCCAGTTTAGCAGAACTCAGATACAGAAGGGTCAGGATGCATTGATTTCTGTTGCGCTACGTGATTCACGCCTCCGAAAACGGAGCGGTGACATGAGCGATCTCTTCTGGCTGACCGACGCGCAGATGGCGCGCCTGGCTCCCTTCTTTCCCAGGTCGCACGGGAAGCCCCGGGTTGATGACAGACGGGTGCTGAGCGGGATTATTTTCATCAATCGCAATGGCTTGCGTTGGCGCGATGCGCCCGCCGCGTATGGCCCACATAAGACGCTCTACAGCCGGTGGAAGCGTTGGAGCGAAAAGGGCATCTTCGCGCGGATGATGGCCGGGCTGGCGGCGGAACACGGCGAGAAAACGACCGTGATGATCGACGCAACATACCTCAAGGCCCATCGAACGGCGACCAGCATGGCCGCCAAAAAGGGGGGCGTGGTCGCCTGATCGGTCGAACCAAAGGCGGTATGAACACCAAGCTGCACGCCATCTGCGACAGTCAGGGGCGACCGATCGACCTGTTCGTCACCGCTGGACAGGTCAGCGATTATATCGGCGCTCGGGCCCTGCTGAGTGGCCTGCCAAACGTCAAATGGCTACTCGGGGATCGTGGCTATGACGCTGACTGGTTCAGAGAAGCTGCAGGACAAGGGGATACGTGCCTGCATCCCAGGCCGGAAGAAACGCAAGACACCGATCAAATACGATAAGCGGAGATACAAGCGGCGTAACCGCATCGAGATCATGTTCGGCAGGCTCAAGGACTGGAGGCGCGTCGCGGCCCGCTATGACCGATGCCCCAAGGTCTTCCTCTCAGCCATCGCCCTCGCGGCTCTCGTCATCTATTGGTTATGAATCCTGACCTAGGGATAGGGTCACTTTTCAGTGGAAGCCAATGGTGCGATAATATAAACTAACACTCAGTTTTTCATATTTAGTTGCTTTTTCTATTCTTAAAGGCAGTAGACATGACTGTTACGATCGAATCGCTCAAATCAACTCTTGACGGCGGTGAGATCGTTTTGCCGCCTGGGACAATCAAAGTTGTTCTGACGGAACCGTCCGAAGTTCACCTCGATGCCGCTCGTTGCGATCTAACAGAAGCCTTTCGCATGGGCGACTCTCTGGTTCTTCGCTTTCAGGACGGCTCAGAGATCATCATTGAGAATTTCTTTGCGCAGGGGGACGCCGCGCTTCAAAGCACCTTGGTTTTTGAAGATGGAGCCTGCGCGATCATGCCTCTGCTTGCTGGCGCAGGGATAGTCGGGGCACTCGGCATCGCACTGGCCGGCGGAGAGACGCCCGGCAACACCGTGCCCGACACCACCGCGCCGCTGCTGCAAAGCGCGGAGACCAGCGCCGATGGCA
>NZ_SBLC01000139.1 GCF_004054105.1 Falsigemmobacter intermedius
TGGGTGTCAGTTCACCCGGAGATTACGCCGCCTTCAAATTTCCACCACTTCCGAGACAGGACCACCCGGCCGCCCGCCGGTATTCTCTGATGCAGCGATCCAGTTTTGTCTCATGTTGAAAGTGCTCTTCGGCCTGCCGCTTCGGCAAAGTACTGGCATTGTAGCCAGCATTCTGGGAAATGGCCGGGCTCGACTGGCCGGTGCCGGATTTTTCCACACTGAGCCGCAGACAGAAGACTTTGTCGGTCCAGATATCCAGCCGTCACGATGACAGCCCTGTCCTGCCGGACCTTCTGGATCAGATCCCCCCAGATGAACAGATCGGCACCGTGACTGGCGACGGCGCCTTCGACACCCGACGTTGCCACACCGCGATCCTTGGAGCGTGGCGGCACAGCCGTCATCCCGATCCGCAGGAATGGCCGTCTCTGGTAGGAGGACTGCTCTGCCGCCCGTGCGCGCAACGACATCCTGCGGGCAACAAGGCGCCTTGGGCGAGCCAACTGGAAGCACTGGTCCGGATATCATGTGCGAAGTCGGATCGAGGTAAGAATGCGCTGTCTCAAATCCTTCGGTGAGCGGATAGCCTCACGAGAGCCGGACAGACAAACCGCTGAGGTCCACATCCGCATCGCACTCATGAACCGCTTCAATGCACTCGGCACCGCCGATATTGAACGCGTGACCTGAGAAAAAAGGGGTTAGGAGGAAATCTGGACAGCGCAGGGTTTCTGCAACATGTATAACCGCCCCTTGCGCAAGAGGGTAATCTGGATCCTTTTGACGCGCTGTCGGGTGCTGACATGTATCCGGCCTCTGATGCGACTCTGATGTTGTAACCGCCCCCCGACGGCATCTTTGTGCCAAGGTGGGATCGTCATAATCCATTAGGGAGGCGGTCATGTCGGAGATTACAACAATCGGTCTGGATCTGGCAAAGAATGTGTTCCAGCTTCACGGTGCCGATCAGTCTGGAAAAGCCGTTCTGCGTAAGAAGCTGCGGCGCGATCAGGTTCTGGTCTTTCTCTCGACGCTTCCACCTTGTGTTGTCGCCATGGAAGCCTGTGGTGGCTCGCACTTCTGGGGACGTGAGATAGGCAAGCTGGGCCATGAGGTTCGGCTGATCCCGCCGGCCTATGTTAAACCCTTCGTGAAGCGGCAAAAAAATGATGCCGCCGATGCCGAAGCGATTTGCGAAGCGGCCCAACGGCCGACGATGCGCTTCGTGCCGGTGAAGAGCGAACGGACACAAGGGTCAGCCATGGTCTTTCGGGTCCGAGAAGTGCTGATCCGTCAGCGCACCCAGCTCATCAACGCGTTTCGTGGCCACCTGACGGAATTC
>NZ_SBLC01000014.1 GCF_004054105.1 Falsigemmobacter intermedius
TGCTGCCAACTGGTATCTCGCAGCGGCCATCATCGCTTTACGATGAATGTCCACGGACCCTAATATGTCGCAACTTTTGCGGGTGGTTGCGCTAAACCGCACCTGGTTGCGCTAACTGAGGAATGTTCCCTGTTCCCAGACCGCGCCGGCGTGTTATAGCGCCGCCATCGGACCCCGGAGGGGCACGAACGGCGGGTGTAGTCACGGTGTCCCGCCGAGTTTCACTGAAGAGGCCGCTCAGGCGGCATGGAGCCTGCACATGGATCATGGACGCGTGAACCCGGCCCGGAAGCTTGAAGATCAAGGCATTTCCGGTCTTGGCAACGTCTATTACAACCTGATCGAACCGGCGCTTGTCGAAGCCGCCGTGTCGCGCGGTGAGGGCCGCCTTGGTCAGGGCGGAGCCTTCCTGGTGTCGACGGGCCAGTTTACGGGCCGTTCGCCCAAAGACAAATTCGTTGTCCGCACCCCTTCGGTGGAAAATTCCATCTGGTGGGAAAACAATGCCCCGATGACCCCCGAGGCCTTTGATCTGCTCCACGCCGATATGCTGGAGCACATGAAAGGCCGCGATTACTTCGTTCAGGACCTGTTCGGCGGCGCTGACCCCGCGCATCGTCTCGACGTTCGCGTGGTCTCGGAACTGGCCTGGCACAACCTGTTCATCCGTCACCTGCTGCGCCGCCCGGCGCGCGAGGAGCTTGACAGCTTCGTGCCGGAATGGACGATCATCAACTGCCCGAAATTCAAGGCAGATCCGGCCCGCCACGGCTGCCGGACCGAGACCGTCATCGCGCTGAACTTCGACAAAAAGCTGATCCTGATCGGCAATACCGAATATGCAGGCGAGAACAAGAAGTCGGTCTTCACCCTGCTGAACTACCTGCTGCCGGAAAAAGGCATCATGCCGATGCACTGCTCGGCCAACCATGCCGTCGGCAATCCGGAAGACACCGCTGTGTTCTTCGGTCTGTCGGGCACCGGTAAGACCACGCTTTCGGCAGATCCGAATCGCGTCCTCATCGGCGACGATGAGCACGGCTGGTCGGACAACGGCACCTTCAACTTCGAAGGCGGCTGCTACGCCAAAACGATCAACCTCTCGGCAGAAGCTGAGCCGGAGATCTATGGCACCACCTCGAAATTCGGCACCGTCATTGAGAACATGGTCTATGACGCCGATACCCTCGAGCTGGACTTTGACGACAACTCGCTGACCGACAACATGCGCTGTGCCTATCCGCTCGAGTATATCTCGAACGCATCGGACACCGGCCTTGGTGGTCAGCCGAAGAACGTCATCATGCTGACCTGCGATGCTTTCGGTGTTCTGCCGCCGATCGCGCGTCTCTCCTCGGCTCAGGCGATGTATCACTTCCTGTCGGGCTTCACCTCGAAGACCCCGGGCACCGAGCGCGGCGTGACTGAACCCACCCCGACCTTCTCGACCTGCTTCGGCGCGCCCTTCATGCCGCGTCGTCCGGAAGTCTACGGCAAGCTGCTGCAGGAAAAGATCGCTGTAACCGGCGCAACCTGCTGGCTGGTGAACACCGGCTGGACCGGTGGCAAGCACGGCGTTGGCAAGCGTATGCCGATCAAGGCAACCCGCGCTCTGCTGACCGCAGCGCTCGACGGCTCGCTGAACAACGTGGAATTCCGCGTTGACCCGAACTTCGGCTTTGAGGTTCCGGTTGCCGTGAACGGCGTGGACACCGGTCTGCTCGACCCGCGTTCGACCTGGGCTGATGCGGCCGCCTACGACGCTCAGGCACAGAAACTGGTTGAGATGTTCTCGAAGAACTTCGCGCAGTATCTCGACAACGTCGACGAAGACGTCAAAGCCGCTGCCATCGGCTGAAGCCAGGCGGATCGGTAAGATCTTCACAAAGGCCCCGCCCCGCGCGGGGCCTTTGTCATTCGGGCGTGTCCTTTCGCATCTGTTGCAGATGCCATCCCGCTATTCCCCCATGCTCCTCTGAGGTGAGCCAGGGGGTCAGAACCTCCGCCGCTTCATCGCAGCGCCCCAGATCGCGCAGGCAGAGATGATGCGCGAGGGCAATCGGCCAGTGTTGAAAAAGATGCGCTGCGAGCCGGCCCCGGATCAGATCCAGCGCCCCCGCCGCCGCGCCGCGCCGCTGCAACCAGAACAGCAGTTCCTGCACATAGGTCTTTGAGCGCAGCCGGTTGCGTCGCAGGTTATGCCGGGCCTCCGGCATCGGAATGCGCCCCTCCATCGCCGCCCTGACCAGATCCCCCAAGACATCGGCCTCGCTCAGCACCCATCCAGGCTGATGCCCGGCGAAGGGCACCACCATTGCAGTCAGCGCCGGATGATGACGCAGGATCTCTCTCGCGTGGCAGACCTCTCGCTGGTGGCTGCTGAAGATCAGAACCCCCTTCTCAATGGCCGGGCCCCGCTCAATCCATTCGTGGCGAAAGGTGATCTGCGCCGAATCTGCGGCCCAGCGGTCATCATAAAGCCTGTGGGCCGGATTGACGGTCAACTGCGGCGCCAGAGCGAGCACGTAATCCGCTCGCAGCAGCCCGGCGAAATTCAGTGCCGCAAAGGCCCCCATGCTCGGCCCATAGCAGACCAGACGACGCCCCCCCGCCAGATCACGCGCCCGACGCAGCAGGTCAGGAACCTCTTCGCCCTGATACCAGTCGTTGCGCAGCGGCCTGATCCCGATCCAGTTCCAGCCCCGCGCCTGCGCATAGCTTTCCGCGAAGATCTCGCCCTCAAGCCCGGGCCTCGGATCCCAGAAATGAAAGCAGAAGAGGACCGGCCCCTGCGCCTGATCCAGCCGCGCACGCAGCACGTAATTCCCGCTCCGGATCTCACTCATACCCGCTACCAGCACCCCGTTTCACAAACGAACAGACCGCAGCCGCCGGCCAGTCCGCGCCGGCCGCAGCGACGATACAACCCAAGGATGTTTTATTTTCTGCTGCTTCGCCACAGGAAACGGGCTACATCCGTGGAAAGAGAGAGAGGACCCCCCATGCTGACAGATGACCCGCTGTTTTACATCGCGGTGGCCGCGACCGTGGTCGTGGCTGCCATTTTGATTTTCGGGGTGGTGACCTTCGCACGTGGCGGCGAGTTCAACCGCCGGAACGGCAATCGCATCATGCGCTGGCGCATCGGCGCACAGTTCGTGGCCGTTCTGCTCATCATTCTTTTCGCCTGGTCGCGCATGCAGGGCGGCAACTGAGATGGTTGTGCTGTCAAAGATCTACACCCGCACCGGCGATAAGGGCGACACGGCCCTGGTTGATGGCACCCGCGTTGCGAAATCCTCAGCCCGGGTTGATGCCTATGGCACGGTGGATGAAACCAATGCCACCGTCGGCCTTGCCCGACTGCATGCGGAAGGCGATCTGGATGCCGCTCTGGCGCGGATTTCCAACGATCTTTTCGACCTTGGCGCCGACCTTGGCCGCCCGGCGATGGAGAAAGACGCGGAGGCGGGCTATCCGGTGCTGCGGATGATCGATGCCCAGGTCGACCGGCTTGAGCGCGAGATCGATGCGATGAATGCGGATCTCTCACCCCTGCGCAGCTTCATCCTGCCCAGCGGCTCAGCGCTTGCGGCGCATCTGCACCTGTGCCGCACGGTCTGCCGCCGTGCAGAGCGCCTGGCCGTCGCCCTCTCACAGGACGAATCAGTCAACCCGGCGGCAATCCGCTACCTCAACCGGCTCTCGGATTGGTTTTTTGTTGCCGGGCGAATTGCAAATGATAGCGGAAACAAGGACGTACTCTGGGTTCCAGGCCTGACAAGAGGCTAATGGCAACGCCACGTTTTGATCTGTCCTGCGTCTTTTTGACCTGTCCTAAAAGATGTGGACAGGCTAACACCGCTTCGGATCGGATCTGTGACCTGCGCGTCAGGTCACGTCAGGATGGAGAGATGTGCCGATGAAGGTTCTTGTCCCCGTAAAGCGGGTCATCGACTATAACGTGAAGGCCCGCGTGAAAGCGGACGGCTCGGGGGTAGACCTCGCCAACGTGAAAATGTCGATGAACCCCTTTGACGAAATCGCAGTCGAAGAGGCCATCCGCCTGAAAGAAAAAGGCGTCGCCACTGAGATCGTCGTGGTCTCGATCGGCGTGAAACAGGCCCAGGAAACCCTGCGCACCGCCCTTGCCATGGGCGCGGACCGCGCGATCCTGATCGAAGCTGCCTCCGATGTTCACACCGACATCGAGCCGCTGGCCGTTGCAAAACTGCTGGCTGCCGTTGCCAAAGAAGAGCAGCCGCAGATCATTCTGGCGGGCAAACAGGCGATCGACAACGATCTGAACGCCACCGGTCAGATGCTCGCAGCCCTTCTGGGCTGGGCGCAGGCGACCTTTGCTTCGGAAATCACCGTTGAGGGCGATGCCGCGACCGTGACCCGTGAGGTCGACGGCGGTCTGCAGACCATCAAAGTGAAGCTCCCGGCTGTCATCACCGCCGACCTTCGCCTCAACGAGCCGCGCTATGCTTCGCTGCCGAACATCATGAAGGCAAAGAAAAAGCCGCTCGAGGAAAAGACCGCTGCCGATTACGGCGTCGATGTCACCCCGCGCCTGACCGTGGTGAAAACCGCAGAGCCCGCCGGCCGTAAAGCCGGTGTGAAAGTGGGCTCGGTGGATGAGCTGATTGCGAAACTGAAAGACGAGGCGGGGGTTCTCTGATGGCTGTTCTGCTGCTTGCTGATGTCAACAACGGCGCTCTGGCAACCGATGCGGTCGCCAAGGCTCTCTCGGCCGTCAAAGCGCTTGGCGAGGTTCATATCCTCGTCGCAGGTCCGGCTGCTGCTGCGGCCGAGGCTGCAAAGCTGGAAGGCGCTGCGAAAGTTCTGCACGCTGAGGACGCAGGCCACGGCCTGGCGGAATCGGTTGCCGATCTGATCGTCTCGATCGCGGGTGGCTACAGCCACATCGCGGCGGCTGCGACCGCCTTCTCGAAGAACGTACTGCCCCGTGCAGCCGCGCTTCTGGACGTCATGGTTCTCTCCGATGTGATCGAAGTGGTCGACGCCGACACCTTCTCGCGTCCGATCTATGCCGGTAACGCCATTCAAACCGTAAAGTCTTCCGATAAGGTTAAAGTCTTTACCGTCCGGACCGCTGCTTTTGCGGCGGCTGGTCAGGGTGGCTCGGCTGCTGTTGAGGCCGTGGCTCCGAAAACCTCGGATCTCTCGGCTTGGGTGGAAGACAAGGTTGCGGCCTCGGATCGTCCGGATCTGACCTCGGCGAAGATCGTCGTATCGGGCGGCCGTGGCGTCGGCTCGGAAGAAAACTTCGCGATCGTGGGCCAGCTGGCCGACAAGCTCGGCGCGGCTGTCGGTGCTTCGCGCGCTGCCGTCGATTCGGGCTATGCCCCGAACGATCTGCAGGTTGGTCAGACCGGTAAAGTGGTTGCCCCGCAGCTCTATATCGCTGTCGGCATCTCGGGTGCCATCCAGCACCTCGCCGGGATGAAAGACTCGAAAGTCATCGTCGCGATCAACAAAGACGAAGAAGCCCCGATCTTCCAGGTGGCCGATTACGGCCTGGTCGGCGATCTCTTCCAGATCGTTCCGGAACTCACCGGTAAGCTCTGATCCGCACCGCGGCTCAGGACGGAAAAGGGCGCCTCAGGGCGCCCTTTTTACATCAGATCGGACAGCTGGCTCAGCCTTTCAGCGATGCGGCTGTGCGACGCGGCATCCGGAAAATGGACCGCCGGCCCCGCTGCGTCCCGATTGGGAGTGACCTTCACCTCGATCACCGCGCGGACCTTGCTGCGCAGCGCCTGCACCAGATCCGCACCAGGTGAGAGCGCGCGCGGCTGCGGGAAATGGAGCCAAAGAAGCACCACCGGACCCGGAAGCTCGGCCAGAAGTCCGTTCATCCGGTCAAGCCAGGCCCGCTCTGCCGCGTCGCGGATCAGGTCAAACCGGCGCGGGCAGATGCTCTCAAGAAGCCGCAGAAGATGGCCCGCAAACACCACCTCCGCCAGATCCAGTTCAGGATAAAGCGAGATGAGCCCGGGCAGCACCCGGACAATCCGGTCGCTGCGGCGCGGATGCAGCTGCCAGAACCGGTTAGAGACCCGCAGGCAGGAGGGTACCTCGACCAGTTGCAGCGAGGATCGGGCGGCCAGGGCCATCAGATCATCGTCCTGAACCCAGGCCTCAGGCCCTGTCTGTGGCACGGCAAGGTTTCGAAGCTGCAGCCCGGAGCGGCGGGCCAGAAGTTCAGGCCACGGCGCCTCAGAGAAACGACCGAAACTTATCCCGCTGCCCAGAACCGCAACATCCGCGCGGCCGGTAATCTGCTGTTGTGCGCGAAACCGCAGTCGCGACTGCCCGAAAAGGCAGGTCGGAAATTGCGGCTCAGCCCAGAGCGGCGAAAGCCTGCCCATGCCCACCCCCATAAATCACACCCGCAGCCTGTTTAGCCGGGAGAGGATAAGGAGCGGTTAAACGCTGCCGCTTGCGCTTGCGCCTCAGCGCGGCCTAATGTCGCTTTCGGACATCTCCCGGAGGAAAATATGGAAATCCGTTCAGTTGGCGTCATCGGTGCCGGACAGATGGGAAACGGCATTGCGCATGTTTTTGCGCAGTCGGGCTATGACGTTCTGCTGACTGATATTTCCGAAGAGGCCTTGGAAAAGGCCATGGCGCTGATTGCCCGTAATCTTGAGCGTCAGGTGAGCCGCGGCAAGACGACTGAGGCGGAAATGGCGCTTGCTCTGGGGCGCATTCGTACCACCGGGGTGCTGGCTGATCTGGGGGCCTGCGATCTGGTCATCGAGGCCGCAACTGAGCGTGAGGCGGTGAAGGTGAAGCTTTTTGAAGAGCTGCGCCCGCATCTGCGGCCTGAGACAATTCTGACCTCCAACACCTCCTCTATTTCGATCACGCGGCTGGCGGCAGGCACCGAGCGGCCCGAGCGGTTCATGGGCTTTCACTTCATGAACCCGGTGCCGGTCATGCAGCTGGTGGAGCTGATCCGCGGGATTCAGACCAGCGAGGAGACCTATCAGACGCTTCTGAAGGTGGTGGCGACCCTTGGTAAGACCGCTGCCTCTGCCGAGGATTTTCCGGCCTTTATCGTCAACCGCATTCTGATCCCGATGATCAATGAGGCGGTCTATGCGCTTTATGAAGGGGTGGGCAATGTCCGCTCAATCGATCAGTCGATGAAGCTGGGGGCCAATCATCCCATGGGTCCGCTGGAGCTTGCGGATTTCATCGGGCTCGATACCTGCCTGTCGATTATGAACGTCCTGCATGAGGGGCTGGCCGATACCAAATACCGCCCCTGCCCGCTTTTGGTGAAATATGTGGAGGCCGGCTGGCTGGGACGTAAGGTGAAGCGCGGCTTTTACGATTATCGCGGCGAAGAGCCGGTGCCGACGCGCTGAGCGTGCATCGGGCGCCTGGAGCGGAGAGGCCGGGGGCGCTGCCCCCGGACCCCCGGAGTATTTTTAAAAACCCAAAGATCAGATCGCGAGATCGTCACGATGGATGAGAGCGGCGCGGCCGGGGTAGCCCAGAATGCTTTCAATCTCTGAACTTTGATGGCCGGCGATGGCGCGGGCCTCGGCGTCGGTGTAACGGATCAGGCCTTTGGCAAGCTCTGCCCCCTGCGGGTCTGTGATCTGAACCGCTTCGCCGCGCCCGAAACTGCCGAACACCCGGGTTACACCGGCAGGAAGCAGCGATTTTCCGGCGTGAAGGGCACGCACGGCGCCTTCATCCAGCTGCACGGTGCCGCGGGGCTTCATGGCGGCAATCCAGCGCTTGCGGGCATGTTGCGGATCCGACAGCGGCAGGAACCAGGTGCGGTTCGCGTCTTTGGCCAGCGCGGAGAGCGGACGATAGACTGAGCCCTCCATGATCGCCATGGCGCAGCCGCCGGCAACAGCGGTTTTGGCGGCCATGACTTTCGTTTTCATCCCGCCTTTTGAGAGGCCGGAGATCGGATCGCCGGCCATGGCTTCGATCTCGGGTGTGATCTGATCAACGAGATCAAAGCGCTGTGCAGAAGGATCGGTCTTGGGATTGGCGCTGTAGAAACCGTCGACATCCGAGAGAAGCAGCAACTGGTCGGCACCGATGGTCACGGCAATCTGCGCGGCCAGCCGGTCGTTGTCACCGAAGCGAATCTCATCGGTGGCGACGGTGTCGTTTTCGTTGACGATCGGGATGACGCCGAGGTTCAGCAGCGTCTCAAGGGTCGCGCGGCTGTTGAGGTAGCGGCGGCGATCCTCCGTATCTTCGAGCGTCACGAGCACCTGTGCCGCCTTGAGGCCATGCGGCGCGAGCACCTCCTCATAGGCGCGGGCCAGACGGATCTGGCCCACGGCTGCCGCTGCCTGGGACTGCTCAAGCGCAAGAGGGCCTTCCGGCAGGCCGAGGACGCGCCGTCCGAGTGCGATTGACCCTGAGGAGACCAGCACCACGTCGCTGCCGCGCGCCCGTGCGGCGGCCACATCTTCGGCAAGGCCGCGCAGCCAGTCGCCGCGCAGGCCCGTCACCCGGTCCACCAGCAAAGCGGAGCCGATCTTCACCACCAGGCGGCGCGCCTGGGTCACATCAGGGGCAGTCATATTCGGGCCTCACCTCAGGGGCGCCAGGGCCCCGCCGCGTCTTCTTCGGCTTCAGCTTTACGGGCTTCGATTTCGCTCATCAATGCCCGAAGCACCTCCTGCAGACCAATGCCGGCCGCGCCCGAAATAGCGTAGACCTGACCGCCCGCGGCTTCCTGCAGTTCAGCAAGACGCTCGGCCAGGGTTTCGGGGTCAAGCGCATCGGTTTTGTTCAGGCAGGTGATCCGCCGCTTTTCAGCCAGCTCTCCGCCATAGGCTTCCAGTTCACCGATGATGGTGCGGTAATCATTGGCCACCGTTTCAGAGGTGCCATCCACGAGGTGCAGAAGAACGGCGCAGCGCTCAACATGGCCGAGGAACTGATCACCAAGGCCCCGCCCCTCAGACGCGCCTTCAATGAGACCCGGAATATCCGCCATGACGAATTCTTTGCCGTCAACGCCCACGACCCCAAGGTTCGGCACCAGGGTGGTGAAAGGGTAATCGGCAATTTTCGGACGCGCATTCGAGGTCGCCGCGAGGAAGGTCGATTTACCGGCATTCGGAAGGCCCAGAAGACCCGCATCCGCGATCAGTTTCAACCGCAGCCAGATGGTGCGCTCAACCCCCTCCTGGCCGGGGTTCGCACGTGCCGGCGCCCGGTTGGTCGAGGATTTGAAGCGCAGGTTGCCCCAGCCGCCGTTGCCGCCATGCGCCAGTTCAACACGCTGGCCGACTTCGGTCAGGTCAGCGATGACGGTTTCTTCATCCTCATCAAGGATCTCGGTGCCGACGGGGACGCGCAGAACGATGTCATCGCCGTTGCGCCCGGTCCGCTGGCTGCCCATGCCGTGCTGGCCGTTCTTGGCGAAGAAGTGCTGCTGATAGCGGAAATCGATCAGCGTGTTCAGACCTTCAACGGCCTCGGCGTAAACCGAACCACCGTTACCGCCGTCGCCGCCGTCCGGGCCGCCGAATTCGATGAATTTCTCACGACGGAAGGACACCGCGCCGCCACCGCCGCCGCCGGACCGGATATAGACCTTGCAGAGGTCAAGAAACTTCATGGCAATATCCTTTCGCGCGGCACCCAAAGGAGGCTCCTACCCCGAAAAGGGGTGAAGGCTCAATCGGGAAAGTGCCGCAGTCTCAGCTCTGCAGGCAGCGCAGAACCCAGACATCATAGCGCGGATGATCCAAAGCCGAAAGCGCCGGAGAACTGGCGAGCATCCAGCCGTTGAAGACAGCCTTATCCGCCACCGAGTCGCGAATGGTCAGATGCGCCCAGGCCTCAGAGGTCGCGTTATCGGCCGGAAAACGGCAGCTGTCGAGCTGGATGGTCAGCCGCCCCCAGACGGCCGCCTGGCCGCGCGACAACTCCACATCCGCGGTCTCGCCCGACATTTTATCCAGCCAGCGCAGGGCCGCGCCCCGCCCTTCCGTCACAGTCTGCGCTTGCGCGGGCAAGGCCATCAAGAGAGCCAGAAGGGCAGCGCGGATCATTGCCCGTCCTCTTTTTTATCGCCGCCGACAAATTTCATCAAAAGCGAGATCAGCCCCACCGAGCCCTGGGTATCCTCGACCTCAGCGCCTGGCGGCAGCACCTCCAGCGAACCGCCGGGCGAAATCTCAACAAAATTGCCGCCCAACAGACCCTCGGAGGAAATCATGACGATGCTGTCCTCCGGGATCTCGACACCCTCGCGCACGGTAAACCGCGCCTCTGCCATGAAGCTCTGCGGATCGAGCGAGGTCGACGTCACCGTGCCGACTTTCACCCCGGCGATGCGCACATCCGTCCCGGCGCGCACACCTTCGATCGAGCGAAACTGCGCCCGCAACTCATAGGCGCCCCCCGAGGGACCAAGGCCAGTCACCTGGGCTGCGTAAATCAGAAACCCGGCTGCGATCGCGAGCACTGCTGCTCCGACCGCAACCTCTGCCTTGCTGCCCTCGCTCATTCGGGCTGCCAGGCCTCATAATCGCGGCGCTGCACCGGGGCTGCGCGCATCAGCGAACCCGCCGGGGCATAGGCAGCCGCCGTTCCCGTGGGGTTCTCCATATGCGGCTTCTCCCACGGCTTATGCGTAAGCGGCGCTTTTGTCGGCGGCTCCGCAAAGGTGTGGTGCAGCCAGCCATGCCAGTCGCTCGGCACCCGGCTTGCCTGCATCTCCCCGTTAAAGATGACCCAGCGGCGCTTGCCGTCTTTCGACTGATAATAGGTATTGCCCTGCGGGTCTTCGCCGACCTTCACACCGTGACGCCAGGTGTGGAAACGGGTGTTCAGCGTCTGGCCATTCCACCAGGTCGCAAAACTGAGGAGAAAATTCTTCATGGCGACTCCACGCGTTCAGTTGGCCCGGTTATAAAAAAACCACCGCCCCGGGTCCAGAGGGCCTGCGCTTATTCGCCACAGACCGCGGTCACTTCGATTTCAATTTTCATCGCATCTTCCATAAGACGCGCCTCGATCATAGTCGCCGCGGGCCGCGCCCGGGCAAAAGCCGCGCTCAGCTGCGGCCAGCATTTCGGAAAATCGCGCCGGTCCGGCAAAATATACCGAACCCGCACCACCTGATCGAGCGAAGAGCCCGCCTCCTCCAGCACCTTCGCAATCGTGGCCAGCGTATTGGCACATTGCGCTTCCACATCCCCGGGCAGCGTCATGCTGGCATAATCATAGCCCGTGGTGCCTGAAACATAGACCAGACCGCCCTGCACAACCGCCCGGCTGTAGCCGATCTGCGCCTCAAACACCGATCCTGAAGAGATCCGCCGCATCATCCCGCCGCCTTTGATTTTGGCTTTTTCCAAATACTCTGCGGGGGTCCGGGGGCGCAAAGCCCCCGGCCTCTCGCCAAAAGGAAAGGGCGGGAGTTTCCTCCCGCCCTCTCAAATCCTCAGGCGCTGGCCGCCTGTTTTTTCTTCGCCGCATCCGTATGCACCAGAAGCGGTTTTGAGGCGCCGTTCACGACCTCCTCATTGACCACCACTTCCTGCACATCTTCCATGCCCGGAAGCTCGAACATGGTATCGAGCAGGATATCTTCCATGATCGAGCGCAGGCCCCGCGCACCGGTTTTGCGTTTGATCGCCCGCTTCGCGACTGCTGAGAGCGCATCTGCCGTAAAGGTCAGCTTCACATTCTCGATCTCAAAGAGCTTCTGATACTGCTTGACCAGCGCGTTCTTCGGCTCCGACAGGATGGTCACCAGTGCCGCTTCATCCAGATCAGCAAGGGTTGCAATCACCGGCAGACGGCCGACAAACTCCGGGATCAGGCCGAACTTCAGCAGATCTTCCGGCTCAAGCTCTTTGAACAGCTCGCCCGTGCCACGCTCATCGGGGCCTTTGACCGCCGCACCAAAACCGATTCCCTTCGCCGTGCCGCGCTGCGCGATGATCTTTTCCAGACCCGCAAAAGCGCCGCCGCAGATGAAGAGAATATTGGTGGTGTCGACCTGCAGGAATTCCTGCTGCGGATGCTTGCGCCCGCCCTGCGGCGGCACCGAGGCCACGGTGCCCTCCATGATCTTCAGAAGCGCCTGCTGCACGCCCTCGCCCGAGACGTCCCGGGTGATCGAAGGGTTGTCCGACTTGCGGGTGATCTTATCGACCTCGTCGATATAAACGATGCCGCGCTGCGCACGCTCTACGTTATACTCCGAGGCCTGCAGAAGCTTCAGAATGATGTTTTCAACATCTTCCCCGACATAGCCCGCTTCCGTCAGCGTGGTCGCATCGGCCATGGTGAAGGGCACATCGAGAATACGCGCCAGCGTCTGCGCCAGAAGGGTTTTGCCGGTGCCGGTCGGCCCGATCAGCAGGATGTTCGACTTCGCAAGCTCGATGTCGCCGGCTTTGCCACCCGAATGGTTCAGACGCTTGTAGTGGTTGTGCACAGCCACGGCGAGGACGCGCTTGGCATGTTCCTGCCCCACCACATAATCGTCGAGCACCTTCGCGATCTCGCGCGGCGTCGGCACACCATCTGCGGATTTCAGCCCCGAAGACTTGGTCTCTTCGCGGATGATATCCATGCAAAGCTCAACGCATTCATCGCAGATGAACACCGTCGGCCCGGCGATCAGCTTGCGCACCTCGTGCTGGCTCTTGCCGCAGAACGAGCAGTAGAGGGTGTTTTTGCTGTCGCCCGAATTGCTTGCCATGCGTTCCGTTCCTTTGGCCCTGCCGGGCCCTCATAAGCTGCTCCCGCGAGATTACGGGAGCACGGAGTCTCTCTCAACCCCCGAAGGCGTTACTTTGCGTCCGTGTCGGCTTTGCCGCGGGTCTCAACGATCTCGTCGATCAGACCCCAGGCTTTTGCCTCTTCGGCCGACATGAAGTTGTCGCGCTCAAGGCCGGCTTCAATCACATCATAGCTGTTGCCGGTGTGTTTGACGTAAATCTCATTCAGGCGGCGCTTGAGTTTTTCGGTCTCGCGGGCGTGGATCATGATATCCGTCGCCTGGCCCTGATAGCCACCCGAGGGCTGGTGCACCATGACACGGCTGTTGGGCAGCGAGAAGCGCATGCCCGGCTCACCCGCGGTCAGCAAAAGCGAGCCCATCGAAGCCGCCTGGCCGACCACCAGGGTCGAGACCTTCGGCTTGATGTACTGCATGGTGTCATAGATCGACAGACCCGAGGTCACGACACCGCCGGGGCTGTTGATATACATGCTGATTTCTTTATTCGGATTTTCCGCTTCCAGAAACAGCAGCTGCGCCACGATCAGCGTCGACATGCCGTCATGCACGGGGCCCGACAGAAAGATGATCCGCTCCTTCAGCAGGCGCGAGAAGATGTCATAGGCCCGCTCACCACGGCTGGTCTGCTCAACCACCATAGGCACGAGGGTGTTCATATAGAAGTCTGCCGGATCGCGCATCTTTACCCGCCTCTGATTTCATGGGCTGTGGATTACCCCTCACAGGGTTTTGCCACAGCACTCTTGTCAGAGTCTTAGTATCGCGTCCGCCCCCCCGCAAGGGGCGCAGGGAAATTGCGGGCCCCTGGCGGGGTCTTTACACCCGGTCACTGCGGCGGGGCCGCAACAAAGCACAGGCATCACAGAGGGGTTCAATCTGCCCTCTTGCAGGGCCTGCCGCCCGGGCCTAGCGTCCCCGTCATGAGCCAGACCGCACCCCATACCCCCGCCCCCGATGACCGGCTTGCCCGGCAGAACGTCTATGTGCTGGTCGCGGCTCAGGCCGTGCTGGGTGCACAGATGCCGATGATCTTCACCATTGCAGGTCTTGCCGGTCAGTCGCTGGCCGCCAACCCCTGCTGGGCGACGCTGCCGATTTCGGCCACGGTGATCGGCTCGATGCTGTCAGCCACGCCCCTGTCGTCACTGATGCAAAAGCACGGTCGCCGCGCGGGCTTTGTGGCCGGGGCGATCGGGGGTATGATCGGCGCGATCCTGGGCGCAATCGCGCTTTATATCCAAAGCTTTCCGCTCTTTGTGCTCGGCGCGCTTTTCACCGGCAGCTATATGAGCGCCCAGGGCTTCTACCGCTTCGCCGCCACCGACACCGCCTCAGAGGCCTTCCGCCCAAAGGCGATCTCCTGGGTCATGGCGGGGGGGCTGCTCTCGGCCCTTCTGGGCCCGCAGCTGGTGAAACTGACGGCAGAGGCCTTCGTTTTCCCCTTCCTCGGCACCTATCTCGCGGTCATCGGCCTGAACCTTGTGGGCGTCTTTCTCTTTGCCGGACTGAAGATCCCCAGGCCCCCTGCCCCGGTCCCCGGCGCCTTCCAGGGACGCAGCCGGATGGAGCTTCTGAAAACCCCGGCCATCGCGGTTTCCGTGATCTGTGCCACGGTCTCTTACGCCCTGATGAACCTCATCATGACCTCCTCGCCGCTGGCGGTGGTCGGCTGCGGGTTTGAGACCTCAGATGCGGCCAATGTGGTCACCGCCCATGTGCTGGCGATGTATGCGCCCTCCTTCTTCACCGGCCATATCATCGCGCGTTTTGGCGCGACGCGGGTGGTGGGGCTGGGCCTTGTGATCCTGGCCGCCGCCGGAGCCGTGGCCATGAGCGGTGTGGAGCTGGAGAACTTCTTCCTCGCGCTGATCCTGCTGGGTCTGGGATGGAACTTCGGATTTGTCGGCGCGACGGCCATGCTGACCGCGCAGCACAGCCCGGCAGAGCGGGGCCGGATGCAGGGGCTGAACGATCTGATCGTCTTTGGCGGCGTGACCATGGCCAGCTTCTCCTCGGGCGGGCTGATGAACTGCTCCGGGGGCTCGGTTGAAGAGGGCTGGCAGGCGGTGAATATGGCCATGCTGCCCTTCCTGGTGCTGGCAGGCGGCGCGCTGATCTGGCTGATGTCTCAGCCCAAAGCCGGGACGCGCTGACGCGGAAAGCCCCGCCTTATCAGAGACTTCTAAATTTTCGCCCGCCGTCATTTTTTCTCTTGCAGAGCGCGGCGGGCGGACGTAAATACCCCCTCACAGAGAGCGGGCGTAGCTCAGGGGTAGAGCATAACCTTGCCAAGGTTAGGGTCGGGCGTTCGAATCGCCTCGCCCGCTCCAGTTTAAAAAAGCCATCCTTCGGGATGGCTTTTTTAATTTCTGTCCGGCGTTTTACTGTTTTGAAAGACATCCGCCCCAGACTGCCCTGATCCATCCGGAGGAGGACAGATATGGGTGTCAGCTTAAGTCTTCTCTTTGTGATGGCTCTGATCATGGCCGCGGATATGATCCCCCGTATGGAGATCATATGCCGGCTCACCAGACCAAAAGGCGGGGCCTGTGAGACTGCAGTTTTCGCGTCTCACTGCCCCTTGGCCTGGCCATTAAAAAAGGCTGCACAGCCGCGCCTTTGGCCCGGAGCCTCTGCGCAAGCGTGCAGCCTGATCAGCATGCCCCGCTCAGCGGGCATCCTCCAGGATCATCTTCGCGGCCTTCTCGGCAATCATCAGGGTCGGCGAATTGGTATTGCCTGAGGTGATGACCGGCATCACCGAAGCATCCGCGATGCGCAGGCGGCCAAGAGCTTTCATCCGCAGGCGGGCATCGACCACTGCGCCCTCATCCGCGCCCATGCGGCAGGTACCGGCAGGGTGGAAGATGGTGGTGCCGATATCACGCGCGGCGCGGCGCAGATCCTCTTCCGAGGTGTAATCCGGACCGGGCTTGAACTCTTCCGGGCTGTAGCGGGCGAAAGCAGGCTGTGCCGCAATCTCGCGCGTCTTCCGGATCGAGCGCGCAGCGACCTCAAGATCGCCTTCGGTCGAAAGGTAATTCGGCCGGATCGAGGGGGCTTCACGGAAGTCAGCGGATTTGATGTGAATGCTGCCCCGGCTTTCGGGCCGCAGGTTACAGACACTCGCCGTGATCGCCGGGAATTTATGCACCGGATCGCCGAATTTATCGAGGCTGACGGGCTGGACGTGCCATTCCAGATCCGGCGTTTCCTTCTCAGGGCCGGAGCGGGTGAAAATCCCGAGCTGGCTGGGGGCCATCGACATCGGGCCGGAGCGCCTGAACAGATATTCCGCCCCGATCATGGCCTTACCGATAAGGCTCGAGGCTTTCTCGTTCAGCGTGCCAACGCCTTTAACCTTATAGATCAGCCGCAGTTGCAGGTGATCCTGCAGGTTCTCGCCCACGCCTGCGACCTCTGCCACCTGCTGAACACCCGCAGCAGCCAGAACATCGCCGCGCCCGACGCCCGACAGCTCAAGCAGTTGCGGGGTGCCGACGGCGCCCGCGCAAAGCACCGTCTCGCGCCGGGCAAGGGCTGCCATCTCCTGGCCGCCGACGGTCCAGCGCACGCCCTGAACCTCGCCACCTTCAATGATCAGCCGCCCGGCCTGGGCGCCGGTCACCACCTTCAGATTGCTGCGCCCCGTCACCGGATGCAGAAACGCCTTTGACGCATTCCAGCGAATACCCCGGCGCTGATTGACCTCAAAGTAACCGGCCCCCTCATTGGTGCCTTTGTTGAAGTCATCAGTCGCGGGAATCCCGGCCTGCAGCGCCGCATCGCGGAAGGCATCCAGCACCGGCCAGTGCAGACGGGCCTTCTCCACCCGCCATTCACCGCCCGAGCCATGCAGATCCGTGCCGCCTTTGTAGTGATCTTCCATGCCCTTAAAGAGCGGCAGAACATCGTCCCAGCCCCAGCCGGTGCAGCCCATCTGCGCCCAGGTGTCATAATCCTGCGCCTGACCGCGCATATAGATCATGCCGTTGATCGAGGAGCAGCCGCCCAGCACCTTGCCGCGCGGATAGATCAGGCTGCGCCCGTTCAGGCCTTCTTCCGCTTCGGTCCGGAAGCGCCAGTCGGTGCGGGGATTGTCGATGCAATAAAGATAGCCGACCGGAATATGGATCCAGTGGTAATTGTCTTTACCGCCCGCCTCCAGCAGCAGCACCCGATTGCGCGGATCTGCCGAAAGGCGATTGGCCATGACGCAGCCAGCGCTGCCCGCGCCGACAATGATATAGTCGAAGGTTTCCATGGCCTCTCCCGTCGTGCTGTTCAGATCCGTTCAGAATCTCTGATGCGGCGCTCTGATCCCCTTCCGCAACAGAGCCGGAGTTTCCGGCGCGAAGCCCATTGGCACAAGGGGGCAGACGTGAAACTCTGCGCACAGCAACTGAACGAAAATGAACAGACATGGACCACTTCAACTGGGATGACCTGCGGTTCTTCCTTGCCCTGGCCCGCGACGGGCAGCTCAGCGGCGCGGCCCGCGCGCTTGGCACCTCTCATGTCACCGTGGCACGGCGCATCGAACGGCTGGAAGAGGGCCTTGGGCAGCGGCTTTTTGAGCGCTCGGCCAGAGGCTATGGCCTCACCACCTCAGGGCGGCGGCTGATCGCTCAGGCAGAAAAGATGGAAGAGGCCTCTGCCCTTGTCAGCCCGGAAGAATCCCGCGATCCGGGACTGTCCGGTGTGCTGCGCATGGCGGTGCCGGAAGGGTTCGGCGCCTTTTTCAGCGACCAGCTTCTCGGGCGGTTTCTGGAGCGGTTTCCGCGGCTTACCCTCGATCTCATCACCCTGACGCAGGTGTTGTCCCTCTCACGCCGCGAGGCGGATGTGACCATAACGCTCGACCCGGTGCAGCGGGGCGGCTGGCAGTCTGAGAAGCTCTGCGACTATGCGCTGGCGCTTTACGGCGCGGCAGATCTTCTGGCCGCCAAGGGTCAGCCTGAAAGCGCTGAGGCCCTGAACGACCTGCCGTTTGTCGGTTACATCGAAGAGATGCTGATCACCCCGGCGCTGGATTACCTCGACGAATTGCGCCCCGGTCTGCGCCCGGTGTTTCGCAGTGCCAGCATCTTCAACCAGGCCATGGCCGCGCAGCGCGGTCTGGGGCTGGCAGTGCTGCCCTGTTATGTGGCGCGCGGCACGCCGGGGCTGGTGCCGGTTCTGGACGATCAGATCCGGCTCAGGCGCAGCTACTGGCTGACTGCGCACCGCGATCACATCGGCACGCGCCGGCTGCGTGTGGTGCGCAACTGGCTGCTGAGCGAACTTGCCGCAAGCCAGCAGCAGCTGCTCTGAGGGTTAATCCTGCGCGGTGCCCTGACGCTCCGCACGCGGGCGCGGCGGGGCTTCGGACTTTTTCACCGCAACCTCCAGACGCTCGGCAAAGGCGCGGCGGCGGGCGTCGTCCATGGCAATGACGTGATCGCGGATCAGCTCATTGCCCAGGGACATCCGGTCCATGGCGCGGGCCGTGATCCGGTCGGTGATCTCAGCAAAAGCCAAAGCGTCGAAGGGGACTTTCTGCAAAACCTCAAGCAGCGCGCGGCGATCGGCCATCTCAGCCTGACGCAGGCCCCGGAAATCCATGCCCCGGGCCTCGAAGGCCTGGCGCAGGGCGCGGTGATCTTCGCGCTCCAGCCCCGCCGCCCATTGACCAAAGCCCAGACGCCGCTCCGCCTGCGGCGGCTCGGGCGGCGGGCCGGAGTGGCGCAGCCAGGTGCCCAGACCCACCCCCGCCACCAGCACATTGGCCGCGAGCGACAGCGTCAGGATCCAGGTCCGCGCCCGAAGGCGCGAAGCACGAGGGGTATTCAATGGCTCAGTCATCGCGGTCTTCCGTCCCCAGATCCAGCCCCAACTCCTGCGCCCAGACATCCGGGCCATCGGGCAGAAGTTCAATCGTTTCAATAAATTCAGCGTCGATATCACCGGCAATGCCAAGGCTTACGGGCTGAACCAGCCCCATCCAGACACCAGCCACAGCCGCCAGGGCAATACCCGCGAGCTGACCGGCATAAAGGCCGCCGCCAAACAGCCCCGCGAAAAAGCCCGCGATCCGGCCCCGTCCGGGACGGGCGGGCGCAGCCGCCAGCGGCGCTGCGCGGGGCTGCAATTCGGCGGCGCGCTGCAGGACCTGATCCGTCAGCGCCTCAGGCACCCTTTCAGGCTGCGCCCGGGCGGCGATGAAAAAGGCATCAAGGAAAGCATCCTCATCGTGATCTCTCAGCGATTTATCAGCGGTCATCTTCATACCCCAGTTCCTGCTTCTGCCCCGACAAAAGGGCGCTCAATGCACGCTTTCCGCGCGCCGTCAGACTTTCCACCGCCTCAACCCCGATCGCCATGACCTCGGCGATTTCGGGATTGCTCAGCCCTTCAAGGTGGCGCAGCACCACGGCCTGGCGCTGCCGTTCGGGCAGTTTCTGCAGCGCAGCCTCAAGGGCGGCCGCGCGGTTGGCCTCGACCATCTGCTGGAGGGCCGAGGGCGCGTCATCCTCAGGCTCGGGGGCATCTTCAAGCGCCACGCCGCCCCGCCTGCGCCGCAGCCGGTCGGTGCAGAGGTTCGCCGTCACCCGCCAGAGCCAGGTCGAGACCTGCGCCTCTCCCGAGCGCCACTCAGGCGCGATCCGCCAGAGCCGCACCATGGCCTCCTGGGCCACATCCTGCGCCTCATCGCCATCGCCGAGCATCCGCCGCCCATAGGCCAGAACCCGGGGCAGAAAGCGCCGCGCCAGCTCGCGTGCCGCCTGATCGTCGCCATTGGCATAGAGACGCAGCAGCGCCTCTTCGGAGGCCGGGCCAAGATCAGAATCCAACGCCATTTTCCCTGCGCATACCGTTACAAAGCGAAAGGCAAGGCCCCCCGGCGAAGCTCAGCGCCCCGCCGGGGGAACCTGTCAGTTCCCGGCCGGTTTGTCAGCCCCCGCCTCCGGGGCAGCTTCCGGGCGCGGTCCGCGCGGGCCACGCTCGCCCTCAGGACCGTGGTGGCCGTGGTGACCCTTTGCGCCATGGCGCGGGCCGCGCTCCATCCGCTTTTTCGCGGCCTCAAGCTCCTCGGCGCTCAGCACGCCGTCTTTGTCGGCATCAAGGCGCTCAAAGAAGTTCGCGTGGAAATCCCCGCCCATCGGGCCCATGGCTTTGCCGCGCGGGCCGTGGCCTTTGCCGCCTTTGGGACCAGGCCGTCCCTCAGGGGGGGCCATCATGGCCTCAGCGGCCGAGATTTTGCCGTCGCCATCGGTGTCGAGACGATTGAAGCGACGCTCCGCCATAGCCTCGGCGCGTTTGGTGGCGCGGGCCACTGCATCGGCCTTCATCTCTTCGAGCGTGACAAAGCCGTCCTGATCGGGATCCATAGCCTTGAGGCGCTCAAGGCGGGGGGCATCCCATTCCGCGCGGGTGATGCGGCCGTCCCCATCGGTGTCGAGCTGCATCAGCGGGGCCGGGCGCTTTGCCGGTGCCGCGCCTGCGTCCTGTGCGCTGACAGCGCCGGTTGCAAGCACGAGGGCCAGAACCGAAGCGAGAGCCGGTGCCACCGGGCGAAGGGTCTTGCTGATCATTTCCGTCTCCTTTTCCTCCGGGCTCATTGCCCGTCGATATCAGTCAAACGCGGCCCGGACGGCTTTCCGTCGAAACTGTCGTAAAAAAATTTGCAGGGGGCGTCAGAACAGCTTTTCCGCCGCGAAAGGGATGCAGGAAGAACGCAAGGACCATCTGCCCGGAAAACAGGCTATTGCGGCACCTTGCCGCAGTCTGGCACAAGCAGGATGCGCTATGCCTTCGGGCAACCCATATGCGTTCAGGACCTGAGGGAAAGGCATTACCATGAGCCAGTCAGTCACCACCGCGATCGTCGACGACCGCCCGATGTGGCCCGCCATGAAAAAGGGCTATCTGCGTCGCTGCCCGCATTGCGGCGAGGGGGCGCTCTTTGACGGCTATCTTAAGGTGAACACCGCCTGTTCGGAGTGTGGTGAGGAATTCTACCATCACCGCGCCGATGACGGCCCGGCCTATCTGACCATCGTTCTGGTCGGCAAAATCCTCGGGCCGCTGCTTTATGTGGCTTTCACCAAGTATCGCCCCGATCCGGTCATGCTCTCGGTCCTCTTCTCGGTGGCCGCTGTTGCGATGTCGCTTTATTTCCTGCCGCGTCTGAAAGGCGCGCTGATCGGGGTCCAGTGGTCGCGGCGCATGCACGGCTTTGGCCGCGTCAGCGCGCGCTGAAGCGTCATCAGGGGGGAAAGGGAGAGCATGACTGAGGATAAAAGCCGCCTGCGCGACGCCGCAACGATCATTCTGTCGCGCGAGGGCCGTGAAGGACCTGAGGTTCTGATGGGTCAGCGCGGTGCGGCTGCGGCTTTTATGCCCAATAAGTTCGTCTTTCCCGGCGGTGCCGTGGATCACGGCGATACTTCGGTCCCGCTTGCCCGCCCCCTGAATGCCCGCTGCGAGGCGCTGCTGTCAGCCTATCCGCAGCAGACCACCCTGCCCGGCCTGACGGCCGCTGCCCTCGCCGTCACGGCGGTGCGGGAGCTTTGGGAGGAAACCGGCCTGACGCTTGCACAGCCCGGAGACTGGCCCGATGCACCGGGCGGTGATTGGGAAAAACTTGCCGCACGCGGTCTTTTGCCCGATGCGGCGGGGCTTCAGTTCGTGTTCCGCGCCATCACCCCGCCGGGCCGCCCGCGCCGCTTTGATGCGCGCTTCTTTCTGGCGGATGCCTCGGCGCTTACGGGGGATACCGATGATTTCTCCGACGCCCAGGATGAGCTGTCGCACCTGCAGTGGATCCCGCTGCGACGCGTCCGCTCTTTCGATCTGCCCTTCATCACCGAGGTGGTTCTGGCCGAGATCGGCCATCACCTTGAGGGCCGCAGCCGCGACGAAGGGGTGCCCTTCTTCGACAACTCCGGCCCCGTCCCGCAGTTTCGCCGCATCATTTAAGCGAAAGCCACTCCGGCAATCCGCCGATATCGCGTAGAACCACATCCGCCACCGGTGCCAGATCGGTTTCGGTCGCAATGCCGGTCAGAACCGCCACAGCCGTCATGCCTGCGGCTTCTGCGGCATGAAGATCATGGGTGCTGTCCCCGATCATTGCGACCTCCTCGGGCACAAGGCCGGTGGCCCGGCAAAAGGCCCTGAGCTGCCCTGCCGCCGGTTTGGCGCCAAAGCCTGAATCGCAGCCCGCAACGAAGTCAAAAAATCCGCTGATCCCGCTGCGGCTCAGATGCGCGCGCGCCGGGGCTTCGGCATCATTGGTCGCAACGCCCAGGACATAGCCGCGCGCAATCAGATCACGCAGCAACGGCGCAAGCGGCACCACTTCGGCCAGGGGCACATCCTCGGCCAGCCGGTTCATCCGGTCCACCAGCGGCGCCATCTGCTGCCCCGGCAGGAAGGGCAGCAATAAGGCCGCCACCTCAGCCGGAGTTCCCGCGATCACCGGGCTGAGTGCGCGAAAGTCCAGCGTCTCGCGGCAAAAGCCGATGGCCGCCGCCATCTCGTTCTGACGGGCGGGATCGCCGGGGGCCAGATCCTCCAGAAGCGCCGCGGACCAGGCACTCCAGGTGCGGCGAAAATCAAACAGCGTGCCGTCTTTGTCGAAGATCAGCCCCCGGATGGGCAGAGCGGTCACGTCCAATGCGGTGTCTCCCCGCCCGGCAGCACCTGGCGGGCCTGCCCCGGTGCCGTGGGGGCCACACCGGCGGCTTCCGCAAAGCGCAGCACCCGGTCATCTTCCTGCAGAATGAAGTCGAGAACCGCGCCCAGAAAATGCGCATTGCCTGCCTGTTCACGAAGGTCGCTTTGGCTCGCTCCGGTCGCATTCAAGAAAACCCCGAAGAGTTCATCCTCACTCGCAATCCAGCCAAGCGCTTGAAGCGCAAGCGTTTCCGCCAAGTCCCGTTTCATCTAAAACCCCTGTCGCCGCACATCGGCCGCCCCGGCCCTGCGGGCGCTCCGGCTCCGCGCAACGAATTGTTAACCAATCGGCGGCAAGGTGACCCAAAGGCGGAGCCAAGGCAAGGCTCCGGGGCCCTGAGCGGAGGAAACTGACCCGGATGCTGCGCCGCGTGCTGATCATAGATGAGGTGGCACCGCGCCGGATCCGGCTTCAGGCGGGACTTCAGGCCGCCTGTTATGAGGTGCGCTCCGCCTGCGGTCTGGCGGAAGGGCTGGCACTTCTGCGCGGCCCCCCGGCCGATCTGGTTCTCCTCAGCGGCGGGTTGATCACGGGGCCCTCGGCCTGCGATCTTCTGCGCCGAAGGGCCGGGCAACCTGGCCTGCCGATCCTCGCGCTGCTGCAACAGGGAGAGGGGGAGGCCCGGGTCAGGGTGCTGCTGGCGGGGGCCAGCGAGGTGCTGCCCGAGGATGCATCTGCCCATTTTCAGCTGGCACAGATCCGCAGCTTTCTGCGCCAGAGCAGCGGCCCGCGCGCGCTTTATGACGAGATGCCGGACGGCTTTTGCGAGGCTCCGCCGGGCCTTGAGCGTCCCTCTCTCATCGCTGTTGTGGGCCCCGAAGCCCGGGCAGAATCCTGGTGCCGCAGCCTGCGACCCTTTCTTGCGCCGCATCGCCTGACGCCACTCTCGCGCCGAAGTCTCCTTGAGCGGGAGGATCTTTCCCCCGACGCCCTCCTCCTCTGCGCCGCCCCCGGCGCGGAGGAGGCCCCGGGCCTTCTGGCTGATCTTCTCGCCCGGCGCGGGCCGGCGGCTGCGCCCCTGGTCCGGATCAGCCCCTCAGGCACGGCGGCGCAGGATGCGGCGGCGCTTGATCTTGGGGCGGATGCGGTGCTGCCCGCGGTGGTCACCCCTCTGGAAGCAGCAACCCGGCTGCGCCGGCTGATCGGGCGGCGGCTGCGCAATGAAACGCGGATGCGCCTTTTGCACGACGGGCTGCGCCTTGCCCTAACCGATCCGCTCACCGGCCTCAGCAACCGGCGCCACGCCCTGCCAGCGCTGTCGCGCATGCTGAGAGAGACCGGGCCGGGGGGCACGGACTGCGCGGTGATGCTGCTGGATCTCGACCATTTCAAACAGGTGAATGACACTTTTGGCCATGCCGCAGGCGATGATGTGCTGACCGAAGTGGCCCGCCGCCTGCGCAGCGGCCTTGAGCCGGATGACCTGATCGCGCGCTATGGCGGCGAGGAATTTCTGATCGCCGCAAAGCTTGGCGCGGGCCGCGATCCGCTGGCTCTGGCGGACCATCTGCGCTGCGCCCTTGCCCTGCGGCCGATCCCCCTGCCCGCAGAGCGCCGCTCGCTTCCCGTCACCGCCTCCATCGGCCTGGCGCTGAGCCGCGGTGCCGCCTGTCTGGCCGATGAGATGCTCAAAAGGGCGGACGAGGCTTTGCTGAGCGCGAAACGCCAGGGCCGCAATCAGGTCTGTCTTGCCCGTCAGCTTGCGGCCTGACGGGCCTCTTCGCGCTTTCTTAACGGATGCGGCGCAGACTGACATAGGCGGCTCGGATCTGAAGGATGGATATGCTTGGCCTCGTCAATCGCGCCCTGCGCAGCTTTCTGCGCGATATGCACAGTGACAGCCTCTGGCAGCAGGTGGCGGGGGACTGCGCGCTCGGGCCGGAACCATTTGAGGCACTCCTGCCCTATGAAGATGCCCTCAGCTACGCGATTCTCACCGCCGCTTCTGAGCGGCTGAACCGGCCTGAGGCCGCAATCCTTGAGGATTTCGGACAATGGCTTGTCACCTCACAGACGGGTCTGCCGCTGCGGCGGCTGCTGCGGTTCGGCGGCCGCAGTTTCACCGACTTTCTGTGGTCACTTGAAGAGCTGCCGGACCGCGCGCGCCTTGCTTTTCCGCTGATCCGCCTTCCCGATGTCCGCCTGTCAGAGGGGAGAGAGGCGACTTTTGTGCTGCGCTGCGCAGAGCCCTTCGCCTTCACGCCGATTCTGAAGGGGGTGATCGACGTCATGGCGGATGACTACGGCGCCCTGATCCTGAGCGAGGCAGTCCCCGCCGCCTCCGGCAGGGGTGAGATCCGGGTGCAGCTGCATCTGGACAACTTCACCAACGGACAGCGCTTCGATCTGGCCGGAGAGCGGCTTTGAACCGGATAACACGCCCCCCCTGATGTCCCGGTGGCAGCGATTCAGATCCTGCCTGAGATGCTCGGGCGGCTGATGCCGATGGCGCTGACCCTAGACCGCCGGGGGCGGGTGCGATTTCCTGGCCCGGCCATACCGCGACTGCTGCCCGCGCTGACGGAGGGGGCAGAGTTTTTCGACCTGATCCGGATCAGCCATCCGCAGCAGATCACGACACTCGCCGGACTGCGCGACTGCGGCCCGCGCGGACTGCGTCTGCACAGCCGCGACCGGCCTGAAGCGACGCTGCGCGCGCTGGCGGTCCCGCTGGCCGATGGCGGGGCGCTGGTCAATTTCGCCCTCGGCATCGACCTGCCCCAGGCTGTCCGGCGTCATGACCTCACGGTCGCGGACTTCGCGCCGACAGATCCTGCGATGGAGCTGCTGTTTCTGATCGAAGCCAACAGCCTCGTCACCGCTGAGCTGACCGGACTGACCCGCCGCCTTCAGCGCGCACGCAGAGCCGCGGAAAGCCAGGCGCACAGCGACGCGCTGACCGGGCTTGGCAATCGCCGCGCCGCCGATGACATGCTGGAGGCGCTTCTGGGGGGTGCGGCACCCTTCGGCGTCCTTCACCTCGATCTCGATCACTTCAAAAAGATCAACGACAGCTTCGGACATGCGGCCGGGGACGCTCTGTTGCGGCATGTGGGGCAGATTTTACAGGGCGAAGCCCGCGACAGCGATTTATCCGCCCGGATCGGTGGCGACGAATTTCTGCTTCTGCTGCCGGGGCTGAGCGACAGTGCCGCCCTTTCGCGCCTTGCAGATCGCCTGCTCAGCCGGCTGACCCGTCCGCTGCGCTGGCAGGACCGCCTGCTGACCGCCTCGGCAAGCATCGGCTTTGTGATCGCCCCGCCCGGCGCTACCGCCGCAGGGGTTCTGGCCGTGGTGGATGAGGCGCTTTATCACGCCAAAAGGGCGGGCGGAGGCCGCACCGCCCGCGCTGCCGACCCTGCGAGTGAGGTTGCGGGCCCAAAGACGCCGCCATCGGACTGAGGATCCGATCGCGACGCACGGCTTTTGAGCTGAAGTGTTCTGGCCTGAGCGACTTTAGCCAGGGCCCGGAATATCGCAGCCCTGCCCGGGAGGCTGCACTTCACCTCTCATATGAAATGCCTGCCCCCTGTCATGCGCCCGACAGCAGCGGCCGAAAACGAAAACGGCCCCGCCATCTCTGGCAGGGCCGTCCTGTTCGTCCGGCGAAGGGGATCAGCCTGCGTGAATGCTCGGCGCGTCCAGGGCGCCGAAGCCATAGTGGCGCAGCCAGCGCAGATCGCTTTCAAAGAAGGCGCGCAGATCCGGGATGCCATATTTCAGCATGGCCATCCGGTCGATGCCCATCCCGAAGGCAAAGCCCTGCCATTCGTTGGGATCGATCCCGCCCGCCTGCAGAACTTTCGGGTGCATCATGCCTGAGCCGAGAACTTCCAGCCAGCCATCACCCTCACCCACTTTCAGCTGACCGCCGACCCAGGAGCACTGGATGTCGACTTCCGCCGAAGGCTCGGTGAAGGGGAAATGCGAGGCGCGGAAACGGGTCTTCACCTTGGTGCCGAAATAGGCCGAGAAGAATTCCTCGAGCACCCACTTCAGGTTCGCCATCGAGATGTCACGGTCGATCGCCATGCCCTCAATCTGGTGGAACATCGGGGTATGGGTCTGGTCCATATCCATGCGGTAAACGCGACCCGGCGCGATCACGCGGATCGGCGCGCCCTGGTCGAGCATGGCGCGGATCTGCACCGGCGAGGTATGGGTGCGCAGCACATGCGGCGGACGGGCATCGCCCTCGGCGCGGTGCATGAAGAAGGTGTCATGCTCCTGGCGCGCGGGATGCTCGGGCGCGATGTTCAGCGCATCAAAGTTATACCAGTCGGTCTCAATCTGCGGACCTTCGGCCACGCGGAAGCCCATATCGGCGAAGATGGCCGAGCATTCTTCCATCACCTGGCTGACCGGATGGATGGTGCCCATGCGGCGCGGACGGCCCGGCAGGGTGACGTCGAGCCATTCGGCTTTCAGCCGCTCATCGAGGGCCGCATCGGCGAAAGCGGCTTTGCGCGCGCGCAGCAGAGCGTCGATTTCGTCTTTCAGCTCATTGAGCGATTTGCCGATGGTCTGGCGCTCTTCGGGGCTCATTTTGCCCAGTTCGCGCATCAGAAGGGCCACTTCGCCCTTCTTACCCAGGGCAGCAAGGCGCAGCTCTTCCAGCGCAGCCTCATCGGCGGCCGCACGGATACCCTCCAGATAACGGGCGCGCAGCGTATCAAGCGGGATCATCGGAACCTCTCCAGAAGTGTCGGCTCGTGCTAGCGGCAGGTGCGCCGTTTGTCCAGAACCGCGGGGCGGCTTCGCGCCTGCCGGAGCCGGACCGCGACGAATTTTCCGAAATTTGCAAAACCGTCGCATTGTCATGGAGCTGTTACAAAGCTGCAGCAGAAGCGTCACAGAACCGCATTAGGACAGTCCCCGAGAGGCCGAGACCCGGCCCGGACCCTGAAGGAGCGATCCATGTCCTTTCTGAAGATCTCTGTTTCCGCTTTTGCGATTTCCGCCGTGGCGGCTTCGGCTGCATTTGCCCGTGACAACATTCAGGCCGCAGGCTCCTCGACGGTGCTGCCCTATGCCACCATCGTGGCGGAAGCCTTTGGTGAGAACTTCGACTTTGCGACCCCGGTCGTCGAATCAGGCGGCACCGGCGGCGGCATCAAGCGTTTCTGCGAAGGCACCGGCCCGACCACCGCCGATATCGCCAATGCCTCGCGCCCGATCCGCGACAAGGAACTGGCTGATTGCGCCGCCAATGGCGTGACTGAGGTGATGGAAGTCCGCATCGGCTATGACGGCATCGTCTTTGCCTCGGACATCAATGGCGCGGAATTCGCCTTCACGCCCTCGCAGTGGTTCAACGCCTTGGCTGCGGAAGTGGTCGTCGACGGCAAGCTGGTGCCGAACACCCGCAAGACCTGGAAAGAGGTTGACGCAAGCCTGCCCGACCAGCCGATCCTGGCCTTCGTTCCGGGCACCAAACACGGCACCCGCGAAGTCTTCGAGGAAAAAGTGCTGCACGCCGGCTGCAAAGCCACCGGCGCGGAAGATCTGTTCAAGGCAGCCAAGGGCGATGGCAAAGCCTGCACCCTGCTGCGCACCGATGGCGTCTCGGTCGATATCGACGGCGATTACACCGAGACCCTGGCCCGCGTTGCGGCCAATAAAAACGGCATCGGCATCTTTGGTCTGTCGTTTTATGAAAACAACACCGACAAGCTGCGCGTCGCCACCATCGACGGCGTGACCCCGTCGACCGAGACCATCGCCGATGGCAGCTATCCGGTTTCGCGTCCGCTCTTCTTCTATGTGAAGAAAGCCCATATCGGCGTGATCCCGGGTCTGCAGGAATTCGTCGAATTCTTTGTCTCGGACGATATGGCAGGCCCCGATGGCCCGCTGGCACAATACGGCCTCGTCTCTGACCCCGAGCTGGCGGCCACCCAGGCGGCTGTGGCCGCTCAGGACATCCTGAAAAAATAATCTGACCCAAAGGGCAGCGCGAAATCTCGCGCTGCCCGCCTTTCGCGCGGAGAGACCTATGTCCCCTGGCCTTCTGATCCTCATCATCCTTTGCACCGGGATCGCCGGGCTGGTGCTGGGCCGCCGCCGGGCGCTGCTCGGTGCGCAAAGCTCGGGGCAAAAGCTGCATTCGCTGCCCATGGCCTATGGCCAGTCGGTTTTTCTCTTTGCCACCGTACCTGCGCTTTTGCTGGTCGCAGTCTGGCTCCTGCTGCAGCCGGTCTTCCTCGAAGGCCGGGCTGCCGGCATGATCCCGGCCTCGGATATTCCGGCCGGATCGGGCGTTGCACTGCTGCTTGATGAAGCGCGGCGGATCGCGGGCGGGCTGCCCGCTGCTGCTGCCACCCTGCCCTCTGTGCTGGCTGCGGCCGAGGCGCTGCGGGCAGGCGCGGAAAGTTCCCGCCAGATGCTGAGCCTCGCGGCGCTCGCGCTCTCCCTCGGGGGGGCTGTCTGGGCGTTCTTACGCATCCGCCCCGAAGCCCGCGCGCGCAATCTGGTGGAGCAGTTTATTCTGGCGATGCTGATGGGGGCCTCGCTCATCGCCATTCTGACCACCTTTGCCATCGTCGCCTCGCTGATCTTTGAGACGGTGCATTTTTTCCAGGTCTATGAGGCGCGGGACTTCTTCCTCAGCCTGACCTGGTCGCCGCGCTTTGGCGGTGGCTCGCAACTGGGTCTCTGGCCGCTTCTGTGGGGCACGCTTTACATCTCTTTCATCGCGCTTTTGTTCGCGGTGCCGGTCGGGCTGATGGCGGCGATTTACCTCTCGGAATATGCGGGGCCCCGCATGCGCGCATTGGCCAAGCCGTTGATTGAGATCCTGGCCGGTATTCCGACCATCGTTTACGGGCTTTTTGCGCTGATCACCGTGGGGCCGCTGCTGCGCGATTACCTGGCGCAGCCCATGGGCCTTGGCGACAGTTCCTCCTCGGTGCTGACGGCAGGTCTGGTGATGGGCATCATGCTGATCCCTTTTGTCTCTTCGCTCTCGGATGACATCATCAACGCGGTCCCCCAAGCGATGCGCGACGGCTCTTACGGCCTTGGCGCCACGCAAAGCGAAACCATCCGTCAGGTCGTTCTGCCCGCAGCCCTTCCCGGCGTGGTGGGGGCCGTTCTGCTGGCGGCCAGCCGCGCGATTGGGGAGACGATGATCGTGGTCATGGGGGCGGGTGCAGCCGCAAAACTCGACCTCAACCCCTTTGAGGCGATGACGACCATCACCGTGAAGATCGTGAGCCAGCTGACTGGCGACACCGAATTTGCCAGCCCCGAGACGCTGGTGGCCTTTGCCCTTGGCCTCACGCTTTTCATCTTCACCCTTGGACTGAACATCCTGGCGCTGGTGATCGTGCGCAAATACCGGGAGCAATACGAATGAGCACCCCGTCCTCGCTTTACGTCGCAGATCCGCGCAGCAAAGCCCGTCGCCGCTCAGAGCGCCGCTTTCGCCTGATGGGCCTGGGCGCTGTGGGTCTGGCAGTGGCCGCGCTGATCTTCCTGCTGTCCTCGGTGCTGGGCAATGGCCTCGGGGCCTTCCGTCAGGGCGTCATCACGCTGGATATGACGCTTGATGCGGCCATTATTGCCCCCAAAGGCACCGATCCGGAGGCGCTGCAAAAGGTCACCACCATCGCCTATAAGCGCCTTCTCGACCGGGAGCTTGCGCAGGATCTGGCGGCAAAGGGCCTCGACACCAGCGGGCTGAACGACAAAGCCATCGCGGGGATGCTGTCGCAGGAAGCCCCTGCCGTGCTGCGCCGCCTGGTGCTGGAAGATCCCTCCCTCATCGGGCAGCAGCTCAGTTTTGATGCCCTTGCCAATGGCCGCATCGACGGTTTCCTGAAGGGCCGCGTGACGATGGAAAGCGCGAAGCTCGACAGCAATATCAGCCCGGAGCAGCTGACCCTTGCCACCGCGATGCGTGAGGCAGGCATGCTGAAGCTGAGCTTCAACCCCTCCTTCCTGACCGCGCCCGATGCCTCAGAGCTTCGCCCCGAAGCGGCGGGTCTGGGCGTGGCGATCCTCGGCTCGGCCTATATGATGCTGATCGTTCTGTGCATTTCGGTGCCGCTGGGCGTGGCCGCTTCGATCTATCTCGAGGAATTTGCCCCGCAAAACCGGCTGACCGATCTGATCGAGGTGAATATCTCCAACCTCGCAGCGGTGCCCTCGATCGTCTTCGGGATTCTTGGTCTGGCGATCTTTATCAATTTCGCCGGCATGCCGCAGTCGGCCCCGATCGTGGGCGGTCTGGTGCTGACGCTGATGACGCTGCCGACCATCATCATCTCAACCCGCGCTGCGCTGAAGGCGGTTCCCCCCTCAATCCGCGATGCGGCGCTCGGGGTGGGTGCGTCCAAGATGCAGGCGATCTTTCACCATGTTCTGCCGCTGGCGATGCCGGGCATTCTGACCGGGACCATCATCGGTCTGGCCCAGGCGCTTGGCGAAACCGCGCCGCTTCTGCTGATCGGTATGGTTGCCTTTGTGCGCGACTATCCCGCCGCCCCGCCGGAGGGGTTCTTTGATCCCGCCTCTGCCCTGCCGGTTCAGGTTTACAACTGGACGACCCGGGCAGATCCCGCCTTTATGGAACGCGCATCGGGCGCAATCATTGTCCTGCTGCTGTTCCTGATCGTGATGAATGCCATCGCCATTCTGCTGCGCCGCCGCTTTGAGCGTCGCTGGTAAGGAGCCGCCCCGTGAAAGACATGCGAATTGCGGAGAGAACCGTGGACAGCCAGACCTCTAAGATGACCGCCCGGGGCGTGCAGGTGCATTATGGCACCACCCATGCGCTGAAGGATGTTGATATCGACATCCTCGACAAAACCGTGACCGCCTTCATCGGCCCCTCGGGCTGCGGAAAATCGACCTTCCTGCGCTGCCTGAACCGCATGAACGACACCGTGGCCTCGGCCCGTGTCAGCGGGAAGATTGAGCTTGACGGCGAGGACATCTACGACCGCCGCGTCGATCCGGTGCAGCTGCGTGCACGGGTGGGGATGGTGTTTCAAAAGCCGAACCCTTTCCCGAAATCGATCTACGACAATGTGGCTTACGGGCCGCGCATCCACGGCCTTGCGCGAAGCAAGGCAGAACTCGATGAAATCGTTGAGAAAAGCCTGCGCAAAGCCGCGATCTGGAATGAGGTGAAAGACCGTCTGACCGCGCCCGGCACCGGGCTTTCGGGCGGCCAGCAGCAGCGGTTGTGCATTGCGCGCGCCATTGCCACCTCACCGGAAGTCCTGCTGATGGATGAGCCCTGCTCGGCGCTTGACCCGATTGCCACCGCTCAGGTCGAAGAGCTGATCGATGAGCTGCGCAGCCAGTTTTCGGTGGTGATCGTCACCCACTCGATGCAGCAGGCCGCCCGCGTCAGCCAGCGCACCGCCTTTTTCCATCTTGGCAACCTGGTGGAATATGGTGAGACCGGACAGATCTTTACCAATCCGACCGATCCGCGCACGGAATCCTATATCACCGGACGTATCGGCTGAGACCGCAGAGGGACATCATGGCACATCAACCGCATATTTCCTCGGCCTTTGACCGCGATCTTGAGGCGATCCAGGCGCTTATCATGAAGATGGGCGGGCTGGTTGAGAACGCGATCCTCGACTGCACCCGCGCGCTGGAAACCCGCGACGAAGACCTCGCCCGTGAGGTCATTAAGACCGACAAAGTGATCGACAGCCTTGAGCAGCAGATCAACGAAGAGGCCGCGCGGCTGATCGCACTGCGGGCACCTGCGGCAAAAGACCTGCGCACCGCGCTGACGGTTCTGAAAATCTCGGGCTCGCTGGAGCGGATGGGCGATTACGCGAAAAACATCGCCAAACGCTCCACCGTGCTGTCGCAGACCGCGCCGGTGGGTGATACCTCGGGCACCGCGCGGCGCATGGCGCGTCAGGTGCAGCAGATGCTCTCGGATGCGCTTGATGCCTATATCCGCCAGGATGTGGCGCTCGCCGAAGATGTGCGCAACCGCGACCGCGATGTCGATCAGGTCTATAACGCCCTCTTCCGGGTGCTGCTGACCCATATGCTCGAAGCCCCCTCCAGCATCACCAATGCGATGCATCTGCATTTCATTGCCAAGAACCTTGAGCGGATGGGCGATCACGCCACCGGCATCGCCGAGCAGGTGATCTATCTGGCCACAGGCCAGCTTCCCGATGAGGCGCGGCTGAAGGCGGATAAAACCGCCTATGTCAGCTCGCCCGAAGATCAGAGCTGAGGGACGGGCGGATGAATATACAAAGAAAGCCCGTCGTTCTGCTGGTCGAGGATGAAAGCGCCCAGCGGGAAGTGCTGCACTACAACCTGACCGCAGAAGGCTTCCATGTGGTTGAGGCACTCAACGGCGATGAGGCGCTTCTGAAGGTCGAAGAGGAGGTCCCCGATCTGATCCTCCTCGACTGGATGCTGCCCAATGTCTCCGGCATTGAGGTTTGCAGGCGGATCAAATCCCGGCCCGAGACACGCTCGATCCCGATCATCATGCTGTCCGCACGCTCCGAAGAACTCGACCGCGTGCGCGGACTTGAGACGGGGGCCGATGATTATGTGGTGAAGCCCTATTCGGTGGCGGAGCTGATGGCGCGGCTGCGCACCCAGTTGCGCCGCGTGCGCCCGGCAGCCGCAGGAGAGCGTCTGGTCTGGCAGGATATCCTGCTCGATCCCGAAGAGCACCGCGTCTGGCGCAACGGGCAGCCCCTGACGCTGGGCCCCACCGAATTTCGCCTTCTGGTCACCTTCATGGAGCGGCCAGGCCGGGTTCTGTCACGCGAGCAGCTGCTGGACCGGGTCTGGGGGCGCGACATCTATGTCGACACGCGCACCGTCGATGTGCATGTCGGACGGCTGCGGCGCAATCTGATGAAAGAGGGCGGCCAGGATCCGATCCGCACCGTGCGCGGCGCAGGTTATGCCCTTGGCTGACCGGCGCTGCCCCGCCGCCGCTGCGGCGGGGCCGGGACTGCCCGTTGTAACAGCCTCTGCCATCGTCTAAGGTCGTGAAAAAGCAGGGCAGAGACAGGCCGGACGGCATAAATGACCGCGTTGAAAAAATACGCCCGTCTGGAGACAACGGGCCTCTGGCTTCCCCGTCCCGGAGAGCAGCGGCGCGAGGTGGTGGTCTCCTTCGGTGAGGCCTCCCTGGTGCTCTCGGATCTGGCCACGGGGCTTGCGCTGACGCATTGGTCGCTGGCGGCTTTGCAGCGCCGCAACCCCGGCGAAAAGGTGGCCGTCTATTCCCCCGGTCCCGAAGATGATGCCGAACTGATCGAGATTTCCGAGCCCGCAATGATCGAGGCGATCGAGACCGTGCGCAGCGCCATCACCCGGCGCCGCCCCCGTCGCGGCCGTCTGCGCTTTATCACCACCGGTGTGGTGGCGGCAGGCGTCCTGCTGGCGGGGATCTTCTGGCTGCCCGATGCACTGGTCGCCCATACCACCCGGGTAGTGCCCTTCGTCAAACGCCAGCAGATCGGCACCACGCTTCTCAAAGAGATGACCCGCTTCACCGGAGCGCCCTGTGCATCCCGTGAGGGGCTGGCCGCATTGGACCGTCTGACGACGCGCCTTTTCGGCTCGGGCACAGTGCAGGTGGTGATCCTGCGTGAAGGTCTGGCAGAGGGCGGCAGCGCCAATCTTCCCGGTCGCTTTCTCCTCGTCGATCATCGCCTGATTGAGAATTACGACACGCCCGAAGTGCTGGCAGGCCATCTTCTGGCCGAGAAGCTGCGCACGGATCTGTCCGATCCGCTGGCGCGGGTTCTCAAAGGCAGCGGCCTGACGCCCACGGTGACCCTGCTGGCAACCGGAGATCTGCCCGCAGGCACCCTGCGCAAGCAGGCGGCCGAGCAGCTTCAGGCGCCCCCGGTCTCTCTCACCGATGAGGAGCTTCTGGCCGAATTCAGCCGCGCGCAGGTCTCAGTCACCGCCTATGCGCTGTCCCTGGACCCGACAGCCACGGCGACGCGGGGGCTGATCGAAAAGGACCCTGTCCCCCCGGCCCGCGCCCGGGCGCTGATGCCCGATGCCGAATGGCTGGCGCTGCAGAATGTCTGCAGCCGGTAATCGCTGAGACCCCCTCAGGAGCCCGATAAAAAAGCCGCCCCCGGGGGCGGCTTTTGCACCTGAGGGACCTGTCTGTCAGCGCCGCAGGATGGCGTCCCCATATCCGGCAGCGCGCAGATGGCGCAGCGCCTCTGCTGCCTGCTGCGCAGAGGCGAAGGGGCCTGCGCTGACAACCTGCACGGCTTTGCCGCGCAGCGTGCTGCGGGACACCTGGACCGGAAGACCCATGCCCTGAAGACGCTGAATGGCGCGGCCCGCGTTCTCGCGCTGCGCAAAGCTGCCGATCTGGACGAAACGGCCTGCGGGCGCTGCAGCGACAGGCGCGGTCGCGGGGGCATTGCGGCTGCTGACCCGGCTGTGCGCGGGTTGGGCATCCTCCGCGCGGCGCAGACGCTGCGGCGTCTCTTCGGTCCAGATCTGCGCCATGGCCGCATCCCCGGCAGCCGAGCGCGGCCCGCGATGAGGGTTAAGGCGGTCATCCGACCAGGCCGCCTTATAGCCGGGTGGCGGCGTCATCAGATCGGTGCGCTGCGGATAAGAGACCCGGTAGCCGGTGCCCCCCACCATTGGCGGATCAACATAGCCCTGCCCGCCTGCGCGCTGCGGGGCCTGACCGGACGGCACCCGGGCGGGGGGGCGCGCGGCCGCGCCCGCCGCTCCGGCCGGGCGAATGCCTTCGAGGTCATGCGGTTTGTTCGAGCACATCAGCGTTCTGCGGCCGTCCTGGAGTTCATACCAGACCGCATGGGGCGTCTGGGCCGGGCAGCCGACGCGGCGATCCACCATGGTGGGATGTCCGCCAAGAGTGGCCGGGGGGCGGTTGTTGTCGGCCAGCCGCGCCGGCGCGGGGGCCGCAGCCGGTTTACGCGGCGCTGCGGGGGCCGCGGCCAGCGGGCGCGGCGCGCCATAGGTTACGGGCGGCGGAACATAATCCGCAGCGGCAATCGCCACGCTCCGGGCCGGTGCCGCGACAGAGGTCGAGGTCGGGGCCGATGTCGGGACCGGGCGCGGAGCCACCGGCGCGACCACCGGCGCCGGGGTGGCCGGAACAGCGGCTGCGGTTTCTGCGGGGGCATTCAGCGCGGCGCGGGCCTGCGCCATTTCGGTCAGGCTCGGGGTCTGGCCACAGATCGGGCGGCGCGCGCGGTCGATCCTCGCCACCCAGTTCACCTGTCCACCATGGCCCGCACGCACATAGACGCAACCACGGCTGTCGACATATTGCTGGCCCGCGTAACCCGCAGGCGGTGTCTCGGCCGGAGGACGGCTTTGCGCGGCGGCAGCACCGGCGCAGAGCAGGGTCGCGGTAATTGCGACCGGAAGCGATTTAATAAACATAGACTACCCCCTGGTGTCAGGGGGCAATCATGGCTTTTTACAGGCAGTGAGTAAAGCGGGGGCTTACCCCACCGGCCCCTTATTTGGTTCCGAACATCCGGTCGCCCGCATCCCCCAGGCCCGGCACGATATAGCCGTGGTCATCGAGATGGCTGTCGAGCGAAGCGGTGACGATCGGCACGTCGGGATGCGCGGCCTTCATGCGGGCGACACCTTCCGGCGAGGCGAGCAGGCAGAGGAAGATGATATTCTTCGCGCCTTTTTCTTTCAGCAGATCAATCGCCGCGACCGAGGAATTGCCGGTGGCCAGCATCGGGTCCACCGCGATGGTCAGACGCTCATCGAGGTTTTCCGGCACTTTGCAGTAGTATTGCACCGGCAGCAGGGTCTCGGGATCACGGTACATGCCCAGAAAGCCCACGCGGGCCGCCGGGATCAGCTCCAGAATGCCGTCCATCAGACCATTGCCCGCCCGCAGGATCGAGACCAGCGCGAGTTTTTTGCCCTCAATCGCCGGAGCATCCATCGCCATCATGGGCGTGTCGATTCGGCGGGTGGTCAGCGGCAGATTGCGGGTCACCTCATAGGCCAGCAGCAGCGAAATCTCACGCAGCAGGCGGCGGAACGAGGCGGTGGAGGTGTTTTTGTCCCGCATGATCGACAGCTTATGCTGCACCAGCGGATGAGACACGATGGTCAGATGCTCGGTGGTGTGGTCGGTCATGCGCGGATCTCCAGCTTCTTTAAAATACGGGCTTTGGTATCAGTGTCACAGAATGCCGCGTCAAGCGCGGTGTGACCAAGGCGCATAAACTGCCCCTCATCCCAGTCAAATGCGGCATGGAGTCCGTCATATTCACGCCTGAGTGTGGTGTGAAAAAACGGCGGATCATCGGTTGAGACGGTCACTTTCACCCCGCGCCGGTCCAGCTCGCTGATCGGATGGTGCCGCAGATCGGGATAAAGCCCGAGCGCGATGTTTGAGCCGGGGCAGACCTCAAGCGTGATTCCACGCTCTGCCAGCTCATCCACGAGGGCCAGATCCTCAATCGCCCGCACACCATGCCCGATGCGGCTGACCCGCAGATCCTTCAGCGCATCGCGGATTTCCTGCGGGCCGCGCCATTCCCCGGCATGGGTGGTCAGCCCCAGACCCGCTTCTCTCGCGCAGTCGAAAGACCAGGCGTAGTCTTTCTGCGCCCCCACCGTCTCATCGCCGCCCATGCCAAACCCCGTCACAAAGCGGCCCGCGGTTTCTGCCGCGCAAAGGGCCGCGCGTTTTGCACGCTCCGGCCCGAAGTGACGCACGCAGGTGACAATGCCGCGCAGTTCCGGCCCGCCCTGAGCGGCGACCTCTGCCGCGGCGTCTTCAATAGCCGCCAGATAGTCGCGCCAGGCACTCAGGTCTGAGCCGCCACAGAAATCGGGCGAGAGAAAGGTCTCGGCATAGATCACATCCGAGGCTGCCGCCTCTTCCAGAACGGCGCGGGTCAGCCGCCCATAGTCCTCCGGGCTTTGCAGCACAGAGGTTGCTGCCTCATAGACGGCCAGAAAGCCTTTGAAATCGCTGAATTTGTAGCCACCGACCTCATCGAAAATTCCGCTGATATCGATATGGCGCCGCGCAGCCAGATCGCGGATGAACCCAGGAGGGGCCGCGCCTTCCAGATGCAGATGCAACTCTAACTTCGGGATCACAGAAAGCTCCTTCCGGGGCCGGGGTTATCCACGCCCAGATGGGCCGCGACGCAGGCCGCGACATCGACGAAACCGCAGTGCCCGAAGGCACCGGTGCCGACGCCCGCGCAAAGCACCGGAACCCGCTCACGGGTGTGCTCGGTGCCGCGGAAACTGGGGTCATTGCCGTGATCGGCGGTAAAGATCGCCAGATCACCGGGGCGCAGCTTTGCGAGAAAGGCCCCGGCGCGGGTATCAAACCACTCCAGCGCACGGGCATAGCCCGCAACATCGCGGGTGTGGCCATAAAGCGTATCAAATTCCACGAAATTCGCGAAAGTCAGCGAGCCCTCTTCGGCCTCATCTGCCAGCCGGATCAGATGGTCGGCCAGATCCGCATCGCCCTTTCCCTTATGCAGATGCGAGACCCCGCGCATCGAGAAAATATCGCCGATTTTGCCGATGGCATGGGTCACCCGACCCGCCCCCGAGGCGCAGTCCAGAAGCGTGGGGCCTGGCGGCGCGATTGCATAATCACGCCGGTTGGGGGTGCGGCGGAAGTCCGTGGCCCCGCCCAGGAAGGGGCGCGCAATCACCCGGCCGACGCAACGCTCATGCAGCCAGGGGGCCAGCGCTTCGCAAAGCGCCAACAGCCGCTCAAGACCGAAATGCTCTTCATGCGCGGCAATCTGAAACACGCTGTCGACCGAGGTATAGCAGATCGGCCAGCCGGTCCGCAGATGCTCTCCGGCAAGTTTCTCCAGGATGCGGAGGCCCGAAGAATGGCAGTTTCCCAAAATCCCGTCCGTTCCCGCCAGTTCGCAGACTTTGGCCACCAGATCAGGGGGAAAGGCAGGGGTCTCATCCGGGAAATACGTCCAGTCAAAGGGCACCGGAAGCCCGGCCAGTTCCCAATGACCCGAAGGGGTATCCTTGCCGCGCGACACCTCTGTTGCCGCGCCCCAGCGCCCCTGCGGTCGCGCCGAAAGCCCCGGCACGGGCTCTCCGCAGGCAAGCTTTGCCGCCTCGCCAAGACCAAGGCCATCCAGAACCGGCATCTTCAAAGGACCGCTGCGCCCTTCATCGGCGCGCCCCTCTGCGCAGGACTGTGCGATATGCAGCAGCGTATTCGCCCCCTCATCGCCAAAGGCCGCCGCGTCCGGCGCGCCGCCGATGCCCACCGAATCCATCACAATCAGAAAAGCCCGCGTCATTCAGATGACCCGATCCTGCACCAGTTTCACCGCAGCGGGAGTGCCTGTCCGAAAGGCCTTTTGCAAGCGCGCAATCGCCGCCTGAGCCGAGGCCTCATCCGCCGCATGGACCCTGCACAAGGGCTCTCCCGCCTGAACCTCAGTGCCAACGGGCAGGAGATCGCTCAGCCCCACGGCGGGGTTAAGGACATCGCTTTCTCGCAGGCGGCCGCCACCGAGATGCACCACCGTCTCACCAACCTCGCGGGTGTTGATGGCGCCGATCACGCCGCTGAAGGGCGAGGGACAGGGCAGGATCACCGGCGCTTTCGGCAGAAGATCGCCGTAACGCGACAGCAGATCCCGCGGGCCGCCCTGCGCCGCAACCATCCGGCCAAAGCGCTCCGCCGCGCGACCGGAGGCCAGGCTGTCACGGATCCGCGCCTGCCCCGCCGCGACTGTCTCTGCCGCGCCGCAAAGCGCCAGCAACTCACCCCCCAGCGCGATGGTCAGATCACGCAGCCGCGCGCTCTCTGCGCCTCCGGTCAGAAGATCCAGCGTTTCAACCACTTCCAGCGCGTTACCCGCCCTGGTGCAGAGGGGCTGGTCCATATCAGTGATCAGCGCCACCGTCGCACAGCCCGCCCCCTTCGCCGTCTGCACAAGGGCCCGGGCCAGCGCCCTGGCTGAGGCCGCATCGGGCAAAAACGCCCCCGAGCCGCATTTGACGTCCAGAACCAGCGCCTCAAGCCCCGCTGCAAGCTTCTTTGACAGGATCGAGGCGGTGATCAGATCAATGCTCTCGACCGTGGCGGTGACATCGCGCACCGCATAAAGCCGCCGGTCCGCCGGGGCCAGATCGCGGGAGGCCGCAACAATGGCCACACCCTCGCGGGCGGTGATGGCGCGAAACTCTGCCTCGTCCAAAGTGACCCGCAGACCGGGGATCGCCTCCAGCTTATCCAGCGTGCCGCCGGTGTGTCCAAGCCCCCTGCCCGAGATCATCGGCACAAAGACGCCACAATCCGCCAGCGCGGGAGCCAGCGCCAGAGAGACCACATCCCCGACGCCGCCGGTCGAATGTTTATCGACAACTGGTCCCGGCAGATCCCAGCGCAAAATCCGGCCACTGTCGCGCATGGCCTCTGTCAGCGCCACGCGCCCCGCCTCCGTGAGGCCACGCAGCAGCACCGCCATGGCAAAAGCACCGGCCTGGGCCTCCGAGACCTCCCCCGAGGCGAGGCCCGCCGCAAACCAGCGCAGATCCGCGGCCGATGGCTCAGCCCCGTCGCGCAGAGCCGCGATGATGGAGCGGGCCGACGTCATCGCGCCGCCATATGCGCAACGCCGAAGGCACCGGGCAGAAGCTCCCCAATGGTGGTCTGCCGGGCGGCTCCATCGGTTGTGCAGAGCGTCACAGGCACCTCCGGCCCGCCGAATTCCGCAAGCTTCTGGCGGCAGCCGCCGCAGGGGGGGACCGGACGGGGGCTTTCGGCAATGACCAGAGCCTCAATCAGCCGCGTCTCGCCGGCCGCGACCATGGCAGCAATCGCCCCGGCCTCAGCGCAGGTCCCTTCCGGATAGGCAGCGTTTTCCACATTACAGCCACGATAGATCACCCCGGAGGCGCCACGCACCGCCGCCCCCACCCGAAAGCCCGAATAGGGCGCCCAGGCATTCAGTCGCACCTCGCTTGCCGCCTGCAAAAGTGACATTGCTTCCCCCATCGAACTGATCGCACAAGACTGCCTGCGGGGCGGGGTCATGTCCAGCGCGGCGCGGGGTCCTGCGCGATCAGGGCCGCTTACTGCAGGTCCCGCAGCGCAACGGCCCGCGCGGTCAGCAGCGCAGCACCCAGAGCCACCTTTTCACGGTAGCGCCGGTTCAACCCTGCACGGGCGAGTTTGAGGGACTGCAAAAAGAGCCGCGCCGCCAGCGAGCGGGCCCGGATCTCAGAAGTGACCGTCAGGCGGCAGTGCGCGGGCGAAAGCGGCAGAAGTTCAAGCCGCAGGGTGCCTTCCGCGGCTTTGCCGGTGATCTCAAAGGCCAGAAGCTCCGGCGCCAGAACCTGGGCCACGCGCATTTCCACCTCTCTCACCCGCTGGCGGAAGCGGAACTCCGTTTTCCAGGCAGGCGCGTCCCCGCGCTCAAGCCGCTTCAGTCTGGCACCGCGGGCGCGGGCTTCGGCCACAAGACCCTCGATGTCAGAGAGCCACCGCCCAGACATCCGCCAGAGGTGCCCCGATTTCCTCACTGGTGATGAATTTCATCTCTGCTCCTGCTGTGTTGGGCAACGTCTGAGGGGATGCCCCCCAGAGTTTGTCGCTGAGGTCTTTCAATCCAGTGAATCAGCCACCCAGGCCTGCATCAGAAAATGCGCAATGGCCCCCCTGCGGGCGCCTTTGACCACCGGATGGCGGCCTGCCAGCACCTCGACCATCTCTTCCCGACTGATCCAGAGCGCATGTTCCAGCTCCTGCGGGTCGATGTCGATCTCTTCGCTGGTGGCCTCACCATGACAGCCCAGCATCAGCGAAGCCGGGAAAGGCCAGGGCTGGCTGGCCAGATAGCGCACCGCCCCCACCCGGATGCCCGCTTCCTCAAAGACCTCACGGCGCACCGCCGCCTCAAGGGTCTCGCCCGGCTCAATAAAGCCCGCGAGCAGCGAATACATGCCCGCCGGCCAGCCGCGGGAACGCCCGAGCAGCAGATTGTCCCCCCGCGTGACCAGCATAATCGCCACCGGATCGGTGCGCGGGAAATGCGAGGCCCCGCAGGCGCCGCAATTGCGCTGCCAGCCTGCAACCGCCGCCTCAGAGGGCTGACCACAGCGGGCACAAAAGCCGTGGCTGCGGTGCCATTCAAAAAGCCCCCGCGCCGTCGCCGCAATCTCAGCATCAAGCGGAGAGAGCGAGGTCATCACCCCGCGCAACTCGGTAAAGCGGTGATCTCCCGGCAGATCCGGGTGCGACTGCTCGCCCGGGTCGAAAAAGGCCACCTCTGCCGCCGCATCCACCCCCGTCGGCTGAAAGCCCGAAAGCTCTGCGGCATAGATCGCGCGCTCCTCCACCTGGCCGAGATAGAGCCACAGCCCCGCATCCCGCAGAGCCGGATGATCGACCGGCAAAAGCCCGAGCGCATCACGCCCCTCGCCCGCGATCAGCGGCTTGCCGCGCCAGACCGGCAGCACGCGGCTGGACGGGGCCGTCCGCAGGATCCGCTGGCGGGTCTCATCGCCGCGCAGCCAGGCCGCACGATCAAGCCCCCCAAGCCCTCCGAAAGTCACTGTTTCTGCCGCGCGCATCCGGCTCTCTCCCCATCCCTTTTCGCCAGTGATTACATGCTATGGAAACCGCGAAAAGGGCAGCTCTGTCACAGCGGAGCCGAATTTGGCGCAGGCCTGAGGCAAAATGTTGCATGAGCGCAACTCTGAGGGGTAACTTTTTGACAATACCGCCTTCGAACTGCTAACGCGAAGGATAAATTGGACAAATCATTCCCTTGTACTCCAATAAGCTACCAGGCAAGCGCGTGAACCCAAGCCTAACCTCATCCCCGGAGCCGCTGCGTTGCAATCTCACGATTCTGGCAACCAGCGATCTGCACCTTCAGCTCTGCCCATGGGATTATTACGCAAACCGCGCGGCGCCGGGCACGGGGCTGGCTGCGGTCTCGGGGACGATTTCGGATCTGCGGGCGAAATTTACCAACACGCTGCTGGTGGATAACGGCGATTTCCTTCAGGGCTCGGCCCTTGGGGATGCCTTGCTGGCAAAAAGCGCCGAGGAGACGCGGATCCATCCGATGATCGCGGCGATGAATCTTGCGGGCTATGACGCGGTCTCGCTGGGAAACCATGATTTCGACTATGGCCTCGGCGTCCTGAGCGAGGCGCTGGCAGAGGCGAAATTCCCCGCCCTCTGCGCCAATCTGACCGGCACCGGCCGGGCGGCCGTACCCCATGCGGGATGGACGATCCTGCACCGTCAGGTGACCGACAGCCAGGGCAACAGCAGCCTGATGCGGATTGGCCTCTTTGGCGTGACGCCGCCGCAGGTGATGATCTGGAATCAGCCCAAACTTGCAGGCCGGATGGTGGCGCGCGGGATGATCTCCGCCGCGCAGGATGCTGTGGCGGCGATGCAGAAAGTGGGCGTCGATCTGATCGTCGGGCTCTGCCACTGCGGGATCGGCACGGCCGGGGTCGGGGATGATGAGGAAAACGCAGGCCTCGCCATCGCGGCCCTGCCGGGGGTGGATGCGCTTGTCACCGGCCATACCCATGATGTCTTCCCCGGACCGGATTTCGCCGCCACTCCGGGAGCAGACGTCGCTGCGGGCACTCTGGCAGGCAAGGCCGCCTGCATGCCGGGCTTCGGTGCCAGCCACATCGGCCTTTTGCATCTGACACTCGCGCCGCGCGCTGAGGGGGGCTGGCAGCTGCTGCAGGGACGCGGAGAGACGCTGCCCCTGACGCCGCCCCGCCCGGGCGGGCCGCCGCCCGAACTCACCTTCCGCGAGGCCTGCGCCGCCTCACCCGGACTGCGGCCGGAATTTGCAACGCTCTGCCTTCAGGCCCATGAGGCAACCGTCAGCCATCTCGACCGCGCGGTCGGGCGCAGCGAAAGCCGGCTTTTCAGCTATTTCGCCATGACCGGGGACTGCCCCGTCACCTGCCTCGTGACCGATGCGATGCTGTGGTATCTCAAAAGCCGCCTGCCCCCGGCAGAGCGCGGCACGGCACGGCTGCTGGCCGCGGCCTCGCCCTGGCGGGCGGGCGGGCGGCGCGGGCCCACGCATTATACGCATCTGATGCCAGGTCCGGTGCTGGCACGGGATGTGGCAGCCCTTTGCCCCTTCCCGGATGAGCTGCGCGCTCTGCGTCTGACGGGGCGCGAGCTGACCGACTGGCTGGAGCATTCGGCGCGGGCTTTCAACACCATCCCGCCTGGCAGCCGCGATCTGTCGCTGCTGGCCGATGACTGGGCGAGCTATAACTTCGATGTCATCCGCGGCCTGACCTATGAGATTGATCTCAGCGGCACCGGGCCCCGTATCCGTAATCTGCGCTGCGAAGGGCGGGACGTCTGCGACAGCGACAGTTTCCTGCTGGCCACCACCTCTTATCGCGCGGCGGGGGGCGGCGGGTTTCCTGCCACCGGCCCCGGCGGGCGGGTGCTGTTTGACACCGCTCTGACCATCGGCCGCATCGTCGAGGAATTCCTCAGCCGCAATGGCCCCTACCGGGCGGAAGACACCACGCCCTGGTCGCTGGCCCCTATCCCGCAGGCCACCGCCATCTTTGAAACCGGACCCTGTGCTAAGGCTCTGCTGCCCCGTCCGGGATTTGAAAGCCTGGGCGATGGTCCGGACGGATTTTTGCGGCTGCGAATGAACATGGAAGAAATCCGCCCCTTGCATCCCGCCGCCTGACAGCGTATCTGCAGCGTCGAGAGGCTGGCGCGGGCAGGCGCCTCGCCAACCCGGTCAGGTCCGGAAGGAAGCAGCCGTAACGAGCCCCGTCTGGGTCGATGTCCGGTCTCTCACCTATCTCCCCTCTGCTTTGATCTCTCAGGGTTTACCCCCTTACCCTGCGTCAGGCGGGCGGCATTCGTGCCGGATCCGGCCGTGGCCCATTGACGCATATGGGGCGCGCCACCTATCTCCCGACAGTCTGATTGCAAGATCGCCTGCGGAGAACGCCTGGAATGACTGCCCCTTCACGACAGCGAATGCCCCGCAGCCCCCTGCTTGCCTGTCTGAGCCTTTGTGCGCTCGCCCTGCTGCCCGCGCCTGTCTCAGCGCAGGAGACCGGCCCGGCTGTGACGGTGAACCGCCCCGCGATTTCGGTTGTCACCGCGACATCCGCGCCGCTGCGCGATCGGATTTATACCGGTGGACTGATCCAGCCGCAGGAGACCGTGCTGGTCACCCCGCTGATTGAGGGACAGTCGGTTGAGGAACTCCTGGCCGATGTCGGTCAGATCGTCAAAAGCGGCGATGTTCTTGCACGGCTCTCGCCCACCACGCTGGAACTGAACCGCAGCCAGCTTCTGGCCTCGCTTGCCGCCGCCAATGCCACGGTGGCCCAGGCAGAGGCCCAGGTCACGGATGCCGAAGCCAGTCTGGCAGAGGCCGAGCGGGCCGCCGCACGTATCCTCAGCCTGCAGGAGCGCGGAAATGCCTCGGAGGCGGCTGCCGATCAGGCGAAGACGGCCTCCGTCTCGGCCCTGGCCCGGCTGACGGTGGCGCGTCAGTCGCTGGAGGCCGCAAAGGCCCAGGCCGCCTCAACGGCCGCGCAGCTCGCCAATGTTGAGCTGAACCTCTCGCGCACCGAAGTCCGTGCGCCGGTCGCGGGGGAGATCGTGGCCCGCAATGCACAGCTTGGCGGAGTGGCAAGTGCTGCGGGCGCGCCCATGTTCACCCTGATCCGCGACGGCGCGCTGGAGCTTCGTGCCGAACTCAGCGCCACGGATCTGCTGCGCATCGCGCCGGGTCAAAGCGCAGAACTGCGCCTGCCCGGCGGCCGCGAGACCCTCTCCGCCACCGTGCGCCTGGTGGAGCCTGCGCTCGATCTGAACAGCCGTCTGGGCTATGCGCGGCTGGCGCTTGACGCCCCGGGGACCGCCCGCGCCGGGATGTATGGTGAGGCGGTGGTGCTTGTCGCAGAGCGCGAGGGGCTGGCCCTGCCGCTGACGGCCGTGACCAGCGGGCCGCGAGGGGCCTTTGTGATGGTCGTCGACGCTGAGGGCCGTGTGAGCCGCCGCAGCGTCACCACCGGCATCCGCGACGGCGATCTGGTGGAAATTCTGAGTGGCCTTTCTGAAGGCGAGGCCGTGGTTGCCCGCGCCGGCTCCTTCGTGCGCGAAGGCGATCAGATCACCCCGGTCACAGAGCAGACGGAATAGGGGCTGGCGATGAATTTCTCTGCCTGGGCCATTCGCAATCCGGTCGCGCCGATCCTGGCCTTTGTGATCCTGATGCTGCTGGGCTGGCAGAGCTTTAACGCCCTGCCGATCACCCGCTTTCCCAATATCGATGTGCCGCTGGTCTCGGTCACCGTGGCGCAGAATGGCGCCGCACCGGCGGAGCTGGAAAGCCAGGTCACCCGCGAGATCGAAGACGCCGTGGCCGGTATCGCGGGTGTCAAAAACGTCTTTTCCAAAGTGCAGGACGGCGCCTCCGTCACCTCTGTCGAATTTCGGATGGAGGTGACCACAGACCGCGCACTTCAGGACGTGAAAGATGCCGTGGACCGCATCCGCTCATCGCTGCCCGCCGATGCGGAAGTGCCGGTGGTGGCCAAGATCGATGTCGAGGGTCAGGCCATTCAGACCTTCGCGGTCGCCGCCCCCGGCATGACCATCGAAGAGCTGTCCTGGTTTGTCGATGACACCATCAAACGCGCGCTTCAGGGCAAGCCCGGCATCGGGCGGATTGACCGCTATGGCGGTGCGGACCGCGAAATCCGCATTGAGCTTGATCCGCTGCTGCTCGACAGCTGGGGGGTGACCGCTCAGGCCGTCAGCCAGCAGCTGCGCGCCACCAACAGCAATATCGGCTCAGGCCGCGCCGAGCTGGCCGGATCCGAGCAGGCGATCCGCACCATCGGCAATGCCGCCACCGTGCGCGATCTTTCCGGGACGATGATCGCCGTGGGCGGGGGGCGGCATGTGCGGCTGTCGGAACTGGGGGTGCTGCGCGACACCTATGAAGAGCTGCGCAGCTTCTCGCGGTTTAACGGCGATCCGGTGGTGACCTTTGCGGTCTTCCGCGCCAAAGGCGCCTCCGAGGTCACAGTGGCCGAGACCGTGGCCGAGGGGCTGGAGGCCCTGGCCGCGCAATATCCGGATGTGACGGTCAGCCTGGTCGATGACACGGTGTTTTACACCTATGGCAATTATGAAAGTGCGCTGCACACGCTGATCGAAGGCGCGGTTCTGGCGGTGCTGGTGGTCTTTGCCTTCCTGCGCAACTGGCGCGCCACGCTGATCGCCGCTGTGGCACTGCCGCTGTCTGCTGTGCCCACATTCTATGTCATGGAGCTTCTAGGCTTCTCGCTCAACCTGGTGTCCTTTCTCGCCATTACGCTGGCGACCGGCATCCTCGTCGATGATGCGATCGTTGAGATTGAGAATATCGCCCGACACATGCGGATGGGCAAAAGCCCCTATCGCGCCTCAATCGATGCCGCCGATGAGATCGGTCTGGCGGTGATTGCCACCGCCTTCACCATCGTGGCCGTCTTTGTGCCGGTGAGCTTCATGCCCGGCATTCCGGGGCAGTATTTCCGGCAGTTCGGCATGACGGTAGCAATTTCAGTGCTCTTCTCGCTGGTGGTGGCGCGGCTGATCACGCCGATGATGGCGGCCTATCTGATGCGCGACAAAGACGCAGCCCATGAGGAGAGCCATCAGGACGGCTTCTTCATGCGGGCCTATCTGCGCTTTGTGCGCCGCTCGACATCGGGCAAATTCCTGTTCATTCCGGCGCGTTATCTGACGCTTCTGTCGGGCATCGCCGCTCTGGTGGTTTCGGTCTGGTTCATGTTGCAGGTGCCGGGGGAATTCATGCCGCCTGAGGATGTGAGCCGCGTTTCCATCTCGGTTGAGCTTCCCCCCGGCAGCACGCTTGAGCGCACCAGCCAGACCACCGATGCCATGGTGGCCGCGATCCGCGATATTGAGGGGATTGAGAATATCTTCGTTCTGGGCGGGGCCTCGCCCAAGGGCGATCTCGACGTGCGCCGCGCCACCATCACGGTGCTTCTTGAAAAGCTTGACCACCGGCTGAGTTACCGGGTCGCCAATCTGGCAAGGCGCCTGCCGCTCTTTGGCAATCTGGTGCCGGTCATGGCGCCGCAGGGCCGCATCCGTGAGCAACGCGAGATTGAGACCGAAATCTTTTCCCGTCTGGCGCCGATCCCGGATGTGCGGGCGATCAAGCTGAACGACCGCGGCGAGCGTGAATTGTCCTTTTCAATCCTGAGCCAGGATGAGGCCGCGCTTTCAGAGGCCGTCTCGCGTCTGGAGGCGGCTTTCGTGGGCGAGCCGCTGCTGGCGGATGTCTCAACCGAAGGTGCTCTGCCCCGGCCCGAACTGCAGATCACCCCGCGCATGGAAGAGGCTGCGCGGCTTGGCATCACCACCGCCGAAATGGCCTCTGTGCTGCGGGTGGCGACCATCGGGGATGCGGATGCGGCGCTGGCGAAACTCTCGATCGACAACCGGATGATCCCGGTTCGGGTGCGCCTCAATGATGAGATGCGCAGCGACCCGGCCCGGATTGCCGCGCTCAGGGTCGTCTCGGCGGGCGGGGTCTCGGTTCCGCTCTCGGCGGTGGCGGATATCACCCTCTCGCAGGGCCCCTCGATGATCGACCGTCTGAACCGTGAGCGGCGGGCGGTGATCGGGGCGAACCTGCCGCCGGGGGTGGCGCTTGGCACGGCAACCGCGCGGTTCAAAGAAATCCTTGAAAGCGTTGATCTGCCTGAGGGTGTGCGGGTCGCGGAATCCGGTGACGCCGAGATTCAGGCCGAACTGAACGTCAGTTTCGGCAATGCGATGATTATGGGGCTTCTCTTCGTTCTGACCGTGCTGATCCTTTTGTTCAAATCGGTCATTCAGCCTTTCACGATCCTTCTGTCGCTGCCGCTGGCCATCGGCGGGGTGGCAGGGGCGCTGATCCTGACCAATTCGGCGCTCTCGATGCCGGTGCTGATCGGCATTCTGATGCTGATGGGGATTGTGACCAAGAACGCCATCCTGCTGGTTGATTTCGCAATTGAGATGCGCGCCCGCGGGATGGAGCGTTTTGCCGCCGTCATTGAGGCCGGCCACAAACGGGCGCAGCCGATTGTGATGACCTCCATCGCCATGTCGGCGGGGATGCTGCCTTCGGCGCTTGGCGTGGGCGAGGGTGGCTCTTTCCGTGCGCCGATGGCGACGGCGGTGATCGGCGGGATCATCGTCTCAACGGTGCTGAGCCTGGTGGTGGTGCCGGCCTTTTATCTCATCATGGATGATCTCTCCCGGCTGATATCGCGCCTTCTGCGGGGTGTGGTCGGCCCGAAAGAGGAAGAGATTGAGGCCCTGCCCGGCGAGGAACTGACCCGCCGCCTGATGGCGCTGGAAGAGCGCAGCGGCCTGAGCCCCTCCGCGAAACCGGGAGAGTGATCCGCGAAAGCCCGCGCCTCAGCGGGCTTTCGGGCCTTCCGGCCGGGTGATCAGAAAAAGCGCCACGCAGGACAAAACCAGCCCCTGCGGGATCAGCGCCACCGACGGCAGCCCCAGGCCCACACTCAGCGCGAAGGTAGCAGCCATCATGGCCACCGCGATGACCTTGGCGCGGCGCGGGATCGCGCCATGCGCGCGCCAGTTTGAAATCAGCGGACCAAAGGTCTTATGGCTTAAAAGCCAGGCGTGCAGCCGGGGCGAGCCCTTGGCAAAACAGCCCGCCGCCAGCAGCATGAAAGGCGTGGTGGGCAGCAGAGGCAGCACCGCCCCTATGACGCCCAGCGCAAAGAACAGCCCGCCCAGCGCGATCCAGAGGCTGCGCATCAGCCCGCTTCCGGCATGCGCAAAAGCGTGACCAGCGTATCGCCATATCTCCGCTGATCGAGCATCGCAAAAGCCGCCGGGATCACCGGGGGGGCGCTTTCTTCCCAGACGATCATCGCGCCCGGCGCGATCCAGTTGCCCTCAATGGCCGAGGCGAGAGCCTTTTCCCCCAGACCCATCCCATAGGGCGGATCGAGGAAAATCAGATCATAGCCCGCGCCGCGATTCACCCCAAGGCGGGTGGCATCACGGCGCCAGATCTCGGTCACGCCCATGGCGCGCATTTTCTCAACATTGCGGCGCTGAAGCGCGCGGGCGGCGGCTCCGTCATCGACCATGGCCACTTTCACCGCCCCACGGCTCAGAGCCTCAAGGCCCAGTGCGCCGGTTCCGGCAAAGAGATCCAGCACCCGGGCACCGCGCACCGGGTCGCCGTAATTGCCGTTCACCAGCAGATTGAAGATCGATTCGCGCACGCGGTCGGTGGTGGGGCGCAGATGCGCCGCCTGATCGCCTTCGCCGACATCGGCCAGATGCAGGCCACGAAACTGGCCGGAAATGATGCGCATGGGTGTTCTCCGAAATTCGGCGCGACAATAGCTGCGATGAGCGCCGCCGGAAAGGCGGCGGCAGCGCTCTCAGGTGTCGCAGGTCACATCAGGGCTTTCAGATCCGTCGCCGGGTCGGCCACAAGGGCCGGATCGGCGCTGCGGCCCGCCTCAATCAGGCGGCGGGCGATCATGAAGGCGCGGGGGTCGTTCATGGCATCCACGGCCAGCAGCCGGTCGCCCTGATAATACCAGTGCGAGCGTGCCGGGGGCGTCTCGCGGATCACCACACGGTCATAGCCGGTATTCAGCCCGGCGATCTGCAGCTTCACCTCATACTGGTCCGACCAGAACCAGGGTTTCGGCTGATAATCCGCGCCCTGCCCGGCGATGTCAGCCGCCACGCAGTCGCCCATATCAATCGCATGGGGCACCGATTCCAGACGGATCCGCCCCCGGGCTGAGGGGAAGCTCGCGCAGTCCCCGATCGCCCGTATGGCGGGATCAGAGGTGCGCCCCCGGGCATCCGTTGCAATGCCATTGTCGATGACAAGCCCCGCCGCTTCGGCCAGAGCCGTCTCGGGCAGGATGCCGATGCCAAGGATCACGAAATCACAGGCAATGTGGCGGCCGTCCGAGAGTTCTGCCCCGCTCACGCGGCCATTGGTCCCGGTCAGCCGCGCAACGGGCGTGCCCTCAATAATCTCAACGCCACGCGCCTGATGCAGGGCGCGGAACCAGTCAGAGGTCTCGGGCGCGGCAACCCGCTGCAGGATGCGCGGCGCGGCCTCGGCGAGCGTCACGCGCAGGCCCTTTTTGCGGGCCACCGCTGCAGCCTCCAGCCCGATATAGCCGCCGCCCAGGATCAGCACGTGACGGCCCTCAATATATTCCGGGGCCATGGCATCCACATCCGCCAGCGTCCGCACCGCGCAGATGCCCGAAAGATCGCCCCCCAAATCGGCCGGCCAGAGCCGCGGACGCGAGCCGGTCGCAAGGATCAGATGATCATAAGAAAAGCGCCCCGCTGAGGTCTCAACCGCCCGGGCGGCGCGATCGATCGATGTCACCTCAACGCCGGTCCGCAGATCGATCTTCTGCGCCTCCCAGAAGTCGGGGGCCCGCAGCATCAGCCGCTCAAGGGGCAATTCGCCCAGGAGATAGGCTTTTGACAGCGGCGGGCGCTGATAGGGGGCCTGGGGCTCGGCCCCGAGGAGCGTGATCTTTGCCTCAGGCGAGAGGCTGCGCAGCTTTGCCGCTGCCGCCGCACCGGCCTGACCGGCCCCCACAATCACCACATCCATCTGCGCCCCCTCTGGTCAAAGCGAGGTTGGAGCCTATAGTTTGCCTCGTGTCAAATGCAACGCGCGAGGAGACTCCAATGACCATTTCCGCCGGTGACAAACTGCCCGAGGCCAATCTGATCCGCCTGGGCGCCAATGGCCCCGAAGCGGTGTCGGTCAGCGATCTGACCCGTGGCCGCAAAGTCGTCATCTTCGCCGTGCCGGGTGCCTTTACCCCCACCTGCCACTCGGCCCATGTCCCGAGCTTTGTGCGCACCATCGATCAGTTCAAAGCCAAAGGCGTGGACGAAGTCGTCTGCATCTCGGTCAACGATGTTTTCGTGATGAAAGCCTGGGGCGAAGCCACCGGCGCGACTGCGGCGGGCATCTCGATGCTCTCGGACACGGGTGAATATACCAAAGCCCTGGGCCTCAGCTTTGACGGCGCTGCTGCCGGTCTGATCGGCCGCTCGAAGCGCTATGCGATGTATGTCGTCGACGGGGTGGTCGAAAAACTGCACCTCGAAGAAAGCCCCGGTGCCTGCGAGATCTCGGGCGGCGAAGCGCTTCTCGCTGAGATCTGAGCGGCGCTCAGCGCCTGCCACGGGCGGTCCTCCTTCGGGCGGGCCGCTTTTTCATTGCGGCTCCCGCGCGGGCCTGGCAATGCTTGGCAATAAAACCGGAGGGACAGATGGCCGTTATCACCTGCATCGAAGATCTGCGTCGCATCTATAAGCGCCGCGCACCGAAGATGTTTTACGACTATGCCGAATCCGGCTCCTGGACCGAGCAGACCTTCCGCGAAAATATCACCGATTTCTCTGAGATCCGCCTGCGCCAGAAGGTGGCGGTGGATATGTCCAACCGCAATCTGCGCTCGCAGATGATCGGGCAGGATGTGACCATGCCTGTGGCGCTGGCCCCGGTGGGCATGACCGGCATGCAGCATGCCGATGGTGAGATCCTGGCCGCCCGCGCGGCAGAGGCCTTTGGCGTTCCTTTCACGCTCTCGACCATGTCGATCTGCTCGCTGGAAGATGTGGCCGCTCATACCACCCGGCCCTTCTGGTTTCAGCTTTACGTCATGCGCGACGAAGACTTCGTCCGCCGCCTGATTGAGCGGGCGAAGGCTGCAAAAGTCTCAGCCCTGGTGATCACGCTTGATCTGCAGATCCTTGGCCAGCGGCACAAAGATCTCAAAAACGGGCTCTCGGCCCCGCCGAAGCTGACGCCGGCCACCCTGGCCGATCTGGCGCTGCGCTGGCGCTGGGGCATGGCGATGCTGCAGACGAAGCGGCGCAGCTTTGGCAATATCGTCGGTCATGCGAAGAACGTGGGCGATACCTCCTCGCTCTCAAGCTGGACGGCAGAGCAGTTTGACCCCCAGCTTGACTGGAAGAAGATCGAAAAGCTGAAAGAGATGTGGGGCGGCAAGGTGATCCTGAAGGGGATCCTTGATGCGGAAGACGCGAAAATGGCCGCCAAAGTCGGGGCCGATGCCATTGTGGTCTCGAACCACGGCGGGCGGCAGCTTGACGGGGCGCTCTCGTCGATCCGCATGCTCCCGTCGATCATGGATGCGGTGGGCGATCAGATGGAAGTGCATCTCGATGGCGGCATCCGCTCAGGCCAGGACGTGCTGAAGGCTTTGGCGCTGGGCGCGAAGGGCACCTATATCGGGCGCTCTTTCGTCTATGGCCTTGGCGCTATGGGGCAAAAGGGCGTGACCACGGCGCTGGAAGTGATCCGGCGTGAGCTGGATCTGAGCATGGCGCTCTGTGGTGAGCGCGACATCCACAACCTCAGCCGCGATAACCTGCTGATCCCTGAGGGCTTCTTTACCCGTTACAGCTGAAGCGGCGGTTGCAGGCCAGGCGGCTCCGGTCTAGAAGGCCGGGCTGCCCCCTGCGGTTCTTTCTGACACTTTGCGAAAGCACAGGGTGCCAATCCCTGCAACCCGGCCTATAGTTCCCCTATGTCTCTGCCTCCTGGTTTCCTTGATGAATTGCGCAACCGGCTGTCGCTCGCACAGGTCGTCGGGCGCAAAGTCACATGGGATCCCCGGAAGTCCAATCAGGGCAAGGGAGACTGGTGGGCGCCCTGCCCGTTCCACCAGGAAAAATCCGCGTCTTTTCACGTGGATGACCGGAAGGGCTATTACTACTGCTTCGGCTGTCAGGCCAAGGGCGATGCCGTCTCTTTCGTGATGAACAGCGAAAACGTCGCCTTCATGGAGGCGGTCGAGATTCTGGCCCGCGAGGCCGGGGTGCAGATGCCCGCCCGCGATCCCCGGGCCGCGCAGGTCGCCGACAAGCGCGGCAAGCTGACGGAAGTCATGGAGGCCGCGGTTCAGCATTACCGCATGATGCTGCGCGGCTCGCAGGGGCAGCAGGCACGGGACTATCTGGCCCGCCGCCGCCTGACAGAGCAGGCCCAGGACCGCTGGCAGATCGGCTGGGCGCCCAATATCCGCAACGGCCTGACCCAGGCGCTGATCGCCAAGGGGTTCACCCCTGAGCAGGTGGTGGAGGCGGGCCTTGCCATTAAGCCCGATGACGGCGGCGCGCCCTATGACCGCTTCCGCGGACGGGTGATCTTCCCGATCCGCGATGCGCGGGGCCGGGCAATCTCGCTGGGCGGGCGGGCGCTCGATCCCAATGCCCAGGCAAAATACCTCAACGGGCCTGAGACGGCGCTGTTCGACAAAGGCCGCTCGCTTTTCAACCACGGCCCTGCCCGTGAGGCGGCCGGCAAGGGCCAGCCCCTGGTGGTGGCTGAGGGCTATATGGATGTCATCGCGCTGTCAGAGGCGGGATTTCAGGCCACGGTCGCGCCCCTTGGCACGGCGGTCACGGCCGATCAGCTGGCGCTCTTGTGGCGCATCTCCGATGAGCCGGTGATCGCGCTTGACGGCGATGCGGCCGGGACCAGGGCGGCACTTCGGGTCATCGATCTGGCACTGCCGCTGCTGGTGGCCGGAAAGGGTCTGCGCTTTGCCGTCCTGCCCGAGGGGCTCGACCCTGATGATCTGATCAAATCCGAAGGGCCGCAGGCCTTCCAGCGCGTTCTGGACAAAGCACAGCCCATGGTGCGGCTGATCTGGACCCGCGAGACCGAAGGCAAAGTCATCGACAGCCCCGAGCGGCGCGCGGCTTTGGACAAATCCCTGCGCACGCTTCTCGCCAAGATCACCGACCCCTCGATCCGCACCCATTACGGGCTGGAGCTCAAACGCCTGCGCGAAGAGCTGTTCGGCACCGGCGTCGCTGCCCCGCGCGGCTTCCTGCCGCCCAAACACCTGCGCCCGCGCAGTGGTCCGGGCGGGCGTGGCACAGCGCCACAGGCCATCGCCCCCAGCCCCGGGGCGCGCAATTCGCTGCTGGCCTCTGAGGGGACAGCGGTCGAGGAGCGGCTGCGCGAGGCGGTCATCCTTGCCCTGCTGGCCCATTTCCCGGCGCTGGTGGCCGAGTTTGAAACCTCGCTTTCTATGATGGATTGTCTGGATCCGGTCTGTCAGTCTCTGCGCCAGACACTGTTTCGGGCTCTTTTGACCGGGCAGCCTGAAGAAATGATCCGCTCTCAGGGAGCAGGTGACCTTGAAACCCTGATGGCCATGCGCCATGTCTCTATTGTTCCGGCTTTGCGAAATCCCTCAGATATCAGTGCCGCACGCATGTGCCTTGCTGAGGAATTCGCCAAGCTGGAGGCCCGTCGTGCTGCACGGCGGGAAATAGCGGAAGCGATGGATGAAGTTGAGGCCCTTGCCGATGAGGGCCTGACATGGCGGCTTGGTCAGGCGGCGGAAGCCGTCAACCGGGCCGGACGAGTGAGTAATGAGGATTCGAGTGACCTTGGTGAAGACCGTTCTGCCCTCTCAGGCTACCTGCAAAGCCTCATTGATTCGCAGGTTTGGGTAAAGAAGCGGAGCTGAGGCTTCCCCTCGCCGCGATTCGCGGTATTGAGTGAAAGATCGGGCCCGGGTGATTCGCGACTCACCGGGCCATACGCGCGTAAGGAGCATCCATGGCGATGAAGGACACCGACGACGTCAAGCCGGCCGAACAGGACGCCGAAATCACCCTGGACATGAGCCAGGCTGCTGTCCGGAAGATGATCGCCGATGCGCGTGAGCGGGGCTTTATCACCTATGAGCAGCTGAACTCGGTTCTGCCGCCCGAACAGGTGTCATCGGAACAGATCGAAGACGTCATGTCGATGCTCTCGGAAATGGGCATCAACGTCATCGAGGAAGAAGAGGTCGAAGAGACCGAGACCGCCGGCGAGCTGATGGAAACCGGCTCGGGCTCGCGTGAGATCGCGATTGCCGGTGTACAGTCCGAAACGCTGGATCGCACCGACGATCCGGTGCGGATGTACCTGCGTGAGATGGGCTCGGTGGAACTGCTGTCGCGCGAGGGCGAGATCGCCATCGCCAAGCGCATCGAGGCCGGCCGCAACACCATGATCGCCGGGCTTTGCGAAAGCCCGCTGACCTTCCAGGCGATTACGATCTGGCGCGACGAACTTCTGTCGGAAGACATTCTTCTGCGCGACGTCATCGACCTTGAAGCGACCTTCGGGCGCTCGGTCGAGGGCGAAGAAGGTCTTGAAGGCGCCGAGATCGAAGGCATGGAGCCGGGCACCACCTCGGCTGCCGCAGCCCCGCGCCGCTCGTCCTCTGAGCCGGAATATGATGCGGACGGCAATCTGCTGTCGCGCGGCGATGATGACGACGACGACGATGATGCGTCGAACATGTCGCTTGCTGCCATGGAAGCCGCGCTGAAGCCCAAGGTCCTTGAGACCCTGGAGATCATTGCGCGCGACTATGAGACCCTGGCAGAGATGCAGGATCTGCGGATGTCGGCTGCGATGTCTGAGAAGAGCAAATATTCGGCTGCCGATGAGGCTGCCTATCAGAAGCTCCGCTCGGAAATCGTTGTGCTGGTCAATGAACTGCACCTGCACAACAACCGGATCGAAGCTCTGGTCGACCAGATCTACGGCATCAACCGCCGAATCATGTCGATAAACTCGGGCATGGTGAAGCTGGCTGACCAGGCCCGCATCAACCGCCAGGAGTTCATCCAGGAATACCAGGGCTATGAACTCGACCCGACCTGGATCGACCGTATGTCCGCCAAGGGCGGTCGCGGCTGGACCACGCTGATCGAGAAATTCCGCACCCAGGTGGAAGAGCTGCGCGCAGATATGGCCCAGGTGGGTCAGTATATCGGCGTCGATATCTCGGAATTCCGCCGCATCGTGAACCAGGTCCAGAAGGGCGAGAAAGAAGCCCGTCAGGCTAAGAAGGAAATGGTGGAAGCCAACCTTCGTCTGGTGATCTCGATCGCGAAGAAATACACCAACCGCGGTCTGCAGTTCCTCGACCTCATCCAGGAAGGCAACATCGGCCTGATGAAGGCCGTGGATAAGTTCGAATACCGCCGCGGCTATAAGTTCTCGACCTATGCGACCTGGTGGATCCGTCAGGCGATCACCCGCTCGATCGCGGATCAGGCACGGACCATCCGTATCCCGGTCCATATGATCGAGACGATCAACAAGCTGGTCCGCACCGGCCGTCAGATGCTGCATGAGATCGGCCGCGAGCCGACGCCGGAAGAACTGGCCGAAAAGCTGCAGATGCCGCTGGAGAAGGTTCGCAAGGTGATGAAGATCGCCAAGGAGCCGATCTCGCTCGAAACCCCGATCGGGGACGAGGAAGACAGCCAGCTCGGCGACTTCATCGAGGACAAGAACGCGGTTCTGCCGCTGGATTCGGCGATTCAGGAAAACCTGAAAGAGACCACGACCCGTGTGCTCGCCTCGCTGACCCCGCGCGAAGAGCGTGTGCTGCGCATGCGCTTTGGCATCGGCATGAACACCGACCACACCCTTGAGGAAGTGGGCCAGCAGTTCAGCGTGACGCGTGAGCGGATCCGTCAGATCGAAGCGAAGGCACTGCGCAAGCTGAAGCACCCCTCGCGTTCGCGTAAGCTGCGCAGCTTCCTCGACCAGTAAGATGTTGAAAATGCAACAACGCCGGCTCTGTCCTCAGAGCCGGCGTTTTGCTTTTGCTCTGGCTGTGGCAAAGAGAGCGGGAACGGAGACACCCCATGCGCGCCCTGCCCCTTCTGCTTTTGCCATTCCTTGCCACGCCGCTTCTTGCCAATGAAGCGCAGATCGCGAAGGGTCAGGCCTTTGCGGAGGCCAATTGCGCGCGCTGCCATGCGGTCGGCACGACCGACCACAGCCCCAATCCGCGCTCGATCCCCTTCCGCTTCGTAGGCCGGCTCTATCCCATCGATTATCTGGCAGAGGCCTTGGCGGAGGGCATTGCCGTCAGCCATGAGATGCCCGAGTTCGTGCTGGAGGCGGATCAGGTAGAGCCGTTGTTGCTCTATCTCGACTCCATTCAGGTCCGCTGAGCCTCAGCGTGCGATGGAGCAGCAGCCCGAGAGCATTGGCCGATCTCCCGTCCGCAGCGACACCACCACCTGAAGCGCATAGCTGCGCTCTGACATGCCATCCGAGCAGTCCTGGGGGAAGATCACCACCGTTGCATCACCGGCCTCAACCGCGCGCAGACGGTCCTCCCGAAAGCCCCGGTCGCTGATCGAAGAAATCGCAAACCTCTGCCTGCCCTGATCAGGGCTTTGCAACTGCAGTGCCCCTTCGGCAACGCGCAGGTCCCAGAAGGGCTCGGTTCCGAAACAGCTCAGACCCTCGGGAAGGCGCCCGTTTTCCCAACTGCTGCCGGAGAAGCTCAGATAGCGGGTGGCGACCCAGCCGCTGCCCTCACCGGCATTGATCTGCGCCCAGGCACCGTCTGCGCTGTGACCGGTCACCTCGACACTGACCGCGTCGGGGGCCAGTTTTCCAAGGATGGGGGCACGTGCCGAAGGCTCAGCGCGGATGTTCAGCATATCGCCCGCCTCAACGCCTGAAACCGCATAAAGCTCGGGCAGGACAACAGGGTCTGCCGCGATCGCAGCCGCGGGCATCAGCGCCAGAAGTAGAGCTAAGGATTTCATCGCAGCCTCCGTCGGGAAGCATCAGACAATCTGCCGGAGCAAAGCGCAAGAAACACAGCGCCGGCAATAGCCCTGCCCCACACACATCTGCGTGACGATCAGACCGTAGATTTTGGGCAAGAAGTGGTGCCCGGAGACGGATTCGAACCGCCGACACGCGGATTTTCAATCCGCTGCTCTACCAACTGAGCTATCCGGGCACTCTGCAGCAGCCTGAGCCACTGTCTGCGCTCTACATAGCCAAAGGGCGGCGGGCTGTCCAGCGCAGAATGCATCTAAGTGTCGGGTCAGATTGAAAAATCTGCGCGACGAGACAGAAAGGAAAAGCGTCCCTTCAGGGTGTCGTTACGATCTGTAATGCATGGGTAAGAAATGGTGCCCGGAGACGGATTCGAACCGCCGACACGCGGATTTTCAATCCGCTGCTCTACCAACTGAGCTATCCGGGCACTTTGTGACAGTGTTTCTCTGTCTGTAGCGGGGTAATACCGAAGCCCATCCGCGCTGTCCAGAGGTCGCGGCAGAAAAAACGCCGCAAAAAGAAAAAATCCCGATTAGGCCGCAAATTCCGGGACTTAGCCTTTCAGATCCCGGTGACGCCGCGCAGAACGATCCGCAGATCCCGCAGAGGACCGGCCCGGCGCAGCCAGACGAGGCCCGCCGAATTCCGGGCACGCTCGTCCACCCCGCCCTGGTCTGCACCATCGGGCGTGAAAATACCGGGCCGAAGCTGCGAGACCAGGCGCAACACCTCAGGCTCGATGCCGTCAACCCGCGGCGGAAGCGCGCGGGGACCGACCAGAGACATTGATCCGGCCAGGACGTTAAAGATCATCGGCAGGGTATTCAGACGCGTGCGCAATGCAAATGCACCGATCCGCGTCAGTCGCGGATCGTCAGGGGTTACCGCTGTCGCTCTGAAGGCCCGCATGGGCGCATCCATCCAGACGCAGCGAAAGCGGAACTGCCGAAAAGGCACCCCGTCACGCCCGCGACGGGTCAGGCGCAAAAAGGCCGGACCAGGGCTGTCGATGCGGATCATTACAGCGAGAAGGAAGATCAGCGGAAGGAGGATCGGCAGCGCGGGCACCAGAAGGAGAAGGTCAAAGACCCGGCGGAGAACCCGCTGATAGAGCAACGCCGATAGCTGCATTCCGCCTTCCCCGTTTTCCCCAAAGGGGGAGGATCACCGAACCGCTGCAACTTGCAGGCGGTATGGATCATCCCTACCGGGAAAGCCGCAGGGACACAGGTGAGGAATACCGGATGTTAATATTTAAGCGTTTTATTCCCAGTGTGTTAGCCGCGCCAGCGTCACTAAGACAAGGGCGCGGCCGACAGCAAAATCAGCCCGCGCGGCGCAGCAGGAAGCCGATATCGCGGTTCAAAGCCTGATTGGCGCGCACGTATTGGACGCCCTCTTTGAACAGCTCTGCGCTGAAGCGGGTCACCGGGCCCTCACCCGCCTGCAGCTGCTTTCCCAACTGGTCCTGCACCCAGACCGGCACCTCCACAAGCGCACAGCTGGAAAGATCGACCGCGATTACCTCAAGATCCTGGCCACCGGTGCCACCGGCAGCGGCGTCGAACCGGCCAAGGCCGACATCGCCTGCACCCGAGGGGGTAACGACCACAACATCCGTCTCAGCAGGAACATAGCCCAGGCGCTGCGCGCAGACGGCGACCGAGAACTGTTCCCCCGCCGAGGCGGCTTTCTGGTCAGCAAAGCCTGCGGCAGGCAGCGCCAGAACGGCGGAGGTGATAAGGGCTGGAAGAATACGCAAAGCCTGTCTCCTTACTGGTAATTTACTGACAATGACCGAACACAGGGCCAGTCTGCACCCCGCGACGCCCGCAAGGGCCTTCGCAGATCACAACGCCTGAGGCGCGAGCCGGCTCCCTTCGCTGCAAATCCGGGCAAGGGGCGCGCCTGTTCGCCTGCGTCACCCGCAGCAATCCCGTCTGCAGGACGAGAATAGCGCTGCGAGAGGCAAAAAACGTCTTAACAGACGCGCTTCCTGTCTCCAGGCTCATCCCATGTTACTCAGGGAGGAGAACAACGATGTCGAAGATCAGAACCATCCTCGCCGGCAGTCTTGTGTCCGTTGCCGCACTTGCCACTGCCACCACCGCCGCACGCGCCGAGTTCATTAATATCCTCACCGGCGGCACCTCGGGGGTCTATTACCCGCTGGGCGTGGCGCTGTCTGAGATCTACGCCAAGGGGATTGAAGGCTCGCGCACCCAGGTCCAGGCGACGAAAGCCTCGGTTGAGAACCTGAACCTGCTGGCAAGCGGCAAGGGAGAGGTGGCTTTCGCCCTGGGGGATTCGGTGCAATCGGCCTGGGCGGGAGATACCGAAGCCGGGTTCAAAGCCCCGCTGACCAATCTGCGCGCCATCGGCGGTATTTATAACAACTACGTTCAGGTCGTGGCCGAAGCCGCTGCGGGGGTGACGACGATCACGGATCTGAAAGGCAAATCGATCTCGGTCGGTGCACCGGCGTCCGGGACCGAGCTGAACGCCCGGGCGATCTTCAAAGCCGCCGGGATGAGCTATGAGGATATGTCGAAGGTCGAATATCTGCCGTTCGGGGAATCGGCAGAATTGATCAAGAACCGCCAGATTCAATCGACCCTTTCCTCGGCAGGTCTGGGGGCGGCCTTCATCAAAGACCTCGCAACCACCCATGAGATCACCGTCGTCGCCGTGCCCGCCGAAATCGTCAACTCGATCGGTGCCCCCTATGTGGCCGATGTTATTCCGGCCGGGACCTATAAAGGCCAGGACGCTGATGTCCCGACGGCGGCGATCACCAATATCCTGGTAACCAGCGAGAAGGTCTCAGAGGAGACCGTCTATCAGATGACGAAGCTGATGTTTGAGAACGTCGAAGCGCTGAAGTCAGCCCATTCGGCGGCAGCCGCAATCGATGCCACCAAAGCGGTCAATTCCCTGCCGATCCCGCTGCATCCGGGTGCTGAGAAATATTACCGCGAAATCGGTGTTCTGAAGTAAGCCGCAACCTGCGGTCTGCCGCAGCGGCGAGCCCCCTCACAGGGCCCGCCGCTGCCTTCTGCCCTTCTATTCCGAAAGAGAATGACGGTGAGCCAGATCCCCCTTTCCGACAGCCAGCCCACTGCCGAAGAAGCCATCGAGGGCCTTCCCCCGGGCTTCGGCAGCGGCCTGACCGGCCAGATTGCCTATGGCATCGCCTTTTGCTTTTCCCTGTTTCAGATCTGGGTCGCCGCCTATGGCCTGCTGGCAAGCCAGATCGTCCGGGCCATGCATGTCGGCTTCGTGCTGCTGCTGGGCTTTGCGCTGATCGCCAATCTTGTGGCCAAGACACGTCACACCAGGGCGTTGTTCTGGGGACTTGGTGTTCTGGGCTTCAGCACGGGGCTTTATAACTGGGTCTTCTACAAAGAACTTCTGCTGCGCTCGAATTATCTCACCACGACCGATCTGGTCATGGGCGCGATCATGGTCGGGCTGGTGTTCTGGCTGGGGCGTCGCCTGATGGGCTGGCCGCTGGTCATTATATCGGGCTGTTTTCTGGCCTATTCCGCCTTTGGCGAGCATCTCAGCGGGATTTTGCAGCACCGCGGCTATGACTGGGAAATGCTGATTGAGCATTTCGCTTATGGCACAGAAGGGATCTATGGCTCTCCGATCTATGTCTCCTCGGCCTATATCTTCATCTTCGTCGTTTTTGCGGCCTTCCTTGAGCGCGCGGGCATGCTGGAGCTGTTTAACGATGTGGCCCTCGGACTGGTCGGCCACTGGCGCGGCGGTGCCGCCCAGGTCTGCACCCTGTCCTCGGCCCTGATGGGAACGGTCTCGGGCTCAGGGGTCGCCAATGTGGTCGCCTCGGGGCAGTTTACCATTCCGCTGATGAAAAAATCCGGCTTCCGCGCGGCCTTTGCCGGCGGGGTTGAGGCGACCTCTTCGATGGGGGGGCAGATCATGCCGCCGATCATGGGGGCTGTGGCCTTCATCATGGCTGAAACGCTGAACATTCCCTACGGCGATGTGGTGCGTGCGGCGCTGATCCCGGCGTTTCTCTATTTCGGTGTCTGCTTTTGGGTGGTGTATCTGGAATCGGGCAAGCTGAACCTGCTGGGCCTGCCGAAGGAGCAACTGCCCAGCCCGCTTGAGGCGCTGAGAAAGCAGTGGATGCTGCTGATCCCACTGGGCGCGCTGATTTATCTGCTGTTCGCCAATTATACGCCGATTTTCGCCGGATCCATGGGGCTGGCCCTGGTGGTGGTGCTGATCCTTGGCACGGCGGTCGCAGCGCAGATCGGGCCACGGGCGTTCCGCTTTGCCTTCTGGATCGCGCTCGGCCTCGCCTCAGCGGCCTTTCTGAAATTCGGCGTCAATCTGCTGGCCCTCGTGATCGGTGGCATGCTGGTGCTGTGTTTCGTGATCAGGGGCGCCCGTGAGGCCCTGGTGATCGTGCGCGACTCGCTGGCTCTGGGCGCGCGCAATGCGCTTCCGGTGGCGGCGGCCTGTGCCATCGTCGGCGTTGTCATCGGCACGCTGACCCTGACCGGGATCGCCTCAACCTTCATCGGTGCCGTTCTGCGCATCGGGGAAGAAAGCCTGTTTTTGTCACTAATCCTGGTGATGATTACCTGCCTCGTCCTTGGGATGGGGATCCCCACAATCCCGAATTACATCATCACCTCCTCGCTGGCCGGTCCCGCGCTGGAGCAACTGGGCGTTCCCCTGCTCGTCAGCCATATGTTCGTCTTCTATTTCGGCATTCTGGCGGATCTGACCCCCCCGGTGGCACTGGCCTGCTTTGCAGCGGCGCCAATGGCAAAGGTTTCAGGGCTGCGGATCTCGATTGATGCCACCAAGCTCGCCATTGCCGGTTTCGTGGTGCCCTTTGTTGCGGTCTATTCCCCGGCGCTGATGCTGCAGCCGCCCCACCCCGGATCGGTCATTGCCGAAACACTGGGCTTTCCGGCAGAGGTCATCTGGATCACCCTGCAGACCGTCCTGGCCGTGGGTCTGTGGGGTGTGGCCGTGGTCGGTTATCTGAAAGCCGTCGCCCCCTGGTGGGAGCGCGCATTAGCCCTTGGCCTTGGCATTTTCCTTGTGCTTCCGGAGCTTAGCTATGATGTGGCAGGCCTTGCGCTGGTGGCCCTGTTCCTGGCACAGCATCTGCTGCGCAATCGTGGCCAGGCCGGGCTGGTCGCAGGGTGATCTGTATCCTGACAGCCGCGGGGGTCATCTCTCTCGCGGCTGAGAGCTTCACCCTTTCCTGGCAGCATTCAACGGCCCGAACCCTCTGGACCGAAACATGGGCTGCGAAAGAGGGCGCTTTGCACCTCGAGCTTGCCCGGGTCGAAGGCCCGGGCGCCGGGATGGAGGCGCCGGAGGGTGCAAAACGCGAGGGCAGCACCTGGGTCTGGCACCCGCAACTGCCCCCCCTGCCCGAGCTCTTCCTTGCGGCCTCCGGCGCCACAGGCAGCGGCTGGCAGATTTGCGCCGATGGACACTGCCTTGAGATCGGCGGATCCGCGGGAGGGGCCATCCGCTTAAGCGCGACCGCGGATCCGCTGCCCTGCCCCCTCAGCCCTGACCAATAACGCGCTGAAAATCATCGAGGAAGCTTTTCATCTCCGCTTCCTCCTGTTCATCGGCAAGGTGCAGCACCTCCGGCTCGACCGCTCCGCTTGCGAAAAGATCGATCACCAGATCGCGCAATTGTGTCAGCCCCACCGGCTTGGTCAGAACCCGCGTTGCCCCGCCCTGCTCCATCGCATCGCGCAACTCTGGCATCGCGGGCGACACGACGCCGATGACCGGAAGCGCAGGATCTTCACGGCGCAGCGCCCGGATCAGATCGCCCTGCCCAATGCTGCCGGTCCCCCGCCCGATGAACAGAACATCCGGTCGCTCCGTACGCAGCCGCGTCACCAGGGCATCGCGATCTTCCAGCACGTCCACCCGCCCGAAAAGCGCTCCAAGCCGGGCCGAAAGCACTTCAGCGGCCACCGGATCATCCTCAAGCAAAAGGGCGCGGCGCATAGGCATAAGCGGTGGGGTTCCCGCAGGCTCCTCCTCCCGCTCGCTGATGTGAAGCACTCTCGCGGGATGAGTGACTATGAAGCAGCTGCCGTCCCGGTCCGGAGAGGGCTCCTCCAGAACCACATCGCCCCCAAGCTGGCGAAGCGATCTGCGCACGGCAAAAAGGCCCAGCCGCGCCTGCCCGTCTATGCCCCCCGAGATCAGTCCGAAGGGTTCAAAGAGGCTGGCCTGACGCAGCTGATCAATGCCCACACCATTGTCGCGCACAAGCCAGGTCACCGTCGCCTCCTGCCCCTGACCGCGGGTCAGAAAGCCGCTGACGGATATCTCTGTGGCGCGGGCATGGGCGATCGCATTGTCGATCAGACGGCAGAGCGCCAGAAAGACCCTGCCGTGATCGCCGTGCAGCCGCAGATCGCCCTGCCGCGCCGGCACAAAATGGAGCGCCACACCGGCATATTTCGCCTGTGAGGCAAAGGTTTCAGACAGCCAGCCAAGCATCTCGCCTATGTCGTAGGGTCCGGTTCCCGTCAGCCCGCGACTGGTGCCCGCGCCGCTTCGCAACTGGTCCAGACTGTCGGAAAGAAGGCGCAGCGACAGAGCAATCGCCCGCGCAGAGTCGGCCCAGGGACGGCCGGCGTCGAGATGCTCAACCTCTTCCTGCAGGACGCTGACCGGCGCACGCAGATCACGCGCTACGGCGATCCGAAGACGCTCTTTACGCGACAGCGCTGAATAAAGCAGCAATTCCGACTGCTCAGCACGCTCACGCTGAACATCAGCTTCCTGACTTTGCCGCTCCAGAACCATCCAGCACTGAGGGTAGCGGTTTTCCAGCACCCGCACCGAAAAAAGCTGCCGCGTCCACTCCTGCCGCGCCTCTCCGGGGGTGCCCGGCGCGCGCAGCCGGAACCGCATCGGAAAATCCGAAGGCTGTTCGCCACGCTGTAGCTTCTGCATCAGCTCCAGCGCCACCTTCATCTCCGTCAGGCGCAGAAAATCCGTCAGAGGCAGGCTGTAGCCGCCGCCGAAAGGCTCTCCGCCGCCATAGGGGAAATGCACCGAACCGGTGTCGAAATTGACCCGCAGGACCAGAATGTTAAGCCGCTCCTGCAAAGCCACCAGAATCTTTGGCTGCGGCAGTCCGATCGCACGCGGCTCACCCTCCGGCTTCACCCGCTCGCGCATAAAAAGAGCTGCCAGATTCGCCATCAGCAGCACGACCGCCATGGCGCGGACCGGCATCTGGGCCGGGATCAGGCAGGCAACCGCAAGAGGGGCCGCCGCCGGCAGGATGAGCGCCGCGGCCATATCCGGAACCGGGGAGTTTCCCAGCAACAGAAGCAAAACCGCAGCCCCCAGAAGGGCAAGCACGGCGAGGCTGCCCGGGGACAGAAAGGAAATATCGGGCAATGCCTGCACAGAGAGCAGCAGAACAGGCAGCCCGATGGGGATTATCAGGGCCTGCGCGCCACGCCCCATCCCTTCCCGGTGGATGCGCCCCAAAGCGCGCCGCGCCGGTCCTGCGGCCGCCAGCGGAAATAAAGACAGCCCCGCACAAAGACCGAGAAGGCCAAGCCCGGGCAAACGCCGCTCCATCAGATCCGCCATGCCGCCAACGACCCAGAAGCCTGCCGTCAGAATGACTATCCCCATGACCGCACCGATCACCTTCACGTTCATACTGCCACCCTGATCGCCGATTTCCGGCATCCCACGGGCCATGGCCTGAAGGAAAAGCATCAAGACTGCGCCGGCAAACCATGCAACCACGGTGGGGATCACCGGCAGTTCCGGCACCCCGCCGATCCTGAGAAAGCTCCCCGTCCCAAGCAAAAACAGCAGGCCCAGAGCGGAACCGGCTATCAGGCGCGGCCCGTCACCCTCGCGGCGCGAGCGGAGAAGGGCGAGCAGCACCCCATGCGCACAGGCCGAGGTCACAATGACCAGCAGTTCAGGCCGTGCCGGCAGATCCGTCAGCCGCCCGGCCAGCACCAGCCCGAGAAGCGGCAGAGCTGCCAGAGTCAGAAGCCACAGGGCCAATCCATGTGCCCCTCCGGGGGCCGCGGTCTTCAGCTGCTTTTGCATAGCGCTTTCTTTCTGCGGGGGGCGTTACATCAGTTGGGTGATCCGGTAGACCGAGGGGGCAAGCAGCAGGATCAGCAGCGGCGGCACCGTGAACATCATGGTTCCCAGGCTCATCTTGGTTGGAAGGACTGCGGCTTTTTCCTCGACTTTCCTGACCCTTCGGTCACGCAGATCTGCCGCGAAAACCCGTAGGCTATGCGCAACCGGGGTCCCCATAGTGGCCGATTGCACCACAAGGGTTGCGAACTGGCGCAGGTCATCGTTTTCCGTCGATTGCGCGAGATGGTTAAAGGCATCCTGACGTTCAGCCCCCGCAGCGAGCGATTTGGTCAGAACCTGAAAGCGAAGGGCCAGATCCGGGTGAACCGCCTCAAGCTCGAGGGCGACGCGCTGGGCGGCAAGATCCAGTGACTGCCCCGCCTCGACGCAAACGAGCATGAAATCCAGCGCATCCGGGATGGCAATTTCGATCCTGCGCCTCCAGGCCGCCCGGCGCTTATCCACGACAAAGCTCGGAAGCCAGAACCCAAGCCCGCCTGCGACCCCTGCTGCAAGGGTGTTGAAAAGAAAAGGCTGGCTGGGAGGCAGCCCGCTCATGACACTGAACCAGAAGCCCGTCACCGCAAAAACCGCTGCGGCAGCCAGTTTGACTGCATAGAAAGTGGTCACAGCCAGCGGATGATCGAAACCGGCCTGCGCGAGGATACGCGCTTCAGCTCTCTGATCCCGCCCGGCAGCCGATCTGTTGCCATTACGCAGTTCCCCCTCCTCGGGGTCGGCATCCCCCCCCTCTTCAGGGGCTTTGCGCAAAGTTAAAGCTGCAGCTGTGGCGACAGCAGCTGCGCCCCCTAAGAAGAGGATCATGAGCCAGAATGAGGCGGATTGCGGGATCAGGGTGCTCATCACCTACTCCACCCGGACCAGCCAGCGCATGTAAATCAGGTTCAGCACCAGCAGAATGCCGACGATCGCCAGCAGGGGTTTGAAGAAATCGAGGTCCTGAATGTCTTCAAAATGCGCAGGATTGATCATCAGCACGAGGCCGGTGGCCATCATCGGAAAGGCTGAGAGAAAACGTCCGGACCAGCGCGCCTCTGCAATGATGGCAGAGATTTTGCGGCGCATCTGCTGACGGCCCCGCGCGATATCTGCAAGCCGGTCAAGGACATCCGCCAGATTTCCCCCCGTGGCGGATTGAATGGAGACGGCCGCTGCCAGAAACCGCAAATTCTGATTGTCACACCGTTCTGCAAGGTCGCGAAGCGCACTGGCCACACTTTGACCATAGCTGATGCGGTCGGCCGTCAGGGTAAACTCAGCGGCCAGGGGGCCGGTAAGATCGCGCCCGGCACCATGGATCGCAAAACCGACCGGCTGGCCAATGCGCAATGCCCGCACGATCATCTGCATGGCCTCGGGAACCGAATCGTCCACAGCCGCGCGATATCGTGCTTCCCGGTAGTTTCGCCACATCAGCCAGACCGCCGGCGGCGCCAGCAGCCCCGCCAGCATTCCTCCCCATGATCCCGTGATGAGCACCACCATGGCGCTCAGCGCCACCGCACAAAGCGCGGAGAGGAACCATGCAATCATCGGCCGCTCGCGCAGACCCTCAGCCGAAGTGTCCCCGAAGATGGAAAATTTCCTGCGCCCCCCCCCCCTCATCCAGGCGCAGCGCCGGTCCGCGCGCGGCCTCTGCCTCCATATCCCCCGCTGCCGCAAGACGCAGCAGGATTTGCCGGCGCATGACCTGTCGCCGACCAAGCAGCGGAAGCGCCAGACTTGCGCTGATCAACAGAATGCCCGACATCAGGGCGAGGGTGAGAAGCAAAGGAAAGCTCATCTCAGGCTCCGTAAATCTCTGCGGGCAGGGTGATACCTCTACGGCGGAAAAGATCAGTGTAGAACGAACGTACGCCCGCAGATCGGAACTGCCCCTCAACCCGGTTGTCCGCCCCGAGGCCCGTCTGCTCGAACCAGAAAAGCTCCTGCATCGAGATCACATCGCCTTCGCAGCCCGTGATTTCTGTGACAGAGGTCACCTTACGGCTGCCATCCTGAAGCCGGTTCACCTGAACGATCAGATGCACCGCGCCCGCAATCTGGCGTCTGAGCGCGGAGAGCGGGATCTCAATCCCCGCCATCGCCACCATATTTTCAATCCGGCTTGCAGCCTCACGCGCGGAGTTGGCGTGGATCGTCGTCATCGAACCGTCATGCCCGGTGTTCATGGCCTGAAGCATGTCGATCACCTCATCCCCGCGGGTCTCACCAATGATGATGCGGTCAGGACGCATCCGCAGCGCGTTTCGCAGGCAGTCGCGCTGCGTCACCTCACCCTTTCCCTCGACATTGGGCGGACGGCTTTCCATGCGGCCGACATGGCTCTGCTGCAGCTGCAACTCGGCCGTATCCTCGACGGTGATGATCCGCTCGCGCCTTGAAATGAAAGCCGAAAGGGCGTTCAGGAGTGTGGTTTTGCCAGAGCCTGTGCCGCCCGAAACGATCACATTCAGGCGGGCCGATACGGCGGCACGCAGATAGAGGGCCATCTTTTCATTCAGGGCTCCGAGGGTCACGAGCTGCTCAAGACTGAGCTTGTCGCGGCGGAATTTGCGGATAGAGACGAGCGTGCCGTCCACGGCAACCGGCGCAATGACGGCATTGACCCGGGAGCCGTCTGACAGACGCGCATCCACATAGGGGGTTGATTCATCAAGCCGTCTCCCGACCGAGGAGACGATCTTTTGCAAAATCCGCCGCAAATGCGCCTCATCCTGGAACTGCACATCGGTCAGTTCCAAAAGGCCGCCCTGTTCGACATAGACCTGCTCCGGGCCGTTGATCAGAATATCTGACACACTGTCGTCGCGGATCAGGATCTCCAGGGGGCCATGCCCCATAACCTCATGAAACAGCTCATCAATCAGCCCGTCCCGGTCCGCCCTGCTGAGTGCCACCGCCTGATGCGGCAGAAGATCGCGCAGGATCTGGGCAATTTCGCTTTTGATCTCTGTTTCGCTGGCCCGCAGGAGCGCTGCGAGGTTAAGTGTTTCCAGAATTTCCTGGTGCGCGAGCTGGCGTATCTCTGTCAGTTTACGATGCCGGTTGCGCTGCCCCTCGGGATCGCTGATCGGCGGTCCCTCAATCTCCGAAGGGGACAGCGGGCTCTGGGCAATCTCTTCAGTATCCGAGGGCTGAACCATCACCGCTCCGGGGCGGCTGTCTCGAAATTTGTTGAACATCAAAAGCCGCTCCCCTGCAGGCGCTGCTGTTTCGGAACCAATGCCGCAACTTCGCCTGCATAGGCCTGCAGAGCGAGGCGCAGCGGGCTGGAGGGATCAGCCTGAATTAATGCGATGCCACTGTCCGCCGCCTCGCTGACCACCGGCCCGCCGTCGGGAAGCTGCAGATGAACAGGCAGCCCCATCCCGGATTCCAGGCTGTGAATGCGGGCGGCCCATTCCCGCGGAGGCCGCTTTGGACGAAAATTCACGACCGGGCATAGTTTTTCATTAGGGAGAACCTGTGGGCTGACCAGACTGCGCAGCCTCTTGAGGTTGCCTGCGGAGCGGACGTCCAGCCGCGCGATCATGCAAATCCGGTCTGCAGCGAGATAGGCTGCTTCAGTCCAGTCCGTCACACTGCCCGACAGATCCAGAATGACCAGATCCGCTGAGTCCCGGGCAAGCCCCAGAAGATACTGCAGGTCCGCCCCGCTGAGCGCATCAAGAGGTAAAACCTCAGGCGGAGCGGAGAAAACGCTCAGATTTGGGCGAAGACTTTGAAGACTTTGGCGAAACATATCGCCGTCTACGGCGCGCGGATTGCGGTAGGTTTCCAGAACTCTGGGTTCATGCACCAGAGCGAGCCCCGCCGCCAGGGAGCCAAACTGCAGATCGAGGTCCATGAGACAGACCGTCAAAGCCGGATTTGCCTCAGCAAGTTCAATTGCCAGACCTGCGGAGAAGGTGGTGCCACCCGCTCCGCCACAGAGCGGCTGCACCGCAATGACGCGCAATGGGCCCCCGGTTGGTCCTGCAGAAGATGGCCGCACAACCGGCGCCATCGGGCGCAGGGCTGCGGGTATCCATCCGGCAAAGCGGCGGGCAAGGCTGCTTTGCACCACGGCCTCGGGCGTTATCGGCGGTTGCTCTGCGATCTCCCGACGCTGTGTCAGGGATGACGGAGCGGGAAAGGGCGGGCCGTTGAGGATATGAACATCCGGCAGATCCGGGAGCGAGAGGCGCGCACCCGCGGGCAGGAGAATAACCTGCATAGCCGCCCGGCGCCCCATTTCGGACAGGACGGCGCGCAATATACGCGGTGTCGCCTCGCTGCGCGCAGCATTCGGCGCGATGACCAGCATATCAAATGTTTCCGCGCTTTGGCTGGTCAGCCAGGAGACGGCATCGGTCAGCTCCAGGTCCACACGCTCAGCATTGGCGGGCAGATGCGCGAGCCAGGAGGCAAGCCGGATCACCGCATCGACGCCATCGCAAATGGTACAGACCCGCAGTGGCAGGCTGCTGCCTGCAGAGGTGAGGAGGCTGTCTCTGGAAGGGGATGTCATCCGGTTCAACAGGGCACCTCCACAACAGAGCGGGCAGATCCACGCACGACTGCCGTGTGGCAACCGCGCAGAGGAGCGGCAAGCGCAGCGCTGCCACTCAGGCCGGTTCCCGCGCCTTCGGCCTGCCGCACAAGGAGTGGCAGAGCGGCCAGATCCTGACCGTTCACTGCGACAACCGGGGGGCTGTCGGGCAGAACTTTAAGCCGCCCGAGCGGTAAAACGTGAAAGCGCCCGCCACCACGGGCCTCCAGCAGGCGCGCGGCGTCTTCAAGGCCCGCCTCCAGCGTAACGGCGCCCGCGGATCCGGAGCCGCGTCCGCTGGTGGTGACAGCGTCGAGCTCCAGAACCCGCAATGCATGGCCAATCAGGCGGGTCTCTGTGCTGCCGCCGCCGATCTGGCGGGTCCAGAACAAATCCATCCGGCCACCGGGGACGAGTTTCCCATCGAAGTCAGCCAGATTCTCCGCAATGACCCTTACCGCCCGCCCCCCCGGGGAGAGCGCAAGGTCATGATCCGGCCCCTCGGCGACGCCGATCTGCCCCTCGGCCACCAGCGCACCCGCGCTCAGATCACTCAGCGCGGTGATCTTAGTCTCAGACGAAGTCTCAGGAAATTTCGTCAGCAGATTTGCCGGCAGATGCCGCGCAGGGATCGCAATCTCTGTAAAATCCGCACGACTGAGCGTTGCCCCGCGGGAAATATCTCGCGCAGGGACCGGGATAATCAGGGTTTCGCCATAGGCGATCAATGCCGCCTCTGCTGCGGCCAGCCTGGCCTCAAGTCCGCGCGTGTAGCTAAAACTCGCAAAACCTGCGACCAGCGCCAGGGCCACGCCCATTATCAGCAAGGCAAAAATCCGAAATCTCATCACCCTCTCCCACAGCCGGTTGCGCCGGGTTCGGGGGTATAAGAGCGTGAGACTGACAACAGAGCCTTACGCCCGGGCGAATCACTCCGGGAAATCTGTCTGCAGTTTTATTGAAAAACGAGATGCCCGATCGGCTGTCCCTCAGCACGAATGCGGCGCGCCTCTTCCGCACGGCGCAAAAGGGCTGCGATCTGCGCCTCACTCATTTGTCCTTTCAGCACCTTACGCGCTTCGGCACTGCGCCCCTCAAGGACCTGTGCAATCGCCAGATTCGGCACGACCTGGCTGCCCTGCACCGGATCGCGGCGCAGCTCCTCCATCAGAGCGATTCCCCCTGCACCATCCCCCGACAACACGCGCGACAGCGCATGATTGCTCAGCAACACAAAATTCGTCGGGTAAATCGCAAGACCCGTCTCATAGACAGCGCGGGCCTCCTTATGGCGCGAAAGATAGTCCAGCGTGACCGCCTTCCCCGTCAGAGCCGCCAGATTTTTCCGATCATAGCCGAGAGAGGCCTCATAGAAATCAAGCGCCTGGGCGGCATTCCCCTGGCCAAGCGCCAGTCGCCCCAGCTCATTGAGAACCTGCGGATTGCGCGGCGACAGCTGCCTCGCGCGGTCCAGCGCGGATTGCGCGCGGGCGATCTGTCCCATGGCGGCATAGCTGCGCCCCAGACCGATCAGCGCCGACACTGAGCCCGGCTCAGTTTGTGAGACTTTTTCATAAAGCTGCGCTGCTTCGGGATAATCGCCAACGGCAAAAGAGGCCTGGGCCACCTGCGCCGTCTCGCTCAGACGCTCAGCCTCTTCACTGCCGCTCAAAGCACAGCCGGACAGAACAAACAAAGACACACTCAAAACAGTCGCGGCGGGGGTTGGGCTAAACACGCCATTAACTCCGTCAGATTAGACCTGAAGCCAAGGCTACGCCCGGAAAGGCATGCGGTCGAGAGAAATCGCAACCTTAAGGCGAGTAATTCAAGAACGTCGTGCTGTGGTTCCTGCCGGATGCGCCGGCCGGGGCCGAAGTCTTCTGAATATCAGCCGGTCCGTCACAGGCGCGACCGGAGGTGTTCTCTCATACAAATTGAGGCAAAGCCTATGACCCGCCTGGTTTCTTACTCCTGGATGCCGCTCCTTGGCGCGGCCATCGTCTTCAGCGCAACCGCACCCTGGGCTCAGGACGGGCCGGGAGAGCCGCCCGCTATGGTGACGCTTCCCCCAACGGCACCCGCCCCGGTCACTGAAACGGTCGCGCCATCCCCGCCCCCAATGGCGGTCGAAGTGCCTGTTCCAACGCCGGAACCGGCCTCCGCGGAAGCTCTCATCACCGCCACGCCCCTTGCACAAAGCACGATGCAGGCAGAGGGGCCGCTCATCCTGACCGTCCCGGAGTTCTCCGATGATCCCTCCGCTGCTGACGAGACGCAGGCGGAAAGTGAACAGACGCAGGATCCCGTTCCGGTGCTGACAATGACAGCGCCGGTGGCGCTGAATGTGAACGAGGCCCGGTTCATCCGGCTCGATCATCCGGCGAAATCTGTCTTCCTGTCCAACCCCGGTGTGGCAGATATTGATCTGCAATCCGCCCGCTACCTCTATATCGTCGGCCGTTCGATCGGTGAGACCAGTCTCTTTGTGCTGGGCAAAAACGACGAAGAGATTATGCGGTTATCGGTCAATGTGCGCATCGATGCGGCCAGGCTGACAGCGGCCGCGCGCCGGGCAGCGGGCAGCGGCTCGGTAAACGTCTCAGCAGTAGATGGCGCCGTTTTTCTGACCGGCGCCGTCGCCAGCCCTGAGGATGCAGAGGCCGCCCGCGCGGTGGTCGCAGGGCTGGCCGGATCGGGCGTGATTGTGGTGAACCGCCTGGAAACGGGAAACCGCGCGCAGATTAACCTGCAGGTTCGCATCGCAGAGGTCTCACGTTCGATCAGTGAGGATCTGGGGATCCGACTGAGCGCCTCCCGCTATAACGGGCGGAATACCTTCAACTCAGCCGATACCGGAGTTAACGGCCCCTTCACCGTCAGTGTCGCCAATGGTTCGCGCAACATAAACCTTGTTCTTGATGCCCTGGCCCGAAACGGTCTCGTGACCATTCTGTCAGAGCCCAATCTGACAACCCGCTCCGGTGAAACCGCGAATTTTCTTGCCGGTGGGCGCGTGCCTTACGTCTATGGCAGCGGCGATGACACCAGTCTTCAAATGGAGGCCATCGGCGTTGAGCTTGAGTTCACACCGACGGTCAAATCCTCAAACCGAATCGAAATCATGCTGAACACCCGCGTGCGCGATATCGACCGGATGAATTCGTCGACGGCAGAGGCCCCCGCCCTGACAGAGCGCAGTGCGACCACAACGGTCGAACTCGGAAACGGGCAAAGCTTTGCGATCGCCGGCATGTTCCAGGCGAGTTCGCAGCAGGGGTTCAACGGTCTGCCGGGCCTTTCGCGCCTGCCGGTGATCGGTGCGCTCTTTCGCTCATCACGCTTTGCACGGGGGGAAAGTGAACTGGTGATCATCGTCACGCCCTATCTTGTGAAGCCACAAAATTCCCGTCCGCGCGATCCTGTCTCCGATATCCCGCTCGTTCAAAGCGGGATCGAGCAGGCAATCACCGGTCGGTTCACCCGGACCCGCCGTCCCGGCGCGCCGCTCAGCGCCACGGGATCTGCGGGTGGCTTCATGCTGCAGTGACGGAGACGCCATCATGAAACGCCTCGTCCGCCTTTATTCAGGCCCGCTCCGCTCCGAAAGCGGGGCGGTCACGGCAGAATTCGTCATTATCTTCCCGATTGTCGTGGCCTTGATCGGCTTTCTGGTGCTGATCAGCCTGATGATCTCAACCACCAGCGATGTGCAGCAGGTGGCCCATGAACTGGCACGAAAAAGCTTTCGGCATCTCAACGGTTCCAACCCTCCGAGTGATGTCTGCGACAAACTCAGACAGGAGGATCTGGCGGGCATTGTGCGGGAGACACTTCTGGTCCGCGCCGACAAACTGACCCTCAGACCCTGCCCCGGGCAGCCGGATGCCCAGGGGCGCGTCACCATCATTGTCGATTACAACTTTGGCGGGGATTTTGTGCAGGGCCTCGCCCGCAGCTTCGGTGTGGACCTGGGCACGATCACCCGCAGTTCGGTCACTTTTCTCTGAGCGCGTCACTGCACAAGACCGCCGCTGCAGGCAGTCCCTGCAAGTACGATCTCGGCCTCGGCGATGGTCAGGCCCAGGAAAGCCTGCAGCTGTGCCACCAGATTATCCAGAAGAAGGGGTTGGATCAGAAGGTTATTCACGGTCGTGAGCACATCGCCCAAAAGCGTGGTCAGGGCGGCGGTGATCCCGGAAGCCAGCAGCGTGACCGGGCACAGCAGCGCCCCCAGCACGCCACTGCATTTTTTCTGCCGGTCCGTCACATCCGTCTTCACGCGGCCAAGCACGTCTTTCAGCCCTGTCGTCAGACCTGAGAGCGAGAGGGGGCTGCTGACCTTCACGGCGGTGCCGATCTGGCCATAGGTAATCGGCACACTGCGGGTGCTGCCGCTGAGCGGCAGCGGGGCCATGTCGCGCTCTGACAGGTCATCGGCCAGCTGCAAAAGGGAGAGGCGCAGATCGAGAGTGACCGGGCTTGTGGTGACATCAAAGACGGCGGCAACATCGGTCGGGCGTGAGGCCGCACAATTCAGCGATTTCAACCGCGCCTCGGCATTTGAGGCCCCGGTCGTAACCGTCAGATCCAGCAGGCTCAGGGTTGAGGCGGAGATCTCAGCCCCCGTCTGACTGACCCGCGCGACCTGCGGGGGGGTGTCATCCATCCGCGCAAGCACCCAGACCGGCGGACGGATCAGGCCGACCGTCGCGGAGACATCCACCAGACGATTTACCGCAGCAATTCCGGGCAGCAGCTCATTCACATCCAGCCCCACGCCGACCCCGAGGCGTTCTTCAGGACGCGCCTGCAACTGCGCCAGCACGCCCAGAAAATCGAGGGCAGATATGGAAAGATCGGGCAGAATATCGCCCGCCCGCAAACGCGCGAGCGCGGGGGACATCATCATAATATCCTGAAAAGTAATCGTATTCAGCGAGGGGTATGCCTCAGGGATCACCTGCGGCGGCAGCGCCCCGAGCCGCACCAGCCCACCCAGAAGTTCCGGAACGGCAATGGGGAGGCGAAGAACATCATCAAAGGTCAGCGTCTCAGCCGCGAGGCCCGCAGTCACCAGCCCCAGAAGATCGCTCACCCGCAGCCTGGTATTCAAAAGCCCTTCATAACTCAGCACATTCGCGGTCACACCAAGCCCGAGCGGCGTCAGAAGTCCGCTCAGCCCCGAATGCTGCAGATCGAGCCCCGCCAGACGATTTCGCAGCATGAAGAGGGCTATACCACTGCTTTGCGCCGCAACCGCCTGACGGCGCACCAAAATCGCATCGTCCGACAGGACCGGACCCAGCAGGATCGGATCGAAAGGCGAGGGGACATCCACCTCTACCGCTGTGACCCCGTCAGGCGAATACTGATCCGCAACCGGGACAAAGCCCCCCTCCGGCGAATAGCTGCCCAGACGGATATCGCCGTCGGCAAGCGTCAGATCCCCAAAGCGCGGATTGGCCGCAACGACCCTGCGCACCGCCGCCCGCACGGCGACCGGATCCGGCAGATGGCGCGCAGCACTCTGCGCAGCCAGATCGGCCTGTGACTGGGTGTAGCGCCGCTGTGCATTCAGCTGACTGATATCGGTGGCTGCGCCCCCCACCAGCAGCAGCGCCGGGATGAGGACCACAATGAACGGCAGCACAGCACCGGAGCGGTCGCCGCAAAAGCGACGCAGCAGAGCGTAAAACATCATCACACACCTTCAGTCACACCCGAAGGCAGTGTCGCAAAGCTCATTGAAGGAAAGGTTAAGCCGCCGCCTCTTGCAACCTTCCGGTCATGGGGACACAAAGTCTGCGCGGCATCCGGCCGCAGCGAAAGGCCCGCATGTCTGCTCCCTCTTCCCCTGCCGCCACTCCGCCCCGCAGCGCCACCGCCTGGATCATCATCTTCGGGGTCAGCCTGTGCCATCTTTGCAATGATGTGCTGCAGTCGCTGCTCTCTGCGCTTTACCCGCTGCTGCGCGACGAATTCAGCCTCAGCTTCGGGCAGATCGGCCTTCTGACCTTTGCCTTTCAGATCACCGCTTCGCTGCTGCAGCCGGTGGTGGGGCTGGTGACCGACAAACATCCCTTCCCGCGCTCGCTGCCGCTGTCGAGCGCGGCAAGCCTTGCGGGCATTCTGATGCTGGCCTGGGCGCAGTCTTACGCCATGCTTTTTGCCGGAGCGATGCTGATCGGCCTTGGATCGGCAATCTTTCACCCTGAAGCATCGCGGGTCTCGCGAATGGCCTCTGGCGGGCGCTTCGGCACGGCCCAGAGTTTCTTCCAGGTGGGCGGTAATTTCGGGACGGCCATCGGCCCGCTGCTTGCGGCCTTCATTGTAGTGCCCTTCGGGCGCCCGACGATCGGCTGGTTTGGGCTGATCGCGCTTTGCGCGATGGTGATCCTGTGGCAGATCGGCAGCTGGTATATCCGCGCCATGGCGCGCAACGCCGGGAAAAAGGCCACCAGGGCCGTCGTGAAACTCAGCCGCAGACGGGTGATGACAGCCATCGTCATCCTGGCGCTGCTGACCTTCTCAAAGAACTTCTACACCGCAGGCATTAACAGCTATTACACCTTTTTCCTGATCGAGCGCTTTGATCTGACCACGCAGCAGTCGCAGATGATGTTGTTTCTGTTTCTCGCCGCCATGGCGGTCGGCGTCATGCTCGGCGGGCCGTTTGGGGACCGCTTCGGCACGCTCAGCGTGATCTGGATCTCAATCCTGGGCGTGCTGCCCTTCACCCTGATGCTGCCCTATGCCGATCTCTTCTGGACCGGGGTGCTTTCGGTGATCATCGGTGTGCTGCTGGCTTCAGCCTTTCCGGCAATTGTGGTCTATGCTCAGGAGCTTGTGCCCGGACGTGTGGGTCTGATCGCGGGGATTTTCTTCGGCTTTGCCTTTGGCATGGGCGGCATCGGTGCTGCGGTCCTGGGTGAGATTGCCGATGCGAAGGGAATTTTCTTCGTCTATCAGCTCTGCTCCGTCCTGCCCGCCATCGGGCTTCTGACGCTGTTTCTGCCACGGCGCTCTGAGATTTCTGACTGAGAAACTGGACAGACCTCTGCGCCGCAGGCAGTCTGAGCGCATGTCAAAAGCCGCCCTCAGTTCGCTCTTTCACCTCTCCGCCCCGGCTGCCTTCGCCGGGGCGCTGGCATTTTCCGCGGCCCTTACCCCCTCGCTGGTGCCGCGAAGCGGCATGCTGCAGGGTGGACTGGCCGGGCTGGCCTTTGCAGCCGCCTATCTGCTGGTGGTGCTGCTTCTGCTGATCTGGCAGACGCTGGGGCTGCCGGTGCCACGCGGACGCGGGGCAGAGCGCGCGGGGGCCAGTCTAAAGGCCCTGGGCGCTGTGGTGATGGTGGCGGCGCTGGCCCAGGCCTCTGCCTGGCAGAATGAAATCCGCCTGCTGATGGAGCTGGAGCCGGTTGAGACGGTCCGCCCGCTCACCATCGCGCTGACCGCTGCTGTGCTGGCCTTTGTGCTGATCTGGCTGGGGCGTCTTTTCCGCCTCGCAGTCGGGGTGATTGAGCGGCGGCTGAGCCGTCATCTTCCGCCCCGCCTCGCCTTTGTCACCGGGCTGATCGGGGCGGTCTTTGTCTTTAACCTCCTCGGCAATGATGTGCTGCTGAGCCGGATCTACACGGCGCTGGACAAAAGCTACGCCCTGATTGACCGCGCCCTGCCCGAAGATCAGCCGCCGCCCCTCGACGGTCTGCGCAGCGGCGGTCCCGGCTCTCTGCTCTCATGGGGCGATCTGGGTGCAGAGGGGCGCAATCGGGTAGCCGATCCGCTGGATGCTGCGACCATCGCAGAGATCACCGGCGCCCCGGCGCTGGAACCTTTGCGCCTCTATGTGGGCCTCGGATCCGCCTCAACCCCTGAGGAGCGCGCCGATCTGGCCCTGCGTGAGGCGATCCGCATAGGTGCATTTGAGCGCCGCCGCCTTGTCCTTGCCACGCCCACCGGCACCGGCTGGGTGGATCCGGCCGCCATGGTCCCGCTGGAGGTGGTGACCGGCGGCGATGTCGCGACGGTCTCGGTGCAATATTCCTATCTGCCAAGCTGGCTCTCGCTGCTCACCGTGCAAAGCTATGGCGTGCAGACCGCTCAGGCGACATTCAGCGCCTTTCACCGCTACTGGCAAAGCCTCCCCGAAGACAGCCGCCCCGAATTCTGGCTCTTCGGGCTGAGCCTCGGTGCCCTGCATTCCGATCTGTCCGCCGATCTCTATGATGTGATCGCCGCGCCCTACACAGGCGCCTTCCGTGCAGGCCCGCCCTTCGCCGGACAAAGCTGGCAGCATCTGACCGCCGACCGCGCCCCGGAGAGCCCCGCCTGGAGACCCCTCTACGGCGACGGCCGGGTCGTTCGCTTCATCAACCAGACCTCCGGCAGCACACCGCCGCCCGCGGCGCCGGACTGGGGCCCGGTCAGGATTCTCTACCTTCAATATCCCTCTGACGGAATTACCTTTTTCTCTCCCAACCTGCTGTGGCGCCGCCCTGCCTGGCTCAGCGGCCCGGCACCGCATGATGTCAGCCCGAATCTGCGCTGGCTGCCGCTTGTCACCTTTTTCCAGGTAGGTTTCGATCTGCTGACCGCCACCACCACTCCGGCAGGCTACGGCCATGTTTATGCCGCGCGGGATTACCTCTACGGCTGGCAGTCGCTTCTTAACGACCCGCCGCTGAGCACAGAGGCAATGGCCCGTCTGAACGCGCTCTTTCGCGCCCGCAACCTGTGAGACCTGTTCCCTCTGCCGCAGGGCCTGTTATATGGGGCCGACAGCCAGTGCAGGGGGATGCGTCATGTCCGAGACCACCAAAAACAGCTTCATGACCGGTCCCGACGAGCAGGGACGCTTCGGGATCTTCGGCGGCCGCTTCGTGTCGGAAACCCTGATGCCGCTGATTCTCGAGCTTGAGAAGCAATATAATTTCGCCAAGACCGACCCCGCCTTCCGCGCAGAGATGGAAGATCTGTGGAAGAACTACGTCGGGCGTCCCTCGCCGCTCTATTACGCGCCGCGATTGACGGAAAAGCTCGGCGGCGCAAAAGTTTACCTCAAGCGTGAAGAGCTGAATCACACCGGCGCCCATAAGATCAACAACGTGCTCGGCCAGATCATCCTGGCGCGCCGGATGGGTAAAACCCGCATCATCGCCGAAACCGGTGCCGGTCAGCACGGTGTGGCCACCGCCACGGTCTGCGCGAAATTCGGTCTGAAATGCGTCGTCTATATGGGCGCCCATGACGTTGAACGTCAGGCCCCCAACGTCTTCCGCATGCGCCTCCTCGGTGCCGAAGTGATCCCGGTCACCTCTGGCCGCGGCACGCTGAAAGACGCGATGAATGACGCGCTGCGCGACTGGGTGACGAATGTCGCCGATACCTTCTACTGCATCGGAACCGTCGCCGGGCCGCACCCCTACCCCGCCATGGTCCGCGACTTCCAGGCCGTGATCGGTGAGGAAACCCGTCAGCAATTGCAGGAACAGGAAGGCGAAGGACGGCTGCCGGACGTCGTGGTCGCCGCGGTCGGCGGTGGCTCTAATGCCATGGGCCTCTTCTATCCCTTCCTCGACGATTCTTCCGTGCGCATCATTGGCGTCGAGGCCGGCGGCAAAGGCGTAGATGACCGGATGGAGCATTGCGCCTCGCTCGCCGGCGGCCGACCCGGCGTTCTTCATGGTAACCGGACCTATCTGCTGCAGGATGAAGACGGTCAGATCCTTGAGGGCTATTCGATCTCTGCCGGACTGGATTACCCCGGCATCGGACCTGAGCACTCATGGCTGCACGACATCGGCCGCGCCGAATATGTGTCAATCACCGACGCCGAGGCGCTCGAGGCCTTCCAGGAGCTTTGTGCCCTTGAGGGGATTATCCCCGCGCTTGAATCGTCACATGCCATTGCGCACGTCATGAAGCTTGCACCGACGCTGCCGAAAGAACAGATCATCGTGGTCAACCTCTCAGGCCGCGGCGATAAGGACATCTTCACGGTCGCAAAGCATCTCGGATTTGACATGAAGATCTGACGATCAGACCGGATTGTGCTTCGGCACCCCCAGGGAGGGCTGTCTGCCCTCCCCGGACCCCACCCGAGAGTATTTCATAAAAGCCAAAACAAAAGGCGCTCCGGATCGGGCGCCTTTTTGGTTTTTGGGTTTTAAAAAATACTCTGCGGAGGGTCCGGGAGGTGCAAAACCTCCCGGGGGTGCCTCAGGTGCGACCGGCGCGTTCTTTGCCCGTCTTACCCGCCTTACCGTCCATATGCTTGCGCAGGCGAGATGGCGTATGGAATTTCTTCTCGCGGTAAGGGTTCTCATTCCCCTGTCCGCGCAGGAAAATCCGGATCGGCGTACCTGGCATATTGAAATCCGCGCGCAGGCCATTGATCAGGTAGCGCTTGTAGCTTTCCGGAATATCCTCGGGGCGCGAGCACTTGATGACGAAGCCCGGCGGACGGGTTTTCGCCTGAGTAATGTAGCGCAGCTTGATGCGGTGACCGCCCGGCGCCGGCGGCGGGTGCGCCTCGGTCATCGTCTTCAGCCAGAGGTTCAGCTTGTTCGTCGCAATGCGGCGGTTCCAGACAGCATGCGCTTTCAGGATTGCCCCGCGCAGACGATCAAGTCCGCGACCGGTGCGCGCGCAGATGGTGACCAGAGGTGCACCGCGCAGTTCCGGCAGAAGACGCTCGAACATCTCTTTGAGCTCTGCGAGCTTCTCGTTCTTGTCTTCGATCAGATCCCATTTGTTGACCGCAACCACGACCGCGCGGCCTTCACGCTCAGCAAAGCCTGCGATGCGGAGGTCCTGCACTTCAAACGGGATCTGAGCGTCGAGCAGAACGACGACCACTTCCGAGAAACGCACGGCGCGCAGACCGTCCGCCACCGAGAGCTTTTCAAGCTTCTCGTCGACCCGGCCTTTTTTTCGCATGCCTGCCGTGTCCCAGATCCGGATCGGGGTGTCTTCCCACTCGGTACGGATCGAGATCGCATCGCGGGTGATGCCAGCTTCCGGGCCGGTCAGCATGCGGTCTTCGCCGAGGATCTGGTTCACCAGGGTCGATTTGCCTGCGTTCGGACGGCCGATGACGGCGATCTGAAGCGGTTTGGCCTGGGTGATCAGCGGCTCGCCGTCAAAATCCTCTTCGCTGTCCTCGGGGATATCAACGTCGACTTCCGGTGCGTCAGCTTCTGCACGCTCTTTGAACTCCGTCGCGAGCGGGCGCAGCATATAATAGAGGTCATCCATGCCCTCGCCATGCTCGGCGGAAAGGCGCAGCGGCTCTCCCAGGCCGAGGCTCCAGGCTTCGAGCGCTTCAGCCTCACCGGCTTTGCCTTCGGCTTTGTTCACGCCCAGAATCACGCGGGCGTTCTTTTTGCGCAGGATATCCGCAAAGGTTTCATCCGAGGGCGTGATGCCGACACGGCCATCCACCAGGAAGAGGCAGATATCGGCCATATCCACAGCGCGCTCGGTCAGGCGGCGCATCCGCCCCTGAAGCGAATCGTCGGTCACTTCTTCGAGACCGGCGGTGTCGATGACCGTGAAGCGCATATCCATGAGCTTCGCATCGCCCTCGCGCAGGTCACGGGTCACCCCGGGCTGGTCGTCAACCAGCGCCAGACGTTTGCCGACAAGGCGGTTAAAAAGCGTCGACTTGCCCACATTCGGGCGCCCGACGATGGCCAGCGTGAAGCTCATGCGTGATTCTCCGTCAGCGTGCGGGAAGGCAGCACGCGAAGAAAGGGGGCTTACACGCTTTTGGCCTCAGCGGAAAGCCCGAAGCTGCCCTTTTGAAGTCAGAACGTAAATCGTGCCACCAGCCACTGCCGGCGGTGCGACCGCGCCGTCGCCCATCGCGATGGCCCCAAGCGAGGCCCCGCTTTCGGGCGAGAAGAAGCGCATCTGCCCGTCAGAGGAGACGACGACCAGACGACCACCGGCAAGAACCGGGCCATAATGGCCATAAACCTCAAGCTGTTTGCGGGCCGGGGTGCGGGTGTATTGCCCCATCGGCACCGACCAGATGGTCTCGCCGGTTTCGGCGTTCAGCCGCACAAGACGGCCCTGATCAGAAACCAGGAAGACCGAGCCACCGGCCGCCCAGACCGCATTCATGCTGCCTTCTTTGGCATCCCAGAGCATCTGGCCATTGCCGGCATTGAAAGCAACGGTGCGACCCGAAGAGGAGCCGACGTAGACCTTGCCGCCCGAAACCACCGGATCACCGGTGATCTCCTGCAGATAGGCAACGGCTGCACCACGGCGCTGGCCGGCCACGGCCCCCTGCCAGGTGATCTCGCCTTTGTTGCGGTCGATTGCCACAACCTGACCCGAGGAATAGGGCACCACCACGGTGGAGCCGTTCAGGGCGGGCGCAGTGCCGCCCAGAAGACCGGTGCCCTGCCGGACGCCGGTATGGGCCCATTTCACTGTGCCATTGGCGCCGTTGACAGCCCAGGCCCCGGCATCGCGGCCGGTGACATAGACCGTGCCGCCCTGCACCACAGGCGCGCCCGAGACGGGCGCCGAGAACTTCTGCCGCCAGAGGATACCGCCCGAAGCCGGGTCCAGCGCCAGCAGCTCTCCGAAGCCCGTGGTGACATAAAGCCGCCCGTCGCCATAGGCCATTCCACCGCCATTGGCGGCGTCGATATTTTCACCCGCAGGCGCGAGGTTCACGCTGTAGAGCGTGCCGCCATTGGCCGTGGAAGTGGCCACCAGCTGGTTGCGGCTGTCGATGGTAAAGGCGCGGCCTGCGGCCACGATCGGCGCGGCGGAGAGACGGTTGCGCTTGCCTGCCCCCGATCCGATCGTCGCGGCCCAGATCATCTGCGGCTGGGCCGAGAGCGCCAGATGCGGCATCGAGCGGGTTGCGGAACCGGCACGATGGCTCCATTCCGCATTGGTCTGCGCGGGGCCTGCGCTGAAGGGGGCGGTGCGGTTCTGCGGCGCGGCGGGATCAGCGACGAAGCCCCCGGCAGCGGCGGCCTGTATCTCATCAACAGGCGTGCGGGTGTCAAACCGCTGACCGCTGAGGATCACATCTTTTTCACATCCGGCGAGAACCACCGAAACTGCCACTGCCCCAAGGACTGCGCCGAGTTTTGCCACGAAGCCTCTTCCCCTTACCTTCACTGACGGGGCGCGGTGGCCCCTTCAGGATGTCAGTTCTGTGCGGACGGCGGCGCTTCGCCACCGAGGATCACAATCATCTGCCCGGCGCGGCTGCGCAAGCCCGTCGGCGCTTCGGTTGACGCCTGAAGCGCGCGGAAATCCGCCAGGGCTGCCTCGCGCTCGCCTGCGGCGACTTTGTCGAAGGCCAGCTGCTCCAGCGCCAGCGGACGGAAGGCCCGGCCCGGAGCGGCAAGCGCTTCAAGGCCCGCCTGACGTGCCGCAGGCTCATGGCCTGCGCCCGGTGCGATCAGCCAGCGCAGCGAGGCCAGATCCCGCCAGACCGGCGAGACCGAGCCATCTTCGGCCACGGCTTTCAGCCCGGCCAGCGCTTCGCTGCGCGCAGCCGCATCTTCAGAGGCGAAAGCCTCTCCCGCAGCCAGCAGCATTTTCAAAGCCGCACGGTCGCCGGTGCCATCAACAGCCGCCAGCGCTTTCTGGCGGGCAACTGCATCGGGCGCATCCATGGCCGCCAGAAGCGCGTCGCCATAAACCTCAGCATCGGCACGTTTGACCGATTTATCCCACTCGAAATAGGCCGCACCGCCCACGAGCGCGATAATGCCCGCAATGCCGATCCAGCCATAGCGCTTGAGATAACCAAAGAGCCGCTCGCGGCGAACCTCTTCGGTCACTTCGTCGATGAAACTCTCGTTGTTTGACACGGGATCAGGCCTCTTTTCGCTCGATCCGTCTTACACTTATGCGCTCTCGCTTGCCAAGCCCCGTGAGGGGAGAGGCGGGCGCTTACGCGCCCGTCTGCATATCCGAGGCCTGCCGCGCCCACATGGCGGCATAGCGCCCGCCTTTGGCCAGCAGTTCCTCATGGCGGCCCCGCTCAACCACTTCACCGGCGTCGAGCACCAGGATTTCATCCGCATCCGCGATGGTCGAAAGCCGGTGCGCGATGGAAATCACCGTGCGGCCCTGCCCCATTTCACGCAAAGAGTCCTGGATATCGCGCTCGGTCTGCGTATCGAGGGCTGAGGTCGCCTCATCGAGCAGCAGGATCGGCGGGTTTTTCAGAATGGTCCGCGCGATACCGACGCGCTGCTTTTCCCCGCCCGAGAGTTTCAGCCCGCGCTCACCCACTTTCGTTTCATAGCCTTCCGGCAGCGAGATGATGAAATCGTGAATTTTCGCAGCTTTTGCAGCGGCTTCGATCTCTTCGCGGGTGGCATCTGCGCGCCCGTAGGCGATGTTGTAAAGGACGGTGTCGTTGAAGAGAACCGTATCCTGCGGCACCACACCGATCGCCTGATGCAGCGAATGCTGGGTGATGTCGCGGATGTCCTGGCCATCGATTTTCACCGCGCCTTCCACCACATCATAGAAGCGGAAGAGCAGCCGCCCGATGGTGGATTTACCCGAACCGGACGGTCCGACCAGCGCAAGGGTTTTGCCGGCCGGCACCTCAAAGCTGACGCCTTTGAGAATGGGGCGCGACGGGTCGTAGCCGAATTTCACATCCTCGAAGCGGATCGCCCCGCCCGCGACGGCCAGTTTCGGCGCCTCAGCCTTATCGGTGATTTCAGCAGGCTGGTTCAGCAGGCCGAACATCTCGCCCATATCGACCAGCGCCTGACGGATTTCGCGGTAAACGGTGCCCAGAAAGCCCAGCGGCATGGTGATCTGAATCATATAGGCGTTGACCATGACGAAGTCGCCGACGGTCAGATCACCGCTCTGCACCCCCATGGCGGCCAGAACCATGACGATGATCAGCCCCAGGGTGATGATAAAGGCCTGACCGAAGTTCAGCATCGACAGCGACTGACCGGTCTGAATCGCAGCCTTTTCATAGCCTGCCATGGCCGCATCGTAGCGTGCCGCTTCGCGCGCTTCCGCGCCGAAGTATTTCACCGTTTCATAGTTCAGCAGGCTGTCGACAGCCTTCTGGTTCGCCTCAGTATCAAGATCGTTCATCCGGCGGCGCAGGTTCACCCGCCATTCGGTCACCCGCAGCGTCCAGAGAACATAGACCGCCACCACAACCACGACGGTCGCCACATAGGCAAAACCAAAGAGCGTGGCGAAGATGACCGAGACCAGCAGCAGTTCCAGAATCAGCGGCCCGATCGAGAAGATCAGAAAGCGCAGCAGGAAGTCGACGCCCTTCACCCCGCGCTCAATGATGCGCGACAGCCCCCCGGTGCGGCGGGTGATGTGATAGCGCAGCGAAAGGCGGTGAATATGGCTGAAGCTCTGGCGCGCAAGCTCGCGCAGCGCCCGCTGGCCGACTTTGACGAAGATCACATCGCGCAGTTCCGTAAAGCCTGCGGTCAGCAGACGCGCGACCCCATAGGCCAGCGTCAGCCCGATCGCACCCAGCCCCAGGGCGGAGAGACCATGATCCGCCGGCAGTTCGCCCGCCAGCGCGTCCACCGCGCCTTTGAAGAACCACGGCACCGAGACCGAGATGAACTTCGCCAGCAAAAGCACCACCAGAGCCGCTGAGACGCGCTGGCGCACCCAGGCCTGATCTTTCGGCCAGACGAAGGGAATGACGCGCCGCAGCGTGTCGCGTGCCGAAGCACGGGGGGTATCAGCGGAGGCAGGCTCCGGTTTGGCTTGTGCGAGATGCCGCATGGCTGTCCGTTCCTTGAGGTCGCGGAGAGATAGGCCGGTGGGGCGCGGGTTTCCAGCCCCGGGAAGGTTTTGCCGGAGGGTCTGAGGAGAACTTCCGGCAGATGCGCCGCTTTGGCGCCGCAGCCGCAGGCCCTTACATCATTCCTGCGGGAGCGCGAAGATCTGGCCGGGGTAGATCAGATCCGGATTGCGGATCTGATCGCGGTTGGCCTCAAAGACCTTCACATAATGAACGCCGTCTCCGAACCTCTCGCGCGCGATGCCCCAGAGGGTGAAGCCCGGCTGCACGGTGATCACGCCGGAGCGCTCAGGCTCGGCCGCGGCCTGCAGGCTGGCGGGATCTTCGCGCAGGAAGGGCGTCTCCGCGCGGGCCATGACACGACCATCGGTGGCGGTCTGATCGGCGCGCAGCATGTAAAGCCCCGGCGGCACCTCGGGCAGACCGGCGCTCCAGCCGCCCCGGGCATCGGTTTTCACATCCAGATGCTTTTCATTGTCGAGATAGATCCGCAGATCACTCTCAGGCTGGCCCCGCCCCGAGACCTCAACACCCCCACCCGCGCCATAGGCGATGGCATCAATGCTCAGCCCCTCAGGCAAAGGCGCGCGCAGCACACTGACGCCCTGGTCGGACACCACCAGACTTGCAGGCGGGGTCAAAGGGACTGCGACGACCGCTGCCTCAACGGCCTCGGGCAAAGATGGCGCCGCGAGAGCCTCTGCGGCAGGCGCGCTGGCCGGCACGGCCGCAGTGTCCTGCCCCGGCGCTGCGGCAACCTCTGCTGCCAGGGGCGCGGGATCTGCGGCGGCGGCAGTTGTCACGATCTCTTCCGGGGCGGGGGCGAGCAGCAGTTCAACGGCCTCACTCTGCCGCCCGTCCGCAGCCTGCCCGCGAAGGATCAGGCTGCGCGCCTGAGCCGCGGGGGCCAGGTCAAAGAGCATGGCAAAGCGTCCGCCCGCATCCGGCTTTGCCGAGGCCAGCACCTCCTCTCCGAGCGAAAGGCGCACCTCCGTGCTGCCCGGGGCGCGACCGGCCAGAACCGCACTGCCGTCGCGGGAGTGGCTGAAGGTATCAATCTGCGGCGCGGCGGGCAGTGCCGCCTGCGCCACCTCTCCATCGGGAGAAGCTGTAGCAGCGGGCTGATCCGGGGCCGATGGGGCTTGAGTGACCGCCTCGGGCGGCGACGCAACCGGGGCCCCGCCACCGGAGGGCTGCGCCAGAGGTGCAGGGTGAGAGACGACCGTCCCCTGCGGGGAAGAGCCGCGCATCCAAAGAACTGCGGCCACACCCGCAGCAGCCACAGCGACGGCAACCCCGATCCAGGGCGCGACCTTTTGTCCCATCATTTCCCCCTGCGGCCCCATTCTTCGGGGGTCCTGCTTGAGTGAGCATAAGAAGGCTTATACCAGAGGTCAAAGCCCGAGTGCAGGAGAACGCCCCATGAGCCCCGCCCGCCTGACCCCCCGTTCTGTCTGCGTCTTCTGCGGCGCACGCAACGGCAATCGTGAGATCTTTGCCCAGGCGGCACAGGCCACCGGTCGCATGATCGCAGAGAACGGCTGGCGGCTGGTCTATGGCGCAGGCGATGTCGGCCTGATGGGCGAAGTGGCCAGCGCAGCCCAGGGCGCGGGCGGCGAAGCGCTTGGCATCATCCCGCAGCATCTGATGAAGCGCGAACGCGGCCGTCAGGAGCTGACGACCATGATCATCACCCAGGACATGCATGAGCGCAAAAAGGTCATGTTCATGAACTCGGATGTGGTGGTTGTGCTGCCGGGCGGGGCCGGCTCGCTCGACGAACTCTTTGAGGTGCTCACCTGGCGTCAGATCGGCCTGCATGAAAAACCGATCTATCTGGTCAATACCGAAGGCTACTGGGACCCGCTTCTGACGCTGATGGATCACATCATCTCGCAGGGCTTTGCCGAGCCCTTCGTGCGCGACTTCCTGACCGTGGTACCGGATGCTGAGGTCCTGGAAGCCGCACTCCGCACCGCGCTGGCCTGAGCCCGCGCTCCCTCGGCTGACGTGAGAACAGGGGGCCTTTCGGCCCCCTGTTTCAGTCCTCAAAGAACGGAAGCTGCCGCTTTGCGCGCCACGGCAGCCCCTTCGCTTATTTCCCCGCGATCAGACGCGCAGCCGCCGTCACGCCGCCCGAGCCATGCGGGATATCCAGCGCGATCATCCCCGCCTCCATCACCGCCAGGGTGCCAAGGATCATATGCGGGTTGAGATGGCCCATGTGGCCCACGCGCAGGTGACCATCCGACATCCGCTCTCCCGGCGCGGCCATGCCAAGGCCGATCCCCAGGGTCACGCCGCCCTCTTTCTCACACCAGCCGCGCAGACGGGTGGCATCGGGCGAGGGGATGATCGCCGTGGTCACCGACCGCGCACGGGAAGCCGGATCCGCCATGTTCAGATGGATCCCCGAGCCGCCCTGCCCCCAGGCATCAAAAGCCGCCCAGACCGCGCGGGCAAGGGTGTCGTGGCGCGCCCAGGCGGCCTCCATCCCCTCTTCATGGACCAGCATCTTCAGCGCTTCCTGCAGCCCGAAAAGATGATGAGTGGGCGCGGTGCCGAAGAAATTCTCCCAGAACTCTTTGGCGCGAGCCCGCAGCGTCCAGTCCCAATAGGGCGTGCGCAGATCGGCGGCTTTGCAGGCCTCCATGGCCTTATCCGAGACCCAGACAAAGCCGAGACCCGGGGGCACCATCAGCCCTTTCTGGCTGGCCGCCACCGCCACATCGACACCCCAGGCGTCAAACTCAAAGCGGTCACAGCCCATGGAGGCAATGCAATCCACCGCCAGCAGCGCCGGATGGCCGGCGGCGTCGATAGCTTTGCGCACGGCCTCAACGTCGTTCAGAACCGAGCTTGCGGTATCCACCTGGGTCAGCAGAACGGCTTTGATCTTATGGTCTTTGTCAGCCCTCAGCGCCGCTTCAACGCGGTTGGGATCAACGGCGGCACGGCGGCCAAAATCGATCGTCTCCACTTCGATCCCGAGGTCGCGGGCGTGACGCGCCCAGCCCTCGCCGAAATGCCCGGTCACCAGCGAGAGGGCCTTATCGCCCCGGCTGAAGAGATTGGTATTCGCCGCCTCCCAGGCCGCATGGCCATTGCCCATATAGATGGCCACGTTCTGGCTGGTGCGGGCCACCGCTTTGAGATCGGCACGCAGCTGCGGCACGGCCTCAGGCAGCTCTCCGGCATAGATATTCGGCGCCGCACGGTGCATGGCATTGAGCACCCGGTCCGGCATCACTGAGGGGCCGGGGATCGACAGCAACGGGCGGCCCTGAGAAAGGCTCATGGTTCTCTCCTGTTCAGACAGCCAAGGGCTATCAGGACGCCGCGCGGCGTCAACGGGGCCTGCGACATTCTGCCCGCCGTTCCGTCAGTCTGCCGCCGCAGCCCGGGGCACGCCCCACAAAGCGCAGGCCTGCCAAAAGGAAAGGCAGGCCCGAAAGCCTGCCCTGAAATCCCGTGACACGAGAGGCTGACGCGCCTCTCAGATCAGGCCGCGTTCAGTGCGGCAATGATCTGCGCAAAATCCGCAGCCTTCAGCGAAGCGCCCCCGACCAGCGCACCGTCCACGTCTTTCAGCGCAAAAATCTGCGCGGCATTCTCCGGCTTCACCGATCCGCCGTAGAGCAGCGGAATATCCGCCGCCGCCGCGCCGAAGCGTGCCGAAAGGTCTGCGCGCAGCGCGGCATGAACGGCGAGAATATCGCCCTCGACCGGGACACGGCCGGTGCCGATGGCCCAGACCGGCTCATAGGCCACGACGAGGTTCGCCGGATCTGCCCCCTGCGCGAGAGAGCCCGCAAGCTGCGCGGAGACCACCTCAAGCGTGCGGCCCGCGTCACGCTCTGCAAGGGTTTCACCCACACAAAGGATCGCCACCAGGCCTGCAGCCTGGGCGGCCAGAACCTTGGCTGCCACAAGGGCATCGCTCTCGCCGTGATCGGCGCGGCGCTCGGAATGCCCGAGGATCACATGCGAGGCGCCTGCATCTTTCAGCATGGCAGCAGAAATGTCACCTGTATGCGCGCCCTGCGGATTGGCGTGGCAATCCTCACCGCCAATGGCGATGCGCCCGGCCGACAGGCGGGCGGCGCGGTCGATCAGGGTGGCGGGCAGGCACAAAAGCACCTCGCAGCGCTCGGGCTGCGGCGCGGCGCAAAGCGCCTCAACCTCGGCCAGATCTGCGCTCAGGCCGTGCATTTTCCAGTTTCCCGCTGCCAGTCTGCGCGCCATCTGTCTCTCCTAAGCTCAATCGATCTGCGGGATGCCACAAGCCCGCCGCCAAAGCAAGAAAGGCCCCCGCCCCACTGGCCCCGGCGGGGGATTGCTGCCAGAACACGGCACAAGTGTCTGAGGGGCTGCGCCATGATCCTGTGTTGCGGAGAAGTGCTGATCGATCTGGTGCCGGAGCCGGGTCGCAGCGGGGGCGCACTTTTGCCGCTGCCCGGCGGCGGGCCGTTCAATACCGCCATTGCGCTTGCCCGCCTTGGCGCAGTGGCGGGCTTTTGCGGCGCAGTCTCAACCGACGGCTTTGGCGCAAAGATCGCGGCGCGACTTCACGCGGAAGGCGTGCAGCTGCATGCGCCGCGCACCGCAGCCCCCACCCCGCTTGCGGTGGTCACGCTCGATCCGGAGGGGCGGGCGGCTTACAGCTTCTATACGGAACGCACCGCGCTTCACGCCCTTGCCGACGCACCGCCCCCGCCGGGGGCCGCCATTGCACTTTTTGGCGGCATTTCCCTGGGGCTGGAGCCCTGCGGCACAGTTTATGAGGCGCTTTTTGAGCGGCAGAAGGCGTCCGGCGCACTCATGGTCATCGATCCCAACATCCGCCCCGCCGTGATCGGCAGCGGAGAGGTGACCCGCAGCCGTCTGGCGCGGATGCTGCCGCGCGCCGACATCCTCAAACTCTCGGACGAAGATCTCGCATGGCTGAGCGACGATCCTGAAGCGCAGCTCAGGGACTGGCTCGCCGCCGGGGTCGGCCTGATCTGCCTGACGCTGGGCGGCAAAGGCCTGCGGCTGCTGCGCCCCGGCCTGGATCTTCATCTGCCCGCCGAAGCCATCACCCCGGTCGATACCATCGGCGCCGGAGACAGCTTCAGCGCCGGAGTGCTGCAGGCTCTGTGGGAAAACGGCCTGCGCAGCGGGGCGGATCTGCGGGCCCTGCCGGAGGCGGATTTGCGCAAAGCCGCAGATTTCGCGCAAAAGGTGGCAGCCCTGACCTGCAGCCGCCAGGGCGCTGATCCGCCACATCGGGCTGAACTGGGTTAAAGCGCCCGGCCCCGCAGCGACGAAAGCACCTCCGCGGGCGGCAGGCTCGCGCGGTATTCCAGCCCGATGTCCAGATCCCGCTCCATGGCCAGCGCGCGCAGCCCAAGCCAGGCGGGCAGATCCTCTGCCAGGGGATCTCCGCGATCCTCGGCACGGGCGAGTTGCAGATGCCCCAGATGGGGCGCAAGCCCGCACAGCCGGGACAGCGCCGCCGCGCCACAGAGGCTGCTGAAGTGATACCAGTCGCCCATCAACCGAAGCTGCGGGTCGGGCAAGGCGGCCACCACCGCCTCAAAACGCTCAGGGCTGTTCATCCAATAGCCCGGCATCGCGGCAGGAGAGATCACCTCCAGAAGCAGCCTGCGGTCGGTGCAACCAAGGGCAAACTCAAGATTTCTCAGCAAAACCGCCTCAGCCCCGGCCTCGCTGGTGCGGCCCGTCATGATGTGGATGGCCCGGGCGTCAAGCGCCTCTGCCACCTCGAGGGCCGAGAGAAATTCGGCCCGAAACCGCGCCTCCTCCCCCGGCAGAGCGGCGGATCCGGCGGTCGAACCCATGGCGCAGTTGAGGCTGCAGAGCTTCAGCCCCTCGTCGTGCAAGAGGCCTGCGATCAGGCGCAGATCGCTGCTCTGCGCCTGATCGTGAAATTCCACCGCCCGAAAGCCCGCCCGCGCCGCTGCCGTAATCCGCTGCGGAAACGGCAGATCGGTGAAGAGAAAGCCAAGGTTGGCGGAAAACTCCATTCCCCCGGCCCTCAGCTCAGGAAATCTGAGATCACCGCCACGCCCGGCGGGGTCGGCCCGTCAAAGGCGCGCAGTTCCGCACTGGCACCGGAAAGCCCGATCTCCCGCGCGATGAGCGGGCGGATATCGACGCGCCCCGCCTCAATCAGCCCCAGAAGCGAGGGGTAGCGCCAGGCGGGCATCCCGCGGGTGCCATAAAGCGCGAGGTTCTTCATATAGACCGTGTTCATATTGATCTGCATGGTCGCCGTATGGCCCACCGGCATGCCGACCTGCACATGGCGGCCCAGCGGGCGCAGACAGTCGATCGAGCCATTGGTGGTCACTTCAAGCCCCAGCGCCTCGATCGAGACATGCGCCCCAGGCCCGCCGGTGATTTCACGGATTTTCGCCGCCACATCGCCGTCACGGGCATTGACCGCAGCCTCTGCCCCGAGCGCCAGCGCATGGTCGAGCTTTTCCTGCACCACATCGACCACGATCACCCGCGCGCCCAGCGCCTGGCCAAGCAGAAGGCACGACAGCCCGATGCCCCCGGTGCCATGCACCGCCAGCCATTCGCCCGCCTGAACCGCCGCCCGTCCGCTCAGCGCATGCCAGGCCGTGGTCACCCGGCAGCCAAGCCCCGCAGCCATCACCGGTGAGAGGCTTTCCGGCAGCCGCGTCAGGTTCTGCGCCGAACGCGGCACCGAGATATATTCCGCGAAAGCCCCCGGCTCGACAAAGCCCGGCAGGCGCTGGTCAAAGCAGGTGTTCGACTGCCCCGACTGGCAGGCCGGACAGGAGCCGCAGGCGAGGATAAAGGGCGCGATCAGCCGGTCGCCGACCTTCCAGCCCGAGCGCGGACCGGCCTCCACCACCTCGCCGCAATACTCATGTCCAGGGATCTGTCCGGGCTTTACGCGCGGATGCTCTCCGACCCAGCCGTGCCAGTCTGAGCGGCAGACACCACAGGCAAGGGTTTTCAGGACGACGCCGTCCTCTTCACAGCCCGGGTCAGCGACCGTTTCAATCGACAGATCAGCCCGATAGGCCCGTAATACCGCAGCGCGCATGCTTCCCCCCCCCCTGCAGGTTCCGGAACTGAAGTTCCGGCCTCAGGGAGCCTCAGCGCCCGACCAAGGTCAAGCGCCCGCAGCTTCGCGCGACCAGGTTTTCACAAAGTTCACCCTTCCGGGCGCGGATAAAAGGCCTCGCGGTAGATCACCGGCGGCCCGTCCTGCGCAAGCGCGGCCTGAAAGGCCGGGCGCGATGCGATGCGGCTCTGCCAGGCGCTCAGACCCGGCACTTCCTCGGGCTGCAGGAAGTACCGCGCTTGCCAGACGCCATAGCCCACCGCGATATCCGCTGCAGAAAAGCCCGAGGGCAGCAGCCAGTCGCGCTCGGCCATATGGGCCAGCGCCCCGGTCAGGGTTTTGGCCAGCCGCGCCGCTTCAAGCCGCATGACCGTCGGCGAGCGCATCTGCGGCTCGCGCAGAATGACGTGATGCTGGGTGAGATTGGCCAGATGCTGGCCAATGGTCTCGCCGTAATGCAGCCCCTCCAGATAGGCCATCCGTTCGGGATGGCCGGGCGGGCGGCCCAGCGCGGGGGCTCGCGTTTCGGCCAGATATTCCATGATCGCGGCGCTTTCGGCCATGGGCGCCCCCCCGAGCGTCACCGCCGGGACCCGACCCGCCAGAGAGCGCGCCAGATGCTCAGGCGTGCGCAGAGAGGATCCGTCAAAGCCCAACAGGTGAAGCCGATAGGGCAGCCCCGCTTCGTGCAAAAACCACAGCACCCGGAAAGAGCGCGACTGCGGCACATGCCAGAGTTCAATTTCCCCGCTCAATTCCAAAGCCCCTTCTGTCTGCGCCAGGGCGCCCGCCGATCTGCGGGACAGCGCAAAGGCCGCCCGGGAACAAAAACGACAGCACCGCTCATTCCGCCTCCACAGCCAGGGTGATCAGCGCCGCCCCGGCCTCTACCTGAGCGCCGGCCTCAATCAGGACTTCCGCGATTTCGCCATCACGACCTGAGGTCAGCACATGTTCCATCTTCATCGCCTCGAGCACGGCGAGGCGGTCGCCCTGCGCCACCTTTTGCCCCGGATGCACAAAGACCGCCTTGACCAGGCCCGGCATGGGCGAAAGCGTGACATTGCCCCCTGCCCCTGCGGCAACGGCCCGGTCGAGCGGATCGGGCAGGGTAAAGCGAAATGCCCCCTGGCCGAAAACATCGACCACCCGCCCCCGCCGCACCACCCGCGGCCCTGCGGGGCGACCATTGATCCACCAGCCCTGAGACCTGCGCTCACAGATCAACACGCCCGAGCCGGTGTCGATCTCTGCCCGGTCCGGCCCGCTCAGCGACAGGCCGACCCGCTGCACGCCTGACGGGCCCTCAAGCAGAACGCTCTGCCGGAGCGGCTCCCACAGCGCAAAGCCGGTGAGCGGCGCTGCCTCATGAAGAAGATCCGCAGCCGCCAGTGCGGCAAGCGCCAGATCTTCCGGCTGCGGCTCCGCCTGGTATATGAGCCGGTTCAGGTCGCGCTCAATCAGGCCGGTATCCACCTCTCCCCGCCCAAAACCCTCATGCGCGGCAAGTGCGGCCAGAAACCCGAGGTTGGTCACGGAACCCGCCACTTCCGTCGCCGCCAGCGCGGCGGAGAGTTTGCGCAAAGCGATGTCGCGGGTCGCGCCATGGGTGATGATCTTGGCGATCATCGGGTCATACCAGGGGCTGATGCTGTCCCCTTCGCGCACGCCGCTGTCGGCACGGATGCCCGGCGGAAAGCGCAGATGATCGAGCCTTCCCGTCGCGGGCAGAAAGCCTGCGGGCACATCCTCGGCATAGAGCCGCGCCTCAAAGGCATGGCCCGTGATCTTCAGATCCTCCTGCCGCGCGGGCAGCGGCTCTCCGGCGGCCACGCGCAGCTGCCATTCGACCAGATCAACCCCGGTGATGGCCTCTGTGACCGGATGTTCGACCTGCAGCCGGGTGTTCATCTCCATGAACCAGAAGCGGTCAGGCCGCAGCCCCTCAGAGCCGTCAACGATGAACTCAATGGTGCCCGCGCCCTTGTAGCCGATCGCCTCAGCCGCGCGGACGGCGGCCTGGCCCATGGCGGCGCGCATCTCAGGTGTCATCCCGGGGGCCGGGGCCTCTTCAATGACCTTCTGGTGGCGGCGCTGGAGCGAGCAGTCGCGCTCAAAGAGATGCACCGCACGCTGACCGTCGCCAAAGACCTGAACCTCAATATGGCGCGGGGCAGTGATATATTTCTCAATCAGCACGGCCGGATTGCCAAAGGCGGTGCGTGCCTCGCCCTGGGCACTGGCCAGCGCATCGGCGAAATCCTCAGCCCGGGTGACTTTGCGCATTCCCTTGCCGCCGCCCCCGGCCACCGCCTTGATCAGCACGGGCCAGCCGATCTCTGCGGCGGCACGGGCCAGGACCGCCGGGTCCTGGTCTTCCCCCTGCCAGCCCGGCACCACCGAAACACCGGCCTGAGCCATCAGCCGCTTGGCGGCATCTTTCAGCCCCATGGCGCGGATCGCCGCCGCAGAGGGGCCGATGAAGACCAGCCCGGCCGCTTCCACCGCCTCAACGAAATCGGGGTTTTCCGAGAGGAAGCCATAGCCCGGGTGAATGGCCTCTGCCCCGGTGGCCAGCGCGGCCTCAATAAGACGTTCACCGCGCAGATAGCTTTCCGCCGGAGCGGGGCCGCCGATCAGCACCGCCTCCCCCGCAAGGGCCACATGGCGCGATGCGGCATCGGCCTCAGAGTAGACCGCCACTGTGGCCACCCCAAGGCGATGGGCGGTTTCCATGATGCGGCAGGCGATTTCGCCGCGGTTGGCGATCAGGATTTTGCCAAACATCTCAGCCCCTTCTCTGCGCATTGAGGCAGGAGAGCGCCTCTGTGGTGATGCCGTCCAATATCTCAGCCGCCGGAGCAATCCCGCCGATCAGCCCGACCGCCTCCCCCGCCACCGGCGTGCCGATTTGGGCATCGCCCCTGGCCTGTGCCTCTGCCCAGGCCTGCCGCAGGGGCTCCTGCGCCGGATCACGCAGGGCGTCCGGGTTGCTCTGCCACTGGTCCGTGAACGCGCTGCGCAGCGTGCGGATCGTATAGGGCGCGGGCCAGTGCAGCATCCGCGCCGCATCCGGCACCGAGCCGCGCAGGGTCTGATCGCCCGTGGCTGCCAGGGCAGCCTTATGAAACCCCTCCGGCACCAGCGCTTCCCGAGCGGCCCAGAAGCGGCTGCCGATCAGCACACCCTCGGCCCCGAGCATCAGCGCCGCCGCCAGCCCGCGCCCGTCTGCAATGCCGCCCGCTGCCAGCAAAATCCGGTCGGGCGCCTTTGCGGCAAGATAATCCGCCACCTCCGGCACCAGGGTCATGGTGGCGCGCGTCGCCCCATGCCCCCCCGCCTCAGAGCCTTGGGCCACAATGACATCGGCGCCGGCCTCCACCGCCGCCTTCGCCCCGGCAAGCTCCTGCACCTGAGCGATCAGCGGGACGCCTGCCGCACGGATCTGCGCCGCGAAGGGCTGCAGGTCCCCAAATGAGAGCATCACCGCTTTGGGGCGGCGCTCAAGCGCTTCAGCGAGCAGTCCCCCGGTCAGCTTCCAGGTAATGAAGCCGATCCCGATCTCTGCCCCGCCCGCCAGGGGCCACTGCGCATGGATCCAGTCCGCATCGCCATAACCGCCCCCCAGAAGCCCCAGCCCCCCGGCGCGCGCCACTGCCCCGGCCAGCTCCCCGCCTGCCACCCCCGCCATGGGGGCAAGCGCGACCGGATGGCGCAAACCGAAAGCCTTCGTAAACCGCGTCTCAATCGCCATGGCTCACATCCTGAAAATGCCGAAGCGTGTGGGCTCAATCGGCGCATTCAGCGCGGCGGACAGCGACAGCGCCAGCACATCGCGTGAGCGGCGCGGGTCAATAATCCCGTCATCCCAAAGCCGCGCCGAGGCATAGAGCGGATGGCTTTGTTCTTCGAACTGCGCCAGCGTCGGGGCTTTGAAGGCAGCCTCTTCTTCGGCGCTCCAGGAGCCGCCTGCGCGTTCAATCCCCTCGCGGCGCACGGTGGCAAGAACCCCTGCCGCCTGCTCTCCGCCCATGACCGAGATGCGGCTGTTGGGCCAGGTCCAGAGGAAGCGCGGCTGATAGGCGCGCCCGGACATGCCGTAATTCCCGGCCCCGAAAGAGCCGCCCACCAGCATGGTCACCTTTGGCACATTGGTGGTGGCCACCGCCGTCACCAGTTTCGCGCCATGCCGCGCGATGCCTTCGGTCTCATATTTCCGGCCCACCATAAAGCCGGTGATATTTTGCAGAAACACCAGCGGGATATTGCGCTGGCTGCAAAGTTCAACGAAATGCGCGCCTTTGACGGCGGAGTCGGAAAAGAGCACACCGTTATTGGCCACAATCCCCACCGGACAGCCCCGGACATGGGCAAAGCCGGTCACCAGCGTCTCGCCGAAACGCGCCTTAAACTCATCAAAGCGCGAGCCGTCGACCAGCCGCGCGATCACTTCGCGAATATCGTATGGCGTGCGCAGATCGGCGGGCACAAGTCCGAGGATTTCTTCGGGATCATAGGCGGGATCCTCAGGCGACTGCCACTCAACGCCTGAAGGCTTAACGCGATTCAGGTTGCTGACGGCCCGCCGCGCCAGGGCAAGGGCATGGGCGTCATCTTCGGCCAGATAATCCGCCACGCCCGAGAGCCGCGTATGCACATCGCCGCCGCCCAGATCTTCGGCTGAGACCACCTCGCCGGTGGCGGCTTTCACCAAGGGCGGTCCGGCCAGAAAAATGGTGCCCTGCTCTTTGACGATGATGGTCACATCCGACATCGCGGGCACATAGGCGCCGCCTGCAGTGCAGCTGCCCATCACCACGGCGATCTGCGCGATCCCTGCCGCCGACATCCGGGCCTGATTGTAAAAGATGCGGCCAAAGTGGTCGCGGTCGGGGAAAACCTCATCCTGCTGCGGCAGGTTCGCGCCGCCGCTGTCGACCAGGCAGACGCAGGGCAGATGGTTTTCGGCGGCGATTTCCTGTGCGCGAAGATGCTTTTTCACCGTCATCGGATAATAGGTGCCGCCCTTCACGGTTGCGTCATTGCAGACCACCATGACCTCGCGCCCCTCCACCCTCCCGATACCGCAGATGAGGCCCGCGCCGGGGGCGGCGCCGTCATACATGCCATGCGCCGCCGTGGCCCCGATCTCAAGGAAGGGCGATCCGGGATCCAGAAGCCCCGCCACCCGCTCACGCGGGGGGAGTTTGCCGCGCGCGATATGGCGGGCGCGTGCTGTCTCACCGCCCCCCGCCCGCGCGGCGGCGGCCGCCGCCGCCACCTGTTCCAGCAGCGCAAGATGCGCCGCACGATTGGCCCGAAAGCTCTCTGAGCCGGTCAGAACGCGGGAGGTGAGTTTCATTGCGGCTCCTTACATCCGGTCCATGCTGCGCAGGCGGATCGCCTGCAGCGCGGTCAGATCCATCACGCAATGCGAGGCGCTCAGCGTGGCCACCGAGCCCCCGAAGTAGCGCTCGGCCTCAAAACGGCAGGTGGCATCGCGATAACTGATCCAGGCCCGCTGCGCCTCACGCAGGGATTTTTCACTTTCGGGGGCATTGGGCGAGGACTCTTTGTTGTCCTTATCCATCGCCTTTGCGACGGCGACGGCCTCGGTCCAGGCGGCGTTCAGCAGATCGTCCCAGAGCTTCACTTCTGCTGCCAGACAATCCGCCATGCCGACCGTCGTGCCACCGCCTTCGGTTTCAAAACAGGCGCTGGCTGACCGGCCGATGCACAGCCCGGCCTCGCGGCTGCCCTCAGGCTCAGCGGCGTTCAGACACTCCATGGTGGGGGCGCTGTTAAAGCTCTGCGCCAGAGCCGGGGTGCTCAGAACCAGCGGGATCAGCAAAGCGGAGAGTCTCATCGGATACCATCTTTCATCGTTACAAGTGTCTCAGGTCATTGCGGCCATAAGTTCACGACCAATCAGCATGCGGCGGATTTCACTGGTGCCTGCGCCGATCTCCATCAGCTTGGCATCGCGGAAAAGCCGGCTGACCACGCTGTCATTCAAAAAGCCCGCGCCGCCCAGTGCCTGGACCGCCTGATGCGCCTGAACCATCGCCTGCTCTGAGCAGTAAAGCACGCAGCCCGCCGCATCCTGGCGGGTGACCTCGCCCCGGTCACAGGCGCGGGCCACCTCATAAAGATAGGCGCGGGCGGTGTTCAGCCCGACATACATATCGGCGATCTTGCCCTGCATCAGCTGGAAGTTCCCGATCGGCTGGCCGAACTGCTGACGCTCTGCGACATAGGGCATCACCTCATCGAGGCAGGCCGCCATAATCCCGGTGCCGATGCCCGAAAGCACCACGCGCTCATAATCTAGGCCCGACATCAGGACCCGAACGCCCTTGCCCTCAGCGCCGAGGACATTCTCAAAGGGCACTTCGACATTCTCAAAGATCAGCTCGGCGGTGTTCGATCCGCGCATGCCCAGCTTGTCGAAATGCGGGCTGGTCGAAAATCCGGTCATGGACCTTTCGACGATAAAAGCCGTCATGCCCTTTGATCCCGCCTCCGGGTCGGTCTTGGCATAGACCACCAGGGTATCAGCATCGGGGCCGTTGGTGATCCAGTATTTATTGCCGTTCAGCACATAGTAACCGTTGCGCTTTTCCGCCCTGAGCTTCATCGACACCACGTCGGAGCCCGCATTCGGCTCAGACATGGCCAGCGCGCCGACATGCTCGCCCGAGAGAAGCTTCGGGAGGTATCTGCGCTTCTGCTCTTCCGAGCCGTTGAGCTTGATCTGATTGACGCACAGATTGGAATGCGCCCCGTAGGAGAGCGAGACCGAAGCAGAGGCCCGCGCAATCTCCTCGGTCACAATGGCATGGGCCAGATAGCCAAGCCCCGCGCCGCCATATTCCTCCGGCACGGTGAGACCCAGAAGGCCCAGATCGCCCATCTCACGCCACAAATGGGTCGGGAAATGATTGCTGCGGTCAATCTCTGCGGCGAGGGGCTTCAGACGCTCCTGCGCCCAGCGGTGAGTGACGTCACGGATGGCATGGGTGTCTTCATCCAGCGCAAAGCTCATGGCAGCGGTAAACATCCGGGCTCCTCCCCGTTATTGAACGCACGTTCAATTCAACACCGCGAAAGCTCAGCCGGTCAAGGATTCGCTGCCTTCCGCCTCTCTCACTGGTGCCTGCTGCCCGGGCGCGGAGGGATGCGACGTCACGGCGGAGTTCCCCGTAAACACGAGCCTTTGATTGAAAGTTAACCGATTCTGCGGCAGGATGCGCCGCGAGAGAGCCGGCAGGGCTCCCGTGAACCCATGAGGCAGATATGCGTAAGTTTCTGATTGCCGGCACATTTTTACTCGCCACGCCCCTCGCGGCTTTTGCAGGCCCGATCGGGAATGCCTGTGCGGACTCGCCGCGCGCCCGGGGTGACCGCGCTTTGTGCAACTGCATCCAGCAGGCCGCCGACCGCACCCTCTCGCGCTCTGAGCAGCGCCGGGCCGCTAAATTCTTCCGTGATCCGGATGCCGCGCAACAGGTGCGTATGTCGAAATCGAACGGCGACAATGAATTCTGGGCCCGCTACCGCGCCTTTGGCGAGATGGCTGAGGCGTTCTGCGCACGCTGACCCCCTTCCCTAAAGCATCTGCGGGGGCTACATGCCCCCTATGACACGCGTTCTTCATATCGTAGGCGCCGGCATGGCCGGCTCGGAAGCGGCCTGGCAGGCCGCATCGCTTGGTGTGCCGGTGGTGCTGCATGAGATGCGCCCCAAAGTCGCCACCTTTGCACACCGTACCGGCTCGTTTGCTGAGATGGTCTGCTCCAACTCCTTCCGCTCGGATGATTCAGAGCGCAATGCCGTGGGGCTGCTGCATTGGGAAATGCGCGCCGCCAACGGGCTGGTGCTGGAATCGGCAGAGCGTCACCGCCTGCCCGCAGGCGGAGCCCTCGCGGTCGATCGCGATCCCTTTGCGGAATATATCACTGAGCGTCTGCGCGCCCATCCGCTGGTCACCGTCTCGGAGGAGGAAGTGACCGAGCTTCCCACGGAGGGCGACTGGATCATCGCCACCGGGCCGCTGACCTCGGATTCGCTGGGCAAAAGCATTCAGGCCGCAACGGGGGCCGATGCCCTTGCTTTCTTCGATGCCATCGCGCCCATCGTCTATGCCGAGAGCATCGATATGTCGAAGGCCTGGCGTCAGTCGCGCTACGACAAGGGCGAGACTGAAGAAGAGCGCACCGCCTATATCAACTGCCCGATGACGCGGGAGCAGTATGAAGCCTTCATCGACGCCATGCTGGCCGCCGAGAAGGCAGAGTTCCATGAGGGTGAGACCGCCGGGTATTTCGACGGCTGCCTGCCGGTGGAGGTCATGGCTGAGCGCGGGCGTGAGACTTTGCGCTTTGGGCCGATGAAGCCTGTGGGGCTGACCAATCCGCATCAGCCGGATGTTAAACCCTATGCCGTGGTGCAGCTGCGCCGCGATAACGCGCTTGGCACGCTTTATAACATCGTCGGCTTCCAGACGAAGATGAAATATGGCGCGCAGACCGAGGTTTTCCGGATGATCCCGGGCCTTGAGAATGCCTCTTTCGCGCGTCTGGGCGGCATTCACCGCAATACATTCATCAACAGTCCCACGCTGCTTGACCATCAGATGCGCCTGAAATCGCGCCCGAATATCCGCTTCGCCGGTCAGATCACCGGGGTTGAGGGCTATGTGGAAAGCACCGCCATGGGCCTGCTGGCGGGCCGTATGGCGGCGGCGGAAATCCTTGGCCGCGACATCGCACCGCCGCCGCGGGACACTGCGACCGGGGCGCTTCTGGCGCATATCACCGGCGATGCCGATGCCAAAACCTTCCAGCCGATGAACGTCAACTTCGGGCTGTTCCCGCCGATAGACGCGAAGGGCGGCCGTCGCGGCCGCAAGGACCGCTATCTGGCCTATACCACCCGGGCGAAGGAGAGCTTTGCCTCCTGGCTGAACAGCCAGGGGTGAGGCGCGGTGGCTGTCGTCACCCGCTTTGCGCCCTCGCCGACGGGGCCTTTGCATCTGGGCCATGCCTTCGCGGCCATCACCGCCCATGACATGGCCCGCGCGGCCGGGGGACGCTTTCTGCTGCGGATCGAGGATATTGATCCGCAGCGCTCAAAGCCCCTGTGGCGGGCGCAGCTGATTGAGGATCTCACCTGGCTGGGGCTGACCTGGGATGAGGCGCCCCTTTGCCAGTCTGATCGGCGGGCGCTCTATGTGGCTGCGCTTGATGATCTCTGGTCACGCGGCCTGCTCTATCCCTGCCGCTGCAGCCGGCGTGACATAGAGCAGGCGCTTGGGGCACCGCAGGAAGGCGTGTCCCTGGCTGAGGGGCCGGACGGGCCGGTCTATCCCGGCCGCTGTCGCTGCCGCCCGGAGGGCCCGCGCCCGCAGGATCAGCATCTGCGTCTTAATATCGCCGCTGCGGCGCGTGAGACCAGATTTACGGAAACGGCGCCGGGTCTGGCGGGAGAGATCCGCACCGAGGCGGAGGACTATCCGCAGAGCATCGGTGATATCGTTCTGGCGCGCAAAGATTTCGGAACCTCTTATCATCTGTCCGTGGTGCTCGATGACGCGGCCCAGGGCATCACTCATGTGACGCGGGGGGCAGATCTCTTTGAAGCGACCCGCATCCATGTTTTGCTGCAGGATCTGCTGGATCTGCCGAGGCCGGTCTATCATCATCACGCGCTAATCCGCGACGCTGCGGGCCGTCGCCTGGCCAAGCGCGACGATGCGCGGGCGCTGTCGAAATACCGCGCCGAAGGGGCGGGCCCGCAGGACATCCGGCGGATGCTGGGGCTTTGAGGCGGGGGGGTGAGGCCGGGTTTGAGGCCGGGGATGCGCCCCTGCGAAGAAGAAGATGAGTATTTAAGAAAAGCCAAAGAAAAGCGCGCGCCGGGTGAGGGCGCGCGCTTTTTTGTCGGAGGTTCAGCGGACTTTGAGGGTTGCGAGGCCGATGAGCGCGAGGATGAGGGCGATGATCCAGAAGCGGATCACGATCTGTGCCTCGCCCCAGCCTTTCTTCTCAAAGTGGTGGTGGATCGGGGCCATCAGGAAGACGCGGCGGCCGGTGCGTTTGAAATAGGCGACCTGGATGATGACCGAGAGTGCCTCAACCACAAAGAGGCCGCCGACGATGGCGAGCACAATCTCATGTTTGATGCAGACGGCAATCGCCCCCAATGCGCCGCCGAGAGCCAGCGAGCCGGTGTCGCCCATGAAGACCGCAGCCGGAGGGGCGTTGTACCACAAAAAGCCAAGGCCGCCGCCGATCAGCGCCGAGCAGAAGATCACCAGCTCACCGGTGCCGGGCACGAAGTGAACTCCAAGATAGCTCGTCAGGTTGGAGTTGCCCACCACATAGGACATGATGCCGAAGGTGCCGGCCGCAATCATGACCGGCATGATGGCGAGACCGTCGAGGCCGTCGGTGAGGTTGACCGCATTGGCCGCCCCCACAATAACAATCATGGCAAAGGGTACAAAGAGGATGCTGAGGTTGATCAGCGTGTCTTTCAGGACCGGAACCGCCAGCTGCCCGGTCAGGGCCGGGGGGTGGTTCACCGCGGCGGCATAGCCCGCGATGGCGGCAACCAGAAGGCCGAGGCCCATCCGGATTTTACCCGAGACGCCTTTGGTGTTCATTTTGGTCACCTTGGCATAGTCATCGGCAAAGCCGATCAGGCCAAAGGCCAGGGTGACGCCGAGAACGATCCAGACATAGGGATTGTCGAGCCTTGCCCAGAGCAGGGTGGAGACAATACCGGCCGAGAGGATCAAAAGCCCGCCCATGGTGGGGGTGCCGGCTTTGGAGAAATGGCTTGCCGGGCCGTCATCGCGGATCGGCTGGCCCTTTTTCTGCTTGCGGCGCAGGAAGTTGATCAGGGGTCGGCCAAAGATGAAGCCGAAGATCAGCGCCGTGAAGAACGCCGCGCCCGCGCGGAAGGTGATATAGCGGAAGAGGTTAAAGAGGTCGCCCCCTTCGGAAAACCGCGTCAGTTCGTAAAGCATTCTTAACCTTCCGTCTGTCCCTGAGCCGGGGCTTTGCGCAGGGCGCGCAGCGCCGCGACCACCAGCGAGACCCTGATCCCTTTGGATCCTTTTACCAGCAGCACATCCCCGGCATCGACCAGCTGCGCGGCGCGCGCGGCCAGTTCGGGTGCCGTGGCCACCCATTCCCCCCGCTGCCGCACCGGCAGCGCTTCATAAAGCGCCCGCATCCGCGGGCCCACACAATGGACGAGATCAACCTGCGCCATCCCCGGCAGCCCGGCGATTTCGGCGTGCAGCGCCAGTTCATCGGGCCCGAGTTCCAGCATATCGCCCAGAACGGCAATGCGGCGGCCCTTCTCAATGCGTCCGATGCCATTGCGCGGTGTGGCCGCCAGCAAAAGGCCGAGGCCCGCTGCCACCGAGGCCGGATTGGCGTTGAACGCATCGTCGATCAGATCAAAGCTGAGTGCCTCATCCAGCGGATCAAGGGCAATCTTTTCGCGCATGCCGCGCCCTGCGGGGGGGGCCCAGGTGCCAAGATCCGTGGCGGCGACCGCCGGATCTGCCCCCATGGCCGCAGCCACAGCGAGTGCGCCGAGGGCATTCACCGCAAAGTGCCGCCCCGGGCTTGCGACTTTGAAGTCCAGCGGGCCGGGCGGTGTGGCGGCGGTGCCGACGGTAACATCCGGGGTGACGATGGCAGAGGTCAGCGCCCAGGTCGCCTCTCCCTCGCCGAAGGTCACAATGCGGGCAGAGGCAGCGCGCGCAGCCTCAAGCAGGATCGGCGTCACTTCGAGATCGCCGGGCAGAACGGCGGTGCCCCCCGGCTCAAGTCCTTCACAAATCGCGGCCTTTTCTGCGGCAATCCCCTCGATGCCGCCAAAGGCGGCCAGATGCGCGGGGGCGACGGTGGTGATCATGACCACATGCGGACGCGCCAGACGTGCCAGGGGCGCGATCTCTCCGGGGTGGTTCATGCCGATTTCCAGCACCGCCAGATCGGTCTCGCGCGGCATCCGGGCCAGGGTCAGCGGCACGCCCCAGTGATTGTTGTAGCTCGCCTCCGCCACATGTACCTTCCCCTGAGCCCCCAGCATGACCCGCAGCATCTCTTTGGTCGAGGTTTTCCCGACCGATCCGGTGATCGCGGCGACCTTTGCATGACTGCGCGCGCGACCGGCGCGGCCCAGATCTTCAAGGCCTCGCAGCACATCACCGACGATCAGAAGCGGTGCATCCGGTGCAACCCCCTCGGGCCGGCGGGACACAAGGGCGGCGGCGGCCCCCTTCTCCAGCGCCTGCGCCACGAAATCATGACCGTCGCGCTGGTCTTTCAGCGCAACAAAAAGATCGCCGGGCACAAGGGTCCGGGTGTCGATGGAAATGCCGGTGATCGAGAAATCACGGGTCGCGGTGCCACCCGTGGCGGCGGCGGCCTCATCCGAGGTCCAGAGCGCTGTCATATAAGACCGTCCAGTGCAGCCACGGCGACGCTCGCCTGTTCTGCATCGTCAAAGGGATAGATGTGTCCGGCGATTTCCTGCCCCGTCTCATGGCCTTTTCCGGCGATCAGAAGGGCATCGCCGGGTTGCAGGGCGTCGACCCCGAGCAGGATTGCCTCGGCCCGGTCGCCGATCTCGGTGGCCTCAGGGCAGCCTTCGCGGACCTGAGCCCGGATGGCTGCCGGATCTTCTGAGCGCGGGTTGTCGTCAGTGACAAAGACCACATCGGCAAATTCACCCGCCGCACGGCCCATCAGCGGGCGCTTGGTTTTATCCCTGTCCCCGCCCGCGCCCATGACCACAATGATCCGCCCCATGACATGCGGGCGCAGCGCCTTCAGCGCGGTGGCTACGGCATCGGGCGTGTGGGCGTAATCAACATAGACGGCCGCACCGTTGCGGCGCGTGGCGACAAGCTGCATCCGCCCGCGCACGGTGGTCAGCTTCGGCAGGGCGTCAAAAACCTCATCGGGCTGCGAGCCGGTGGCCAGCGCCAGCCCGGCCGCAACGGCGACATTTCCGGCCTGAAAGCCGCCCACAAGGTTCAGCCGCAGCTGGCGCGGGGCGCCGTTCCAGGCAAAGCGCACCTCCTGGCCCGTGGCGTCAAAACGCTGGTTCAGAATGCGCAGATCGGCGTCGGGATGCGTGCCGGTGCGCAGAAGCGCCAGACCGCGATCCACGGCCGCATCGGCCATGCGCCGCCCCTCGGGGCTGTCGATATCGACGACCGCCACGCCCTCATCGGGCAAAAGCCGCGTGAAGAGGCCCAGTTTCGCCTGGAAATACCCCTCCATCGTGCCGTGATAATCCAGGTGGTCCTGCGTGAGATTGGTAAAGCCCGCAGCCGAAAGGCGCACCCCTTCCAGGCGGCGCTGATCGAGCCCGTGCGATGAGGCTTCCATCGCGCCGTAGCCGATGCCCTCTGCCGCGATCTCGGCGAGCAGCCGGTGCAGCGTGATCGGCTCTGGCGTGGTGTGCCCGGAAGGCGCGCTGAAATCGCCTTCCACGCCGGTGGTGCCGATATTGACCGCCGCATGGCCGAGCGCCTGCCAGAGCTGGCGGGTGAAGGAGGCCACGGAGGTTTTGCCATTGGTGCCCGTCACCGCCACCATGGTCGCAGGCTGGCTGCCCGACCAGAGCGCAGCCGCATGGGCCAGCACTTCGCGGGGGTCTTCGGCCAGAACCACAGCCGCCTCGGGATAGGCGGCCAGCGCCTCTGCTGCGAGCTTCGCCCCCGCGGCATCGGTCAGGACGGCCCCGGCGCCCATGCGCAGCGCGGTCGGAATGAACTCAGCCCCATGGATACGGCTGCCGGGAAGTGCCGCAAAGAGATAGCCCTGCTTCACAAGACGGCTGTCAACCGCCAGCCCGGTGATGCGCGTCTCGCGCCCGCCCCTGGCCGCAAGACCTAAATCTGCAAGGCTCCGGCTTTCGGCTGTCATAAGGCCCTCCTGCGTGCGCGCAGATCAGTTTCAGTTACGCACCGCTGTTACAGCGGTTGGTGCGGGGGCTTCAACCTCTGCCGGACGCAGACCCAGCAGCGGTGCAATTCTGCGCACAACTTCGCCGGTCACCGGAACAGCGGTCCAGCCCGCCGTGCGGCGCGCAATGGTGCCGCTGGTTTCCACCGGCTCATCAAGCGAGATGATGATGACATAACGCGGATCATCCATCGGGAAGGCACCGGCGAAATTCGCCATAACCTTGTCTTTGTAATAGCCGCCCGTCGGCTTTTGCTTATCTGCCGTGCCGGTTTTACCGCCCAGAAGATAGCCCGGCACCTCCGCCATTTTGGCCGAGCCGCGCACCACCACCTGGCGCAGAATCTCGCGCATCTGATCCGACGTGCGCGCGGATATGACCTGCGCCATCTGCGGCGCGGGCCCCTCGCGCTTCAAAAGCGTCGGCTGCACGGCATATCCGCCGTTGACGAGGGTCGCATAGCCTGCTGCCAGGTGGATCGCACTGGCGGACAGACCATGCCCGTAGGAAATGGTGGCCGAATGGATGTCGGACCAGCGCTTGGGCACCAGCGGGCGCGCCCGCCCGGCCTCAGACACCTCAACCCCCGTTACATCCAGAAAGCCCAGCTCTTTCAGGAACGCCTGCTGGCGGGTCGCGCCGATCTGCTGGATCAGCCGCGTGGTGCCGATGTTGGAGGATTTGGTCATGATGTCCGTCACCGACAGCGCCGGGCCGTAGTTACGGAAATCCCGGATGCGGAAGCGGCCAAGCTGCATCGGCCCCTGGGTGTTGATCATCGTATTGGGATTGGTCAGCCCCAGCTCCAGCGACTGCGCCACCGGAAAGGCTTTCATCACCGAGCCCAGCTCATAGACGCCCTGGATCGCCCGGTTGAACAGCGGGCTGTCAGCCGGATCCCCGCTGACCGGCAGCGGCGGACGGTTGTTGGGGTCGAAATCCGGCAGCGAGACCATGGAGATGATCTCGCCGTTCTTCGCATCCATCAAAATCCCGGCCGCGCCTTTGGCGTTGAGAAGCTTCATCCCCGCATGCAGCACCTCGGCGAAAGCGGCCTGAACCGAAAGATCAATCGACAGCTGCAGCGGCTGATCGAGCAGCGCGGGATCGCGCAGGCGCTCATCCAGCGTCTTTTCAATGCCGGCAACCCCGATCACTTCGGCGGAATGCACCCCCTCATCGCCAAAACGGGTGCCGCCCAGCACATGGGCGGCCAGCTTGCCATTGGGGTAAAGGCGCATCTCACGCGGGCCAAAAAGCAGACCCGGCTCACCGATGTCGTGGACCGCCTGAACCTGCTCGGGCGAGAGCGTGCGTTTGAGCCAGAGGAAGGCGGAGCCGGAGGTGAACTGCTTGAGGAGTTTCTCCTCATCCATCTCGGGGAAAATCTTTGCCAGTTCTCGGGCCGCGCGCGGCGCATCGACCATATCGCGCGGATGCGAATAAAGCGCATGGGTGACCATATTGGTCGCCAGCACATGGCCGTTGCGATCGACAATATCGGCGCGCTGCGCCTGGATACCCTTGCCCGCGACAGAGGCGCGGGGCTCTTCCGGCTCGGTGCCCGCCAGCACGGCCATGCGGATACCCACGGTCATAAAGGCCGCGCAGAAGGCCATGACCAGCAGCAAAAGCCGCCCCTCGGCGCGCTTGCGGGCCTTGTCGCGCAGCACCTCATGGCGGGCGCGCAGGTTATCGGCCTCAATCACATCCGGGTTTTCGCCCGTCTCACGGGCGCGCAGGATACGGGCAAGCGGGCGAAGCGGCGTGCGGATCACGGCAGGATCTCCCCGGAAGTGTCAGGCTGTTCAGAGACGAGCGTGGTGTCTTCAAGCGGCGGCTCGGGCGGCATGGGAAGCTGGGCTGCCCGGGCGAACTGCTCGGGCTGCATCGGCAAAAGCCCGAGACGGTCGAAATTGGCAGCCACCAGTTCGGCCAGCCGGTCGGGGCGGTTCTGATAGGCCCATTCCGCGTTCTGCAGCGCAATGGCTTCCTGCAGACGGCGGATTTCGCGGGTCAGACGGTTCGCCTCGCGCACCGAAAGCTTGGTGGCGTAGTTTTCACGATAGGCCCAGAAGCCGGAAGCAAGCATAGCCAGAAGCGAAACAATAACCACCAGCGTCCGCATGTGATCAGCGCCCTTTCCGCCTGCCGCCCGTTGCACCCGATTTCAGCCCCGGCACGCCGATGGTTGCCGGATCAACCGGACCCGCCGGAGCCTCGGTCCGCCGCCCGATGCGCAGAAGCGCCGAACGCGAGCGCGGGTTCATCTCCAGCTCATCGTCATCGGCCCCGACGGCCTTGCGGGTCAGAATGTCAAAGCGCGCGGCCTCGGAAGGACCACCGGGCGCATAGCGGTTGCCCCCGCCGTCACGGCCTGAGCGCTCCTGGAAAAAGCGCTTCACGATGCGGTCTTCCAGCGAGTGGAAGGTCACCACCGCCAAAAGGCCACCGGGTTTGAGCGCGCGTTCCGCCGCCATCAGCCCTTCGACCAGCTGCTCAAATTCCGTATTCACCGCAATGCGCAGCGCCTGGAAGCTGCGGGTCGCCGGATGGCTTTGCCCCGGCTTCGGGCGCGGCAGGCAGGAGGAGACGATCGCCGCCAGATGCGCCGTCGTCGTGATCGGCCCCTTGCCGCGTTCCGCCACAATCGCCCGCGCAATACGGCGCGAGGCACGTTCTTCGCCGTAGTGATAAAGAATGTCGGCGATCATCTCTTCTTCGGCCTCATTGACCAGATCCGCCGCGCTTTGACCTTCGCTGCTCATCCGCATGTCCAGGGGACCATCGCGCAGGAAGGAAAATCCGCGCTCCGCCAGATCAAGCTGCATCGACGAGACGCCCAGATCGAGCACCACACCGTCGAGCTTTTCGCCCGCGTGTTCATCCAGATCCGAGAAGGTGCCCTGCACCAGCCGCAGACGGCCGTTATATTCGCCGATCCAGGGCGCGGCCATTTCATGGGCCAGCGGATCGCGGTCAACGCCGATCACCTGATCCGCGCCGGCTTCCAGCAGACGACGGCTGTAGCCGCCCGCACCAAAGGTGCCGTCGAGCCAGACGCCTTTGATCGGCGCGCAGAGTTTCAGGATCGGCTCAATGAGAACCGGAATATGTGGTGACGTATCCGTCATGCTGCCCCTCCGGGGTGCAAGCCTGCGATGGGACAAGAGGGGCGCATCGGCTCAGCTCTCTGCCGCAGGCGGGAGCATGCTGAGGATATTGCCGCTGCCACCGGCCATACGGGCCCGTGCGGCGGCCAGCTTGCGGCCCCGTTCAGCTTCAAATTCTTCCGGTGACCAGAGGCGAAACAGATCCAGTGAACCGGCAAAAACGGCCTCGCCCCCTTCGCGGGGCAGGCCGATGTGATCGCGCAGACGCTGGGCAAGAATGGTCCGGCCATCGCCGTCCACTTCCACAACCTCAGAGCCTGCAACATAAAACAGCTCAAGGATCTCGCGCTCATCCGAGCCCTCAGGCAGCAGCGCGATCCGGTTGAGAAGTTTATCAAAAGCTTTGATCGGATAGATGTCGAGGCAGCGCCGCTCGGGGTTGCCATAGACCACGCGCATCCGCACGCGTTTACCTTCCGGGGTGAAGTCAGGATCGCCGCTTTCCAGCACCCTGCGAAAATCAGCGGGAATGGAGACGCGCCCCTTCCCGTCAATCCGCTGGGTGATCGTGCCGGAAAAATGCACGCGCTGTCCCTTCGTCCCTCACCTGCCGCACGCCTCAGGGCGTTTGGCAACCTGGAAATAAAACAGCGGACCGAGCCGCTGCCACTGCCCGATCCGCCGTCTTCTGTCCCGTTTCCGGGGAGACCCGCTGGGCCGCACCTGGGGGGGGTCTTCTGCTCGCTGGCCCGTCGGGTTCTTGTTCTTGCCCGGAAAATGGGGGCGCCTGTGAAACCTGCCTCAGGTTCGGGGTTATTCGGCTCCCCTTAATCACTGCTCCCGTCTCCGGTTGACCTATGGATGCCATGGATCACCACGGACCGACAAGGGGGATTATGGACCTGCATGGAACTATGCGGGGAAAACTGCCGCGACATTCCGACTCGGGAGAGAGTCGTTTCAGAATTTCCAGGCGAAGCCGCTCTGAAGAAACACAATATCCAGGCGCTTCCTGTGGATAAAAAAGTTCCAAGAATTTCCACGGACTTGCAAATCTGTCACAGGCAAGCGGCGCTCGCGTCGGATCAGAACAGGAACACGCCGGGGATCACATCCGAATCACTCCCGGACACGGCGCGGTGATCCGACCTGACGGGCAGAATGAGCTGCGCCCGCAGGCTCATGAGAGCACTGCGGGCGCAAATTCAGATCAGAGTTCCATGAAATCCCAAGAGCGGGGGTAACCGGTAGTCAGGCAACCCCATCCGCGATCAGGCGCTGTGCAAGCCGCGCATAGGCACGCGACACCGGCCCGTCGCCTGCGGCAATCGGGGTTCCGGCATCACCGGCCAGACGCACATCAAGGCTGATCGGAATTTCGCCAAGGAAGGGCAGCCCTTCACGCTCCGCCTCAGCGCGCACGCCGCCGTGACCAAAGATATGCGCCTCATGTCCGCAGTTCTCGCAGACATACATCGACATATTCTCAATCAGACCGGCCACCGGTGTCTTCAGGGTGTCAAACATCTTCAGCGCCTTGCGCGCGTCGATCAGTGCCACGTCCTGCGGCGTCGAGACGACCACCGCTGCCGTCACCGGATAGCGCTGGCAGAGGGTCAGCTGCACATCGCCCGTCCCCGGCGGCAGATCGACCACCAGCACATCGAGTTCGCCCCAGGCCACCTGCCCCAGCATCTGCTGCAGCGCGCCCATCAGCATCGGGCCGCGCCAGATCACGGCATCGCCCTCTTTAAGCATGAGGCCGATCGACATCAGCGTCACGCCATGGGCGTGCAGCGGCAGGATGGTTTTACCATCGGGCGAAGCGGGACGCTGATTGACGCCCATCATCCGCGGCTGACTGGGACCGTAGATATCCGCATCGAGCAGACCCACGCGGCGCCCCTGCTTTGCGAGAGCCACCGCGAGGTTTGACGAAACGGTGGATTTCCCCACGCCGCCTTTGCCCGAGCCCACGGCCAGAATCCGCGCAACCCCCGGCACGGGCTGCGGTCCGCCCTGCTGCGGCGTCGGATGGCGCCCGATCTTCAGATCCGGCGGCGGCGCTTTGCCGGCAGGGGCCGTCATCACAATAGAGACCGCCTTTACTCCCGGCAGGGCCAGAAGCGCCGCTTTGGCCTGAGCCTCCACAGGCGCCAGCAGCCCCGCGGTTGCCGCATCCGCCACTTCCAGTACGAAGCGAATCTCGCCGTCCTGAACCTGCAAAGCCCGGATCAGATCGCGCGACACCAGATCGCCGCCTCCCGGAAGGGAGATTCGCGACAGAACCCCCAAAACCTCGTCGCGCGTCACCGCCATGATCGGAACTCCTGTTGTCTTCGGTCTGACCACTCACCTTTTACGAATATTTCCCCGAAACCGCCAGTGAGAGAACAAATGCCTCCCGCCATGCCGCAGCACAGCATAAATGACCCATGCTGCTGTGCAGCGAAAATCATGAACCGCTCAAAACCTGTGCGAATCCTAATATTTCAAGTGCATATACCCCCAATGAGCCATGCGTCTGGCGCAACGCGGCGTTGCCGGGAGCGGCTATTGTGCAATTGCAGCAAATGGGTCAAATAGGGTTCACCGGCAGGCAACGAGCCGTCGGGCACCAGATGTTAAGACTTTCGTTGAAACAGTAACCGACCGGACCCTGACATGGCACTCGCATCGACCAACGCTCCGCTGAACGCCGCTGCTGCTGGCAAGCTGCAGGGCAAAGGCTTCTTTGCCGCGCTGCGCGACGGCTTTGTGCGCTATCGGGTTTTCACCCGGACGCGCCGTGAACTGAACGAACTGTCCTCGCGTGAACTCGCCGACCTCGGCATCTCGCGTTCGGGCATCACCCGCGTGGCTCTCGAAGCCGCTTACGGGAAAGACGTGTAATTCTTTTTCTCGCGTCCCACCTCCTCCCGGGACGCAGAGAAGGACGGCGACTACTCCTCCCTCGGGTCGTCGTCCCTCAATACCCGGATCTGCAAAGAACCGGATCAGCAACGAAAGGCCCCTCCTCCTCCCTGGGCCGATCGTTCCGGCAGCGGCCTCCTCCTCCTCCCTGAGATCGCTGCCACCCGAATAAAGGTGCAACGTGCACCAGAGATGCGAAAGGGTCCCTCCTCCTCCCTGGACCCCAAGCTTCGGCAGCGGCCCCCT
>NZ_SBLC01000140.1 GCF_004054105.1 Falsigemmobacter intermedius
GGTCGTGTCGCGAAGGCTGTGGAAATTCCCTGGCGGCTTGCTCCGGGCATGTGAAATTGGCGCGGGTTATGCGGCGAGGTCAAGTGCCATCGGCCCAAGCGGCTGAGCGAGGGTCTCCCATCCGTCGACCTTGCGCATCTGGATCTGCCCCGAGGCCAGCAACGCCCAGAGCAGCATCGGCACGGTTTCGGCGGATGGCAGCACGGTCTGGGTCTTTATCCGGCGTCGAAATTCCTCGTTCAGACGTTCTATCGCATTGGTGGTCCGCGCCGATTTCCATTGCGAGGGATCGAGGCGAGTGAAGGTGAAGAGCCGATCGCCGGCCTCTTCCAGGCTATCGGCCACGGCCCGGCACTTGAGCTTCCACTTGCGGAGGAAGGCCTTGCGACGCTTCTCGATCTCGGCGGCGCTGTCGGCGTAGATCATGTCGCGGTAATCCTCGCTCAGCTCGTCATGCAGGCGCTTGGGCGCGTGGCCGAGCAGGTTTCTGTGCTTGTGAACCGTGCAGCGTTGAATGGGCAGCTCCTCGCCCCAGAGCGCCACGAGCGCGGCTTCCAAGCCGGGCGCACCGTCGACGATCACGAACTCCGGTCGTTTCAGGCCCCGTGCATCCAGATCGGTGAGGAACTGACACCAGGCAGCTGTGCTTTCACCGCCCATATTCCTGATCGAGATCAGCACCTTCTGCCCGTCGCGACGGACGCCGATCGCGGCTGGGACTGAGATATTGGTGGCCTTGCGGTCCAGCCGGGTCTTGATGACGGTGCCGTCGAGAATGAGCCTGACGACATCTTCACCGGCCAAATCGCGGGTGGACCAAGCGTCCCAATCAACCTTCACCTTGCGCCAGGCCCGGCTGACGACATCCTTGCTCACGGCCCCTTCGAACAGGCCAAACAAAGCCCGCTTGACCCTCCGCGTGTTGGTCCCAGCCAGGTAAACCGCCGCGATCAGGGCTTCGGCCTTCTTGGTCAGCCGCTGATAGCGCGGCAGCGCCTTCGAGCGCCATTCGGTGATTTTGCCCGCCTCGTCCTCGATCCGGGCGCGCGGCACCCGCACCGTCTCGGTGCCGAACGTGCCGGTCAGTTGTCGGTCGCGATGCCCGTGGCGGTAGCCCTTGGCCTTGTCGTCGCCGCGTCCATAGCGGAGGCGACCGAGACATTCGGCCAGTTCCTCTTCGAACAACGCCTCGATGGTGGCACGGACACTCGCCCGCAGGCGGTCTTCGATCGGATCATATCCCGCGGCGTCAGGCAGTAGCGAAAAGGATGAGCTGTCGATATTCTGCTTCATGGCGTGATCTCCCTGGCGGTTGGCGCCGCCGGTTGGCTGGG
>NZ_SBLC01000141.1 GCF_004054105.1 Falsigemmobacter intermedius
GATGGGCAGCTTGCGCAGCAGATAGGGGTAGATCTTGTGCCCGGGCGCCGGTTTCGAGGTGTTCGGTCGGCGATACAGGGCCTCGATGCCCATGCTCTTCATCAGCGTGGCAACGTGCAACCGCCCGACCTTGAAGCCTTCCTGAACCAGCAGACCCTGCAGCATTCGGCTGCCCGCGAACGGGAACTCCATGTGCAGCTTGTCGATCCGGTGCATCAGCTTCAGATCGGCGTCCGACACCTCGCTTGCAGCATCATGCCGCCATTGCTCGGAAAATCCACTTATCCCGGCTGTTCAGATTGCCGGAACCACCTCTCAGTTGGTGGCGATCTGTCAGTCGATGGTCAGACGAGCACCAACGGTCTCGACAATACCGGCCTGCTCGCAAATGACGGTGACATCACCAACACCGGGAACATCCAGACCGACACGCTGACAGTCGATGCCAATGCCACAGTTGGTGGCACCTTGGAGGTCACAGGCGCAACCACGCTACAAAGCACGCTCCTCGTTGAGGGCGCTACAACGATCAACAACACGCTCCTTGTTTCGACAGGAGAGACAACTTTTGACGTGAATGGCACAAGTGCCAATTTGACAGTGGATGACGGCACTAATGCGTCTTCGTTGGCTGTCACATCCACAACAGTGTCTTTGACCAATAACGGCTCCGGCATGACGTCTTCATCCGGCGCGACGACTGTGACAGGAACAACCCAAACGACTATCACAGGCGGCACAACATCGATGTTGGTTAGCAACTCAGGGGTCAATTTCTCGGGTGCCGGAGGTGCTCCAGTGCGACTTTCTGGTGTCGCCGATGGTGTAGCGCCATTCGACGCTGTCAATGTGCGTCAACTTGAGCAAATGGATCGGCGCCTGAGCGCCGGGATTGCCGGGACAATGGCTATGACACAACTTCCCACCATTTCTGCAGGTGAAAGCTCCTCCTTCGGGATTGCGTTCGGGCACTATAATAGCCAAAGCGCCCTTGCGATGGGTGGTGCCGTTCGTGTGACAGATTCCATGACGGTCAGAGGGGCTCTGCAACACAGCTCTGCTGGTGGCACAGGCGGCGCAGTTGGCCTTGGCTGGTCCTGGTAAAATAATAAAAATAAGTCTCTCCTTGGTGTTAAAATACATCAAGGGGAGACTGTATCATCGCTCAAGAGCAATGCTCTTGAGTATGACTTTTTATATAAGTCTTCTGTTTTCGCCGTTCGGTCTAACGCCTGCGAGCTATGGTCGAAAGTTGGTGACGCTCGATCAGGCGGCGGTTTGAAGTTGACGGAGACCGTC
>NZ_SBLC01000142.1 GCF_004054105.1 Falsigemmobacter intermedius
CCGCTCGTAAAAGGCACGAAGAGGGCCCGGGCTGCGCACTGTCTGCCAGGCCGCTTCCACGAGGAGGTGGCGGGCATCGCTCCGTCCGCGCTTGGTGATCCGCCCGTGATGGGCAGGACCATCTCCGAATTGCCGCACGCTGGCATGCAGTCCGAGGTAGTTCACTCTGAACAAAGCGTTTAGCAAACGATAATGCGTTGAAAGCGTGGGTTTGCCCTTCCGGCAGCGGCCCAGATGGTCGCCATGATACAGGCAAGCCAAAGCCTGAGATGGGTGAGGACCTTGCGGATGTTGTGGCCGCAGGCGCAGAGGACCGCGAAGATGGCGTCTCCGGTGGCGCCTTTCAGGGGGCATCGGCTGAGGCGGCCATCGGTTTTCATATGGCCGATTTCAGGCTCGATGGCGCTGCTGCGGCGGAGATCGACGATGAGCTTTGGTGTCAGGCCGCGCCGCGTACCGCTGATCAGGACACGGGTTTTGGTTTCGCCGTGACCACGGTAGCCGCGATCGACGACTGCCAGTTCCGGGCGATGATCGGTGAGGATTTCGACCTGCTCCAGCGCTTCGCGGAGTGTGTGGCCGTCATAGGGATTGCCAGCGAAGCTGCGCATGCCAAGGATGAAGCCCTCATCCAGGCTGGTGGCGATGCTGACCTTGCAGCCGAACTCATAGCGTACCCGCGCCTTGCCTTTGGCGTAAGGATATCGACCACAGCGGCCGCATTGCCGGTGGCTTCGACAATCACGTGATCCGTCGGCAGAAGGCGCGCGGCAAACGCCTGCAGGCTTTCCCGTGTCATGTCGACACGACCCAGCCGTCGCGCCATCCCGTCTTCTGAAACCACCGCCTCCGTGAAGGTGCGATGGATATCCAGTCCGATGATGCGCATGTGACATCCTCCTCTCGTAAAAGAGGGAGCAGGCGGGCACGCGGCATTTACAGATCCGTGCGGCACATTCGGGCGAGCCGCAGGGGCGACCATATAACGGCGCGGGCTCTCAGCCCTTTGTTATAGCTCGGCCTGCCCGCACTCACGTGCTCCCGATGCCCCAGGTCCCGGAGGCCGGTATGATGGCAGATCCGGGCGCCGAAGGCATCGATGGGATCATGCCGGATAACGGCATGGTGGAGCGAGTGATCCGGCAACTGAAGGAGCAATGCATTCATCGCCATCGCTTCGACAGCATCCGCCCACATTTCCCAAGTAAGGCGCTGATTTCGCTGTCCTGACCATTATATTTCCTATATAAAA
>NZ_SBLC01000143.1 GCF_004054105.1 Falsigemmobacter intermedius
CACGCGCCGGCCAGATGGATCTGTTAGATTCAGGATTTCTGGAGATCCTTTTACCCAAAAGGGCTCTAGCCGTGATAGGGCAGTTCGCAAAGCGACCTCAAATGTCACCCGTTCATCTTCCAAACACAGCAAGCCTGTCATAACGACAAGTTCCCTCGTGTCGATAATCGGAAAAGCATCAATAAGGGAACGCTCTCTTGAAAAGGCAGTCGTGTAAGCGGCAGCCCATTGTAGAAAGGCTGTTTTGTCTATGGGGTTGTTTTCTTGGCGCATAGCCCCAAGAAATTGGCCACAGTTGATGCCGCCTGCATTCCTGATGTTGATGATTGTTTGGCTCTGTTGTGCCATCGCAGGCGTTAGACCGAACGGCGAAAACAGAAGACTTATATAAAAGGTCATGCTCAAGAGCATTGCTCTTGAGCGATGATATAGTCTCTCCTTGATGTGTTTTAACACCAAGGAGAGACTTATTTTTATTATTTTACCAGGACCAGCCAAGGCCAACTGCGCCGCCTGTGCCACCAACAGAGCTGTGTTGCAGAGCTCCTCTGACCGTCATGGAATCTGTCACACGAACGGCACCACCCATCGCAAGGGCGCTTTGGCTATTATAGTGTCCGAACGCAATCCCGAAGGAGGAGCTTTCACCTGCAGAAATGGTGGGAAGTTGTGTCATAGCCATTGTCCCGGCAATCCCGGCACTCAGGCGCCGATCCATTTGCTCAAGTTGACGCACATTGACGGCATCGAATGGCGCTACACCATCGGCGACACCAGAAAGTCGCACCGGAGCACCTCCGGCACCCGAGAAATTGACCCCTGAGTTGCTAACCAACATCGATGTTGTGCCGCCTGTGATGGTCGCTTGGGTTGTTCCTGTCACAGTCGTCGCGCCGGATGAAGACGTCATGCCGGAGCCGCTATTGGTCAAAGACACTGTTGTGGATGTGACAGCCAACGAAGACGCATTAGTGCCGTCATCTACTGTCAGATTGGCACTGGTTCCATTCACATCAAAGGTTGTGTCTCCTGTCGAAACAAGGAGGGTGTTGTTGATGGTTGTGGCTCCCTCGACGAGAAGTGTGCTTTGGAGCGTGGTCGCGCCCTCTACATTTAGTGTGCCGCCCAAGTTTGTGTTGCCCAAGACGGTCGCATTTCCGGTCACACCCAGCTCGCCATTGACGGAAGTGTCGCTCAAGAAGCTCTGGCCGACGACAGACAGGTCTTCCCCGACGAACATGTT
>NZ_SBLC01000144.1 GCF_004054105.1 Falsigemmobacter intermedius
CGGACCGGTTCCTCCTCAGGCGCTAAAGCTTAGCTCCTGGTCCGAATTCGTGCGACCACCTCTCTCGGGGCTGGTCCAGACCTGCCCTTCGGACCACAGGCACAGATTGCGCAGTTCCTGCACCTTGGGGTGAGAGGCCTCGGTATCGTCCGGCAGTGGCAGGCCGCCTGCATGAAACACTCGCGTGTCGCAGCCGAAGTGGCGAAGAAGGCGCTCGGCCTCCAGCGTGGCGAAGCGGCTGTAGGAGCGTTCGCGCAGCGAGCCGTAAAGCAAAAGGATGCGAGGGGCCGGCCCATCGATCTGAGGCAGTTGAACCGCCTCGGGCGAGAGGTTCGGAAGGTCGGGGATCATGTGCGAACCTCTTTGAGCGCGGCCTCGCAAGGGAACCAGCGGCGGCCAAGTCGCAGGGCTACACTGACGAGCAGGATAAGAACCGGAACCTCGACCAGAGGGCCGATGACGGCGGCGAAGGCTACGGGCGATGCGAGGCCATAGGCCGCGATGGCAACAGCAATCGCCAGCTCGAAGTTGTTGCCCGCCGCCGTAAAGGCGATCGCCGTGGTGCGCGGATAATCCCTCGCGATCCAGCGTCCCATCATGAAGCTCACGATGAACTGGACGATGAAGTAGACCACCAGCGGCACCGCAATCCGCAGGGCATCCAGCGGCAGGCGCATCACGTCACCGCCCTTAAGGCTGAACATGGCCACGATGGTAAACAGCAGCGCCATCAGCGTCAGCGGGCTGATTTTCGGCAGGAAGATGCCTTGATACCAGACCTCGCCTTTGCGGGCGATCAGGACACGGCGCGTCACGTAGCCGGCAAGGAAGGGCAGCCCGAGATAGATCAGAACAGCCTCGGTCACCGTCCAGAAGCCCACGTCAATCACACTTGCCTGCAGCCCGAACAGGGGCGGCAGCACGGTCAGGAACAGCCACGCATAGGTCGAAAAGAACAGGATCTGGAAAATCGAGTTAAAAGCCACCAGCCCCGCAACATATTGATTGTCGCCGCGAGCGAGCTGGTTCCAAACCAGCACCATCGCAATGCAGCGGGCAAGGCCGATCAGGATTAGGCCGGTCATATATTCCGAGTGATCGCGCAGGAAGATTACCGCCAAGACAAACATCAGCACCGGCCCGATGAACCAGTTTTGCACCAGCGACAGCAGCAGCACACGCTTGTCGGTGAACACCTGTGGCAGCGCCTC
>NZ_SBLC01000145.1 GCF_004054105.1 Falsigemmobacter intermedius
GATGGGCAGCTTGCGCAGCAGATAGGGGTAGATCTTGTGCCCGGGCGCCGGTTTCGAGGTGTTTGGTCGGCGATACAGAGCCTCGATGCCCATGCTCTTCATCAGCGTGGCAACGTGCAACCGCCCGACCTTGAAGCCTTCCTGAACCAGCAGTCCCTGTAGCATTCGGCTGCCCGCGAACGGGAACTCCATGTGCAGCTTGTCGATCCGGTGCATCAGCTTCAGATCGGCGTCCGACACCGGGCGTGGCTTGTAGTAAACGGCTCCCCGGCTGATCCCCAGCACGATGGCCTGGCGGCTGACGCTCAGCTTCGCGGCAGGATCGATCATCTTCTTGCGCTCGCCAACAGACCCGCCTTGCCGAGCGCGCCGGACAAAAAATCGTTCTCCAGCGTCAGCTCTCCGATCTTCGCATGCAGGGTCTTCACATCGATGGTCGGCTCAGGCTCGGCTTTCGGGGCCTCGCCGAACACCCCCGTCGCCCCCTCAAGCAGCTGATCGCGCCACTGTTTGATCTGGTTCGGATGGACGTCGAACTCCTGCGCCAGCTCGATCATGGTCTTCTCGCCCTTGATCGCCGCCACAGCCACTTTCGCCTTGAATGCCGGGCTGTGGTTCCGGCGTGGTCGTCTTGCCATGGTCTTCTCCTTGCTTGCAGCATCATGCCGCCATTGCTCGGAAAATCCACTTATCCCGGCTGTTCAGATTGCCGGAACCACCTCTATCTTGATGGAGCAGACCGAGGAATGGACCGTGCAGCGCGGCCGCTACATGACGCTAGAAACCCCTGGCTCCAATCTGCGATGATCTCATCGTCAGCCTGCCAGTTGCGCAGAGAAGCTGATCAGCTCGGAACGCGCCAAAGCCATAGGCCCGTCACAAGCTACACCATGCAATGGGACACGATCAAATTTTTGGGATCTCGGGAATGAGATAGATTTTGATCTCAAGCTATCTTGAGATCAGCAAATCCAAATACCTTTCACATGGCTCATTGCAATTGTTGGCACTTCAACCGGCTGCTGGCCTGGTCTCCACAGTGTAAACGAAGATCGAATGCCCCAGATCGAAGCAACATTATCCAGGAATTCCGCAACGCGGCGTGTCTCTTCAACCAGCTAGAAAAGTAAGGAATCGAGAAGGGGAAAAGCGCCTAACGCTGGCTCTTGACGGCGAAACCTATCGCCGCCT
>NZ_SBLC01000146.1 GCF_004054105.1 Falsigemmobacter intermedius
CTCATGCACCCCAGCTACCATGCTGGATTCACGAGATGAATCCCTCACGGGATTTGCGCAACAGAGCCCAAAGCCACCTTAATTGCAGAAATCTAAACGGGGGAACGTTGTTTCAGACAGCACGATGAATTCAGAGCCGTTGAACTCAAGGTCTTGCTGAATGCAAACATCCCAGTCCTTCATCCAAGTCACTTTCACGAGGCGGCTGTCCAGGTTGTATAGGAGCTCCATCTCGTACTGCTCCTCGCCACCGTAGGGGAAGTTGAATACCTGGCCGTTGCGTGCGTCAGCAAGAAAGGCAAACCTGCAAGAAGTCCCGCATCCTATTTCTATCAGGCTATAATGCCCTGAAAAGTTTTGCCCTTCCCGCAGACCATCCCGAATCCTTGTACGATAATTCCGCGCCCATTCATCGCGTCCAGCGAAATCCGGGAGCGTTATCTGGTTCGGATGCGCCAGATATCCCGAAGCCGGAAAGTCGCGGAACTCAAGGGTGCGCCGCGCGCTCAATCGCTCGCTCAAGGCCAAAGCATCGTCGTTCGACCGATTTATCCCATAATTCGATAATTCGTACTCTGAGAAAAAGTACATCTCCTCGGGTGGCGTCGTAAGCATGTGTCTCGAGACCCGCCGATCGACACCATACTTTTCGAAGGCATCCAGCATCTCGGCTAGAATGAACTGAACTCCCGAGACCGCACCGCTTCCCTCTGCCGCCATTTGATGCACACCAAGTTGGCCAAGCGCAGTCCGGCCTTCACCAGCAAGGAAAATAATCGAGCACGCAGATGCGCAGACTGATCCTAGGGGCACTTCTGTCGATATCCCAAGCGTGTGGACTATGGCAGCAATTTCCATTGCAGGCAGCACCAAGCCACCGGGACTTGCCAGCACGACCGATGACACTGCAGGAGCGGCGCTGATCGCCCTTTTGAATTCATTCGCCGCTTCGGAACCGATCTCACCTGACAAGACCACTGACCGTCCGTCTTGGGACACTTGAAAGCTCTGTGCGAGCGCGACGTCGCTCATGGTCATGTGAGAAAGTGCCGAAGCCATTAGGACTGCAAGCGCAACCGATTTCATTCTGACCTGCATTCCCCAAGTGGCGTGTCGTTTGAGGTGAAGATCGCGTGTATCCGAGCGCTAGA
>NZ_SBLC01000147.1 GCF_004054105.1 Falsigemmobacter intermedius
ATTATCAGGACTTCCTCAGTCAGATCCGATTATGCTCAAAGCCTGCCATGCTATGCGCATTGCGGAGCTGGCCCGCCTGAAAAAGCGGGCTCTATCGTGATAGATGCGCGGCCTTGCGCAGTGCCTCATTCATGCGCGATTGCCAGCCCTGTCCGGAGGCTTTGAATGCTTCGAGCACATCCGCATCCAGACGCAGAGAGACCGCAATTTTGGGTTTTGCAAGCTTCGGCCGGCCAAGGCTCTTCCGAGCGCTCTCTGCCAGGGCAGGAAACACCTCTGAAAAGGCTTTGGCGTTCTTCAGGTCTTCTGCCTCCAGCTCCGGGCTCTCCACGGCGTCCCAGTCCGTCCGGCTGTAGCCATTCTGTGCAGCGTGCTTTGGATCAAATTCCCTCATGGAACTCCCTCTCCTTTTTACCCGCCGGTCGCATCGAGATGATGGAAAGCCCCTGGCTGCCCAAGGCGGCAAAGACAACCGCGATGGTCCCATCTGCAAAGCGGCCGATTGCCATAAAGCGGCGGTCTCGGGTTTCGACCACCTGTGCCGCCAGAAAGAAGGAAACTGTCAGGTCCGCGAAATCCAGACCATGTTTGGCGATATTTGCCTGACGCTTCGGCTCATCCCAAACGATCTGCATAGATTCCTCTTCCAAGACTTATCGTATATACATAAAGGTGACAGATGTCAATCTTTTTGTATATACGATAAATGATCAGTACCCCAATGCGTGGGGTTAGATGTGCAAAAGGCCAGGCGGCGTGCGCGTTACGCCCCCCCCCCCATCATCCCGCGCTGTAATACGTGGCCTCAGGCATCGTGTCGCACAGATGGGAGGCTCACATAACCCTGACTGTAGATCTCGAGGGCGGTCTGAAAGAATCTATGGATGACGTTCTCGTCCATCCCGTTCTGCTGAGCTGCAAGGGCAAAGGCCGCGATCAGCTTTGCGACCTCGGGGGAAAACCCCGTCATATCATCGTTTTCCAGCATCCGTGTTCCCCGGCTCAGATAAAAATGTTCTGCCGATGGCGCAACTTCAGGCTATCTGTAAGATGGTGAGAAAGGCTTTGGAAGCACCACAAGGTGGTATATTCCTTACCCTATACTTTTGAATAATTACGCTGTCCGAAATTATCCTCTTAGGTC
>NZ_SBLC01000148.1 GCF_004054105.1 Falsigemmobacter intermedius
TGGGTGTCAGTTCACCCGGAGATTACGCCGCCTTCAAATTTCCACCACTTCCGAGACAGGACCGAGTTCAGAAAAATAAAGCAAAATGCCGACCTCCTCGCATTTTATCCATTTAGAATCAGCGCGATACGAGACTCCGAGTTAATTCCCTACCGCCGGAGCCAAAATCATCTAACATTCTGATGAATTTGGTATTTTCGCGTAAATAGCGCGAAGACCATGTGAGTGTGATACGTATCACACTCGGAAGAGATGCCGTTAATCGGATTTGCCCTGTCCATTAAGGGTATCCTATGGCTTTCCAATCGCACCTTTACCGCCGTGGCGCCTCCTATGTCTGGCGCCGCCGAACCCCTGCCCGTGCGGGTGGCAGGATCCTTCAAATCAGCCTGCGGACGAATGAACCGTTGATTGCACGACGCCGTGCTGCAATCGTAACGGTCGAGAGCAACAACCTGTTTGATGCCATGTCCGTCCAAGGCCTGACCGTCGCTGAAGCCCGCAAGTTCCTCGAGTTCATCATTGAGCGCGAGCAGAAGAAGATTGCGATCTTCCGCGCCGACGTGCGCCACAGGGGCGATTCCGAAAGCAATCAGGCGCAGGATTGGGCCATGGGCACCGCTCTGCGCATGATCGCCCAGCATGGTGCAGGGGCGGCGCCCCTCACGGATATGCAAGCCCAAGCACTCCATATCGAAGGTCGCAGTCCGGTTGAGGTCTCTATGCTGCGCGAGAACCTTGAGAACAACGTCTCGCTCGCCACCAGCACCCCGAAGGATAGGCATGGCAGCCAGATCCTCGATCAACTCCAGACTGCCATCGGCCGCCAGGATATTGGTGCGGCTGACTTTCTTGTCGCACGGAATAAATATATCCAAGGCAGGGCTGCAGCCTATATCCAGGCCGCCAAGGACACGACCGTCGGCTTTGACGAGGCTCTTCAGATTGCGGAGGTCCTCACGAGCCCTATCGCGACCTCTCTGCCACAGATCACCCAGCCCGCGATTCAACCCGAAGTGGTCGACGAATACTCGCCGGTATGGGAAGATCTTATCGCGCGCTTCGAAGAGCAGCAGCGCAAGGCCGAGGTCAAGGCACTGAGCATCGATCAGCAGGTCAGAATTTTCCGTCTG
>NZ_SBLC01000015.1 GCF_004054105.1 Falsigemmobacter intermedius
CTTCGACACCCGCCACGATACGCCGCCCTTTCAGACCCCGTCACCCATTTCCAAGCATAGCTCCGCCGTCCAGCACCATGGCATTCAGCTTATCGACAACGCCCTTGCCGAAAGCATCCTCTTCCATCTGCTTTGCCGCCGGATTGGCGGCGCTGCTGGAACGGCCCGAGGCAGAATTGCGGTCTTCACTCTCATGCTGGCGCATCGGCGAGAGGCGCAGATCGCCCGCGTCGCCGCCGACTTTGTAAAGGTTGAAATTCTCGCCATCGACGACGGCAACAACGGTATTACGCGGAACGTCCATCAGCCTCACCTGTCACTGTTACCCCTCGCCAACCCCCGGCGCTGCGCGGGGGTTCCCCGCGGAAACCTGCGAAACTGCGGGGAAACACACCGGGAATCATCGCTCCGGCCCCTGCTGCGGCGGCCTGGCCCTTCCCCTTTGCCCGCCTTTGCGCTAATCGCGGCAGGATTCCCGATGAATGCGATGTCCGAGAGGCGCCACGATGAAGTTCACCCTGTCCTGGCTCAGAGACCACCTGGAGACCGAGGCCCCGCTCGAGACGCTGCTCGATGCGCTGACGGACCTTGGCCATGAGGTGGAAGAGGTCGAAGATCCGGCGAAAAAACTGGGTGCCTTCCGCATCTGCCGGGTTCTTGAAGCCAAACAGCACCCCGATGCCGACCGCCTGCGCGTCTGCCGCGTCGCCACCTGGCCCAATGGCCCGGAAGGCGCGATGGAGGAAGTCCAGGTTGTCTGCGGCGCACCCAATGCCCGCACCGGCCTTGTGGGCGTTTTCGCTCCGGTCGGCGCTTACGTGCCCGGCACCGATCTGCTGCTGAAAGCGGGCTCGATCCGCGGCGTTGAGTCGAACGGTATGCTCTGCTCGGAACGTGAGCTTGAGCTGTCGGACGATCACAACGGCATCATCGATCTGCCCGAAGATGCCCCCGTGGGTGTCCGCTTCATCGACTATAAGGGTCTCAATGACCCGATGATTTATATCAAAGTCACGCCGAACCGCCCCGATGCGCTTGGCGTGCGCGGAATTGCGCGTGACCTCGCGGCCCGCGGCCTTGGCAAACTGAAGCCGCTGGTGATCGAAAAGGTCGAGGGCAAAGCCCCGGCTGGCATTAAAGTCGCCATCGCGGATGAGCTGAAGGCCAAACAGGCCCCGGTTTTCGCCGGTCGCGTGATCCGCGGCGTGAAGAACGGCCCCTCGCCGGAGTGGCTGCAACAGCGCCTGAAGGCGATTGGCCTGCGCCCGATCTCGGCGCTGGTCGATATCACCAACTTCTTCACCTTCGACCTGAACCGCCCGCTGCACGTCTTTGACGCCGATGTGGTGAAAGGCGATCTGACCATCCGCTACGCCCGTGAGGGTGAAGAGCTGCTGGCGCTTGACGGTAAGACCTATGCGCTGAAACCCAATATGATGGTCATCGCCGATGACAACGGCCCGGAATCGCTGGCCGGTGTGATGGGCGGCGAGCATTCGGGCTGCACGGATGCGACGGTCAATGTCTTCCTCGAATCGGCCTATTGGGACCCGATCACCATCGCCGCCACCGGTCGTGCGCTGAAGATCAACTCGGACGCCCGCTACCGCTTTGAGCGCGGGATTGACCCGACCTTCACCCTGGAAGGTCTGGATGCGGCGACCCGCATGGTGCTGGAACTGTGCGGCGGTGAGCCCTCGGATCTGGTCATCGACGGCGCGATCCCGGATGTTAAGCGCGAATACCGCTTTGATGCGGGCCGCGTCGGCAAACTCGTGGGCCTTGAGATCTCTGAGCAGGAACAGCGCGATATGCTGACCGCGCTTGGCTTCACCTTCAACGGCGATATGGTCACGCCGCCCGGCTGGCGCCCCGATGTTCTGGGCGAGGCCGATCTGGTGGAAGAAGTCGCCCGCGTCAAATCGCTCTCCGGTCTGGAAGGCAAGCCGATGCCGCGCCAGAAGCCCGGCGTCCCTGCCCCGGTGCTGACGCCGGCGCAGACCCGCGAGCGGACCACCCGTCGCACCCTGGCCTCGCTTGGCTATAATGAATGCGTCACCTACAGCTTCATCGACCAGAAATCGGCCGAAGCTTTTGGCGGCGGTCAGGATGCGGTGAAGATCGACAATCCGATCTCGTCGGAAATGACCCATATGCGCCCCGATCTGCTGCCGGGCCTGCTGGCAGCCGCTGCCCGCAACCAGGCACGCGGTTTCATGGATCTGGCGCTCTTTGAAGTGGGTCCGGTCTTCTCGGGCGGCGAGCCCGGTGAGCAGCAGGTGATTGCGACCGGCCTTCTGGTCGGACATTCCGCCCCGCGCGATCCCTGGGGCAGCCGTCGTCCGGTCGATATTTTTGATGCCAAGGCGGATGTTGAAGCGGTTCTGGCCGCCATCGGCGCTCCGGCCCGTGTTCAGGTGACCCGCAAGGTTGCCGCCTGGTGGCATCCTGGCCGCTCGGGCAATATCGCACTTGGTCCGAACACCCTTGCGACCTTTGGCGAGCTGCACCCCCGGGTGCTGCGCGACGCGGGGATCAAGGGCAATGCCGTGGCCTTCACCGTGATCCTGCCTGCGATCCCTCAGCCCAAGGCAAAGTCGGCGTCGCGTGCCGCTCTGGCGATCTCGGATCTCCAGGCGGTTGAGCGTGACTTCGCTTTCGTGGTCGATTCTCAGGTGGAAGCCCTCACCCTGGTGAACGCCGCCCTGGGCGCCGATAAGGCGCTGATCGAAAGCGTCCGGGTCTTTGACCAGTTCACCGGTGAGAAGGCTGAAGCCCAGATGGGTCCGGGCAAAAAGTCGATCGCGCTGAGCGTTCGCCTGCAGCCGGGTGACAAGACTCTGACCGACAAAGATATTGAGGCCGTCTCGGCCAAAATCGTCGAAAAAGTCAGCAAGGCATCCGGCGGCGCCCTGCGCGGCTGAGGCCCTGAATGCACGGAATGAAAGGGCGGCTCTTCAGAGCCGCCCTTTTTCATGGCTTAACCAAATCCACAATCCAATGTGCAGATCTGTTGACCTGTTCACAACTGCTTGTATGCTGAACGGATTATACCACAGTATTTCCCTGGGAGTTCGGGGCAGGATGTATCGTTTTCTCGTTTTCGTGATGCTTGCCACTCTCCCCGCCGCCTGCAACCTTCCCAGGGGGGCAGCGATGCAAAGCGAGATCCTTCGCGGCTCGGCGGAAGAAACCCGTGATTTTCAACTTGTGCCGATCACCCGCAACAATGTGGCCGCCGTCCGCGGCTGGCCCGCACCGCCCGGTGCCGGACGTCCCTGGCGGGCCTGGCCCACGGGCGGGCTGCGCAGCGCAGATCCCATCGGCATCGCGGCCGGGGATCAGATCGATGTCACCGTCTTTGACACCGAAGAAAACTCGCTGCTGACCGGCGCGGGAGAGCGGGTGAGCAACCTGCAACAGCTGGTCGTCAATGCCGACGGCAGCATCTTCCTGCCCTATTCAGGGCGCATCAAAGTCTCCGGACTGTCGGCCGAGGCCGCGCGTGAGCGGGTTCAGGATGCGCTGACCCCCTCGCTTCCTTCGGCACAGGTTCTGCTGCAGCATCGTCCGGGTCGGCGGAATACCGTTGAAATTCTGGGCTCTGTCGGTGCCCCCGGCAGCTACCCGCTGCCTGACCGCGGATTTTCGGCCCTCTCGCTCCTGAGCGTGGCGGGCGGTGCCTCGGCAGAGATGCGCAACCCGGTGATGCGGCTGATGCGCGGCGGCGTGGGCTACGGCATCCCGCTGCGCAGCCTCTATGACCAGCCCCGGCGCGATCTCTCGCTGCGCGGTGGTGACAGGCTGATCATTGAGGAAGATCACCGTCAGTTCCTGGCTCTCGGCGCCAGCGGTGTTCAGAACGCCATCCCCTTCCCGCGCGATAAGGTCAGCGCGCTTGATGCCGTGACGCTGATGGGCGGCATTGCCCCCTCGCGCGCAGATCCCAAAGGCGTGCTGGTGCTGCGCGATTACGGCGCAAACCAGGTCCGCAGCGATGGCCGCGGGCCCGACCGGCAGCGCGTCATCTTTGCGGTGGATCTCACCACCTCTGACGGGCTGTTCTCGGCACGGAACTTCTACATCGCGGATGGCGATGTGGTGCTGGCGACCGAATCACCGATCAGCAACACCCGCACCATCTTCTCTCTGGTGGGCCAGGTCTTTGGCGTCTTCACCAGTGCGGGCAGCATCGGCGAGTAAGCCCCCTGCCCCGGAAACGCAAAAGGCCGCAGCAGAGCTGCGGCCTTTGTCATGACGAGGGTCCGTCTCAGGCAGCGCGGCCGAGCAGAACTTCGTCAACTTTCTTCTGCGCACCGGCTTCATCGACGCCCGAAACAGCAGCGACTTCGCGGGTCAGACGTTCAAGCGCAGCTTCATAGAGCTGGCGCTCAGAATAGCTCTGCTCACGCTGATCATCGGCGCGGTGCAGGTCGCGCACGACCTCTGCAATGGCCATCAGATCCCCGGAGTTGATCTTCTGTTCATATTCCTGCGCACGACGCGACCACATGGCGCGCTTCACGCGGGCCTTACCCTTAAGGGTCTCAAGCGCCTTATTCACAACATCCGGGCTCGAGAGCGAGCGCATGCCGATTTCGGTGGCGCGGTTGGTCGGAACCCGCAGCGTCATCTTGTCCTTTTCGAACGAGATCACGAACAGTTCCAGCGACATCCCGGCAATAACCTGCTCTTCGATCGACAGGATCTTGCCAACGCCGTGGGCCGGATAGACCACGAAATCATTGGGGCGGAACTCGGGCTTCTTCGTCTTGGTCATTCAGCTTCTTCCTCGCACAGGACCCGTTTCGACAAAAAAGACCCACGCCGAAGGGGTACTTCGGACGACAGATCGCTTTTCATCGGAAAGCCGCCCCTGATTTGAGGGGCGGATGGCAGGCTTCCAGATTCCCAGTAACGAACTTATAACACGAATCAGGCACGATTCCAACTGCGGTGGTTTTGACGCAGCCGGCAGAGCTGTGCTTTCGCCTTATCCGTTAAGAGAATCCTGGCTCTGACCCGTCTCAGTTACCGGGGCCGGCGGCTTCGGAGAAGTACTTCTCCAGCTTACCGGTTTCACCGTCACGGGCCTCAGCCTCGGGCAGCGGGTCTTTGCGAACCGTCAGCACCGGCCAGAGTTCGGCATATTTGCGGTTCAGTTCAACCCAGCTCTCCATCGCCGGCTCAGTGTCCGGGCGGATCGCATCGGCGGGGCATTCCGGCTCGCAGACGCCGCAGTCGATGCATTCATCCGGATGGATGACCAGCATGTTCTCGCCCTCGTAGAAACAGTCGACCGGGCAGACTTCCACGCAGTCGGTATATTTGCAGGCGATGCAGTTGTCGGTCACGACATAGGTCATCAGAAGCCTCCGGCGTCAGTTTTCGCGAGGCACAGGTAGGCCAGTCACGCGGATCATTCAATGGCATCCGCAACGCAGTGGGCTGCGTCACGTTCAACGGCATCCAGATCTTCGTAAAGGCCCTGTGCCTCAGGGGCAGGACCGCGCCGCTCTCCGGGCGCAAGGACGCGGATCAGACGGATCCGGGACCCTTGGGCGAAGGTCAGCACGTCACCCGGCTTCACGCTCTGTGCCGGGCGGGTCACAGGCTGCCCGTTCAGACGGACAGCCCCTTTCTCAATCTGAGTGGCTGACAGGCTGCGACTTTTAAAAAACCGCGCCTGCCAGAGCCATTTGTCCATCCGGATTGCGCCGGGGACCATGGCCGCCTCAGGACTTGTTCTTCAGCGCGGCAAGGATCGCAAACGGGCTGTCGGGATCGGCCTTGGCTTCACGCGGCGGGCGCGATTCAAACTTACGAGCCCCCTCGTCACGCTTGCCGTCAAACTTGCCGCCCTTACGGTCGCCGCCTTTGAAGTTCGGCTTGCCGCCTTTGCGATCGCCACGGCCTTCACCGTCACGACGCTCCGAACGCTCACCCTCGCGGCGCGGACCACGCTCACCTGCGGGCTTATCGCCAGCCGGGGCCTGACCGTCACGACGCGGACCGCGCGGGCCGTTGCCGCCTTCGCGGCGCTCACCGCCGTCACGGCGCGGACCACGATCACCACGGGGCGCACGATCACCACGCGGACGCGGAGCCCAGACGAAGGTGTAGAAGACTTCCGTCTCAGTCGGAGCGGCTTCACCCTCAGTTGCGGTTTCAACCGCTGCCGGAGCCTCTTCCGCTGGCGCTTCAGCGGTGGCTTCCGCAACCGCTTCACCTTCCGCCGCTGCCACCGGGGCAGCCGCTTCGGCGCGAACCTTGGCGCGCTCACCCTTCTCACCACGGTAGCCCAGGCCACCCATGAGATCGGCGAACTGCTCCAGCGTCAGACCGGTGATCGACAGCATATCTGCGGTCGCTTCAAAGCCGGCGCGGCTGTCTTTGGCGCGCAGCAGGTCTGCCAGACGCTCCAGCATGTCGATGCGGATCGCGCGGGCACCAGCGGTGCGGTAACCGGCCAGGGTGTAATGCAGCGACGGGATGCCTTCGACCGAGGGAATGGTCACGAGGCCCGGGGGCGGGCTTTCGGGGAATTCCGACAGACCTTCCCAGAGCGACCAGAGCACCAGACGCAGACGGGTCGGCGCCGGTTTCAGCAGGGCGGGCAGGAAGATCGTGTACTGACCAAAGCGCACACCGTGCTTGCGCAGCACCGAGCGGGCCTCCTGGTCCAGCTGCTTGACCTCTTCGGCCACGCCTTCTCGCGGCAGAATGCCCATGCCTTCGACCAGACGGAACGCGAAACCGCGGGCCAGACCCGTCAGAGTTTCGTCGTTCTTCAGCGTGTTCAGCGGCTCAAAGAGCGCGGTGACTTTGCGGTCGATGAAATGCTGCAGGCGGCGGCGGACTTTGTCTGCCACATCCTGACCGGCTTCTTCATCAACGAAAGCCTCGACCTGCGGGCGCAGGGCATCGGGGCCCTTGACCAGCTTGCCGACCGCGGTCGTGCCCCACATCAGACCACCCTGTTCGGTGTAGTCAAATTCAGTGTCGGGGGCATTGTAGAAGCGGTCTGAGCGCAGGCTGAACTCAGGCTTCAGCGCCTCATAGGCGGCCTGACGCAGCGTTTTCGCTTCGTCCTGGCTGCCGGTGCTGTCCTGCTGGAAGCGGAACCCTTCGAGACGGCCGACGAATTCGCCTTCGACCGTCACTTCACCCTTGTCGTTCACCTCGGCCACGAGGCTCTCCTTCTGTTTCAACCGCCGCATCAATACACTTGTGCGCCGGTCTACAAATCGCTGAGTCAGCCTTGCGTGCAACGCATCTGACAGGCGGTCTTCTACAGCGCGAGTCTCGTCACGCCAATGGCTTTCGTCAGCAACCCAGCCTTTGCGCTGAGAAACATAGGTCCAGGTCCGCACGAAGGCGAGACGGCGCGAAATTGTATCAATATCGCCCTCGGTGCGGTCAATGCGCGCCAGATTGGTCTTCATCCAGTCCGAAGGGATCGTCCCGCCGCCTTTGATGAAATCGAAAATCCGCCCCAGCAGCCCCGCATGCTCTGTGGAGGAAATGCCACGAAAATCGGGAATGCGGCAAATATCCCACAAAAGCCGGACCATCGCCGGGCTGGTCACGGCGCGCATCACCTCAGGCGTGGTCGACAGGATCTTCAGCGCGGTGATGTCATCAGCATCGCGTGCGCGGCTGAGCCATTCGTTATCGGTATGTTTCTCAAGGCTTTGCAGAAGGCGCGGCACGGTGCCGAACTCCAGCCGCGTGTTGCGCCATGAGAGTTTTCGCACCGGCAGGAACTGATGCTCTTCAATCGCCTCGATGACCTCCTCAGGCAGCGGGCGTGCCTCTCCGGTCACACCAAAGGTGCCGGGAGAGGTGTGCCGCCCGGCCCGTCCGGCGATCTGCGCCAGCTCCCAGGGGTAAAGCGCGCGCATCCGGTGGCCGTCATATTTCGCCGTGGCCGAGAAGGCGACATGGGAGATATCGAGGTTCAGCCCCATGCCGATGGCATCGGTGGCGACGAGGTAATCCACATCGCCGTTCTGATACATTTCAACCTGGGCGTTGCGGGTTCTCGGCGACAAAGCGCCCATGACCACCGCGCAGCCGCCCTTGGTGCGGCGAATCAGTTCCGCGATCCCATAGACGTTGTCGACCGAGAAGCCGACAATGGCCGAGCGCGTCGGCATCCGGCTGATCTTCTTTGAGCCGGCCCAGGACAGTTCCGACAGCCGCGGGCGCGAGACGAACTGACAGCCCGGCACCAGGGCCGCAATCGCCGGGCGCATGGTGTCAGAACCCAGAAAGAGCGTGTCTTTCAGCCCGCGCGCATTCAGCAGCCGGTCGGTGAAGACATGTCCCCGGTCCGGGTCCGCACAAAGCTGGATTTCATCGATCACCACGATATCGGCGCCGATATCAACCGGCATGGCCTCGGTGGTGCAGACCCAATAGGCCGCGCGCTCCGGCACGATCCGCTCTTCGCCGGTGACCAGTGCCACCACCGATGGCCCGCGCGCCTTAACGATGCGGTCATAGACCTCGCGCGCCAGCAGGCGCAGCGGCAGGCCGATCACCCCGGTCCTGTGGGCCAGCATCCGCTCGATCGCGTAATGCGTTTTGCCGGTGTTCGTCGGCCCCAGGACCGCCGTCACCCTTGCGTTCTCGCGCATTCACGCCTCTCTTCAGATTTTTTGCCCGCTCAGCGCGTCATCGAGCCGCTGAGCGGCCTTTTTTACGTCTTCCTGGCGGGGATGTATAGCAAGCGCCGCGCGGTAAGCTTTCAGCGCCTCAGCCTTCAGCCCGGTCTCTTCAAGGATGGCACCGATACCGGCAAGGGCCACGAAATTCTGCGGGTTCAGCTCCAGGGCACGCTGCAGATCCGCCACCGCCGGGCCATAGCGGCCCGACCGGAAATAAGCCGAGGCCCGCAGATTGAAGCCTTCGGCAAAGTCAGGCGCGTGATCCGTCAGCGCGGTCAGATGGCCGATGGCCTTGTCATACTCCCCCTCTGCCAGCGCGTCGCGCCCGCGTTTGAGCAGAAGATCCAGCGCTGCGGATCCGGATTTCGACCATTCCTCAATGAGTTGGCGCTCAGTCCGCCGCCAGCCCTCATTATCGGGCCGTGCCAGATCGCCCAGCAGCACCTCTGCCCGGGACTGCGCAAAAACACCCCCGGCCGGAAGGGTCAGGGCTGCCGCCACGGCAAGGTTGAGTATGGCAAAGGCGCGCTTCATGATAGAAGAGTAATACCGCCCGCGCCGGATACAAAGCCCGCGCAATCACAATCGGGAGAGAAAAATGAGCGCCATTCTGGAAGCCGTGGTCGCTGAGCTGTCGCAGAAGGACACCTCGGGCTATAACGGCAGCGCCAAATTTGAGATTGAGGGCGAAGGTTCGGTCTATCTTGATGCTGATGGCGTGCGCATCAGCGATGAGGACGCCGATGTGACCCTGAAAGCCAGCCTTGAGACCTTCCGCGGCCTTTTTGAGGGCGATGTGAACCCGACCATGGCCTTTATGACCGGCAAACTGAAGATCGACGGCTCGATGGGCCGCGCCATGGCGCTGGCCTCCGTTCTTTCGTGACGGGAGGGCCCGCGTGGCCGATCTGCCCGCCCGGGCGTGAGCTTCGGCTCACTGCGGCGGATGGCATCGGGCTGCGCGCAGTCCTCTGGCCGCGGCCCGACGCCTGCGGCAGCGTGCTGATCCTCAGCGGGCGCACCGAATATGCCGAGAAATATGGCGAGGCGGCCCTGGCGCTGCAGGCCGCAGGTTTCAGCGCCGCCACCATCGACTGGCGCGGCCAGGGCCTGTCCCAGCGCCTTCTGCCGGACCCGCGCAAAGGCCATGTGAGCCGTTTTACCGATTATCAGCTGGATCTTGCGGCCCTGACCGCAGAATTGCGGGCTCCGGAGTTTCCGGGGCCCTTTTTTCTGCTCGCCCATTCCATGGGGGGTGCCATCGCGCTGCGGGCTCTGGCGGAGGGGCTTTCGGTCCGGGCGGCCGCCTTTCTGGCGCCGATGTGGGGGATCCGGATGCCCGCTCCGATCGGCGGACTTGCGCTGCAAAGCCTTGCGGCAGCGGCCCGCACACCTCTGGCAGCGCATTATGCCCCGCCCCCGGCGGGCGGCGCCGCCCCGTCGTTCCGGATCGCGGATTTCGCAGGCAATCCGCTGACCAGTGATCCCCGGCGCTGGCGCGAGATGGCAGACTATCTGTGCGCCTGCCCCGACCGCGATATTGCCGGGCCGACCATCGGCTGGCTGGCCGAAGCCCTGGCCGAATGCCGCGCGCTGCGCAGCCTGCCCTCTCCCTCGCTTCCCGCGTTGATCCTCACCGGCGGGCAGGAGCGCATCGTCAGCCGGACCGCCATCCGCCACCGCCTGGCTGCCTGGCCCGAAGCCTTCTGCCACGAGGAGCCCGAGGCCGCCCATGAGCTGCTGATGGAGTGTCAGGAGATCCGTGATTCGACGCTTGCAAGGGTGGCACGCTTCTTTCGCGCCGCCCTCTGAGCCACCCGCAACACAGGCCACAGGCAGAACCCGCCTGGCCGTGCCGCAACCGGCAGATGTGACGCTGCGTGACTGCCCTGCCTGCGTCAGCTTGACGCAACGTTACGTTTACGTCAACGTCATGCAGCGACTATCTTCAGCCTGAGCCCCGGTGTGAGCAGACCGGGAACGGAGGACCCGGTTTGAAAGACGATCAGATCCACCCCGAAGTCATGACCATCCGCGAAATGTGCGACGCCTTCGACGTCACCCCGCGGACCTTGCGCTTTTATGAGGCGAAGGAACTGCTGTTCCCGATCCGTGACGGACAAAAGCGCCTCTTCACCCGGCGCGATCGCGGGCGGCTGAAGCTGATCCTGCGCGGCAAACGCTTCGGTTTTGCCCTCGAGGAAATCCGCCAGCTGCTCGATCTTTATGATCGCGGCGATCAGCAGGAAGAACAGCTTACCCGCACCTATAAAATCGCTCATGAGCGCCTCGCCGATATGGAGCGGCAGCGTGATGAGCTGAACGTGGCCATCGCCGAGCTGAAAAGCCAGCTCGAATGGGGGGCCGAACTGCTCGCCTCCTTCCGCCGTCCGGCCGCCGAATGAATTGAGAGCGCCCCCGGGCGTCAGGGAGAAGACCATGCCGATCTATAATGCCCCCGTGAGTGACCTGCAGTTTCTGCTTCAGGATGTTTTCAAGGTCACCCAAAGCGACATCCCCGGCTATGCCGATCTGGAGCGCGATTTCACCGGCGCGGTGCTGGATGAGGCAGGCAAACTGGCCTCCGGCGTGCTGGCCCCCCTGAACTTCTCCGGCGACCGCGAGGGTTGCCGGATTGAGGGGACTGAGGTTTTCACCCCGAAAGGCTTCAAAGAGGCCTTTGAGGCCCTGAAAGAGGGCGGATGGAACGGCCTCGATCTGCCCGAAGAATATGGCGGCCAGAACCTGCCCTATCTTCTGGCCACCGCCGTGGGCGAGATCATGGTCTCGGCCAATATGGCCTTTAACATGTATCAGGGCCTGACCCATGGCGCGATCTCAGCGATCCTCGCCGCCGGGACCGAAGAGCAGAAGACCACCTATCTGCCGAAGATGACTTCGCTGGAATGGACCGGCACCATGAACCTGACGGAGCCTCATGCGGGCACCGATCTGGGCATGATCCGCACCAAAGCCGAGCCGCAGGCGGATGGCAGCTATAAAATCACCGGCACCAAGATCTTCATCTCGGCCGGTGAACATGACATGGCCGAAAACATCATCCACCTCGTGCTGGCCAAAGCGCCCGGTGGCGGCGAAGGCACCAAAGGCATCTCGCTGTTCATCGTGCCCAAGTTCCTGGTGAATGCCGATGGCTCGCTCGGGGCGCGCAATGGCGTGACGGTGGGCAATATCGAAGAGAAGATGGGCATTCACGGCAATGCCACCTGCGTGATGAATTATGACGGCGCGACCGGCTGGCTGCTGGGCGAGCTTCATAAAGGCATGAAGCATATGTTCGTCATGATGAACGAGGCCCGCGTGGGCGTGGGCCTTCAGGGCTATGCCCAGGCCGCCGCCGCCTATCAGAACGCCGTCGTCTATGCGACCGAGCGTCTGCAGGGCCGCGCCGTCACCGGCAAAGCCAACCCGGAAGGCCCGGCAGATCCGCTGATCGTGCATCCCGATATCCGCCGCGCGCTGATGGATCAGAAGAGCTTTGTCGAAGGGGCCCGGGCCTTCACCCTCTGGGCCGCGACGCTTCTCGATCGCACCCATCGTCTCGGCGACAAAGACGCCGAAGGGCTGGTTTCGCTGCTCACCCCGGTCATCAAGGGCTTCCAGACCGATAAGGGCTTTGAGTCCGCCGTTCAGGCGCAGCAGATCTATGGCGGCCACGGCTATATCGAAGAACAGGGCATGTCGCAGTTCGTCCGCGATGCCCGGATCGCCATGATCTATGAAGGCGCCAATGGCATTCAGGCGCTGGATCTGGTGGGCCGCAAGCTGGCCTCTGACGGCGGCAAAAACGTCATGGCCTTCTTCGATCTGGTGAAGGCCGAGTGCAAAGCCCATGAGGGCGACGACCGTATGAAGCCCTTTACCGAGGCGCTGAAAGCGGCCTCAAAGCAGCTTCAGGCGGCGGGGATGTATTTCATGCAAAATGGCATGAAAAATCCCGATGCCGCGCTCTCGGGCTCTTATGATTTCATGCATCTGACCGGCCATGTCTGCCTGGGCCTGATGTGGACCCGCATGGCAAAGGCCGCGACAGAGGCACTGGAGGCGGGGACCGTGGATCCTGCTTTCGCAGAAGCCAAAATCGCGACGGGGCGCTATTATATGGCCCGACACCTGCCCGCCTGCGCGATGCATCTCGCCCGTATCGAAAGCGGCGCCGGGACCGTCATGGCGCTCTCTGCGGATCAGTTCTGACCCCTTTGGGGGGCGCGCCCCTCGCGCCCCCGGCTCTGCCCGAGGACCCCATGCCCAAGCGCTTCCGCCTGACGCGACGTTTTCCTGCAGCCATGACCGAAGACGGCTACCGTCGCCTGAAGCGCTTTGCGGCAGAGGCCGGTCTGGATGAGGGCGAAGCTTTGTCGTTTCTCTTTGAGCATTTCGACAGCGTGACAGACCGCGAAGCGCTGCAGCACCGCCTGCGGCTCTTCAACTCTGAGCTTGAGGCCCGCAAAGGCTGAATGACCTCTGGGAGGAGGAGAGGATATGACATTTCCGATGATCGCATCCGCCTGGATGACCGATGAGCACAAAATGCTCGCTGAGATGACCCGCGATTTCATCAACCGCGAATGGGTGCCGCAGTATGAACGCTGGCGCCACCAGGGAGAGATGGACCGCGAGACCTGGACGCAATGCGGCGATCTGGGGCTCCTGCTGCCCTCGGCTCCCGAGGAATATGGCGGCGCGGGCGGCGATTTCGGCCATGAAGCCGTGATCCTGATGGAGGGGGCGCGGGCGAACCTCTCCTCCTGGGGCCACGGCATCCACAGCTGCATTGTCGGTCATTACATCCTGAGCTACGGCACCGAAGAGCAAAAGCAGCGCTGGCTGCCCAAAATGGCGAAGGGTGAACTGGTTGCAGCCCTCGCCATGACCGAACCCTCTGGTGGTTCGGATGTGCAGAACCTCAAAACCCGCGCCGTGTGGGATGGCAATATCTATCGGCTGAACGGGTCAAAGACCTTCATCACCAACGGCAGACACGCCGATCTGATCCTCGTGGCGGCGAAAACCGATCCCACCCAGCGCGCCCGCGGCACCTCGCTGATCATGGTGGAGACCTGGGACGCCCCCGGCTTCCGCCGCGGCCGCAAGCTGGAAAAGCTTGGCATGAAATCCGCCGATACCTCGGAGCTCTTCTTCGACGATGTCCCGGTGCCGCCGGATAACATCCTCGGCGGCGAAGTGGGGCAGGGCTTTTACCAGATGATGAAGCAACTCCCCCAGGAGCGGCTCTCAATCGGCTGCACCGCCGTCGGCGCCATGGAAGGCGCGGTCGAGCGCACCATCCAATACTGCAAAGAGCGCGAAGCCTTCGGCCAGCCGATCATCAATTTCCAGAACACCCGCTTCAAACTGGCCGAGTGCAAAACCAATACCTTCGTCGCCCGCAGTTTCCTTGACGCCTGCATCACGGCCCATCTGAAGGGAGAGCTGACGGTCGAACAGGCGGCTATGTGCAAATACTGGCTGACCGACCTGCAGTTCCAGGTGCTCGATGAATGCGTCCAGCTGCACGGGGGCTACGGGTATATGCAGGAATATGCCGTCGGCGAAATGTGGTCGGACGCCCGTGTTCAGCGGATCTACGGCGGCACCAATGAAATTATGAAAGAACTGATCGGCCGCACGCTGTGACCCAGGTGCCCGCCCATATCCGCGGCCCGGCGCTCAGCCGCAGCCCGTCATGGCCGCGCCAGCACGGCCGGCCTCCGGCGGGAGTATTTGGAAAAACCCAAAAGCGCGCCCTGCCCGCGGCCTGCAGGCTGCTGACAGGGCGACTTTGGCTTTTGCGGTCATCGGCTCTCCAGCCTGTACCGCAGGGCCAGATTGCGCAGGGTTTGGTTACCAAACTTTTAAAAGATGTCGCAAAAACCGCGCATCCCCCGAAAACGCGCCTGATTTTGGCTTTTCTTAAATACTCATCTTCTCAGCTCTCTGCCGCGCTGCCCGGTCAGTGGTTCTGTTCAGCGCCGCAGCGAAGATATCCCCATTCCCCTGTCCCCGAGGGCAACACCGCCGGAGCAGGGATCTGACGATCCAAGGAGGACCCATGGAAGAGGCTTATATCTATGATGCCGCCCGCACACCGCGCGGCAAGGGGCGGCCGGACGGCAGCCTGCATGAGGTGACCCCTACCCGTCTCTCGGCAGGCATCCTGAATGCCATAAAGGCGCGCAACGATCTCGACACCGCGGCTATTGAGGATGTGATCTGGGGCAATGTCACCCAGGTGGGAGAGCAGGGGGCCTGCCTTGCGCGCACAGCCGTTCTGGCCTCGGATTTTGCCGAAAGCGTGCCGGGCCTGTCGATCAACCGCTTTTGTGCCTCGGGTATGGAGGCCGTGAACCTGGCCGCCAACCAGGTGCGCGGCGGCGCGGGCATGGCCTATGTCGCGGGCGGCGTTGAGAGCATGAGCCGCGTGCCCATGGCCTCAGACGGCGGGGCGATCGCGGTCGATCCGCAGGTGGCCGTGGGCAATTACTTCGTACCGCAGGGTATCTCGGCCGATGTGATTGCCACGGAATATGGCTTCAGCCGGGAGCAGGCGGATGCGCTTTCCGTTGAGAGCCAACGCCGCGCGGCCCAGGCCTGGGCAGAGGACCGCTTCGCAAAAAGCATCGTTCCGGTGAAAGATATCAACGGGCTGACAATCCTTGATCATGACGAATATATGCGTCCCGGCACCACGATGGAAAATCTGGCCGCGTTGAAACCTGCCTTCCAGGAGTGGGGCGAGGTCATGCCCGGCTTTGATAAGATCGCCCTGATGAAATACCCGCACCTCGAGCGGATCAGCCACATCCACCACGCCGGGAACTCCTCTGGCATCGTGGACGGGGCGGCAGCCGTGCTGATCGGCAACAAAGCCTTTGGCGAAAAATACGGGCTGAAACCCCGCGCGCGGATCCGCGCCACCGCCAAGATCGGCACCGATCCCACCATCATGCTGACCGGCCCGGTTCCGGTGACCGAGAAGATCCTGCGCGAGAGCGGCATGTCGATCCGCGACATTGATCTTTTTGAGGTGAATGAAGCCTTCGCCTCGGTGGTGCTGCGCTTCCAGCAGGCCTTCGGGGTCGACCCTGCGATCGTCAATGTCAACGGCGGCTCCATCGCCATGGGGCACCCCCTGGGAGCCACGGGGGCCATGATCATCGGTGCGCTGCTCGATGAACTCGAGCGCAGCGGTAAGGGCGTGGGCCTTGCCACGCTTTGCGTCGCCTCCGGCATGGGCGCCGCGACCATCATTGAACGGGTGTGAGGGACAGATGAGCGATTTTCACTATGCCGTGGACGGTGATGGTGTTGCCACCATCACCTGGGATATCCCGAACAAATCGATGAACGTCCTCAGCCTCGCGGGGCTGCAGGAGCTGAGCGATCATATCGACACCGCGCTCGCCGATGCCTCCGTCAAAGGCGTCATCATCACTTCCGGCAAGAAAGACTTCGCCGGGGGGATGGATCTCAACATCATCGCCCGCATGAAAGAAGAGGCAGGGGACAACCCGGCCAAGGGCGTCTTTGAGGGCGTGATGGCCATGCATGGCGTGCTGCGCAAAATCGAGCGCGCGGGCATGGATCCGAAAACCCTGAAGGGCGGCAAGCCGATCGTCGCCGCCCTGCCCGGCACCGCGCTTGGCATCGGACTTGAACTGCCGCTGGCCTGCCACCGCATCATCGCAGCCGATAATCCAAAAGCCAAAATCGGCCTGCCGGAAATTATGGTCGGCATCTTCCCGGGCGCGGGCGGCACCACCCGGGTGGTGCGCAAGCTGGGCGTGATGATGGCGGCCCCGGTGATCCTGGAGGGCAAACTCAATGACCCGAAAACGGCCCAGAGCATCGGGCTGATTGATGAGGTCGTGGCCCCCGATCAGCTTCTGGCGCGCGCAAAAGAATGGGTGCTGAGCGCAAAGCCCGCGGAGTTGCCGAAGCCCTGGGACCAGAAGGGCTATAAGCTGCCGGGCGGCGCGCCCTATACGCCTCAGGGCTTCCAGATGTTCCTTGGCGCCTCTGCCATGGTGCATGGCAAAACCTGGGGCGCTTTCCCGGCGGCCAAGGCACTGCTCTCAGCCGTCTATGAAGGCGCGCTGGTGCCCTTTGACACAGCGCTGAAGATTGAGGCACGCTGGTTCACCCATGTGCTGATGAACCCCTCTTCGGGGGCAATGATCCGCTCGCTCTTCATCAACAAAGAGGCGCTGGAAAAAGGCGCGAACCGGCCCAAAGTCCCGGATGAGACGGTGAAAAAGGTCGGTATCCTGGGCGCGGGCATGATGGGGGCGGGCATTGCCTATGTCTCGGCCATGGCCGGGATTGAGGTGGTGCTGATCGACGCCGCTCAGGAGGCTGCTGAGCGGGGCAAAGGCTACAGCCAGGGGTTGCTGGAAAGGGCCGTCAAACGCGGCAAATCCACCGCTGAGAAGATGGCCGAAGTCCTGGGCCGCATCACCCCCACCACCGATTATGCGGCCCTTGAAGGCTGCGATCTGATCGTGGAGGCGGTCTTTGAGGACCCGAAGGTCAAGGCGGGCGTCACCGCCCAGGCCGAAGCCGTGATCCCCGAGACGGCGATCTTTGCCACCAATACCTCAACCCTGCCGATCTCAGAGCTTGCCAAAGCCTCAAAGCGGCCGGAGCAGTTCATCGGCATCCACTTCTTCTCGCCGGTCGATAAGATGCTGCTGGTTGAGATCATCAAGGGCAAAGCGACGGGCGATCGCGCGGTGGCCAAGGCGCTCGATTATGTGCGCCAGATCCGCAAGACGCCGATTGTCGTCAATGACGAGCGCTTCTTCTACGCCAACCGCTGCATCATCCCCTATATCAACGAAGGCATGCGGATGGTCGGCGAAGGCACCGAGCCCGCACTGGTGGAAAACGCCGCCCGCCTTTTGGGCATGCCGCTGGGGCCGCTGCAACTGGTGGATGAGACTTCGCTCGATCTGGGCAAGAAGATCGCCGTGGCCACCCGCGCGGCCATGGGCAATGCCTATCCCGACGGGGCGGTGGATGAGATCATCTTTGGGATGGTTGATGAGGGGCGTCTGGGCAAAAAGGCCAATGCGGGCTTTTACGCCTATGACGCGAATGGCAAACGCCAGGGTCTGTGGGAGGGTCTCTCAGATCGGTTCCCGCCGGCTGAGACACAGCCCGAACTGACCGAGGTGCAGCACCGTCTGATCCTGGCTCAGGTCCTTGAGGCGGTCCGCGCCCTGGAGGCCGGGGTTCTGGAAGACATCCGCGAAGGCGACGTCGGCGCGATCCTTGGCTGGGGTTTCATGCCCTGGTCGGGTGGCCCCTTCGGCTGGCTCGACATCATGGGGGCGGCGAAAGTGGTGGAAATCTGCGACCGGCTGAGCGCAAAGCACGGCCCCCGCTTTGAGGCCCCGAAACTCCTGCGCGATATGGCCGCGAAGGGTGAGACCTTCTACGGCGGGACGGCCCGCAAAGCCGCCTGAGTAAGCATCAGGGCGTCCCCTTCGGGGGGCGCCTCATCCAGCGCCCGGATCAATGCGCGCGCTTCTGCCAGCCCCGCCAGCGGCAGATCAGACAGGTCAGGCGGCGCAAATCCCGGCGGCATGCCCTGATTGTCCGGCGGGCAATAAAGCTGCAGATCGCCCTCTGCGCAGACCAGCGCCCCTTTGCTGAGTTGCAGGATCACCACCTCTTCAACGCTCTCCGGTGGCGTGCGGCAGATACCGCCCCGCCCCTCCAGCACGGCCGCAGGCAGGGCCAGGGCGTCGCTGCCTGCCGGAAGCAGAACCGGCTGTTCGGGCAAGAGCCGCAAAGCGACCCGATTGCCCAGCGCCCCTGCCGGGATCTCGAGCGGCCAGAGCGCCTCGGGCCAGGTGTCGGGCCCGGCCAGGCAGAAAGCACGCTGCACGGCGCGGATCTCTGCAAAGCCTGCCTCTGCGGTCAGCAAAAGATCGCCGGGGCGCAGCGCCGTTACCTCGCGAAAGCCGCGCGCAGTGACGAGGCGTGTGCCGCTGAGCAGCCCTTCGGTGACGAAACTGGCAGGTGTGTCGTCCTCGGATGATACGGACATGGGCCATCCTCTGGCTGCGCTTTTGCGACAGATAGCCTCAAAACGGCGATGGGGGGATAAAATTCCCCCGGAGCCGCATTTCAGGAAAGATCTGCGGCTTTCCCGCCGACCCGCCTTTTGGTGTGATTTACAAAAGCCAAAGCCCCCGGAATAGTTCCCTGCAAAGAGGCTGACAGGAGGGGGGATCCATGGGCTGGCTGGCAGATGAACGGGGACTTGAGAAGACACGCGCCAACCACGTGCCGCTGACGCCTTTGTCTTATCTGCGCCGCGCGGTGGCGATCTGGCCGCAGCATGAGGCGCTGGTCTATGGCACCACCCGGCGCAGCTACCGCGCATTTTACGACAGGGTCAGCCGACTGGCTTCTGCTCTTGCAAAGCGCGGGGTGCAGCCGGGGGATGTGGTGGCGACGCTGATCCCCAATCTGCCGGCCCAGGTTGAGGCGCATTTCGGCGTGCCCGCCTGCGGGGCGGTTCTCAATGCCATCAACACGCGCCTCGATGTGGAGACGGTGGCCTATATCTTTGAGCATGGCGGCGCAAAGGTCGTGATCGTTGACACCGCCTTTCTGCCGCTGGCGGAGGCGGCCTGCGCGGCCATGACCACCCGCCCGCCGCAGATCATTGAAGCGGGCGATCCGCAGGCGGGCTTCCCCGTCACGGGGCGGCATCCGGACTATGAGGCGCTGCTGGCGGAGGGCTATCCGGCTTTTGCCTGGATCCTGCCGGAAGATGAATGGGAGAGCCTTGCGCTGAACTATACCTCAGGCACCACCGGACGGCCCAAGGGGGTGGTTTATCACCACCGCGGCGCGGCGCTGGCAGCTCAGGGGCAGGTGATCTCCTGGCGGATGGTGCTGCATCCGCACTATCTGACGATTGTGCCGCTTTTTCACTGCAATGCCTGGTGTCATCCCTGGATGATGCCGCTGGTGGGCGGCACGATTATCTGTTGCCGCGATATCACCGCGCGCGCCATCTATGCCGCCATCGCCGATGAAGGGGTGACCCATTTCGGCGGGGCGCCCATCGTGCTCAACAGCCTGATCAACGCCAAAGAGGAGGAGCGGCGCAGCTTTCCGCAGACGGTGGAGGTTTTCACCGCCGGGGCACCGCCGGCGGCTGCCACTCTTGCGGCGATTGAGCCCCTGGGGTTCAACGTAACCCAGGTTTACGGGCTGACTGAGACCTATGGTCCGGCCACCGAATGCACCTGGCAGGCGCAGTTCGACAGCCTGCCGGAGGAGGAGCGCTTTGCCGTAAAGGCCCGCACCGGGGTGGCGATGCCCTTTATGGAAGAGGTCACCGTGCTGGGGGAAGGCGATCAACCGGTGCCTTTCGACGGGGTGAGCCTCGGCGAGATTGCCCATCGCGGCAATGGGGTGATGAAGGGCTATTATAAGAACCCGGAGGCCACGGCAGAGGCCTTTCAGGGCGGCTGGTTCCGTTCAGGCGATATCGCTTACCGTCATGAGGACGGCTATATCAAAATCGCGGACCGGGCGAAGGATATCATCATCTCGGGCGGCGAGAATGTCAGCTCGGTGGAGGTCGAAGGCGTGCTGATGGCCCATCCCGCGGTCTCGCTTTGTGCTGTTGTGGCGCTGCCGGATGAGAAATGGGGCGAGGTGCCCTGCGCCTTTGTCGAGTTGAAAGAGGGGGCCGCGGCGGATGAGGCAGAGCTGATCGCCCATTGCCGCGCCCGTCTTGCGGGTTTTAAGACGCCGAAGAAGGTGGTCTTTGGTGATCTGCCCAAGACCTCAACGGGCAAGATCCAGAAATTCGAGTTACGGGGCCGGGCAAAGGGTCTGGCCGGATCGGCGTAGCGAAGTTCTGAGCCGGAAGGGCCAAGGGGGGCTCTGCCCCGCCAGGGCTGCGCCCTGGCCCCCGGAGTATTTTTAAAAAGCCAAAGCCGGGGCGGGACGTCAGATCGCGGCCGAATGTGCGCTGCGCGACAGGTCAAAAGCATCGAAGGCGCGGGCAATCAGGCGGGTGAGCGGGCGGCCCTGTCGCGTGATGGTGAAGGCTGCTGGGGTATTTTCGACCATGGTGCCGAACTGCGCTTCGGCTTTTGCAAAGAGCGGCCCGGCGAGGGCGGCCACCTCCGGGAAGCGCGTTTCGAGATCGGTTTTATCAATGCGGAAGTCGCACATCAGAGCCTCAATAATGCGGGCGCGCAGCAGATCTTCAGACCGGAAGCGGTGACCACGGGCGGTGGCGAACTCTCCCGCGCGGATCCGGCTGGTATAATCGCCCGTCGCGGCGGCATTTTGGGCATAGCCCTGAGGGAAGCGCGAGATCGAGGAGGCGCCAAGGCCGATCAGCACCTGTGCCGGATCATCGGTATAGCCCTGGAAGTTGCGGCGCAGACTGCCCTTTTCAGCGGCGCGGGCGAGACCGTCTGAAGGCAGCGCGAAATGATCGATGCCAATCTGACGGTAGCCTTCGGCCTCAAAGAGGGCGCGGGCGGTGTCGAAGAGGTCGAGCCGCGCCTCGGGGGTGGGCAGGGCCTCTGAGGGGATGAGTTGCTGACGGCGGCTCATCCAGGGGACATGGGCATAGCCGTAAAGCGCCACCCGGTCCGGGCGCAGGGTGAGCAGGCGGGTGACGGAGGCGGTGATTTTCTCAGGGGTCTGATGTGGCAGGCCGAAAAGGATGTCCGCGTTCAGGCTGTTGATGCCGCGGGCGCGCAGCCCCTCAGCCGCCGCTTTGGTGATGTCATAGCTTTGGGCGCGGCCGATGGCTTTCTGGATCTCAGGGTCGAAATCCTGCACGCCGATGGAGGCGCGGTTCATGCCCGCGCGTGCCAGCGCATCGAGGCGGGCGTCGTCGATCTCATTGGGGTCGATCTCCACCGAGAATTCACCGCCCGGTGCCAGGGGGGCGAGGGCGAAGACAGCCTCTGCCAGCTCAGCCATGGCGTCGGCGGGCAGCAGGGTGGGCGTGCCGCCGCCCCAGTGCAGCCGGCTGAGGGTGACGCCGTCTGGCAGATGCTGCGCGAGCAGCTGCAGTTCCGCCTTCAGGGTCTGCAGATAGGCGGTGACGGGGCTGTCAGAAGTGGTGCCCTGGGTGCGGCAGGCACAAAACCAGCACAGACGCCGGCAGAAGGGCACATGCAGATAGAGCGAGATCTGCTCTCCGGCGGGAACGGCGGCCAGAAAACCCGCGAAATCCTGCGGGCCGGTGGCCGCGCTGAAATGCGGCGCCGTGGGATAGCTGGTGTAACGGGGGACCTTCGCGTCGAAAAGTCCAAGGCGGGTGAGTTGCGGGTCTGTGTCCATGCGTGTTAGCTACGCAACAGACGGCTGTCCGTCCTTGACCTGTATCAAATTCCACCTCCTTTGCCGGATTGCATTCAGATGAGCGTTAAGCCCAGGCCGCTGGCGCCGCAGATTGCCTGCGGGGACTGTCAGATCCGCCATCGCGCGGTCTGTGCCCGCTGCGACGGGGATGAACTCAGGGCGCTGGAAGAGATCAAATATTACCGCCGCTTTGAGGCCGGTCAGACCCTCGTGTGGTCCGGCGACCGGATGGATTTCGTGGCCTCAGTCGTCAATGGCATTGCCACGCTGACCCAGACCATGGAGGACGGGCGGCGGCAGATGGTGGGGCTTTTGCTGCCCTCTGATTTCGTGGGCCGCCCCGGTCGGGCACGGGCGCCCTATGATGTGACGGCCACCACGGATGTCATGCTGTGCTGTTTTCGCCGGGAGCCCTTTGAGGCCATGATCCGCGAGACACCGCATCTGGCGCAGCGCCTGCTGGAAATGACGCTGGATGAGCTGGATGCGGCGCGGGAATGGATGCTTCTGCTGGGCCGCAAAACCGCGCGGGAAAAGATCGCAAGCCTGCTGGCCATTCTGGCGCGGCGCAATGCAACGCTTCAGGCCCGGGCCGGGTCGGGCGGGACCATCACTTTTGATCTGCCGCTGACGCGCGAGGCGATGTCGGATTACCTTGGCCTGACCCTTGAGACGGTGAGCCGGCAGATTTCAGCGCTCAGGCGCGATGGGGTGATCCACCTCGAGGGCAAGCGGCACATCACCGTGCCGGATATGAACCGTCTGCTGAGTGAGGCAGGCGATGACAGTGACGGCGGTCTGGTTGACTGAGCCGCAATCAGGAAAGGTCTGCCGATGAAGCTGTTGTTTCTGGGCGATGTCATGGGTCGTGCCGGGCGCAATGCCATTTCGGGTCAGCTTGCAAAGCTGCGCGCGGACTGGGGGCTCGATTTTGTGGTGGTCAATGGCGAGAACGCATCAAGCGGCGCCGGGCTGACCATGGCGCATTCCAAAGCACTGCTGGAAGCGGGTGCCGATGTGGTGACGCTGGGCGATCATGCCTTTGACCAGAAAGACATGCTCAGCTTCATCGATAAAGAGCCGCGCATTCTGCGGCCGCTGAACTTCTCTAAAACCGCGCCGGGGAAAGGCGCGCGGGTCTATCAGGACCACCGGGGACGTAAGGTGCTGGTGACCCAGGTTCTGGGCCAGGTCTTTATGAAACGCCCCTTTGACGACCCCTTCTCGGCCGTGTTGCAGGTGATGCGCGCCCATCCCCTGGGCGGCCAGGTCCAGGCGGCGATTCTGGACATCCATTGCGAGGCCACTTCTGAGAAGATGGCCATGGGTCACTGGTGCGACGGCCATATGAGCCTTGTGGTCGGCACCCATACCCATGTGCCCACCGCCGATACCATGATCCTGCCGGGCGGCACCGCCTTTCAGTCGGATGCAGGGATGTGCGGCGATTACAACTCGGTCATCGGCATGCAGAAGGATGAGCCGATGCGCCGCTTCATCACCGGCATGCCGGGCGGGCGTTTTGAGCCTGCGGGTGGCGAGGCGACCCTGTCGGGCGTCTATGTTGAGACGGATGATAAGACCGGAAAGGCTCTGGTGGTGAAAGCCATCCGTGTGGGCGGGCGCCTGGCGCAGTCGACGCCGCTTTCCTGAGACGCCGCTTTCCTGAGCCGCTGCACCGCCTGCAGCGACGCAGGCCGCTTGCCGCTGCCGCGCACTCCTGCTCAGATGCAGCAGTTGCGTGGAGGAAGAGTAACGGATGCTCGGTTTTGAATTTTCTCAGCCCGTCATGGCCACTCTCGCCCTGCTGATCCTGGGCGGGATGTTTGTGCTGTTCCTGCGCGAAACCTGGCCGGTTGAGGTGGTGGCGATCGCCGGGGCGGCGCTGATGCTGGTGCTTGGCATTCTGCCGATGTCCGATGCCGTGGACAGCCTCTCGAACTCGGCGCCCTGGACCATTGCCTTCATGTTCATGATCATGGGGGGGCTGGTGCGCACCGGCGCGGTGGAAATGATGGTCTCAACCGTCAGCCGCCATGTGGATGATCACCCGAAGCTGACGGTGGTGGGGCTTTTTGCTTTTGTGGCGCTGGCCTCGCCCTTTATGAACAACACGCCCCTGGTGGCGGTGATGATCCCGGTGGTGATCCGGCTGGCCGTCCGTATCGGCACCTCGCCCTCCAAGATGCTGATCCCGCTGAGTTATCTGACCGTCATGGGCGGCATGATCACCCTGATCGGCACCTCGACCAATATTCTGGTGGACGGGGTCGCACGGCGGGCGGGGCTGGAGCCCTTTTCGATCTTTGAGATCGCGCCGCTCGGTCTGGTGATCACCCTGGTGGGCGCGGCCTTTCTGGCGCTGGCTGCGAAGAGCCTGCTGCCCGACCGGCAGTCTATGGGCACCCTGCTCACGGACCGCACGCGGCGGAAGTATTTTACGGAGATGGTCGTGCCCGAAGGCTCGGCGCTGATCGGCACAAAGGCCCTGGACGCGGATCTCTTCCGCCCCGACGGGGTGCGGGTGATCGATGTGCTGCGCGGCGATCTCTCGCTGCGCCGCAACCTCGCAGAGGTGATTTTGCAAGCCGGAGACCGGGTGGTGCTGCGCTCAGATATGGCGGAACTGCTGGGGCTGAAGGACCGGCCTGAGCTGACGCTTGCGGCGCGGGTCTCCTCGGTAGAGACCGAGACCGTGGAGGTTCTGATCACCCCGGGCTGCCGGATGCTGGGGCGACAACTGGGGGAGATGCGGCTGCGGCGGCGCTACGGCGTCTATGTGATCGCCGCGCACCGGCGCAATCAGAACATCGGGCGGCAGCTCGAGGATCTGGTGGTCCAGGTCGGCGATACCCTGCTGCTGGAGGGGGCGATTGCTGATATCCAGCGCCTGGCCGCCGATATGGACCTGGTGGAGGTGAACCGCCCCTCCGACCGTGCCTATCGGCGTGGGAAAGCTCCGATTGCAATTGCGGCCCTGGCGCTGGTGGTGGTGCTTTCAGCATTCGATCTGGCGCCGATCCTGGCGCTGGCGCTGGTGGGGGTGGCGCTGATCCTTGTGACGCGCTGCGTGGACCCGGATGAGGCTTTGTCCTTTGTCGACGGGCGCCTGCTGGCGATGATCTTTGCCATGGTGGCCGTGGGCGCCGGTCTCGATCATTCGGGCGCGGTGGGGCTGATCGTGGGGGGTGTTGAGCCCTGGCTGCGGGATCTGCCGCCCATGGCGCTGATTTTCTGCGTCTATCTTCTCGGGCTGATCCTGACGGAGTTTCTGTCAAACAACGCGGTGGCTGTGCTGTACACGCCGGTGGCCATCAGTCTGGCCAATGAACTCGGCCATGACCCGAGACCCTTTGTGGTGGCGGTGATGTTCTCAGCCACTTTGGCCTTTGCCACACCCATCGGCTATCAGACCAATCTGATGGTCTATGGCCCCGGTGGCTATAAATTCAGCGATTATGTGCGGGTGGGCGTCCCGTTGAACCTGATCACCTGCGTGATTGCGACGATTCTGATCCCGATCCTGTGGCCTCTGTAAGGGGCGGGGTTGCGGGAGAGGCTTTCCGCGCTTTATAGAGGCCCATCAACAGACACAGTCTCCCGGGAGAAGGTCACATGGCAGGCCATTCGAAATGGGCGAACATCCAGCACCGCAAGGGCAAGCAGGATGGCATCCGCTCCAAGATGTTCTCGAAGCTGGCGAAGGAAATCACCGTCGCCGCCAAGATGGGCGACCCTGATCCCGATAAAAACCCGCGTCTGCGTCTGGCCGTGAAAGCTGCGAAAGCCCAGTCGATGCCGAAAGACGTCATCGACCGCGCCATCAAGAAATCGCAGGGCGGCGATGCGGCGGATTACACCGAGATCCGTTACGAAGGCTATGGCGCAGGCGGCATTGCGATCATCGTTGAAGCGATGACCGACAACCTGAACCGCACCGCCTCAAACGTGCGCAGCTATTTCACTAAAGCGGGCGGCAATATGGGCCAGACCGGCTCGGTGAGCCATGGCTTCGACCGTCTGGGCGAGATCACCTATCCTTTGAGCGTGGGTGATGCCGATAAGGTCATGGAAGCGGCGATCGAAGCCGGTGCCGATGATGTTCAGACCGATGAAGACGGCCATTTCATCTACTGTGCGGTGGAAGATCTTTCGGCGGTCTCCGAAGCGCTGGAAGCAACACTTGGAGAATCGACCGAGTCGAAGCTGATCTGGAAGCCCCAGTCGCTGACCGAGGTGGATCTGGAAACCGCTCAGAAGCTGATGAAGCTGGTGGATCTGCTGGAAGAGGATGACGACGTTCAGACCGTCACCCATAACTTCGACGTCCCGGAGGATGTCGCAGCACAGCTCTGATCCGTCAGACGGCTTTCGCGCTACACATTTTGAAGCCCCCGGCCCCGCAGCGGACCGGGGGCTTTTTTCCTGCGGCAGCGGAAGAGGGGCTCTGCCCCGCCAGGGCTGCGCCCTGGCCCCCCGGAGTATTTTTGAAAACCCAAAGCCTCAAATGAGAAGACCCGGGCGCGATGGATGCGCCCGGGCCTGTTTCCCTTTGGGGACCTGGAACGGCCAGGATCAGAAATCCCAGTCTTCATCCTCGGTCGCTACGGCTTTGCCGATGACATAGCTGGAACCCGACCCCGAGAAGAAGTCATGGTTTTCGCTATCGGGCGAAAGGGCTGCGAGGATCGCCGGGTTCACTTCACAGACCTGCGGCGGGAAGAGGGCTTCATAGCCAAGGTTCTGCAGCGCCTTGTTGGCGTTGTAGTGCAGGAAGGCTTTGACGTCTTCGGTCAGGCCGATGCCGTCATAAAGCTCCTCAGTATAGCGCTGTTCAATCTCATAGAGATCAAACATCAGCGAGAAGGCGAAATCCTTCAATTCAGCCTTGCGCTCTTCGGACTGGGTCTCCAGCGCTCGCTGGTATTTGTAGCCGATGTAGTAGCCGTGAACGGCCTCATCGCGGATGATGAGGCGGATGAGATCGGCGGTATTGGTCAGCTTGGCGCGGCTGGACCAGTACATCGGCAGATAGAAGCCCGAGTAGAAGAGGAAGCTCTCAAGGAAAACCGAAGCGATCTTCTTTTTCAGCGGATCGTTGGCGGCCTTGTATTTATCAAGGATCGCATAGGCTTTTTGCTGCAGATGCGGGTTTTCTTCGGCCCAGCGGAAAGCGGCGTCCACTTCCGGGGTCGAGCAGAGCGTCGAGAAGATCGACGAGTAAGACCGCGCGTGGACCGCCTCCATGAAGGAGATGTTCGACAGCACCGCTTCTTCATGCGGGGTGACGGCGTCGGGCATCAGCGAGGGGGCACCGACGGTGTTCTGGATGGTGTCCAAAAGCGTCAGGCCGGTAAAGACGCGGATGGTGAGCTCACGCTCTTCCGGGCGCAAAGTGGCCCAGGAGGGAACGTCGTTCGACAGCGGCACCTTTTCCGGCAGCCAGAAGTTAACCGTCAGGCGGTTCCAGACTTCAAGGTCTTTATCGTCCTGCAGCCGGTTCCAGTTGATGGCTTTAAGCGGAGTGCGGGTCGCGGTGTCTTTCATCTTCGTCCCTGAAACAAGCGCCCCAAGGCGGGCGGCCCGTCCTGTGAAGCGACATCGCCGTGCCTTGGCTTTTTATAAATACTCCGGGGGTCCGGGGGCAGCGCCCCCGGCCTCACCGCGGTTTCACAGCGTGCAGCTGACGCAGCCTTCGACTTCCGTGCCCTCGAGCGCGGTCTGGCGCAGGCGGATGTAGTAGATCGTCTTAATGCCTTTCTTCCAGGCGTAGATCTGAGCGCGGTTGATATCGCGGGTGGTGGCTTCCGCCGGGAAGAACAGCGTCAGCGAGAGGCCCTGGTCGACGTGTTCGGTCGCCGCCGCATAGACGTCGATGATGGCATCGGGGCCGATCTCATAGGCGTCGCGGTAATATTCCAGGTTCTCGTTGTTCATGAAGGCGGCCGGGTAATAAACGCGGCCGATCTTGCCCTCTTTGCGGATCTCGATTTTTGCCACGATCGGGTGGATCGAGGAGGTCGAGTTGTTGATATAGCTGATCGAACCGGTCGGCGGCACCGCCTGAAGGTTGCGGTTGTAGAGGCCGTGTTTCATCACCTCGGCCTTCAGCTGCTCCCAGTCTTCGCGGGTCGGCAGAGCTTTGCCTTCAAAGAGACGCGTCACCTCTTCCGAGACCGGCAGCCAGTCACGGGTGGTGTATTTGTCGAAGAACTCGCCGCTCGCATATTTCGACTTTTCGAAATCTTTGAAGGTCGAGCCATGCTCCTGCGCCAGCAGGCAGGAGGTGCGGATCGCGTGATAGGCGATGGCCGCGAAATAGACGCTGGTGAATTCGACCGATTCCGGGCTGCCGTAGTGAATACGCTCACGCGCGAGGAAGCCGTGCAGGTTCATCTGACCCAGGCCCACCGCATGGGCTTCATCATTGCCGCGACGGATCGAAGGCACCGAGTCGATGGCCGACATTTCCGACACAGCCGTCAGCGCACGGATCGCCGCCTCAACGGTGGCGCCGAAATCGGGGCCGTCCATGGTGGCCGCGATGTTCAGCGAGCCGAGGTTGCAGGAAATATCCGTGCCGAGGTGCTTATAGGACAGATCGTCGTTATATTCCGAAGCCTCATTGACCTGCAGGATCTCAGAGCAGAGGTTCGACATGGTGATGCGCCCGTGGATCGGGTTGGCTTTGTTCACCGTGTCCTCGAACATCACATAGGGATAGCCCGATTCAAACTGGATCTCAGCGATGGTCTGGAAGAAGGCGCGGGCCTTGATCTTCTTTTTCTTGATGCGCTTGTCGTCGACCATCTCGTCGTATTTCTCGGTAACCGAGATCTCCGAGAAGGGCACGCCATAGACCTTTTCCACATCATGCGGCGAGAAGAGGTACATATCCTCATTCTTCTTCGCGAGTTCAAAGGTCACATCGGGAATGACCACGCCCAGCGACAGCGTTTTGATGCGGATTTTCTCGTCCGCGTTTTCGCGCTTGGTATCCAGGAAGCGCATGATATCGGGGTGGTGCGCGTTCAGATAAACGGCCCCCGCGCCCTGACGTGCGCCGAGCTGGTTGGCATAGGAGAAGCTGTCTTCCAGCAGTTTCATCACCGGGATGACGCCCGAGGACTGGTTCTCGATGCCTTTGATCGGGGCGCCCATCTCACGCAGGTTGGTGAGCATAAGGGCCACACCGCCGCCGCGCTTTGAAAGCTGCAGCGCCGAGTTGATCGAACGGCCGATCGATTCCATGTTGTCTTCAAGGCGCAGCAGGAAGCAGGAGATCAGCTCGCCGCGCGATTTTTTACCGGCGTTCAGGAAGGTCGGCGTCGCAGGCTGGAAGCGGCCCGAGAGGATCTCATCCATGAACTGCATCGCCAGCTTCTGATCGCCGCGTGCCAGCGCCAGAGCAACCATCACGACGCGATCCTCATAGCGCTCAAGGAAGCGCTGACCGTCGCGGGTCTTCAGCGTGTAGCTGGTGTAATATTTGAACGCGCCCAGGAAGGTCGGGAAGCGGAACTTCTTTTTGAAAGCCGCATTCCAGATCGCATGCAGAAACTCACGCGGATATTGCGCGAGGACTTCGGCCTCATAATAGCCTTCCTCGACGAGGTAATCGAGTTTTTCATCCAGCGAGTGGAAGAAAACGGTGTTCTGGTTCACATGCTGCAGGAAGTACTGCCGCGCCGCCATACGGTCGGCATCAAAGCGGATCTTCCCCTCATTGTCATAGAGGTTCAGCATCGCGTTCAGGGCATGGTAGTCCATGGCAGGTTTTACACTGTTGTCGAGCATTCCATCCCCCGGAATTTTTCAAGACCCGCTGTCACGCGGTCAATATCAGTATCGGTTCCCGACAGCTCAAAGCTGTAGAGAACCGGAACATTGCATTTAGCCGCAATCACCCGCCCCGCAAGGGCATAGGTGACGCCGAAGTTGCGGTTGCCCGCTCCGATCACACCGCGCAGCAGCGCGCGCCGCGCGGGATCGTTCAGAAAGCGGATCACCTGCTTGGGCACCGCGCCCCGCCCGTCCCCATCCGCATAGGTCGGACAGATCAGCACGAAGGGCTCATCAGGCACCGGCATCTCCTCTTTGGGAGAGGTCGGGATGCGCAGGGCCGCAAGGCCCAGGCGCGCCACAAAGCGGGCCGTATTGCCCGAGCCGGAAGAGAAATAAACCAGACCCGCCAAAGCGCCCGCCCGCCGATCAGGCCAGACGGCCGATCATGTCGGGACGGAAGCCCGCCCAGTGGTCTTCGCCGGCGATCACAACAGGCGCCTGACGGTAGCCGAGCGACTGGACCATCTCCATCGCAGCCGCATCCTGCGTGAGGTCGATCACGTCATAGGACAGACCCTTGGCATCAAGCGCGCGGGTCGTCGCCGTGCACTGAACGCAGGCGGGTTTGCTGTAGACGGTGATGGTCATTTCCTGACTCCTGTCCGAACTGTTAAGTGCCGCTCCGACCGATGCCCCGGCGACGTGACGGAGGATCCGCAGCGTGCCGGAGGCCGGGCACAGCGGCAGGCCTCTCACGACCCTCCGGGCCGCATATGCACAGACACGACTGCACACCCCCCCGGCATGTGCCGGCAGCCTGTCCATTCGTATCTCTACAGAGCTTTCCAGAGGTCTGCCGATGCGGCCAATGGCTGCGCCGGCGTCCCGTCCCGTATCCGGTTGACCCGTCCTCGTGACCCCTTCATTTCGCATCGGGGAGGCTTGGAAGTCAATCAGGGAAAACTGCTCGGGACCCCATATATTGGGGTTGACGTGGCAACTGCGTATATCTGTTGCGTTTTATCCACAGCACCCTGTGAACAACTTTCTGTGCCCGAAACCTGCTCAGAGCGCCTTTTCCCACAGCGCCGCAACATCGAGCATCCGGCAGGAAAAGCCCCATTCATTGTCATACCAGCCGAAAACCCGCACGATCCCACCCCCGGTGACCACCGTCTCGGGGAGCGCCATCACCACGCTTTCAGGGCGCGCCCGCAGGTCCGATGACACCAATGGCTTGTTCGTCCAGCCGATAACACCGCCCGCTGATTGCAGAATCGCGTTGACCTCTTCGGCCGTGCCATGATGACGCGGATGGAAGCTCAGATCGATGGCCGAGACGCTGGCCACCGGCACCCGCACCGCCGCACAGGACACGCGCCCGGCAATCTGCGGCAAGACCACATCGACCAGACGCCCCGCGCTGGTCGTCGTGGGCACCATCGACAGCGCCGCAGCCCGTGAGCGCGCCGGAGCCCCGCGCGGCGAATCCACCGTCGGCTGGCTGCCGGTGTAGCAGTGGATGGTGGTCATCCAGCCCGAGTCGACCCCCACCGTCTCCTCCAGCACCCGCAGCAGCGGGGCGAGCGCATTGGTGGTGCAGGAGGCATTGGAGATGATTTTCTGATCGGCCCGCAGACCCTGTTCGTTCGCCCCGAGCACCACGGTAAATTCCGCCGCCTCAGAAGGGCCGGAGATCAGTACCCGCCCCGCACCGGCCCGCAGACCCCGCGAGGCCACCTCCGGCGTATCGGCGCGTCCGGTGCATTCCATCACCAGATCAATATCGCTCAGATCCAGCTTTGAAAGATCCGCCTCACGGGTCAGGCGCAGGGGGCGTCCGGCCACCACCAGACAGCCCGGCTCCAGCCGGATCTCTCCGGGGAAGCCCCCGAAAACGCTGTCAAATTCGGTCAGATAGGCGACATCTTCGGCGCTGGCAATATCGTTCAGGGCAACAATCTCAATCCCCGGCCAGCGGCCCGAAATCCAGGCGCGCAGCACCGTGCGGCCAATCCGGCCCATTCCGTTAAGGGCGACCCGCATAGCCTGAACTCCCGCGCATCCGTGATTCGTCGCGCGGCAGACTGCGCCTCACCGGAGGGAACTTCCAGAGGGCGTGGCGCATAGCCGCCCCGCGTTTTCAGCAGGACCGCCCCCGGGCCGAGACCGGCCAGACCGCCTCAACCCGATCGCCGCGCAGCGCGACGTAATAATCGTGCAGATTGCAGGTCGGATCGCAATGCCCGGGCACAAGCTTCAGCCGGTTGCCGATCTGCAACCGCCCCTCCGGGTCGCGGATCTGGCTGTGCTCATCCGAGACAGCGGTGCAGGTCAAATCGGGGTGTCCGAACACCAGTGGCAGTCCTGATTCCATCGTCAGGCTCTTCAGCCCGGCGTCCAGAACCGCCTGGCCGGGCCTGGCGGTGCTGATCACCTGAGCCAGCACGAAAAGCGCGTTCTGCCACGGCCCCTCATCAAAGCGACGCCCCTCGATATCCAGGACCTGGCCGTAATCGGCATCCATAAAGGCATAGCTTCCGCATTGCAGCTCAGTGAAAACCCCCGAAGAAGTCTCAAAGGTATAGCTGCCGGTCCCCGCACCTGTGACCGTCTCAGGCGGAAGCCCTGCCTCGCGCAGCGCCCCGATCACTTCCGTCGTGCGCAAAATCGCCTCTGCGGCGGCAGCGCGGCGGGTGTTAAACTCGCTCAGATGCTGAACCGAGCCCTGATAGCTTTGCAGCCCCGCATAGCGCAGCCCCGGTGCCTCATCGATGGCCCGCGCCAGCGCCACGGCCTCTGCCGCGCTCTGGACCCCGCAGCGCCCTGCCCCGCAGTCATATTCCACCAGCACATCAAGCGAGAAGCCGTGCCGCGCCACCGCCACCGCCAGATCGGCCACCGCCTCAGGCGCATCCACACAGACCCCGATCCTGCCGCCGAAACGCGGCAGTTGCGCCAGCCGGTCGATCATGCGCGGATCGCGCACCTCATTGCTGATCAGAATATCCTTCACGCCCGCCCGGGCGAAAACCTCTGCCTCTGACACCTTCTGGCAGCAGATCCCGGTGGCACTGCCGATCTGCTCCTGCAGACGATAAACATCGACCGAGCGGTGCATCTTGCCATGCACCCGCAGCTTCATGCCATGAGTCTGCACAAAGGCACTCATCCGGCGCAGATTGCGCTCCAGCGCATCAAGATCAAGGATCAGTGCCGGGGTGAAAACCTCTGCCAGCGACATGCCGGGCAAGGCAGGCACATCAAACCCCGGTTCAAGCCCCGACAGATGCTCAGGAAGGGAAGACTGCTGCGCCATGATGCCTCGTTCAAACGCGCGCAGCAGAAGCAGCCCGCTGCGCGAAACTCCGGCACGAGGGGTGACGCGCAAATCCGCGCAGGTCAAGCCAAAGGGCGCCTGAGGCGTTTTAATTTCCGGCGATGTCTGGAGAGATTGGCAGGGGCAGCAGGGTTCGAACCCGCGACCTACGGTTTTGGAGACCGTCGCTCTACCAGCTGAGCTATACCCCTGTCGTGCGGCCTGATTAGGTATTTTGCGAAAGGCCGTCAAGCAGATATCCGCGCTAAACTTCGCGCCAGGACACTTTTTTCCGCACGCGCCAGACCGGAGGGCACTGCGTGAACCCCACACAGGTTTTGTCCGGCTGCCCCCCCTTTTCCGACGTCCGGGCCCTGCGACCATACCACACCGCATTTTATAAAGACGCTCTTCCCGGCCGCGTCTTTAAAACGGCTCTCAGAACGCGAGGGTCGCCGCCACGGCCCTTTGCCAGCGTGCACAATGCGCCTCGCGGGTCTCCTGCGACATCTGCGGAGTGAAGCGCCGCTCGGCAGCCCACGTACGGGCAAACTCCTGCGGGCCGGGGGCCAGATCAGAGGCCCAGGCCGCCAGCCAGGCAGCGCCGCGGGCCGTGGCCTCGGTGACATCGGGGCGATCCACCGGTGCGCCGAGAATATCGGCAATGAACTGCACCACCGCATCCGAATTGGCCATGCCGCCATCGACCCGCAGCACCATCCCGGCGCTGCCCTGCCAGTCTGCCTGCATCGCGCCGATCAGATCGCGGGTCTGATAGCCCGCCGATTGCAGCACGGCTCGGGCAATCTCAGCCCGGCCGCTGCGTGCACTCAGCCCCAGCAGCGCGCCTCGACTGTCGGGCGACCACCAGGGCGCGCCCAGACCCGAAAACGCCGGAACCAGCAGCGTGCCATCTGCGGGATCGGCCAGGGCGGCCAGGGCCTCCAGCTCATCGGGGCGGGCGATCAGACCGGGGCCGTCGCGCAGCCATTGCACCGCCGCTCCGGCCACGAAAATCGCCCCCTCCAGCGCATAGCTGACCTCTCCCTTCAGACGGGAAGCCACGGTGGTCAGCAGGCGGTGGCGCGACTGCACGGCCTGAGATCCGGTATTCAGAAGCACAAAGCAGCCGGTGCCATAGGTCGATTTGACCTGCCCGGGCGCAAAGCAGCCCTGCCCCATGGCCGCCGCCTGCTGATCCCCCGCCACACCCCGGATCGGCAGAGCCTGGCCCAGCACGCCCGGATCGGTCACACCAAAATCTCCCGCGCTGTCGCGAACCTGCGGCAAAAGCCCCATCGGGATGCGCCAGAGCGCACAAAGCTCTGCATCCCATTCCTGGGTGTGGATATTAAACAGCGCCGTCCGCGCGGCATTGGTCGCATCGGTCACATGCAGCCGCCCGCCCGTCAGATGCCAGATCAGCCAGCTGTCAACCGTGCCAAAGCAAATCTCCCCCGCCTCTGCCCGCGCGCGGGCGCCGGGCAGATGATCCAACAGCCAGGAGAGTTTGCTGGCCGAGAAATAGGGATCCGGCAGCAGGCCACTGCGGGTGCGGATCAGATCTTCATGGCCCGCCTTCTGCACCGCTTCACAGGCGGCAGCGGTGCGGCGGTCCTGCCAGACGATGGCCGGATGCAGCGCCTCTCCGGTGGCGCGGTCCCACAACAGGGTGGTTTCGCGCTGATTGGTCAGCCCGATCGCCGCCACAGAGCCGCGCGGCACGCGGGCCAGGACCTCGCGCGCAGAGGACAGAATACCATCGAGCAGTTCGCGCGGATTATGCTCCACCTCGCCCGGGCGGGGGTAGCTTTGCGTCACCGGACGCGCGGCGCTGTGAAGCGGGCGCAGGTGATCGTCAAAAAGAATCGCCCGCGATGAGCTGGTCCCCTGATCGAGGGCAAGAATGGTCATGGCACTGGTCTCCGTCCGGATCACGGCAGGATGTCGCTCAAATCCGGCCCCGGCAAGCCCGCGAGATGCCCCGGAGATATCCGAGTAAAACATTCGGACTTGCATCCGGACTGTTTTCGTCGGATTTAAGGCCCATCTGAACGCCCCGGAACACCGCCATGAGCAGCCAGCTGAACGGAGCCGCCTCTGATCTCTCTGATGCCCGCGCCAGCCGCGCGGAGCTTTCGCCGGAGGTGCCCTGTCACCAGGCCCTGGATCTGACAAAAGGTGGCGCCCTCGCAGGGATTGAGCTGAACGGACAGGTCTATGCCCTGCGGATCACCCGCCAGGGCCGGCTGATTCTGACGAAGTAACGAGTAAACGGACCCTGAAGATGATCGTCTGCCACTGCCTGTCGATTTCGGACCATGAGATCCGCGCCGCCGTCAAATGGATGCGCGCCGCGGACCCCGATACGATCATCACCCCCGGCAAAATTTACCATGCCCTCGGTAAACGCGCCGATTGTGGCGGCTGCATGCCGCTCTTTCTGTCGACCATGCGCGGCTGTGAGGAGTTCGGCGTGCAGACCGCACAGGACCGCCCGCCGGTGCTGCGCAGCCCGGCCCCCGCAAAGCGCGCCATCGGCTGAAATTTCCTGAAACGACTCGCGGATTTGCGCGTTCCCCTCTCGCAGGGGGTTGTGCTTTGCGCAGCGCAGAGGCGTGTCGGACGGAATGGTCCCTATTTTTAGAATTATTCTAAATTTTATCGCCGCGAGCATAGACAAACCGGCTGGGGCGGGATTACGCTCAGACGGCACAGCGCAACTGCCTGTGGCAGGTCCAGCAAAAGGAGCGCGCCATGAAGGGCGACAGCAAAGTTATTGAATATCTGAATGCCGCGCTGCGGTCGGAACTGACGGCCGTCAGCCAGTACTGGCTGCATTACCGGCTTCAGGAAGACTGGGGCTATGGCCGCCTTGCCGACAAAAGCCGCGAAGAATCCATCGAAGAGATGCGTCACGCTGACCGCCTCATCGCGCGGATCATCTTCCTTGAGGGGCACCCGAATCTGCAAAAGCTTGACCCGCTGCGGATCGGTCAGACCCTGCGCGAAACCCTTGAGTCCGATCTGGCCGCCGAGCATGAGGCCCGCACTCTCTATATCGAAGCGCGCCGCTATTGCGATGAGGCAGGCGATTACGTCAGCCGTCAGCTGTTTGATTCGCTGATCGCGGATGAAGAGGGGCACATCGACTTCCTCGAAACCCAGCTCGGCCTCTTTGATAAGCTGGGCGAAGAGCGTTACGGCCTGTTGAACGCCAAACCCGCCAATGAGGCGGAATAAACGCAGCGCGACAGCCCTGCCAGATGGCCGCCCCCGGGGCGGCCATTTTCATAAGAGATCTCAGGCCCTGCCCTGCAGCAGCGACCAGAGTTTCACCGGCGGGAAGGGCATATCGGCATAACCCACCCCCTGAGAGGCAAGCGCATCGCGCACCGCATTGGCCACCGCCGCCATGGCCCCCACCGTCCCGGCTTCGCCGCAGCCTTTCATGCCGAGGCTGTTGGCCGTTGAAGGCACCGGCGCGAAACCGACCGAAATCATCGGCACATCGGCTGCGCGTGGCATGGCGTAATCCATGAAGCTGCCGGTCAGAAGCTGGCCGGTCCCGTCATAGACCAGGGCCTCGCCCAGCACCTGACCAAGGCCCTGCACCACCCCGCCATGCACCTGCCCCAGAACCAGCGAGGGGGCGAGGATCGTGCCGAAATCATCAACGATGTGATAGCGATCAACCGTCGTGGCTCCGGTTTCGGGATCAATCACCACCTCGCACAGATGCGCGCCATTGGGGAAAGAGCGGGCGGGAAGCGTGGCCTCCGCGCGGTGCGACATCAGATCGTCGCGACCCGCCTCCCGCGCAAGGGCCGCGGCCTCCTGGAGGGTGAAGCTGCGGTTCTGGCCCGGCAGGCCAAACCGGCCCTCTGCGAACTCGGGCAAGGCCCCGAATTCCGGCGTCAGAAAATCGGCAAAGGCGGCGGTCATCTGCGCCACATTGGCCCGGGTCGCATGGGTCTGCACCGTGACCGAGCGCGAGCCGCCGGTGCCGCCCCCGGTGGCGATCAGATCGCTGTCGCCCTGGATAACGGTGATCTCCGCCGCCGGGATTCCCGTTTCATGTGCCAGAAACTCGGCAAAAACCGTCTCATGCCCCTGACCATTGGACTGGGTGCCCACCCGAAGCGTCACCCGCCCGTCCGGCAGAAACTCAATCTGCGAGGCCTCAGAGGGCGCGCCCATGATGGCCTCAATATAGCTTGCCACCCCCATACCCCGCAGAAGGCCGCGCCCAGCATCGTCGCGGCGGCGGGCCTCAAAGCCTGCGGTATCGGCGGCGGCCTCCAGCTGACGCAGCGCGGCGTGGAAATCGCCAACGTCATAAAGCTCTCCGCTGGCGGTCTTATAGGGGAACTGACGGATGAAATTGCGGCGGCGCAGCTCAAAGCGGCACAGGCCAAGCTCCCGCGCGGCATGATCCATCAGGGTTTCCAGCACATAGATCGCTTCGGGCCGCCCCGCGCCGCGATAGGCATCGGTCTGACAGGTATTGGAATAGATCCCCTCTGCCGTCAGCAGGGCTGCAGGGATGTCATAAACCCCGGTCAGCACGCGGGCGAACATCTCGGACTGCACGCCCTGACCGAACTGCGAATTATAAGCCCCGAGCGCCGAGCGGTTGTGCACGCGGTAGCCCAGGATGCGGTGATCCTCATCAAAAGCCAGCTCCGCCCTTGAAATCAGATCCCGCCCGGCATTGTCACTCAGCATGGCCTCGGACCGGTCGGACATCCAGAAGACCGGCCGGCCCAGCGCCCGGGCCGCAGCGGCAATGACGATATATTCGGGATAATTCATCGCCTTCATGCCAAAGCCACCGCCCACATCGGGGTTGGTGACCCGCACCGCCTCCGGGGGCAGGTCGAGTTGCGCCGCAAGCTGGGCCTTTTGCCCCCAGACGCCCTGGCCGTTGACGCAAAGATGGAGCCGCGCCCCGTCCCATTCGGCAAATGCCCCGCGCGGCTCCATGCTGGCGGCAGCGACCCGGTGATCCGCAATTTCAAGCGAGACATGGCGCGCGGCCACGGCAAAAGCCTGCTCTACAGCCTCTGCATCGCCCAGCGCAAAGCGGTAACCGATATTCTCAGGGGCCTCAGGGTGCAGAAGCGGACCACCGGGCGCGAGATCGGTTTTGACCGGCAGATCCTCGAGATCCGCCACAATCGCCTCGACCCCGTCGCGGGCGGCAGCGGCACTTGTGGCGACCACGCAGGCGATCAGCTCTCCGGCAAAACGCACCACATCGCGGGCGAGGACCGGGCGCTCCGGCCCCGCCCCCGGCTGCCCGTCAGGACCATTGACCCGATATCCGCGCATCGCGGGTTTCACGCCCGCCGCCTCAAGATCGGGGAGTGCCCAGACCAGCTCCACCCCGGGCAGGGCGCGGGCCGCTGTCAGATCAAGGGCCGTGAGGCGGGCATGGGCCACCGGCGCACGCAGGAAAGCCGCGTAAAGCGCCCCTGAGGGGACCAGATCGGCCACATAGCGTCCCTCGCCTTTCAAAAAGCGCAGATCCTCACGTCGCCCGCCCTGCGCCAGCCCGAACTTATCCTGCATATCCCGCCCCCCCTTTTTCACCGGAAGGTTAGGAGAGCCCCGCCGCTGCGGCAAGCAAAGCCTGCGGGTGGACGGTCACCGATCGCCGGTCGCGGGCCAGCGCAGCTTACTGAACAAAGCGCAGACCCGGATGGCTGGCGTGATAAACCGCAGCACCGCGCGGCACCCGTAAAATCCGCGCAAGGCGCAAAGCGGCGGCGATCAGCGCCGGATCCATCCGCCCGCGCCCGAGAGCGGAGATCTCCTCCCGGGCCAGAGGGGTCAGATCCTGGCGCATGGCGCGCAGCAGCCGCAACAGCGCCGCCTCATCCGCGCTCAGCCGCTGGCGGGCGTGGAGATCCAGCGGATCATGCACCGCAAGCTCCCCGCCCCGCAGCGAGAGCAGCGCCTGCACCAGATCCGCCGCAGCGCCCGCGATCTCAAGCCCGGTCACATCCCCCCAGCGCTCGGTCGCAATGGTGAAAGCATTAGCCCAGGCCTGACTTTCCGGGCGCAGATTGGCGATGGCGAAATGGCGCAGCACCGACAGCACCCCGCGCTCGGTCGGATCGCAGCCAAAACCGGTGACGGTCTGCACGGCCTGAGAGGCAGCAGCATCGGCAGAGATCGGGCGCGGCGCGGTCATAACGGGGTCCTTCCAGGGAAAATCTGCCTTCTCCTGGTATTTTTGTCGGAAATAGGCAAGCCGCAATCCGGCACGTTCCCATAGTCGTCAGACAAAAAAGCCCGGAGCGGCTGCTCCGGGCTTTTCTGCGCCTCTTTACGCATCAGTAGTCCTGCGGGGCCTCGCGGCGGACGCGCACTTTGTCGATGGCGCGGCCGTCCATCGCGATCACCTCAAACTCCAGCGGTCCGGCCTTCACACGGTCGCCTGGCACCGGAAGGCGACCAAGCTGCCACAGCACATAGCCTGCCAGCGTGGAGTAGCGCTCTGCCTCATCGGCAAGATCAGCCTCCAGAAGGCGCGAGGCATGACGGATGTCGATCCAGCCATCGACCAGCCAGGAGCCGTCTTCGGCCTGTTCGGCGGTCAGCGGGGCCTCATCCTCATCGGGGAAATCCCCGGCGATGGCTTCCAGCACGTCGGTGGGCGTTGCGATCCCTTCAAACGAGCCGAATTCATCGACGATCACCGCAAGCTGCACCGGCGATTTGCGCAGATGCTCCATCAGGCGCAGCACATCGACGCTCTCATGCACCACCAGCGGCTGACGGACCGAGCGCTCAATGTTGATCGCCCCCTCGGTCAGCAGATCGCGCATCAGATCGCGGGCCAGAGCCACACCCACAAAATCATCCAACGAGCCACGCGCCACGATGAAGCGCGAATGCGACTGGCTGAGGATCTGGCTGCGGATCTCGTCCTGCTCTGCGTTGAGATCGATCCAGTCAACCTCAGCGCGAGGCGTCATGATCGAGGTGGCGCGGCGCTCGGCCAGGCCCAGAACTCCCTCGATCATCTCTTTCTCTTCCGGCGCGAAAAGCTCCTGCTCGGCGGCCTGATCGGCGATGGCGTCGCCCGAGCCCAGATCCACATCCGAACGCTTCCCGCCCAGCAGACGCAGCACGGCAGAGGCGGTGCGGTCACGCAGATCGCCCGAAGTGATATAGCGCTCGCGGTTTTTACGACCGATCTGGTTCAGCGCCTCAATGCCCACCGAGAAGCCGATGGCAGCATAGAGATAGCCTTTGGGGACGTGATAGCCGAAGCCTTCAATAATCAGCGAGAAGCCGATCATCATCAGGAAGCCAAGGCAGAGGATCACCACCGTCGGATGCTTCAGCACAAAGGCCATCAGCGATTTCGCCATAAAGAGCATCACACCCATGGCGACGATCACCGCGATATACATGATCGACAGATGCTGAACCATGCCGACCGCCGTGATCACACTGTCGAGCGAGAAGACCGCATCGAGCACCACGATCTGCAGAATAACCTGCCAGAAGGCGACCTGAACAACGCCGGTCTCTTTCTGCTCAACATGGCCCTCAAGCCGCTCGTGCAGCTCCATCGTGCCTTTGAACAGCAGGAAGACGCCGCCGAAGATCAAAATCAGATCGCGGCCTGAGAAGCCAAAGCCCGCAATTGAGAACAGATCCGCCTGCAGCGTCACGATCCAGGCGATCGAGGCCAGCAGGATAAGGCGCATACAGAGCGCAAGCCCAAGGCCAAGCAGCCGGGCTTTGTCGCGTTGATGCGGCGGCAGTTTTTCTGCCAGAACCGCTATAAAGACAATGTTGTCGATGCCCAGCACGATCTCAAGAATGATCAGTGTGGCCAGTCCTGCCCAGGCGGCAGGATCCGACATCCACTCAAATAACATGGAAGTTTTCTCCGAAGGAGGTATGCAGCCCGCTGCCTGCAAAGCAGGGATCAGAGGCCGGCTTGCTGCACCAGACACGAAGTCGTGCCTGCGTTCCGCTCATCCTGAAAACCGCGATTGCGCCCCGCGATCGGGGCGCGCTGCTTCGCTCCCCGTCGGGGCTTTCAGCGGCGGGGGAAGATCCCGCAGGGACGGCCGGAGCCGCGGATGAGCTGTCAGAACTCTGCATCGGGTCAGTTTATGATCTATCCCCGCCCTCTGCAAAGCGGAAATTACAGCCCCTCTGCGCCATGATCCCGCGGCATCTCTCCGGCCCGGTTCACCTCGACCGTGGCATGTTCAATGCCAAAGCGCTGCGCCAGACGGTGCCGGACAAGATCGGGCAGATCCAGCGGGTCGCTGCCCGGAGCCGGGGTGACATGAACGGTGGCCACATAGCGCTCATCCGTCAGGGTCCAGACATGGGCATGTCCCGCCTCAGCCACCTCAGGCAGGCCGGCCAGGTCCGCGCAGATCACCTCAGGGGCCAGCCCCTCGGGGGTGCCCTGCAGCAGCACATGCAAAGAGGCCCTCACAAGCCCCCAGGCAGAGCGCAGCACCAGAACGGCCACCAGAACCGAGAGAATCGGATCAAGCACGGTCCATCCCGTGAGCATAATGCCAACAGAGGCCCCGATCGCCCCGACCGAGCCCAGAAGATCGCCGATCACATGCAAAAGAGCGCCCCTGAGGTTCTGATCGCCCTTTTCACCGCGCAGGAGCACCCATGCCCCGATCAGATTGACCAGAAGCCCGATCACCGCCACCACCAGCATGGGACCGGCCAGCACCTCAACCGGGGCGCGCAACCGCGACACGGCCTCCCAGGTGATCCAGGCCACCAACAGCAAAAGCGCCGCGCCATTGGCCAGGGCCGCCAGAACCCGCACACGGTGATAGCCATAGCTTGCCCGCTGATCTGCCGCGCGGCGCGCCACGCGATAGGCCACCAGCGCCAGCGCCAGCGCCGCCGCATCCGACAGCATGTGCCCCGAATCCGCCACCAGCGCGAGCGAGCCGGAGAACCAGCCCCCCGCCGCCTGGATCAGCGCATATCCCGCCGTCAGCACCAGAACGGCAAAGATCCGCCGTTCATTGCTGCTGCTGACCTTGGGTGCGTGGCTGTGGGCGTGACCGTGATGATCGTCCCCATGATCATGCCCCGCCGCAGAATGGAGGTGACTGTGGGTATGCGGCTGCCCCGCGTGCTCTGCGGTCTGCCGTCCGGGACGTTGCTCGGTGTCAGCCATCTGTCCTCACTTTCGAATCAATCTGGTCTCTGTCGGCACCTGATGTAACGTCTCGGGTCACTGGAGGAGCAAGGAGGAAATCATGCTCAGCATCGGCGATCTGAGTGCAGCCAGCGGCGTGAAGATCCCGACGATCCGCTGGTATGAAGAAACCGGACTTCTGCCCGAGCCTGAGCGGGGCGCAAACGGACGCCGCCGCTATGGCGCGCAGGTCATCGCGCGGCTGCGCTTTATCCGCCATGCGCGGGAGCTGGGCTTCGCGCCCGAGGCCATCCGACAGCTGCTCGCCCTGTCAGACCGCGCGGGGGAAAAGACCACCGACTGCGGCCCGGCCGATGCCCTGGCGAGAGCGCAGCTGGCAGACATCCGCAGCCGCATCGCGCGGCTGAAGGCGCTTGAGGCAGAATTAACCCTTATGTTGGAGGGTCGTCACGGCAGCGCCGGGGAATGCCGCGTGCTGGAGGTTCTCTCTGATCACGCGCTGTGCGAAAGCCATGAAAGCCGCCCCGACACCGATCTTCGCCACCCGATCTGAGCGGGCTTCTGTTACAGCCCGTCACGCCTTCGCGAAGGGGGATGGTTGCCGCCGCAACACCCCTTATATTGAGGATATGATGCGTATAGCCCCTCTTCTCGCCCCGATCGCCGCTCTGATGATGGCTCTGCCGGCCCAGGCCGAAAAGCTGCCTCTGTCTGAGCTGTCGCGCTATCTCAACAGCCTGACCACCGCCCAGGCGGAGTTCACGCAGGTGAATGCCGATGGCACCATTGCCACCGGCACCATCAAGATCTCGCGCCCCGGCAAGGTGCGCTTCGAATATGCGCCGCCGGATAAATCGCTGGTTCTGGCCGATGGTCAGCAGGTTGCGATCTTTGATCCGAAATCCAACCAGCCCCCTGAGGTCTATCCGCTCAACCGCACACCGCTGAGCGTGATTCTGGCTCCGAACGTCAACCTGGGCCAGGCGCGGATGGTTGTGGCGCATCGCGAAGACGGCGCGACGACCAAAGTTACGGCGCAGGATCCGCAGCACCCGGAATATGGGAAGATCGAAATGGTCTTCACCGCCAATCCGACTGAGCTGCGTCAGTGGGTGATCACCGATGACAGCGGCTCGCAGACCACGATGATCCTGGGCGAGCTGAACAAGGGCGTCCGCCTCTCCTCCCGCCAGTTCGACATCAATGAGGCGACTGAGCGGCGTGGCAACCCCAGCGGCGCGGCCAACCGCTGAGGCAGCCCGCCGGTGCGAAATGACACCGCCCCCTTACGCCGGGGGGGCGGTTTCTTTTTGCCCACTTGGTGCAGGACAGCAAAACGCCGCCCGCTGTGACAGGGGCGGCGTGCGGGATCTCTGCTCTGCTCAGCGGCAGTTCTGCAACTGAGTGCGGTAGCGTTCCGCCCGCGCCTCAACCCGGCCTGCGACGCTGAGAAGCCAGGGCTTGGCGTTATAGCTGCCACGGGCATAGCCGCTGCGCCCCTCATGATAGGCGAGATACTGGTTGCGCGCGTCATGTTTGGACAGGCCAAGCCGCTCCTGCGACTTGTGGAAATACCAGCCCATGAAATCGGTGGCATCATGGATACGGTCGCGCTTGGCACCGCGGCCGCCTTCTTCGCGCTGATATTCGCTCCAGGTGTCATCGAGCGCCTGGCTGTAGCCGTAGGCAGAGCTTTGCCGCCCCATGGGAATCACACCAAGCGTATAGCGGAAGGGAGTCCTCGCATTGCCCACAAAGCGCGATTCCTGGTGGATCACCGCCATCTGCACATGCAGCGGCACGCCCCAGCGACGCTCCGTCGCCTTCATGGCGCGGGCATATTTCGGCCGCTCCTGCATCAGCGCGCAGGCATTATCAAGATTTCTCGGCGCAGAGAAATTGCCGCCACCACAGGAAGCAAGCACCAGCAAAAGCGCCGCCAGTCCGGGAATTCTGCTCTTCATGATCTGCCTGTCATTTTTTTCCCATCATAGCCCAAAGGGGACGGCCTGAAAATCCTCTGCCGGTAAGAATGGCGTGTTTCAGAGGCCCCGCAGGCGGCAGGTGGCGGAAGCCTGCGCAACACTGCGTTTCGCATCCGGGATGCCGCTGTCCTGGACAAGCGCTCGGAGCGGGCGTAAAAGCAGGGAACGGAGGGTCTATCGATGCTGAAATCGCAGGCCAAATATCATCTTGGTCAGGTGGTGCGCCATCGCAAGCACCCCTTCCGCGGGGTCGTATTCGACGTGGACCCCAAATTCGCCAATACCGAGGAGTGGTATTCCGCCATCCCCGAAGAGGCCCGGCCCCGCCGCGATCAGCCCTTCTATCATCTGCTCGCAGAGAATGAGCAAAGCTATTACGTGGCCTATGTCTCAGAGCAGAACCTGATACCCGATGACACCGGCGAGCCGGTGGATCACCCGGATCTCGGCGATCTTTTTGGTGAATTTCAGGGCGGTCGCTACGATCTGCAGTTTCAGATGAACTGACCTGCGGCGCGGGCTCTTGCCGCGCCTGGCCGCTTTGGTCATCTTGGACCCATGACCCTGACTTCCCTTCTCAGCCAGTTCACCCCGGCCGATGCAGCAGCACTGGCCTTTCTTTTCATCGGCTGGACGGCGCTGGTGCGCTATATCGAGCATCCGCCGAAGCATAATCCGTCAGTGACCGTGCTGATGGCGCGGATCCGGCGCGACTGGATGAAGGCCATGGTCACCCGTTCGCCACGCATTGTGGATTCGAATGTGATCGACAGCCTGCGGCAGTCGACCTCTTTTTTTGCCTCAACCTCAATGATTGCGATTGGCGGGGGCGTGGCGCTTCTGGGGGATGCGGAGCGGCTGGCGGGCTTTGCCAATGATCTGACCCTGGAGACCAGCCGCTCGGTGATTGAGGCCAAGCTGGTGCTGGTGATTCTGCTGGTCGCCAATGCCTTCCTGAAATTCGTCTGGGCGAACCGGGTCTTTGGCTATTGCTCGATCATGATCGCCTCGGTGCCGAATGATCCGGACACCCCCGGGGCTTACCGGCGCGCGCTGCAGGCGGCTGAGATCAATATCACCGCGGCGCGGTCTTTCAACCGCGGCCTGCAGTCGGTCTATTTCGCCATTGCCGCCCTCGCCTGGCTCGCCGGGGCCGCGGCGCTGGTTCTGGCGGTGGTGGTGACGCTGGCCATGATGTGGCGGCGGGAATTTGCCTCAGCCTCGCGCCGCGCGATCTGGGTGGCGGTGCGCGAAGCGCCCCGCGAGAAAGAGGAAGCGGGGGCTGCCGCCCCCGCACCCCGGCTTTAAGGGGGCTCCCGCCCCCTTAAAAATCCCGTCTCACCCGTGGTGCGCGGCAACCGTTTTCAGGACCGAGAAGCCGTAAAGCGCTTCAAACCCCTTCTCGCGGCCATGGCCGGATTTGCCGATCCCGCCGAAGGGCAGTTCCACCCCGCCTGCCGCGCCATAGTTGTTCAGAAACACCTGACCCGCGCGCAGCCGTTTCGCCATCCGCATCTGACGGCCGCCGTTTTCTGACCAGACCCCGGCCACAAGGCCGAAGTCGGTGCCATTGGCGATTTTCACGGCCTCATCCTCATCGCTGAAGGGGATGACAACCTGCACTGGGCCGAAAATCTCTTCCTGGGCCAGGCGGTGATCGGGGTTCACCCGGGCCAGCAGGGTCGGGCGGACATAATGGCCGCCTTTCGGCGCATCATCGGCAATCACCCCCTGGCCTGCCAGGGTCAGGTCTTTGCCCAGGTCGAGCATGCCGTTGATCATGTTGCATTGTTTGCCGGAAATCACCGGACCGACATCAAGGTCCGCAAGCGCCGCGCCGACCCGAAGCTGAGCGTAACGGGCGGCCATTTTCTCCACCACCTCATCATAGCGCGCGCGGTGCACCAGAATGCGCGAGGAGGCCGAACAGGTCTGGCCCGCATTCTGGATCCCGGCATTTACGAGGAAGGGCAGCGCCTTCTCCAGATCGGCGTCTTCAAAGACCAGTTGCGGAGACTTGCCGCCAAGCTCCAGCGTGACGGGGATCACATTGCGCGCCGCCGCTGCCTGGATCAGCTGCCCCACAGGGACCGAGCCGGTGAAGGAGATATGGTGGATCCCGCGATGCCCCGAGAGCGCCGCCCCCGCCGCCTCGCCAAGCCCGGTGACGATGTTCAGCGCCCCCGCAGGAAGACCCGCCGCCATGGCGATACGACCAAAGGCCAGCGCCGTGAGGCTGGCCTCCTCAGCGGGTTTCAGCACCGCTGCATTGCCCATGGCCAGCGCCGCCCCCACCGAGCGGCCAAGGATCTGCATGGGGTAATTCCAGGGGATGATATGGCCGGTCACGCCATGCGGCTCGCGCAGGGTGTAGACGGTATAGCCGTCGAGAAAGGGGATCGTCTCGCCGTGGAATTTATCGCAGGCCCCGGCGTAAAACTCAAAATAACGCGCCATGGCGATGGCATCGGCGCGGGCCTGTTTCAGCGGCTTGCCGACATCGCGGGCCTCGATGAAGGCCAGTTCTTCGGTGTGCTCAAGAATTTTACGGCTGATCGCCATCAGCACGCGGCCGCGCTCAAAGGCGGGCATGCGGCCCCAGTCGCCCTGCAAGGCTGCCTCAGCCGCCGCCACGGCCTCATCGATCTCAGCCGCGCCCCCGGCGGCAATCTCAGACCAGATCTCACCGGTGGAGGGGTCTTCGACGCCGAGCACCTCAGCGGTGCGGCGCCAGGTGCCGCCGATCAGAATTTCGCGCGGCTCATACCAAAGCGTCATTTGAAACAGTCCAGTCAGACGGGATCACCGGCGTGGCGGCAATCAGTTGGCAGGTATAGGGGTGGCGCGGCGCGGAAAACACCGCCCCCGTCAGCCCCTGCTCGACAATTTCACCGGATTTCATCACCATAACCCGGTCGGTAATGGCACGCACCACATGCAGATCGTGGCTGATAAAGAGATAAGACAGCCCCAGCCGTCCCTGCAGATCGGCCAGCAGATCAAGGATCTGCGCCCGCACCCGCACATCAAGCGCAGAGACCGCCTCATCGAGAATGATCAGCTCAGGCCGCACGATCAGCGCGCGGGCAATGGCGATCCGCTGGCGCTGGCCGCCGGAGAATTCGTGGATGTATTTCTCAGCATCTCCGGGTTTCAGACCCACTTCCGTGAGCGCCGCTGCCACACGGTCGCGCTGCTCGGCCTGCGGGGCCGGGGCGAGGTGGAAAGGCTCTGCCACCAGGCGACCGACCTTGTGGCGCGGGTTAAAGCTGCCATAGGGGTCCTGGAAGACCACCTGCATCCGGGCGCGCTGCGCCGGGGTGACTGCCCCTGCGTGAATTTTCTCGCCGCAAAGGGTGATGCTGCCGCCCTGGATCGGCTCCAGCCCCAGAATGGCGCGGGTGAGGGTGGATTTCCCGCAACCCGATTCCCCGACCAGCCCCAGGCTTTCGCCCCGATGCAGGGTGAAGCTGACGCCCTTTACCGCCTCAAGGCGCGGCGGCGGACCGAAGAACGACGCCCGCGGCAGGGCATAGCTGCGCCGCACACCCTCAACGCTCAGCAAAGGCTCTGTTCCGGCGGTGGCGGCGCGGTCGGGCTGATGGGCTGAGGCCGCAAAAAGACGGCGGGTGTACTCATGGGTGCGGGTGCGAAACAGCGCCTCGGTCGGCCCCTGCTCAACAATCCGGCCCTGCTGCATGACGGCCACTTCATCGGCCACGCCCGCCACCACCGCGAGATCATGGGTGATGAGCAAAAGCCCCATGCCCTCTTCGGCGACGAGCTCTTTCAGAAGATCGAGGATCTGCGCCTGGGTGGTCACATCCAGCGCCGTGGTCGGCTCATCTGCGATCAGCAGTTTCGGGCGCAGCGCGATGGCCATGGCAATGCAGACGCGCTGGCGCTGCCCGCCCGAGAGTTCATGCGGAAAGCGGGTCAGCGGAAAGCGATCTTCCGTCAGCCCCACACGGTTCAGCTTTTCCCGCGCTACTTTCAGCGCATCCGCCCGGCTGGCCGCGCCATGGATCACCAGGGTCTCAGCCACCTGATCGCCGATGCTTTGCACCGGGTTCAGCGCGGTCATCGGCTCCTGGAAGATCATGCCGATCTCGCGCCCGCGCACATGGCACATCTGCGCTTCTGTCAGGGACAAAAGGTCATGGCCCTGCAGCTTCGCCGCGCCTGAGACCTTTGCCCCCTCCGGCAAAAGCCCCATGACGGAAAAGGACGTCAGCGATTTGCCCGAGCCGCTTTCCCCCACCAGGCCAAAGACCTGACCCGCCTTCATGGTGAAGGAGACATCCTCAAGGATCTGCGTCCCGTGGATCGAGAGCGAGAGATTTTCAACCGACAAAAGGCTCATCTTGCGCGCCTCAACCGCGGGTCGAGAAGATCACGCAGCCCGTCCCCCATCAGGTTCAGCCCCAGCACCGTCAGCACAATGGCCAGACCCGGCAGCACCGCCAGATGCGGGGCCATGGAAATCATCGTCTGGCTTTCCGCCAGCATCCGCCCCCAGGAGGGGATCGGCGGCTGCGCACCAAGACCCACATAAGAGAGGCCCGCCTCTGCGAGGATCCCCAGCGAAAACTGAATGGTGCCCTGCACGATCAGCAGATTGGCGATATTGGGCAGGATATGCTCGGCCGAGATGCGGGCCTGGCCCTTCCCCGCCACCTCTGCCGCACGGATGTAATCCAGCGTCCAGAGCGACAAGGCCCCCCCGCGCGTCACCCGCGCAAAGACCGGAATGTTGAAAATCCCGATGGCGATGATGGCATTGGTGGCTGAGGGGCCAAAGACGGCGGTGATCAGAATGGCGATGACCAGCGAGGGGAAGGCAAAGACCAGATCATTGCCGCGCATAACCAGCTCATCCACCAGCCCGCCGCGCCGCGCTGCCGCCAGAAGGCCCAGCGGCACGCCAAAGGCGATGCCGATGCCCACCGCCAGGATCGCCACCGCAATCGAGGTGCGTGCCCCCACCATCAGCATCGACAGGATATCGCGGCCAAAGTGATCGGTGCCTAAGGGAAACCCCGGCGTGCCCACCGGCTTCATCTTATTGGCGATCGCCAGCTGCTCAACCGGCACCGGCACCCAAACCAGCGAGATCAGCGCCGCCAGTGCGAAGACCCCGGCCAGCACCGCGCCAAGGATCAGGGTCCAGCGGCCCTTCATGCGCGCCTCCGCAGTCGGGGGTCGACCAGGGCATAGGCCAGATCGACCAGAAAGTTCACCAGGATCACCGCGCCCACCAGGATCATCACCACCGATTTCACCACGATCAGATCACGCTGCGTGATACCCTGGAAAATCAGCCGGCCCAGTCCGGGCAGGAAAAAGACATTCTCAATGATGATCGCACCCGCCAGCAGAAAGCTGAACTGCAGCCCCAGGATGGTCAGCACCGGGATCAGCGCATTGCGAAAGGCATGGCGCAGCACGGCCTGGGTGCGGTTCAGCCCCTTGGCACGCGCAGTGCGCACATAGTCCTGGGTCAGCGTCTCCAGCACCGAAGAGCGCATCACCCGCGCAAGGATCGACGCCTGAGGCAGCGCCAGCGCCACCGCCGGAAGGGTAAGGGCTTTGACATTGACCCAGATCCCCTTCTCCCAACCCGGAAAACCACCCGAGGGCAGCCAGCGCAGATTGACCGCGAAGATCAGCACAAGGATCATCGCGAACCAGAAATTCGGCACCGCCACGCCCAGCTGCGTCGTGCCCATCACCGCCAGATCCGTGGCCTTCCCCTGACGCGCTGCGGCCAGCAGGCCCACCGGCAGCGCGATGGCGGTCGAGAGCACCAGCGCATAAAGCGTCAGCGGTACTGAGACCTCCATCCGGGCGGAGATCAGCTCTGCAACCGGGGTGCGGTAGGTATAAGAGGTGCCAAAATCGCCCTGCAGCATGCCGGTGACCCATCCGAGATAACGCGACAGCAGAGAGCCGTTCAGCCCAAGCTGCTCGCGCAGCGCCTCAAGCGTGTCGGGGGCGGCATTCATCCCCAGCATGAAACTGGCTGCATCGCCGGGAATGATCTCGAGCACGGCAAAAATCACGAGACTCGCCACAACGAGGCTCAGGATCAGTGAGACAAGCCGCGAAGCCGCATAGCGTAGCATGAATTCCCCTTCGTTGCGGCTGAGGCTAGCGAGACAGAGATTGCGGGTCCAGCAGAATGCGCATGGCTTTGCCGATGAAAACGCCGCTGGCACAACGCGGAAAATTCCGTCTTGCTCTGTGCTGCGGGGGCGTTATTGCGAAGGGGATCAACAGGAGATGCCCGATGCCCCCGCTTTCACGCCGTATGCTGCTTGCCGGTCTGCTGACCACTGGCCTGACCGCCTGCGCGGGGCGTAAGGCAGACGAGGGGCGCGATTACGGCATCGGCCCGAACCCCGAACTGAACCGGCTGATCCATCACTATGCCGATCATTATGAGGTGCCCCGCGCCCTGGTGCACCGCGTGGTTCAGCGCGAAAGCAAATACAACCCCCGCGCCCGCAATGGCAGCTATTACGGGCTGATGCAGATCATGCCGCAGACCGCCCGCACCATGGGCTATCGCGGCAGCCCGGAGGGGCTTCTGGATGCGGAAACCAACCTGAAATATGCGGTGAAATATCTGCGCGGGGCCTGGATGGTCGCGGATGGCAGCCATGACCGCGCGGTCTCCTGGTATGCACGGGGCTACTATTATGAGGCCAAACGCCGGGGCCTGCTGCGCGAGACCGGTTTGCGGAGCTGAGCCGGCAGCCCTTGCAGAGCCGGGCTGCGGCCGTTCCGGTTTCGGAAACACTTTCGCCTTAATCTGACTCTACTCTGCAACAAATCTCCGTGGCAGTCTGAGCGCAGCCCGAGTGCCCGATCGCTTCGTGGCCCTGTGACCTGTGATCAGTGAAGCCGGAGAGATGTAATGAACCGCCGCCCCGCCCTCCGCCGCATGGCAAAGCTCATTGCATTTTTTCTGTTCGAAATCATCATTGTGGCGGTTCTCTGGCAGGGGCTTGCCAATTTTGAATGCCAGCTGACCGGCGCTCAGGGCTTTTGCTTTTTCCTGCGCAGCCTGCCTGCAAGGGCGCTGGCGCTGCTGGCGGTCTGGGGGGTGATTCTGCTCGCCCGGCCCGGCATCCTGACGCGCTATTTCGAATTTGCCTCAGATCCGCCCGACCGCCGGGCCAAATGGATGCATTTCGCCGGGGTAGCGCTGCTGCTGCTGCCTCTTTTCATCGGCCTGGGGCAGGATCTCTCGCCCTGGTTCCGCGCCCTGGCGGCCGTCTGGCTGACGGGGGCTTTGCTGGCCAGTCTGGGTGGCCTGCGCTGGATTGCCCCCGCCCGGGCCTGGAGCGCGGCGCTGCGCCCGGTCCTGCCCGCGCTGGTGCTGATCAGCATTCCGGCCTTTTTTGCCCCTGAGATCACCCAGGTCTTTCAAAAGCTCTGGACCGGGGATGCCACGCTGACGCTGGTGACCTTTTATCTGGTCAGCGGGCTTTTGCAGATCGTGAACGGCACGGTGCTCAGCGATCCCTCGTCTCTGGTGATCGGCGCGGGAGAGTTCTTCGTCCGCATCGCGCCCGAATGCTCCGGGGTTGAGGGGCTGGCCCTGGTGGGGGGCTTTCTTCTGCTTTATGCCGCGCTCTTTCGTCATCAGATCCGGCCGCTGCCCTATTGGCTGATCGTGGTGCCGCTGGCACTTCTGGCCAGCTTTGTGCTGAATATTCTGCGGATCGCGGGTCTGGTGCTGATCGGGATCAACGGCAATCCGCATCTCGCGGTGGAGGGGTTTCACTCCTATGCGGGCTGGCTGTTTTTCACCCTGCTGGCGCTTTTGCTGATCTGGGCCGCGCAATCGCTGCCCTGGCTGCGCAAAAACCCCCTCCCGCGAGAGCGGGGCGAGGGGATGCGCAGCGACTGGCTGGCCGCGCGGATGCTGCCCTTCATCGCCTTTATGGTCATCTCAGCCCTGGTCATGGCGGCCTTTCCGCATCCGGAACTGGGATATCCGCTGAAAGCCCTGGTCATGGCGGGGGCTTTGCTCTTCTTCCTGCCCGCGCTGCGCCGGCATGACTGGCACCCCGCGCTGCTGCCCATCTTTGCGGGTCTGGTGGTGGGGCTCGGCTGGTGGCTGGGCAACACCCGCGATGAGGCCGCCGGAGAGACACTTCTGGCGCAGCTGACCCTGCTGCCGGCACCGATCCTCGGGCTTTGGGTTTTGTGCCGCGCCGCCGGGACCACGCTGCTCGTGCCGGTGATCGAAGAGCTGTTCTTCCGCGGCTATCTGCAAAGCCGTCTGAGCCTGCCAGGGCCTGCGGGGGCAGTCATCGGACTGATGGCGACCTCGCTTCTCTTCGGGCTGCTGCACGGAAGGATTCTGGCGGGCTTTCTGTCGGGCCTGGTTTTCGGCGCGCTGATGCTCTGGCGCGGACGGATTGCCGATCCGGTCTGGGCGCATATCGCCGCGAACGGGCTGATCGCCGTGATCGCGCTGATCACCCGCGATGTCGGGCTGATCTGACGAAAAAACCGCAGCCCGGCGGGCTGCGGTTCTGATCTTCAGGGAAAATCCGCTCAGGCGCGGCGGCGCGAGCGTTCCCAGGCAAAAGCCAGCGCTGCGAGAACCGCGGCAACGGCCAGTGCCGAGCTGGTGACATCAATTTCCGGCACGGTGGTCGCCGGCGGATGGTTCCCGTTGCCGAAGATCCATCCCCAGTTCCAGCTCCAGCTCCAGGTTTGAGCCATCGCCGGAACTGCGGTGGCCAGCAAAACGCCGGCCGCAGTCAGACTTTTCACGAAAGGCATCTTAAATACTCCACAAAGGCGTAATCACATCCGCCGTAAACGCTACGCGCCCGCCCGGGCTTAAAATCAAGAGATTTTACTGCCCCCCGGGGAATACCACACCCTCAACCGGACCTCTGATGCGGCGGCTGATGTAATCACGCGGATGCGTGGTTAATCCCTTCCAAATAAGAAACAATCAGATCAGCCCTGGGTTGCGTTAACCACCCCTCTCCGCAACTAAAAAAGCGCAGCGAATCACTCGCTGCGCCTTGTTTTGCTGGTGATCGGGGCCGCTCAGTGTTCCGGCAGCAGGATCTCGCGCTTGCCCACGTGGTTGGCAGAAGAGACGACGCCATTGTCTTCCATCTGCTCCACAAGGCGGGCGGCTTTCTGATAGCCGATGCCCAGTTTGCGCTGAATGTAAGAGGTCGAGCACTTGCGATCGCGGGCCACGATGGCCACGGCCTGATCGTAAAGCGCATCCTCTGAGTTCTCGCCACCGCCCAGACCAAGAATCTGGTCGATGTCATCGGCCTTCTCGTCGTCGGGGCCATCCACCACGCCCGACATATAGGTCGGCGGGCCGAAGCTCTTGAGATGGTTGACGATCTCTTCAACCTCTTCATCCGAGACGAAGGGACCGTGGATCCGGCTGATGCGGCCGCCACCGGCCATGTAAAGCATATCCCCCATGCCCAGAAGCTGCTCAGCGCCCATCTCACCCAGGATGGTCCGCGAGTCGATCTTCGATGTAACCTGGAAGGAAATCCGGGTCGGGAAGTTCGCCTTGATCGTCCCGGTGATGACGTCCACCGAAGGACGCTGCGTCGCCATGATGAGGTGGATCCCCGAGGCCCGCGCCATCTGCGCCAGGCGCTGGATGCAGGCTTCGATCTCTTTGCCCGCCACCATCATCAGGTCGGCCATCTCATCCACGATGACGACGATGTAGGGGAAGGGCTGCGGGGCAAATTCATCGGTCTCAAAGACCGGATCGCCCGTCTCATCATCAAAGCCGGTCTGGATCGTGCGCTTGAACATCTCGCCCTTGGCCAGCGCCTCACGGACGCGGCCATTATAGCCTTCGATGTTGCGCACGCCCATTTTGGACATTTTGCGGTAGCGCTCTTCCATCTCGCCCACGACCCATTTCAGGGCGACGACCGCCTTTTTCGGGTCGGTCACCACGGGAGAGAGCAGATGCGGGATGCCGTCATAGACCGACAGTTCCAGCATCTTGGGGTCGATCATGATGAGGCGGCATTCTTCCGGCGTCAGCTTATAAAGCAGCGACAGGATCATGGTGTTGATCGCCACCGATTTACCCGAGCCCGTGGTCCCTGCGATCAGCAGGTGGGGCATCTTGGCAAGGTTGGCGATGATCGGCTCACCACCGATGTCTTTGCCGAGCGCCAGCGGCAGGCGCATATTGCTGTCGCCAAAATCACGCGCGGTCAGGATCTCGCGCAGCACGACCTTTTCACGGTGCACATTCGGCAGTTCGATCCCGATCACGGAGCGGCCCGGAACCGTCGAAACACGGGCCGAGAGCGCCGACATGGACCGTGCGATGTCATCCGACAGGCCGATCACGCGGCTGGCTTTCAGACCCGGCGCGGGCTCCAGCTCATACATGGTGACCACGGGGCCGGGGCGGACCGAGACGATCTCGCCTTTGACGCCATAGTCCTCCAGCACCGATTCCAGCATGCGGGCATTGTCTTCCAACTGCTCATCAGAGAGGTGATGACGCTCAATGCTGGCCGGATTGGTCAGAAGCGACAGCGGCGGGGCCTCATAGGCAGCCGTCACGCGATCCTCAAAGGTGACCGGCGCGCGCATCGGCGGAGCGGCAGGCGCTGCGGCGACGGGGCGGGGGGCTGCGACCGGGGCGGCGGGCGCCGCTGCGGTCGGGCGGCGCAGAACCGGGGCCGCAGGCGCGGCACCGCGACGGATGTCGGGGGCGACCATGGGCGCGGCCTGAACGGCTGCGGGCGCGCGCAGCGCAGGGGCGGAAGCGGCTTCCCAGGCAGCGTCTTCATCCGCCTCTTCGTCATAGTCAAAATCATCTGCCGGCCCGGCGGCGCTGAGAACCGGCTCACGGCGCAGATCAATGCGGCGGCCCGGAGCGGCCGTCATCGGCGGCTCTTCGCTGCGCGCGATCACCGGGGCGCGCAGATCTTCGTCCTCAAATTCACTGCCGTCTCCGTCATAGCCGGTCCAGGACAGATCTTCCCCCGCCTCAATCACGGCATCATAGCTGCCGGTCTCATCAGGGGCTTCCAGCTCAAAGGCGTCTTCATACTGTGGGGCGCGCTGGGCCGCTGCCATGGGCTGAGCCGGTTGGGCAGCATAAGAAGGTGCAGGCGCGGGACCAGGGCTGACCGCAAGGCGCATCGGCGCTTCGGGCACCATGGCCGCAGCCGTCTGAGCCGCAGCCGCGCTGCCCGCGACAGCCGCAGCCGCGCCGGCAACCGCATCGCGGGCCGAGATCTGCCGCGCCTGGGCCGCAGCCACCGCGCGCGAGACCGCCGGATGAACCGGCACATCGCCCCGTCCGCGCTGAACCGGCGGCTCAATCCGGCCGCCGGGGGCGACTGCGGGCGCTGCTGCCGCACGGGATTTGGCGCGGATGGCGTCATTGATGCGCTCACGGATCCGGTCTGGTGTCGGCGCCTCAACCGCGCTGGCATGCGCGGCGGGTTCTACCAGCTCCGGCTCGGGCGCGCGACGGATCAGGCCCTCAACCCGGGCCCGCAGCGAGCGCACGGCCTCCCCTGCCCCGCTCTGGGGCGCGTGTTGGGGGGCGTAGCCCGCGGGTGCACGGCTTTCCATGCGCGGCTCAGCGGTCAGACGTGGCGCCGCGCCACGCAGACGCGGCGCAGGGGCGACGGGGATGTCAAAATCCTCATCATCCACCACTGCATCACGCTGCGCACGGCGGGCGGCGTATTTCTCACGCATGCGGCCACCCAGATCGGTGGCACCCGAGGCGGCCCGCAGGCCGAGCTTTTGCAAAGCGCTCAGCAGCCAGCCATAGGCCACAATGCTGCCAAACATCAGGAACCGCCCGATGCTGCGCAGCTCTGCCCGGTCAAAGCCCAGCGAGAAAAGCCCGGTGGCGATCATCGCCCCGGCCAGCAGAACGGCGGCAATTTTCAGCGCCACGCCCGCACTCAGCGGAGCAACCCCGATCAGCGCGCCAAGGATGGTGTCACCGAAAAGCCCGCCCAGGCCAAAGCTGTGCACCCAGGTCCCGCCCGGCACATGGGTCGCCGCATAGGCGGAGGCCGCAATCACGAAAGTCCAGCCAAAGAACGCCCGGCCGAGCGCCCGGTCCGAGCCGCGGTGCAGGATGAAGCGCACGCCCCAGCCCGCCACCAGCAAGGGCAAAGTCCAGGCGGCCTTACCGATGATAATCACCAGCGTCGAGGAAATCGCCGCCCCAAGCCGGCCAAAGAAATTCTGCGCCGGTTCATCCGTGGCGACCATCCAGCCGGGATCATCGGGCGAATACGTGCTCAGCATCAGCCCCAGGCCAAGGCCCGTAACAATCAGCAGAAGGCCCAGCAGCTCCCGGCCGCGCCGCTCCACCATCGCCTGGGTGTTGCGATCCAGAAGCGGATCGCGCTGCCTTGCGTTGTAACTCGCCATGCGGTCAACCTCAGCCGTAGAGGCAATCGCGAATCCGTTCGAGGCCGCGACGCGTTTCGTCCGCAGGGGCCACGAGGGCTGCCCTGATATACTCTTTACCCGGATTTTCGCCGTTTACCGTCTGCGCCAGATAAGCGCCGGGCAGAACCCGCACGCCGGTCTCCTGCCAGAGCTTCACCGCAGCGGCTTCGCCGTCTTCAACCGGCAACCACAGGAAGAAGCCGCCATCCGGCATGGTCACGCCCTGATGGCCCGCAAAAACGGCCTCGGCATCGCGGAACTTCGCCTGATAAAGGGCGCGGTTGGCGACGACATGGTCTTCGTCCTGGTAAAGCCGTTCGGCCACCGCCTGCAGCGGCAGCGGCACAGCCGCCCCGGCATAGGACTTCAACTGGCGCATTTCTTTGATGGATTTAACGCCGCCCGCCACAAAGCCCGTCCGCAGACCCGGCACGTTGGAGCGTTTCGACAGCGAGTTGAAGACCACCACCCGCTCCGGATCCGCACCATGGCGATCGGCCACTTCCAGAAGGCCCGGCGGCGGGGTCAGACGCCAGATCTCAGAATAGCATTCATCGCAGAAAACCTGGAAATCATGCTTCTCGGCCAGATCGAGCAGATCGGCCAGATATTCTGCCGAAGCCACCACACCCTGCGGGTTCGCAGGCGAGCAGATATAGGCCACCGTGGTCCGGTCGAGAATTTCTGCCGGCAGGCTGCGGTAATCCGGCAAAAAGCCGGTCGAGGCCCCGGCAGGCACATAGACAGGCTCTGCCCCGCCGGTCAGACCCGCGATCATATAGACCGGGAAGAAGGGATTCGGCATCAGAACCACGGGGCGTTTGCCGTTCTTCATCTCGGGCGACAGCGCCAGAAGCGCATTGAAGAGCGCCTCTTTTGAGCCATTGGCCACCATCAGACGATTTTCCGGCACGCTCGCGCCATAGCGGCGGCCGATCCAGCCGGAGATGGCGCTCAGAAGCCCTGGCGCGCCCTCGGCTGGCGGATATTTCGCAAATCCGCCAAGGCTTTCGGCCAAAGCCTGACCGACAAACTCCGGAAAGGGATGCTGCGGCTCGCCCAGCGTCATCGACAGGGGCGTACCACCTGCCGGCAGATGATCAAGCAGCGTCCTCAGACGCGGGAATGCATACTCCGGAAGATCGGAGAACCGCTCAGGAAAAGCCATGACTGCGCCTCGGGTCTTTCGGGGTCATCGCGCCCCGTTCCAGCCCAAACTCTAACTGCCTTTTACAGTTGGGTCCAGAAAAAGCCCGCAATCTGCAACAGTTGCGTGACTGAAATGGCACGGACCAGGCAGCGCGGCGCTCAGTCGATTTCGCGCGCTTCCGAGACCAGCATGACCGGAATGCCACCGCGCACGGGGAAGGCGAGATGAGCCGCCCGGCTGATCAACTCCTGGTTGGTGCTGTCCCAGGAGAGCGGTGCACGGGTCACCGGGCAGACCAGGACCTCCAGCATATGGCGGTCAAAAGCGCTTTGGGCCGGGATATCTTCGGGGCGGTCGGTGGTGGTCATTGCAGGTTTTCCTCAGGCTCAGGTCCGGCGTGAAGGGCATATTCGATCAGCGCGATCAGCGCCTCACGGCGGTCAGAGAGGGTCGGCGCTTCAAGAAGCGCCTGTTTGTCGCCCGGCCCAAAGGGGCAAAGCATGGAAATGGCGTTGATCAAAAGCTCATCCCCCGCCTCCGACAGCGCCGCCCATTCGGTCTGAAGCTGCCGCGCCTCGAAGAAACGGCGCAAAAGCGGGATAAATCGGCCCCGGTCGAGGCCGGGATCACTCTCAGCCCCCGCGCGGTCGGCGGTGAAATCCGCCCAGTCCACCCGCGCGCGCCGCCAGGGCTGAAAGCCCGACTGCTCATCAAGCAGCCGGAACCGCGAGATCCCGGTCAGCGTGATCAGATATCGCCCGTCCCCGGTTTCCGTGAACTGGGTGATGCGGCCCGCACAGCCAATCGGCACCACCGGGCCGTTTCCGTCATCGCGTTCTTCTCGCGGCTGGATCATCCCGATGATGCGCTCCGGCGTGCGGATCGCCTCTTCGACCATGGCAAGGTAGCGCGGCTCAAAGATATGCAGCGGCAGACGCCCGCGCGGCAGCAAAAGCGCCCCCGGCAGCGGAAACAGCGGGATTATCCCCGGCAGATCACCCTGAAGCGTCAACGCCCGTCCTTTCTGTGGCGGGCAGCGGGCCGCAAAGCCCCCTGCCCCGTTCCGTCTCAGGCAAAAATCATCGACGACAGACGACGACGGCCCTTCAGGACAATCGGGTCCTGGGGCTTGAGCGCGTCGAAAATCGTGAAGAGCTGCGCACGCGCCGCGCCCTCGTTCCACTCACGGTCACGGCGGAAGAGTTCAAGAAGCTGGTCCACAGCACCTTCAACATCACCCGATGCATGCAGCGCCAGCGCCAGATCAAACCGCGCCTGCGGGTTGGCGGGATCGGCTTCAACCTGCGCGGTCAGCTCCGCCACAGGGCCGGCCTCAGCCGCCTGAAGCGCCAGATCGAGCTGCGCCTTCGCGCCTTCCCAGTCCTTTGAGGCGCGGATGGACGGAGGCGCGCTTTCCAGGATCTCAGCCGCGCGGGTGGTGTCGCCCAGGGCCAGATGCGCCCGGGCGATGCCCGCAAACGCCACCGAGCTGGTCGGATCTTCTTCAAAGATCGCCGCAAAGGTTTCCGCCGCATCCGCGGCATCCCCGTCAGCGAGCATTCCTTCCGCCGCCTCAATCGCCTCAGCCAGACCACCGTCACCGGCAAGGGCTGCGATCTTATCGACGAATTTCGTGATCTCAGACCCCGGCAGCGCGCCCTGGAAGCCATCCACCGGCTGGCCTTTGAAGAAGGCATAGACCGTGGGGATCGACTGAATGCGCAGCTGGCCTGCGATCATCTGGTTCTGGTCCACATCGACCTTGACCATTTTCACCCGACCTTTGGCCGCGATCACCGCTGCCTCGAGCGCGGGGCCAAGGGTTTTGCAGGGGCCACACCAGGGCGCCCAGAAATCCACGATAACCGGCACCTCCTGCGAGGCGTCGATCACATCCTGCATGAAGGTGGCTTCCGAGGTGTCTTTGATCAGATCACTGCTGACAGCCTGCGGTTTCGTATCTGCGAAGCCGAACATCCGTCCCCTCCTGGAAAAAGTCTTTGACCCTATATGCGCCCGCCCGCCCCGCCTGCCAAGAGGGGCCGGGCGCGGCGCTGGGACCGTCGGGTTGGATCAGAGATCGAAGGTCGCAAAAACCGGAACGTGATCAGAGGGTTGCTCCCAGCCGCGGGTCGCACGCAGGATGCGGCTGGAATGCGCCGAAGCCCGGATGTCGCCGGTGGCCCAGATGTGATCGAGACGACGGCCCTTGTCGGCCGCATCCCAGTCCGGCGAGCGGTAAGACCACCAGGAATAAAGCTTGCCCGAGGGGATATCCTGACGGGTCACATCGGCCCAGCCGCCTGCCTCCATCACATCGGTCAGGTGGTTCACCTCAACCGGCGTGTGGCTGACGATTTTCAGCAGTTTCTTGTGATCCCAGACGTCATCTTCCCGCGGCGCGATGTTCAGATCGCCCACCAGGATCGACTTCTGCGGCTTTTCTTCCGCAAAGACGTCACGCATCTCGGTCAGAAAATCGAGCTTCTGGCCGAATTTGATGTTCTGCTCACGGTCCGGGATATCGCCGCCTGCGGGGACGTAGAAATTGTGGATCACCACGCCGTTCTCCAGCCGCGCTGCCACATGGCGGGCATGGCCCAGGGCCGCATAATCGCGGTCGCCCGCATCCTCAAGCGGCAGTTTTGACAGGATCGCCACGCCGTTATAGCCCTTCTGGCCGCGCGCGACGACATGGGTATAGCCAAGCGCGCGAAAGGCCTCGAGCGGCATCTTATCGACCGGAGATTTGATCTCCTGGAGGCACAGAATATCGGGGGTTTCCTCGCCCAGCAGGCGCGTCACCTGAGCCTCGCGCAGACGCACGGAGTTGATGTTCCAGGTGGCTAGGGTGAAGGGCATGGGGGTCTCCGGCCGCAAAGGTTCGGGCGGAGATTAGCCGGGGGGCAGCAGCGAGACCAGCCCGGAGCCTGCGTAAAAACGCCCGGAGCGCAGGGCACTCCGGGCGGTCACTCGTTACAGAACCAGTTTGTAGCCGCCGCTTTCGGTCACGAGCAGCCGCGCATTGGCGGGATCGGGCTCAATCTTCTGGCGCAGGCGGTAGATATGGGTTTCCAGCGTATGCGTGGTGACCGAGGCGTTATACCCCCAGACCTCATGCAGCAGCACATCGCGCGGCACCACGGCCTGGCCTGCGCGGTAGAGGAACTTCAGGATATTGGTCTCTTTCTCCGTCAGCCGCACTTTGCGGTCTTTGGCATCGACCAGCATCTTCTGCGCGGGTTTGAAGGTATAGGGGCCAAGCTGGAAGATCGCATCTTCCGACTGCTCATGCTGGCGCAGCTGCGCACGGATGCGGGCCAGAAGAACGGCGAATTTGAAGGGCTTGGTCACATAGTCATTCGCACCGGCATCCAGACCCAGAATGGTGTCCGCATCCGAGTCGTGCCCGGTCAGCATCAGGATCGGGGCCTTCACGCCACCCTTGCGCATCCGCTTGCACAGCTCACGCCCGTCGGTATCGGGCAGGCCCACATCCAGAATGATCAGATCAAAGTGGTCCGCGCGGGCCTTTTCCATGCCGTCAGCGCCATTGGCAGCCTCAAAGACGTCGAAATCTTCGGTCATCACCAGCTGTTCAGACAGCGCCTCGCGGAGATCGTCGTCGTCATCCACCAGCAGGATTTTGCGCAGGTTCGCCATGGGACCTCCTTTTCATTCTCTTGCCAAAGACCTGGGGCCGATGCCCGGCCGCTTCAAGCTTTACGACAGAGTTTCACACCGACGTGAGCAGATCAGCCCTTTTGTTTCAGAAATCCGCGGCTTCCTTTCCCTTGCCCCGCGCGGGCGGCAGGGATATCGCTCTGGCATGAGCCTGATGCCAACCCTGACCGAACGTCTCAACCGCGCCCGCGCAGATCTGCGCATGGGTCTTCCGGTGGTGCTGAGTGATGCGGGCCGCGCCCTTCTGGTGGCGGCAGCGGAAGTGCTGACGCCTGAGCGGCTGGCCGATCTGAGAGACCTTGGTGCGCCGGTTCTGGTGCTGACCTCGCGCCGGGCGGAAACGCTGAAGGCGCGCGCCTATGACGGCGATCTGGCCCGCATCGTCGTGCCGGGAGATGCCGGAGTGACCTGGCTGCGTGCCGTGGCCGATCCGCGAGATGACCTCTCGACGCCGATGAAAGGCCCCTTTGCCAGCCTGCGCGACGGCGCGGCGGATCTGCACCGCGCCGGGATTTCCCTTGCAAAATCCGCGCAGCTTCTGCCTGCGGTCGTGGCCGTGACGATTGACGAAGGTTTTGCTTTTGCCGCCCGCCACGGGCTGACGCTGCTGCCGCTCACAGAGGCCGGGCCTGATCTTTTCAGCGCGGGGGCCATGCATCCGGTGGTTTCCGCCCGGGTGCCGATGGTCGCCTCAGAGGCCGGGCGCGTGCATATCTTCCGCCCCGAAGACGGCAGCACCGAGCATTACGCCATTGAGATCGGCCAGCCCGACCGCGCAAAGCCGGTTCTGGCGCGGCTTCATTCGGCCTGTTTTACCGGCGATGTGCTGGGGTCGCTGAAATGCGACTGCGGCCCGCAACTCAATGCGGCGCTGGCGCAGATGGGCACAGAGGGCGCAGGGGTGCTTTTGTACCTCAACCAGGAAGGCCGCGGCATCGGTCTGGCCAATAAGATGCGCGCCTATGCGCTGCAGGATCAGGGCTTTGATACGGTTGAAGCCAACCACCGCCTCGGCTTTGAAGATGATGAGCGCGATTTCCGCATCGGCGCCGCCATCCTGCGTGAGATGGGGTTCGGCGCGGTCAGACTGCTGACCAACAACCCCAAAAAGGTCGCCATGATGGAGGCACGTGGCCTGCAGGTCGCAGAGCGTGTGCCTTTGAAAGTCGGCGAGACGCCGCAAAACCGCGGCTATCTGGCCACCAAGGCCGCCAAATCAGGACATCTGCTATGACGCTTTCGCCCTTTGATCTGGTCGTAACGCCCCAGGGCCTGCGCTTTATGAACCGCCTCTACCCCTGCACCGTCGGGCGCGGTGGCGTGGTCCCGGCAGCGCAAAAGCGCGAAGGCGACGGCGCAAGCCCGGAAGGCATCCACCGCATCGTCGGCATGTTCTACCGCCCCGACCGCATCGCCAGACCTGCCCCCTGGGCAGAGCCGATCGGCCTGACCGATCTGTGGTCCGATGCCTCAGGCGATGAGGATTACAACCAGCTGGTCAAAGCGCCCTATGGCCCGAGCCATGAAAAGCTGCGCCGGGGTGATCCGATGTATGACCTGATTCTGGTCACCGACTGGAACTGGCCGCTGGCCATGCCGGGCAGGGGATCAGCGATTTTCGTGCACCAATGGCGCGGTCCCTGCGCGCCGACGGCGGGCTGCATCGGGCTTTCGCGGCCGGACCTGCACCGCATCGCCGCCCGGATTGAGCCGGGCACCCGGCTGATCATCGGACCGCGCCACGTGCAATAAAAGAAGGGGCCAAAGGGCCCCTTTCTCATGCTTTACGCGCCGCACGCTCACCGAAGAGCGCGGAGCCCACGCGGACATGGGTCGCGCCATGGGCGATCGCAGCCTCGAAGTCACTGCTCATCCCCATCGACAGCCCCTCGAGGCCGTTGCGCTTTGCAATCCCGGCCAGCATGGCAAAATGCGGCGAAGCTTCCTCGCCATCCGGCGGGATGCACATCAGGCCCTTCACGTTCAGATCCATCGTGCGGCAGGCGGCGATAAAATCATCCGCCATCTCCGGCAGAATCCCCGCCTTCTGCGGCTCTGCCCCGGTGTTGACCTGGATGTAGAGTTCGGGGCAAACGCCCGCCGATTGAGTCAGCCGCGCCAGACGCTCCGCAATGGAGGGGCGGTCGACCGAGTGGATCGCCTCAAAAAGCTCCAGCGCCTGAGCGGCCTTATTGGTCTGCAGCGGCCCGATCATATGAACCTTCACGCCCGGATAGCGCGCCCGCAGGCCCGGCCACTTGAAGGCCGATTCCTGGACGTAATTCTCGCCAAAGAGCAGATGCCCCTCATCGAGAACCGCCTCGATCCGGTCCAGCGGCTGAAGTTTGGATACCGCGATCAGCTCCACCGAGCCGGGGGTCCGGCCATGGGCTGCTTCAGCGGCGCGAATGCGGGAGAGGATATCAGTGAGAGCCATGGCGACCTTCTAAGCCGCCTGCCCCTGACTTTCAAAAGAAAAGAGCGGGCCAATGGCCCGCCCTCTCCCGATCCGTTCTGATAAAATCAGAAGCGGAACGACACGCCGAAGTCAGCGCGGGTGGTTTTCTGGGTGGTGCGCTCAACGCCGCCGACCAGCGAAGCGCCGCCGCCGAGGTTATACGAAGCGCCCAGGCCGTACGAGGTTTTCGAGGTGCCGCGCGAGTGGAGAGCTCCGCCTGCGTTATTGGTGGCCACATCCGGCAGCTTTGATTGATTAGCTACGTAAGCACCCACAGTGGTAGCGCCGAAGGAATACGAGCCATTCAGAACGAATTTGTTCATCTTGAACTCGCCTTTACCCAGACGGGCGGCTGCAAAGCCAACGTTGAAGTCTTGGATTTTGCCGTCCACCGAAGCAACAATTGCATCTTCAAGCGATGCACGGTCAACTACACGACCGTCGGTCGCAACGGCGGTGGCGTTGGCCCAAGTGCTGCCAATGCGTACAGAACCAGTCGACTTGTTGAAGCCGAGAGCCATGGTCCAGCCATTGTAGTTATATGCACCGTAGGCTGCCAGGCGGGAAGCGCGACCGTTTTCGCCATCAGGGCGACGCGCAGCTGCGCTAGTGAAGCCCGGAGCGCCATAACCATTGTTGTTAAGGGAATCGTCCGAGTACGAGATGTGACCCTTGAAGTCGCCTGCCGAGTACAGAACCTCGATGCCTTCAGCACCAGCGCCGCCCGACGAATATGCGTCCCAGTCCATGACGTTCAGCGCGCCACGGTCTGCTTTCGCCACAACGCCGCCCCACGACAGGCCGGTCAGCGACACGCCGCGCGAATACATGTTCGGCATGGTTTCGATTGCGCCGAGCACGTTGCCGACAGCAACTTCAAAACCCTGGTAACGGGCGAACAGACGGGTGCCGTTCAGAGCCGAGGTGCGCGGACCAGCAGTGCCGCCTTCTTCGCCACGGATACGCTGACGGACACCGAAGGTGACGCCGTTGTCAGCGGTGGTCGAAGCGTCGATGTTCAGGGTGTAACGCTTCTCGAGCTGGGTTTTCGAGTCGTTACCACCTACGCGACCGGTCCAGTTGGTGTCAGCGACGTCCGGTGCATTGTTGTAGTTCACGCCGAAACGGGCGTCGCCCGAGAAGGTCACGTCTGCTGCAGCAACGCCAGCCGACAGGGTCAGCGCGGTCGAAGCGATCAGAAACTTTTTCATGTTGTTCCCTCGTTGTCTTTAGTGCGCCCTGACCGACGTTCCGATCAGAGTATGCAATCCTGTTTCCACCTCCCTCCCGGCTATTGCAACGATTAGGGCGGCTCCCGCGCCAACTCGGCCCGGGATGGTGCATCCATGCCACAGTGTCGCACCCGGCCCGAAGGCCACCGCCGATCCGATACACACCGGCAGAGAGTGCCGCGCGCGGGGCTTGCCCGGATCAGGGTGAGCCGATAGACAGAACGGGATATTGCCGGAGGTCCAGCCCATGATCCGCAACCGTCCCCTGCGCTTTGCGCTTCTGAGTGCCGCGCTCCTCACCCTTGCGGGTTGTGGCAACAGCTTCTTTGGCAATGCCGCTCCGGGAGAGGATCCGTTCTGGGAAGAGCGCCTTTCGCCGCAGCAGCGCAATCACATGCAGGGCCGCACAGAGGCTGAGAAAAAGACCACGCTGCGCAGCCTCTTCGGCGGCAAAAGCGAATCGGATGCGGGCACCAATGTGAACCGCTACCTCTGGAACGCCAGCCTCGACGTGCTGAACTTCCTGCCGGTGGAAACCGTTGACCCCTTCACCGGCGTGATCTCAACCGGCTACGGCACGCCTCCCGGCGGTCGTCAGGCCTACCGCGCGACGGTCTATATCTCTGATCCCTCGCTCGACGCCCGTTCGCTGAAGGTCGCGCTTCAGACCCGCGGCGGCGGCCCGGTCTCGGCGCAGGTGGCCACCCAGGTTGAGGAAGCAATCCTCACCCGCGCCCGGCAGCTGCGCGCGCGCGATTCGCGCCTCTGAGATTTTGCAAAGGCTGGCAATCGCCGCTTCACGCGCTATAACCACGCCGGGCCGCTGATGCGCCCGGCGTTTTTACTGACAGGATGCCCGATGTCCCGCTATACCCCGTCCGAGATCGAACCGAAGTGGCAGACCGAATGGGATGCAGCGGGTGTTTTCACCGCCAAAGTCGATCCCTCGAAGCCGAAATTCTACGTCCTTGAGATGTTCCCCTATCCGTCGGGCCGGATCCACATGGGGCATGTGCGCAACTACACCATGGGCGATGTGGTCGCGCGCACCAAGCTGGCGCAGGGTTTTTCGGTGCTGCACCCGATGGGCTGGGATGCTTTCGGCATGCCTGCAGAGAACGCGGCGATGGAACAGGGCGGCCATCCGGGCACCTGGACCTATAACAACATCGACGTGATGCGCGGTCAGATGAAGCCTCTGGGCCTCTCGATCGACTGGAGCCGCGAGTTTGCGACCTGCGACCCGGAATATTACGGCCAGCAGCAGGCGATGTTCATCGATATGCTGGAAGCAGGCCTCGTGTACCGCAAGAACGCGGTGGTGAACTGGGATCCGGTCGATATGACCGTTCTTGCCAATGAGCAGGTCGAAAACGGCCGTGGCTGGCGCTCGGGCGCTCTGGTTGAGCGCCGCGAACTGACCCAGTGGTTCTTCAAAATCTCGGACTACTCTGACGAGCTGCTGTCGGCGCTCGACGGCCTGAAAGACTGGCCCGAGAAAGTCCGCCTGATGCAGGCGAACTGGATCGGCAAATCGCAGGGCCTGCAGTTCTCGTTTGAGACGGTGAACGCCCCCGCGGGCTTTGAACAGATCGAAGTTTACACCACCCGTCCCGACACGCTCTGGGGTGCAAGCTTCGCCGCCATCGCCGCCGAGCATCCGCTGGCAAAGGCGCTGGAAGCGCAAAACCCTGAGATTGCGGCCTTTATCGCGGAATGCCGCAAGGGCGGCACCACCGCCGAAGAGATTGAAACCGCTGAGAAAGTTGGTTTTGATACCGGCCTTCGCGTGCGCCACCCGCTTGATCCCTCGATCGAGCTGCCGGTCTGGATCGCGAACTTCATTCTGATGGATTACGGCACCGGCGCCATCTTCGGCTGCCCGGCCCATGACCAGCGCGACTTTGAATTTGCCACCAAATACGGCCTGTCGATTCCGCCGGTCTTTGTGGCTGAGGGCGCGGAAGAAGCCCTGCTGAGCGAGCCCTTCGTCCCCGCCAAATCAGAGCGCGTGCGCTATGTGCGCAATGTCGCCGGCGCTGAGGTTAAAACCGGCGAGCAGGGCATCCTTGATGCCATCGCGCTGGCCGAGGAAAAGGGCTTCGGCAAGGGCGTGACCAAATTCCGCCTGCGCGACTGGGGGCTGTCGCGTCAGCGCTATTGGGGCTGCCCGATTCCGGTCGTGCACTGCGCCGCCTGTGGCGTGGTTCCGGAGAAGAAAGAGAATCTGCCGATTGAGCTGCCGAAAGATGTCTCTTTCGACCAGCCCGGCAACCCGCTTGATCGCCACCCGACCTGGCGTGACTGCGCCTGCCCGTCCTGTGGCGCGCCCGCGCGTCGCGAAACCGACACCATGGACACCTTCGTCGATTCGTCCTGGTATTACGCCCGCTTCACCGCGCCGCGTGCCACCACGCCGACCGATCTGGCTGAAGCTGACTACTGGATGAACGTCGATCAATATATCGGCGGTATCGAGCATGCGATTCTCCACCTGCTCTACTCGCGCTTCTTTGCCCGTGCGATGCATAAAACCGGCCACCTGCCCGCCAAAGCCATTGAGCCTTTCAACGCGCTTTTCACCCAGGGCATGGTGACCCATGAGATCTATCTGACGCGCGATGCCAATGGCCGTCCGATCTATCACCTGCCCGAAGACATCATCCGCTCGGAAACCGGTGCGACGCTGAAAGACGGCTCACCGGTAGAGCTGATTCCCTCGGCCAAGATGTCGAAGTCGAAGAAGAACGTCGTCGATCCGATGAACATCATCGCCTCTTACGGCGCGGATACCGCGCGTTGGTTCGTGATGTCCGACAGCCCGCCCGAGCGCGATGTCGAATGGACCGCTGCCGGGGCGGATGCGACCTTCAAGCATCTTAACCGCGTCTGGAACCTCTCGGTCAAAGTGGCAGAGATGGACGAAGGCACCGCCGGTGCAGGCGATAAAGACCTCGCCAAAGCCGTGGCGCGTGCCACGGAAGACGTGACCCGCGCCATTGAGGGCTTTGCCTTTAACAAAGGGATCGCAGCACTTTACGGTCTGACCAATGCCATCGCAAAGGCCGAAGCCTCGGCCCCGGCGATGCGTCAGGCGCTGCGCGATCTGGCCAAACTGATGTCGCCCTTCACGCCGCATTTGTCGGAATCGATCTGGGCCGCCCAGGGCGGTGAGGGGCTTTGCGCCATCGCTGCCTGGCCGAAAGCGGATCCGGCCCTGCTGGTCGATGACGAAGTGACGCTGCCGATCCAGATCAACGGCAAACGTCGTGGTGAGATCACCGTGCCGAAAGATATGCCGGCTTCTGAGGTTGAAAAGATTGCCCTTGCGAACGAGGATGTGGTTCGCTTCCTGAACGGTCAGCCCGTGAAGAAGCTGATCGTGGTTCCGGGGCGCATCGTCAATGTGGTCATCTGATCGTCGTAAGTTTCTTGTCCTTCTGGCCGCCGCTCCGGTGGCGGCCTGCGGCTTCAGCCCGGCCATGGCGCCGGGCGGGGCGGCCCATGCGCTTTGGCAACAGGTTCAGATTGATGACCCTGTTGAGCGCAATGGCTTTAACTATGTCACCCGGCTCGAAGAGCGTCTGGGCCGCGCCACCGGCCCGCGCTTCCGGCTGAGCTGGACCCTGAGGACGGAAGCCGTCGGCGCGGCCGTCACGCCCAGCGGCGCCATCACGCGCTATTCGCTGATCGGGCGCGTGACCTACAGCCTGACCCGGATTGAGGGCGGGCAGACCGTCGCTTCGGGCAACCTTGAGAGCTTCACGAGCTTCGACAGCTCCGGCTCGACCCTGACCTCGGTCACCGCAGAGCGCGACGCCTATGAGCGGCTTGCGGTGATTCTCGCCGATCAGACCACGGCCCGGCTGATGGCCGCAGCCCCGAAATGAAGCTCTCCGGCGCTGAGGCCGGGCGCTTTCTGGCCGCGCCCTCCCCCGCCGCCCCGGGGTTTCTGATCTATGGCACCGACCCCATGCGGGTCGCGATCAAACGGAGCGAAGCCATCCAGGCCATCCTCGGTCCGCAGGGCGAAGCGGAAATGCGGCTGACGCGGCTTCCGGCAGCCGACCTGCGCCGTGACGGCGCACTTCTGACGGATGCCATCAAAGCCACCGGGTTTTTCCCCGGTCCGCGGCTGGTCTTTGTTGAAGAGGCCGGCGACGGGCTGGCGCCGCTGATCCTTCAGGCTCTGGCAGGCTGGAAGCCCGGCGATGCTCAGGTGCTGGTGACTGCGGGGCAGCTTGCGGCCAAATCGGCGCTGCGCAAGCTTTTCGAGGCGCATCCTTCCGCCCCCTGCATTGCGATCTATGACGACCCGCCCGGTCAGGCCGAGATTGAGGCGCAGCTGAAAAAGGCGGGCCTGCGCGACATCTCGCCCGGCGCGATGCGCGATCTGATGGCGCTTGGCCGTGCGCTGGATCCGGGTGATTTCCGACAAACCCTTGAAAAGATCGGCCTTTTCAAATGGGGCGACCAAAGCCCCCTCGCGTCCGAGGAGGTCGCCGCCTGCACCCCTGCGACGGTCGAGGCAGAGGTGGATGACGTGCTTCATGCCGCAGCCGAAGGGCGGATGAGCGATGTCGCCACGCTGATGCGCCGCCTGGAGGCCCAGGGAATCGCCCCGGTGACGCTTGCCATCCGCACGCTGCAGCATTTCCGCGCGCTTCATGCTGCGGCCACCGATCCGGGCGGTGCGGCTTCCGGCATGGCAAAGCTGCGCCCGCCGGTCTTTGGACCGCGCCGCGACCGGATGCTGCGTCAGGTGCAGAACTTCCGCCCCGAACGGCTGGAAGAGGCCCTGGCGGCCATCACTGACACCGATCTGACGTTGCGCTCTTCCACAAAGGCCCCCACCATGGCGCTGGTGGAACGGCTGCTGCTGCGCCTGTCAGCGCTGGCCCGCGCACGCTGAGGGGGCGGAGCCGCCGCCCCCCCGTTTGGGAGGGACGGATGTATAAGGTCTACGGAATAAGCCGCAGCCGCACGCTGCGGGTGCTTTGGATGTTGGAAGAACTGGGCCTGCCCTATGAGCATATCCCGGTCGTCCCCCATGATCCGGAGCTTTTGAAAGTCAGCCCCGCCGGAAAAATCCCTGTCTTGGTCACGCCCGAGGGTGTGCTGACGGATTCGGTGGCAATCCTTCAGTATCTGGCCGACACCCACGGTAATTTCACCATCCCCCCAGGCAGTTTTGACCGCCCCCGACAGGTCGCGATGACGCTGCAGATCCTTGACGAGCTTGAGGGGCTGATCTGGACCTCTGCGCGTCACAGCTTCATCCTTCCGCCCGAGCGGCGGGTTGCGGCGGTGAAGGAATCGCTTCGCTGGGAATATGCCCGCAACGAGAAGGCCATCGCGGACCGCCTGGGCGACGGCCCCTGGCTGATGGGCGAGGAGATGACGGTGCCGGATTTCCTGCTGGCCCATTGCCTCACCTGGGCGAAGCTGGCGAAAATGTCCTCTTCTGAACCACGGCTTGAGGCCTGGCTTGCCAAAGTCATGGCGCGTCCGGCCTTTCAGCGCGCGGCAGCGAAAGGCTGAACTGATCAAAAACCCGGAAAAGATCGCGCCGCCGCACCGGTTTGGTCAGGCACAGATCCATCCCCGAGGCCAGGATTGCCGCCTCATCGCCTGTCATCGCATGGGCGGTGAGCGCGATGATCGGCACCCGTCCGGGTTGATCTGCCTCAGCCGCGCGAATGATCCGCGCGGCTTCCTTTCCGTCCATGCCCGGCATGGAAATATCCATGAAAATCAGATCCGGCTTCAGCTCGCGCCAGAGGGTGACAGCCTCAGCGCCGTTTCCCGCGAAAGACAGCTCAACACCACTGCCGCGCAGCATGCCCGAAAGCACCATCTGATTGGTGCGATTGTCCTCTGCGGCCAGCACCTTAAGCTGTCTTGGCAGCAGATCGGCACCTTGCTGCGCCGGGGCGGGCCGGGCCGGCGCAGGCGGCTCAAGACCGGCCAGGGTGCGAAACAGATCGGCCCGCAGGACCGGGCTGCGCAGGATCACCGCAGAGCCGTGGGGCTGATCGGCCAAAGTCATCTCAATCGGACAAAGAAGAATGACCGCCAGATCGGGGCGCAGCGCGGAGATTGTCTCCGTCAGCTCCGGACTGCTGTCCTCGTCGGGGGTGCAGGCGCAGAGCACCACATCCGCCGCCTCTCCCGCGCGAAGGGCGGCCAAAGCCTCTCCGACCGAGCGGAACTGCCGCGCAGTGGCCCCCGCCGCCTCAAGCTGTCGGGCGAGAATGCTGCGTTCAGACGGGCGCGGATCGATCAGAAAGGCGTGGCGCAGCTTCGGCGGGGCGGGCGGCTCCGCCCCGCGTGTTTCCGCGACCGGCAGGGCCAGCCGAAAGCCAAAGCAGGAGCCGCGGCCCGGCTCTGATTCCAGCCACATACTGCCGCCCATCTGCTCAACCAAGGCGCGTGTGATGCTGAGGCCAAGCCCCGTCCCCTCATACCGCCTGCCCGTGCCGCTGTCGGCCTGTGAAAATTCGGTAAAGATCTGGGCCTGCTGCTCGGGCGGGATGCCGATCCCGGTGTCTTCCACCGTAATATGCAGCTCATCCGAGCCATCCGCCTGGGGCACCCCCGTCACGCGGATCACCACCTGCCCCTGCTCTGTGAATTTCACGGCATTGCCGATCAGATTGGTCATCACCTGGCGCAGGCGCACCGGATCCCCATGGAAAAGTGTCGGCAAAAAGATATCGAAATCAATCAGAAGCGCGATCCCGGCCGTCTGCGCTCTGGGGCGCAGCAGCAGGGCAATGTCATGGATCAGCCGCTCCAGATCGAAGTCTTCGGTGCGCAGCAAAAGCCGACCCGCCTCAATCCGCGAGTAGTCGAGGATATCGTTGATGATGGTCAGCAGCGCCTCCCCTGACGAGCGGATGGTCTCTGCAAAGAGCCGCTGGTCGGGGGAGAGATCGGTCTCACACAGCAGATCGGCCATGCCCACCACGCCGTTCATCGGGGTGCGGATCTCATGGCTCATATTGGCGAGAAAGGCGGATTTGGCGCGGTTCGCCGCCTCAGCGGCATGGCGGGCGGCGAGAAGTTCGGCCTCATGACGCTTCTGCGCGGTGATATCGATCCGCAGCCCCACAAGGCCGCCATCGGGAGTGGCCAGTTCAATCACCCTTTGTGCGCGGCCATCATTGAGGGTCAGTTCGGTATCGACATGCCCGGCCAGGGATTCGCGCATCCGCTCCTCAATCCACTCCTCCTCGCGGCCCACCGCTTCGCGGAAGATGCCACGCCTGGCCGCATGGCGCAAAAGATCCTGCTGGGTGACGCCCGGGCGGGTGATCTCCTCTGCGCCAGGGTAGCGGTGGCGGAATTTCTCATTGCAGTGAACGATGCGGCGGCGGTCATCAAAGAGAACGAAGCCATCCATCAGCCCTTCCAGCGCGGCGGTGAGGCGCAGTTCTGAGGTGACGTCGCGGGCGATCACCACCAGTTCCTGCGGACCGAGGCGCGCCGCCGTCAGCGCAGCCAGCGTCCGTCCGGCAGCCAGAGGCTGACCGCAGGCCCGGGGGGGCTGGCGCAAAGCCGGTTCAGTTCCGCCACCATCTTCCGCGCATCGCCTTGGGCGGGCAAAATCAGCCCGCGCTCTGCCGCCTGGCTGATGAGATGCCGCGCGGGCGTGCCGGGGGCCAGATGATCCGGACCGCCAAAGGGGGCAAGAAAAGCCGGGCTGGCGCGGATCAGCAGATCCCCTCGCCCGAAAAGCGCATAGCCCGCATCCACCGCATCGAGGGCCCTCAGAACGCGGCGGGCCTCCTCACCCGCCGCCGGAGGGGCGGTGGCGGCGGTCTTTGCGACGTGGCGCTGCTCGCGCTCACGGGCGGTAAGCGCTGCCCGCATCCGCGCAAGTTCCTGCGTGCGGATCTCCAGCAGCCGTTCGGCGGCCAGGCGCCCCCGGCGCTCGGCAGCCAGCCGGTCTTTGCTGACGGATATGTCCCTGGTCATCTGCCCCTCCTGCCGCAGCAGGATGGCAGCGAGCGATAAAGAAGCCGTTAACTGCCCTGCCCCCACCCTAAGGCGGGTTGCCAGCATTCAGGGCCGGTGCCAGCATCTCAGGGGTTTGGGTGAGGAGGTTTTCGTGATGCGCAGTTTGCTTGTGCCGGTGATCGCAATGCTGTCGGGCTTTTCGGGTGTGGCCCTTGCGCAGGACCTTCTGCCTGAGCGCCGCTCGGTGATCGCTGAAGGGATGGATCTGCCGGGCGGAGATTTGCGCAGCCTCCTCAGCACCACGCTCGAGAGTTGTGAGCAGGCCTGCCTCGCCGACAGCGCCTGCACCGCCTTCACCTTTAACGCGCGCAACGGCTCGTGTTTTCCGAAATCGGGGGCCGGGGCACCCGTGGCCTATGACCGCGCCTTCTCCGGTCTGGTGCAGGAACTGCCTGCGGGAGCGCAGCAAAGCGCACGCGACCGCGCTGCGGCGCTGCCTTTTCTGCGGCGCGGGTTGTGGGAGGGGGCAAAGACCCAGGCCCGCACTCTCAGCCGCAGCCATGTGGCAGGCGGCTTCAGCGCCGATGCCCTGCGTGAAGCCGCGCGCGAGGCAGAGACCTCCGGCGATCTGCCTCGCGCCCTCGCCATGCGGGGGGCTGCGGTCACCGTCAGTGACACCGCAGGCGACTGGGCGGATTATGCGCGCCTCAGCCTGTCGCAATCGGGCCCGCAGGACGGTGCCCGCGCCCGCACGGTGGCGCTGAATGCCGCACTCAACGCCTGGCTGCGCGCCCCGGACACCCCCGCCACGCAGCATAATCTTCTGAGCCTGCTGTCCCAGGCGCTGGAGCAGAACGGCATGGGCCGCGAGGCGCTGAAAGCGCTGCGCTATGCCCAAAGCCTCAGCCCGCGGGACGACACGGCGACCGCGATTGACCGCCTGGCCGGGCTTTACGGCATGCGGATTGAGAGCCACCGCATCGAATCCGATCTCGCCTCCCCCCGCCTTTGCGCTGAATTCACCGAAGAGCTGGTCGCGGCAGGCGTCGATTACACCCCTTACGTTCAGCTTCCCCAGCCCGGCATGACGGTCGAGCCCGGCGGCTGGCGCGAACTTTGCGTGGCAGGCCTGAAACACGGTGAACGCGCCTCTGTGACCTTCCGCGAGGGGCTTCCGGCAGCGGATGGTCAGGTGCTGGCGAAATCGGTCACGCTGACCGGCTATGTCCGGGATCGCAGCCCGATGGTGAATTTTCCGGGGCGCGGCTATGTGCTGCCGCGCGGCGGGCAGACCATGCTGCCGGTCAGCACCGTCAATGCCACCATGCTTGAGCTTGAGCTTTACAGCCTTGCCGATCGCAACCTGATCCGCTCGCAGCAGCAGGGTTGGTTTGGCGAGCGCCTTGACGACTGGGACCGCGAGCGCTTCGCCCGCGACGCCGGGGAAAAAATCTGGTCGGGCAGCGCCACGGTGGGTCAGGAGACCAACCGCGATGTGCTGACCCGCCTGCCGCTGGCAGAAGCGCTGAAAGACCGCCCCGCCGGGATTTATGCGCTGCGCGCCCGGGTGCCGGGAGCTGAGGATGAATATGAAAATCCCTCGGCCTGGCAATGGTTTGTGGTGACCGATCTGGGCGTTGCCAGCTGGTCGGGCGCGGATGGCGTGACCGTTGCGGTGCGCTCTCTCTCGGATGCGAAGCCGAAAGCGGGCGTGAAAGTCGATCTGCTCACCCGCTCCAACCGCGTGGCGGGCACGGCGACGACCGATGCTGAGGGTGTGGCGCGCTTTGACGCCGCGTTGACCTCGGGTACGGGGGCGGCGGAGCCTGCGATGCTGCTGGTCAGTGAGGGAGAGAGCGATTTCGCCTTCCTGTCGCTCTCAGAGCCTGAATTTGACCTGACCGACCGCGGCGTTGCCGGGCGCGAAGCGGCCCCGCCGATTGATATTTTCGTCTCAACCGACCGTGGCGCTTACCGCGCCGGTGAGACGGTTCACGCCACGATCCTCGCCCGCAACGGCGATGCCCGGGCGATCGCCGGTCTGCCGCTGACCGCCCGCCTGCGCCGCCCCGACGGGGTTGAGCATTCGCGCCAGCGGATTTCCGATCAGGCCGGGGGATTCACCCTGGCGGCCCCCCTCGGGGCCAATCCGCCGCGCGGCTCCTGGCGGCTGGATATTCTGGCCGATACCGGCGCAGCCCCGCTGGCCAGCCAAAGCTTCCTCGTTGAAGATTTCCTGCCCGAACGCATTGATTTCACCCTGACCGCAGCGGAAGGCGCGGTGGATGCCTCCGCGCTCTTTCCGGTGGAGATTGAGGCCCGCTATCTCTTCGGCGCCCCCGGAGCCGATCTGAGCGGGGAGGCAGAGGTGCTGTTGCGCAACACTGACCGGCTGGAGGCCTTCCCCGACTTTCGCTTTGGCATGGCGCGGGAGGCCCTGGCCTCGGAACTCTTCCAGATTTCCGCCCCGCCGGTCACCGACGCCGCGGGCAAGGCCCTGCTGGAGGTCGCCCTTGAGACCGAGCGCTTCCGCGCCCGTCCGACGGAACTGGAACTGCGCGTCCGCCTCTCCGAAGGCTCGGGCCGACCCGTAGAGCGGCGTCTGAACCGCAGCCTGCGCCCTGAAAGCGCGCTGATCGGCATCCGCCCCCAGGCTGAAGATGTGCTGCCCGAAAATGCCAGCGCGGGCTTTGATCTGATCGCCACTGAGGGCGAGGTGGCAGCCTCCTGGCGTCTCGAGCGGCTGGAGACGCGGTATCAATGGTATCGCGCAGGCGGCGACTGGTCCTGGGAGCCGGTGACCAGCCGCACCCGCGTGGCGGAAGGCGATCTGACCCTGACCTCAGTGCCGCAGCCCGTCACCGCGCCCACCAACTGGGGCGAATATGAGCTGACGGTGCAGGCGAAAGACGGCTCCACCGCCTCCTCCTACCGCTTCAGCGCGGGCTGGTATGTGCCCGCCGATACCGCGCGCACGCCGGACCTGCTGGAACTGTCGCTCGATAAGCCCGCCTACCGCCCCGGCGAGACCGCGAAGCTGCGGATCGTGCCGCGTGCGGGGGGAGTGGCGGTCATCAGCGTGATGACGAACCGGCTTGTCGCGCTGACCTCGGTTGATGTCAGCGAAGGTGAAAATCTGATTGATCTGCCGGTCACCGATGACTGGGGGGCGGGGGTCTATGTCAGCGCTTCGGTGATCCGTCCGGCGGATGTGCAGGCGGGCCGCACCCCCTCTCGCGCGATGGGGATTGCCCATGCGGCGGTGGATCCGGGTGATCGCAAACTCAGCGTCTCGCTTGATCTGCCCGCAGAAGCAAAGCCGCGCGGCCCCCTGGATGTGGCCGTGAAGGTCGGGGGCGTCAAAGCCGGGGAGACGGCTTACGTGACCCTGGCTGCCGTGGATGTCGGCATCCTGAATCTCACCGCATTCAAAGCGCCGGAACCTTCGGCGCATTACTTTGGCCAGCGCCGCCTGGGCGTGGGCCTGCGCGATCTTTACGGGCGGCTTATTGACGGGCTGAACGGCACGGAAGGTCAGGTCCGCTCCGGCGGTGACAGCGCCGCACCGCGCCTGCAGGCCAAGCCCCCGACGGAAGAACTGGTCGCCTATTTTGAAGGTCCGGTTGAGGTGGGGGCCGATGGCACGGCGAAGGTCTCGTTCAACCTTCCGGCCTTTAACGGCACGGTGAAGGTCATGGCCATCGCCTGGTCCGCCTCGGGTCTCGGAGAGGCCAATGGCGAGGTGCTGGTGCGCGATCCGGTGGTGGTCAGCGCCAGCCTACCGCGCTTTTTGCAGCCAGGCGATGAAAGCCGCCTGCGGGTTGATGTGATCCACGCCATGGGGCCGACGGGCCGTGTCAGCCTTGACGCCAGCGCCGATGGCCTGGTCTTAGGCCAGGGCCCCTCGGGGCTTGATCTGACGGAAGGTGCGCGGGTGACCGCCAGCATTCCTCTGAAGGCCGAAGCCGAAGGCACCGGCCAGATCGACCTGCGCCTGACCACGCCGGACGGGCAAAGCCTGTCGCGGCCCCTGCAGGTCGCGGTGGTCTCCAATGATCCGGTGGGGCAGTTGCTGACCCGCCTGGAACTGGCACCGGGTGAAACCGCAACGCTGGATGAGGCGCTGTTTGCGGGCTTCCGCCCCGGCACGACCCATGGGCTGATCTCTTCGGGGACGCTGGCGCGCTTTGATGCGCCCGGTCTGCTCAACGCGCTCGACAGCTACCCCTGGGGCTGCACCGAGCAGTTGACCTCGCGCCTGCTGCCGCTGCTTTACTTCTCGCAGATGGCGGACGCCATCGGGCTTGAGGGCGGGGCAACGGCGAAAGAGCGGATCGGCCAGACCCTTCCGGCGATCCTGCAAAATCAGACCAGCGAAGGCGGTTTCGGCCTTTGGTCTGCGGGCGGCGAGAGCAACTTCTGGCTTGATGCCTATGTGACCGATCTGCTGTCGCGCGCCCGTGGCCTTGGCCATGAGGTGCCCGATGTCGCCTTCCGCAGCGCCCTCGACAATCTGCGCAACCGGGTGAACTACGCGGGCGACTTTGAGAAGGGCGGAGAGGCGCTGGCCTATGCGCTGATGGTTCTTGCCCGCGAAGGTGCAGCCGCCATCGGCGATCTGCGCTATTACGCCGATGTCAAAGCCCAGGCCTTCGCGACACCGCTGGCGCTCGCGCAACTGGCGGCGGCGCTCTCGCTTTATGGCGATCAGCCGCGGGCCGATGCGCTCTTCTCGCAGGCCGCCCGCCGCGCCCTCACCCCGCAGTCGGGAGAGGGCGAGCAGATCTGGCGTGCCGATTTTGGCAGCGCCCTGCGTGATGCGGCCGGTGTTCTGGCTCTGGCGCTGGAGCGTGGCAGCACGGCGGTGGACACGGAGGCTCTGGCCCAGCGCCTCACGGCACGCGCGGGTGAAAGGGCGCTCTCAACCCAGGAGCAGGCCTTCATTCTGATGGCCGCAGGCGGCATCGCCGATATCGGCGGCGCCTCCGGGCTGTCGGTCAATGACACCCCGGTTCAGGGTCAGCTTCTGCGCCGCTTTGATCCGGCCGAGGGGGTGCTGCAGGTGAAAAACACCAGCGACCGCGCCACCGTTCTGACCATCGCCGCCTTTGGCCAGCTGAGCGGAGAGAGCCGCTATGACGGCAATGGCTATGCCATCACCCGGCGCTACTACGACCTCGATGGCAAAGAGGTGCAGCCCGACAGCGTGAAATCCGGCACCCGTCTTGTCACGGTGCTGGAGGTGACCCCCACGGGTCGCGGAGAGGCCCGTCTGATGGTCACCGACCCGCTGCCCGCAGGCTTTGAGATCGACAACCCCAATCTCATGCGGGCAGGTCAGATCGCGGCTCTCGACTGGCTGAAGACCGAGACCGATATCACTCATTCGGAATTCCGCGAGGATCGCTTCATGGCCGCGCTCGACCGGCGGGACAACAGCGCCTTCCGGCTGGCCTATATCGTCCGCGCGGTCAGCCCCGGCAGCTTCCATCACGCCCCCGCCACGGTAGAGGATATGTACCGCCCCACCTTCCGCGCCCGCACCGACAGCGGACGGGTGACCGTGACGGAATGAAAGCGCGGCTTGTCTTTGCGCTGGCCGCAGCGCTCTGGGTCGCGGGAAGCGCCCGCGACCGCTTTGACGCCTGGGTTGCGGCCACGGATCTGCCCTCGCTGAGCCTTGCGACCGGGGCAGAGGTGGTGGCCCGCGATGGCCGGCTGCTGCGCGCCTGGACGGTGGCGGATGGTCGCTGGCGGCTGGCGGCGCAGCTGCAGACCACAGACCCTTTATGGCGCGCCATGCTGCTCGCCTATGAGGACCGCCGCTTTTACAGCCACGCGGGCGTCGATCTGCGGGCGCTGGCACGAGCCGCGCTGCAATCACTCCTGGCCGGACGGGTGGTCTCGGGCGGCTCGACCCTGACCATGCAGGTGGCCCGCCTTCTGGAGGAGAGCGGCACCGGAGCCTGGCACGGCAAACTGCGGCAGATGCGGCTGGCGCTCGCGCTGGAACGGCAGTTGTCGAAAGACGAAATCCTTGGCCTTTACCTGCATCTTGCCCCCTATGGCGGCAATCTTGAGGGGCTTCGCGCCGCCAGCCTCTCCTGGTTCGGGCGTGAGCCCTCGCGTCTCACGCCGGCCCAGGCGGCCCTTCTGGTCGCCCTGCCCCAAGCCCCCGAAGCCCGCCGCCCCGACCGCCACCCCGCTCGGGCCAAAACGGGCCGCGACCGGGTGCTGGCCCGCGCCGAAGCCGCCGGGTTACTGTCGCATGAGGAGGCTCTCGCCGCGCGGTCTGAGGCGCTGCCCCAGGCCCGCCGCGCTTTTCCGCAGCTTGCCCCGCATCTGACCGAGCGGCTGCGCCGCGAAACCCCCGGTGACCTTCGGATTGAGACGACACTGGATGCCACCCTGCAGACCCGGCTTGAAGCCCTGGCGCGAGAGGCTCTGCGCGGCGCGGGAGCGCGGGTGCAGATCGCGCTTCTGCTGGCCGATCATCAAAGCGGTGAGATCCTCGCCTCGGTGGGATCGGCTGCCTATGACAATGACAGCCGTCAGGGCTTTGTGGATATGACACGGGCGCTGCGCTCTCCGGGGTCAACGCTGAAGCCGCTGGTCTATGCCATGGCTTTTGATGAGGGCCTCGCCCACCCCGAGACGCTGATGGAGGATCGCCCCGTCAGCTTCGGGGCCTATGCGCCGCAGAATTTCGACCGCCGCTTTCGCGGCACCATCCGCGCGGCAGAGGCTTTGCGCGAGTCGCTGAACATCCCTGTGGTGACGCTGACCGAAGCCCTGGGACCGGAGCGTTTGTTGCAGGCCATGCGCCGCGCGGGCATGCGCCCGGTGATCCCCGGCCGCGCCACGCCCGGGCTTGCCATCGCGCTGGGCGGCATTGGCGTCACGCTGGAGGATCTGACCACGCTTTACGCAGCCCTCGCCCGGGGCGGCACGGTTCTGCCTCTCTCGACCCGACCGGGGGAGAGGCCGCAGGCGACGCGGCTTTTGTCTGAAGCGGCTGCCTGGCAGACCGGGCAGATCCTCGCGGGCATCACGCCGCCCGATGGCAGCCCCGATGGCCGCATCGCCTGGAAGACCGGCACCAGCTACGGCCACCGCGACGCCCTGGCGCTGGGATGGGACGGACGCTACGTGGCCGGGGTCTGGATGGGCCGCGCTGACGGCACGCCGGTGCCGGGGGCCTTTGGCGCAGGTCTGGCGGCGCCAGTGCTCTTTCAGATGCTTGCGCGCGCCACGCCGCAGCCGGTGCCGCTGCCCCCGCCGCCGCCCGCAACCTTGATGGTGGAAAATGCCCGCCTGCCGCAGCCTTTGCAGCGCTTTCGCCCGCGCGGTGCGATCCTGGCCCCGGGGGTCGCCCCTGAGATCAGCTTCCCCCCCGATGGCGCCGAAGTGGCGCTTGAAGGGGCCCCCCTGCTGGCACGGGTGCGCGGGGGAACGGCGCCCTATACCTGGCTTGCCAATGGCGCACCCTTGGAAATCGCCACCCGCAGCCCCGAGGTGCAACTGGCGCTGGCAAACCACGGCCCGCTTCTGCTGTCAGTCGTCGACGCCAATGGCCGGGCGGCGCGGGTGCAGCTGACCCTCTCTCCCTGACGGTGCAGGGCGCTTTCACGAAAAACCCCCGCCAGGGGCGGGGGATCGGATCACTCTGCTTTGCTCTCAGCCTGGGCCTTGCGCCGGGCGCGTTTGGCTTCGGCCTGGCGGGCCTGAGCGTTGTCATCGCCCATGTGTCTCACCCCCCGCGCTTCTGCGAGGCGGATCTGGTGCATCCGCTCGCGGAAGCCCGCGCGACGGGCCTCATCAAATTCACCGATGCAGGCGGCGCAGGAGACACCTTCCTCATAATCGGGATGCTGACGCCCCTCTGGCGAGACCGGGCGGCGGCAGGCGTGGCACATGCAGTAGTCGCCCTCAACCAGCCCGTGGCCGACCGAGACGCGCTGGTCAAAGACAAAGCATTCGCCCTGCCATTTGCTCTCGGTCTCCGGCACCTCTTCGAGGTATTTCAGAATGCCGCCCTTCAGGTGGTAAACCTCTTCCACGCCCTGCGAGATCAGGTAATTGGTCGATTTCTCGCAGCGGATGCCGCCGGTGCAGAACATCGCCACGCGCTTGTTGTGAAACCGCTCAGCGTTCTCGGCCCACCAGGCGGGGAATTCACCGAAAGACTTCGTCAGCGGGTCCACAGCGCCTTCAAAGGTGCCGATCGCCACCTCGTAGTCATTGCGGGTGTCGATCACCACCACATCGGGGGCCGAGATCAGCGCGTTCCAGTCCTTCGCCTCAACGTAATGGCCGACCTTTGCCCGCGGATCGACATCGGGCTGGCCCATGGTGACGATCTCGCGCTTCAGACGCACCTTCATCTTGCCGAAGGGCATCTCCGAGGCGGTGCTTTCCTTCCACTCCAGATCGGCGCAACCCGGCAGGGCGCGGATATGGGCGATCATGGCGTCGATCCCGGCGCGGGATCCGGCGATGGTGCCGTTGATCCCCTCCTGCGCCAGCAGCAGAGAGCCCCGCACGCCATGGGCGCGGGCCAGATCCAGAAGCGGCCCCTGCAAAGCAGCGGGGTCGGCGAAGCGGGTGAAGTGATAGAGCGCGGCGACGATATACATGGCCCCCATTTGCGCCCCTGCCCGGCGCTTCGCAAGAGGGTGCGCGCCGCGTGACCGCACAGATTTTGCCGCAGAGCCCGGTGAAATGCGCAAAGATGCGGTAGAAATTCCGCTTTAACCGGGTTTCGCGGCGATTGACGCCAGGGCACGGGACGCATAGGCACGACATCAGAATGCGGCCAGCGGGAGGGGGTTGCGGTGAGAGACGCGACAGAAGCCCTGATTGTCATCGATCTGCAGAATGATTTCTGCCCGGGCGGCGCTTTGGCCGTGGCGGCAGGCGATCAGATCGTGGCGGGGATCAACGCCCTTGCGGCAGAGTTTCAGACCGTCGCACTGACCCAGGACTGGCATCCGCAGGACCATCTGAGCTTTGCGGCCAGCCACCCCGGTGCGCAGCCTTATTCTGAAGTGGCCATGCCTTATGGTCCGCAGACCCTCTGGCCGGTGCATTGCGTGCAGGGCACAGCGGGCGCAGAGTTTCACCCGGACCTCGACACGCGGCCCGCGCAGCTGATCATCCGCAAGGGCTTTCGGCGCGGCATCGACAGCTATTCGGCTTTTTTTGAGAATGACCGCACCACCGGCACCGGGCTTGAGGGCTGGCTGCGGGCACGCGGGATCACCGGACTGACGCTGGCGGGGCTGGCGACGGATTTCTGCGTGGCCTTCTCGGCTCTGGACGCCCGCGCTTTGGGCTTTGACGTCACCGTGCGGCTTGATCTGAGCCGCGGGATTGATCTGGGCGGCTCACTGGCCTCCATGACGGAACGGATGCGCGCCGCGGGCGTGGTGCTGGAGGGCTGAACCGATGATGGATATCGCAACGCGGGTGCATAACAACAACTGGAAGATCGACCCGATCGTGCGTTCGCTGATCGACACCGATTTTTATAAGCTGTTGATGTGTCAGTCGATCTTTCGCAACAAGCCCGACACCGAGGTGGTCTTCAGCGTTAAGAACCGCTCCGCTTCGGTGCGGCTGGCCGATCTGATCGATGAGGGGGAGCTGCGCGAGCAGCTTGACCATGTGCGCTCGCTGTCGCTGTCGCGCGGGGAAAGCACCTGGCTGCGCGGCAATACCTTTTATGGCAAGCGGCAGATGTTCCGCCCCGATTTCATGGAATGGCTCGAGAAGGTCCGGCTGCCGGCCTATCACCTGGAAAAGCGCGACGGCCAGTATGAGCTGACCTTTGAAGGCAAATGGCCCGAAGTGATGCTTTGGGAAATCCCGGCGCTGACGGTGCTGATGGAGCTACGCTCGCGCGCCGTACTGAAGGGCATGGGGAAGTTTGAGCTGCAAGTGCTTTATGCCCGCGCCATGACCCGGCTTTGGGAGAAGATTGAGCGGCTGAAAACGCTGGAGCGGGTGAAAATCGCCGATTTCGGCACCCGTCGGCGGCACAGCTTCCTGTGGCAGGACTGGTGCGTGCAGGCCATGCAGGAAGGTCTGGGGCGCAGTTTCACCGGCACCTCAAACTGCCTGATCGCCATGAAGCGGGACATTGAGGCCATTGGCACCAATGCCCATGAGCTGCCCATGGTCTATGCCGCCCTGGCCGAAAGCGATGCGGAACTGGCCGAAGCGCCCTACCGCGTGCTGGCGGACTGGCATGAAGAGCATGACGGCAATCTGCGCATCATGCTGCCCGACACCTTCGGCACCGAAGGCTTTTTGAAGCGTGCGCCGGACTGGCTGGCCAGCTGGACCGGGATCCGGATTGATTCCGGCGATCCGGCAGAGGGCGCAGAGACCGCGATCCGCTGGTGGAAAGAGCGCGGTGAAGATCCGGCGAAAAAGCTGGTGATCTTCTCTGACGGGCTGGATGTGGAGGAAATCGAGCGGCTTTACCGTCAGTTCCATGGCCGGGTGAAAGTCAGCTTCGGCTGGGGCACCAATATGACCAACGACTTCCGCGGTCTGGTACCGAATGATGCGCTGGCGCCCTTCTCGCTGGTCTGTAAGGCGGTGAGCGCCAATGGCCGGCCCACGGTGAAGCTTTCCGACAATCCCAGCAAAGCCATGGGGCCTGCGGAGGAGATCGAACGCTATAAGCGGGTCTTCGGGGTCGGTGCGCAGACCGCCCGCCGGGTTGAGGTCTGAAACCTTCGCCTCCGGCGGGAGTATTTGGAAAAAGCCAAAGCCGCCGCGCCTCACAGCGGGCGGCTTTGCGCGTTCTGAGGCCTTTGCGCCGCTCTGTGCCCTTGACTTTAGGGCCGACAGAGCGTTTCACCACCTCTCAGATCCACGAGCCTCGGAAGAAGGGGAAGCCCATGCACGCCTATCGCAGCCATACCTGTGCGGGACTGAACAGCGCCAATGTGGGCGAGACCGTCCGCCTGTCGGGCTGGGTTCATCGCGTGCGTGACCACGGCGGCATTCTGTTCATCGACCTGCGCGACCATTACGGCATCACTCAGGTGCTGGCCGATGCCGACAGCCCGGCGCTTCCGGCGCTGGAAAAGCTGCGCGCGGAGACCTGTATCCGCATCGACGGCCGCGTGAAGGCCCGCGATGCAGCGCTGGTCAACCCGAAGCTGCCCACCGGTGAGATTGAGGTTTACGCGCTTTCGGTTGAGGTTCTGGGCCCGTCGGATGATCTGCCGCTGCCGGTTTTCGGTGAGCCGGAGTATCCGGAAGAGACCCGTCTGACCTACCGCTTCCTCGACCTGCGTCGGGAAACGCTGCACAACAATATGATCCTGCGCTCGAATGTGGTGCGCTCGATCCGCAACCGGATGTGGGACCAGGGCTTCAACGAGTTCCAGACCCCGATCATCACCGCCTCCTCGCCCGAGGGCGCGCGCGACTTCCTGGTGCCTTCGCGTCTGCATCCGGGCAAATTCTACGCCCTGCCCCAGGCACCGCAGCAGTTCAAACAGCTGCTGATGGTCTCGGGCTTTGACAAATACTTCCAGATCGCGCCCTGCTTCCGCGACGAAGATCCGCGCGCCGACCGCTCGCCGACCGACTTCTATCAGCTGGACATGGAAATGTCCTTCGTGACCCAGGAGGACGTTTTTGCAACCGTCCAGCCCGTCATCACCGGGATCTTTGAGGAATTCGGCAAGGGCCGTCCGGTCAATAAAGACTGGCCGCTGATCGCCTATAAAGATGCGCTGAAGTGGTATGGCTCTGACAAGCCGGATCTGCGCAACCCGATCAAAATGCAGGAAGTCTCTGAGCATTTCAAAGACTCGGGCTTTGCGATTTTTGCCAACCTGCTGAAGCAGGACGGCACCGAGATCCGTGCGATCCCGGCGCCCAAAGGCGGCTCGCGCAAGTTCTGTGACCGCATGAACGCCTATGCGCAAAGCCAGGGCCTGCCGGGCATGGGCTATATTTTCTGGCGCGAAGAAAACGGCGCGATGGAAGCGGCTGGTCCGCTGGCGAAGAACATCGGGCCCGAGCGCACCGAGGCGATCCGTCAGCAGCTGGGTCTGGGCGTGGGCGATGCGGCCTTCTTCCTGGGCGGCAAGCCGGAGGCCTTTGAGGCTGTGGCCGGTAAAGCGCGCAACGTCATCGGGTTTGAGCTGGGTCTGACCGATCTGAACCGCTTTGAGTTCGCCTGGATCGTCGACTTCCCGATGTATGAGAAGGATGCGGAAACCGGCAAGATCGACTTCAGCCACAACCCCTTCTCGATGCCGCAGGGTGGGCTTGACGCGCTGAACACCAAAGATCCGCTGGACATCTATGCCTATCAGTATGACCTCGCCTGCAACGGCTATGAGCTGATCTCGGGCGGCATCCGCAACCATACGCCGGAAGTGATGTTCCGCGCCTTTGAGATTGCGGGCTACGGCAAAGAAGAGGTCGAGAAGCGTTTTGGCGGGATGGTCAAAGCCTTCCGTTACGGCGCTCCGCCCCACGGTGGCTGTGCGGCCGGCATCGACCGCATCGTCATGCTGCTGGCAGATGAGCAGAACATCCGTCAGGTCATCCTCTTCCCGATGAACCAGCGTGCGGAAGATCTGCTGATGAATGCACCCTCTGAGCCCACCAATGCCCAGCTGCGCGAGCTTAATCTGCGGGTTATCCCCAAAGAAGCGTAAGCTGCGACATATTGTCATTGAGCCTGCCGGCGGCGTTGCTAATCTTCGCCGGCAGGCCCGCGCTTCGGGCCCATAAGGACCCGATATGCGTCTCAGCCCGAATGCCACCGGCGCCCTGATGGGGCTTGTTTCCTTTGCGCTTTTTGCCGGGCATGATGCGCTGATCAAAGGCCTTGCCGGGCGCTATACGGCGATCCAGATTTCCTTCACCATCGCCTGTTTCAGCTTTCCGCTGCTGATCGGCATGCTGGCCACGGACCGCACCGTGGGCACGCTTTTGCCGGTGAACCGCTATTGGGTGATCCTGCGCGGCATCACCGGGACCTTCGGGGCGGTGACGGCCTTTTACGCCTTCAAGCTGCTGCCCTTTGCGGAAGTTTATGTCCTTCTTTTTGCAACACCGCTTCTGGTTACAGTCCTGGCGGTGCCGCTTTTGGGAGAAAAGGTGGGACTGCGCCGGGCGCTTGCGGTGATCGCGGGGCTGATCGGCGTGCTGATCGTGCTGCGGCCCGGCACTTCCGCCTTTTCCATCGGCCATATCTCAGCCCTGGCCGCCGCCCTTTGCGGGGCGATGTCGGCCATCATCACCCGCCGCATCGGCCGTCAGGAGCGTCCGGCGGTCTTTGTGATCTATGTCACCATGACCAATTTCACGCTGATGGGTCTCGCGCTGCCTTTGGTCTATGTGCCGATGACCGGACCGGATCTGGCCACCATGGCGCTGGTGGCCCTGCTGGCCTTCACGGGGATGCAGTTCATGATCCAGTCCTATCGCCGCGCTGAGGCCGGGGTGGTCGCGCCGATGCAATATTCGCAGATGATCTGGGCGATCTTTTACGGCGCGATGTTTTTCGATGAAACGCCGGATGGCATCACCCTTCTGGGGGCTGCGATTGTCTCTGCCAGCGGGCTTTACATCGTTTTACGTGAGGCACGGCTGAAGACAGGCGCGGCCGCCGGCGGGGTGGTGCCGCAGTCAAATACTTCAACCTGTTCAGAAACTGCGAAAAACCCGGAATAAATTTCAAAAGCCCTCTTGCAGTCCCCGACGCCAGGGGGTATTCCCCCGCTCACGGTCGGAGCGTAGCGCAGCCTGGTAGCGCACCTGCTTCGGGAGCAGGGGGTCGGAGGTTCGAATCCTCTCGCTCCGACCATATACTGATGAAAAGACGCAGATAGTTCTGCCTTTTCAGTCAGACTTCCCGAATGAAATAAAGCGCCCTTGGGCGCTTTTTTCATTTTCGGCCAATTAGTTGTCTTCCTGAAACTCTTTGTGTTGATTGCCGCTTAGAACTGACCCATTTGGGGCGATAATTTCCATTGAGATTTGACCCA
>NZ_SBLC01000149.1 GCF_004054105.1 Falsigemmobacter intermedius
CCAGTTTTGCACCAGCGACAGCAGCAGCACACGCTTGTCGGTGAACACCTGTGGCAGCGCCTCATACCGAACCTTTGCCAGTGGCGGATACATCATCAGGATCAGGCCGATCGCGATGGGGATATTGGTAGAGCCGACCGACATCGCGTTCAGCGCCTCTGGCAGTCCGGTGAACAGGGTGCCCAGAAGGATGCCGAGCGCCATGGCGGCGAAGATCCACAGCGTCAGATAGCGATCAAGAAAAGACAGGCGCTGCATCATGCGCTCCGCACGGGATTGCCGTCTTCGTCCACAACCCGCTCGCCGTCTTCCTTGCTGAATGCGCCCTGTTGGGGGGGCAGCAGATCCAGCACGGCCTCGGACGGACGGCAGAGCCGCACCCCTTTGTGGCTTACGACAATGGGGCGGTTGATCAGGATGGGATGCGCCATCATCGCGTCGATCAGGGCCTCATCAGACAGCGCAGGGTCATCAAGGCCAAGCTCGGCATAAGGCGTGCCCTTTTCGCGCAACAGCGCGCGGGGTGCGATCCCCATTCGTGCGATCAGCTGGCTGAGCAGCGCACGCGAGGGCGGCGTGTTCAGATATTCGATCACATGCGGCTCAACGCCCGCGTTGCGGATCATCGCCAGGGTGTTGCGCGAGGTGCCGCAAGCGGGGTTGTGGTAGATTACGATATCCATGGTCATGCCTTTTCAGTGGGGTCGCAGGCGCAATCCAATGCCGCAACGACAGGTGCGCAAATCTCGGGGTGACCTTGGCAGCAGTCGCGCATTAAGAACCTGATCAGCCCGGAAAAGGCCGGATAGATTGCGGTATAGATGATGAAACGCCCATCACGGCGCGACGCGATCAGCCCCGCGTGCTCCAGATGTGTCAGGTGGAAGGAGAGCCGCGAGGTGCTCGCCCCGATGGCCTCGCCGATGGCACCTGCCGCCATTCCCTCTGGACCCGCCTGGATCAGCAGGCGGACGATGCGGAGACGCGTTTCCTGGGACAGCGCAGCAAAGGCTGCAAGCGCGCGTTCTTCTTCCATCGAATCAACCTCTCAACTAATATTGATATATTGACGGAATTGGGGTTATGTGCAAGACGTGCCGC
>NZ_SBLC01000150.1:0-356 GCF_004054105.1 Falsigemmobacter intermedius
GCGTTTTAAGAGCCGCGCCGCATCAAGGCCGCTGCGGATGGCCGACTGGCCCGGGCTGCGCTGGTGCCGCCGCAGAGCGGCGGCCAGTACCCAGGCGGTCAGCGCATCGGCAGAGAGGGCGGCGGCGGCGCCACCCCTCTGACACTCCTCCGCCAGAAAGGCGGCAAGGGGTGCCTCCTGCAGGTGCCCCTTCAGCGCCAGACGGATCTGCAGAAAGGGACGCGCCTGATGAATGCGCAAAGGCGCGAGCGGGCCGCATTCTACCTCGAGATCGCTGAGTGCCTGCTGCAGACGCTCAGGCTCCCCTCTCAGATGGCGCTCGAGCATTGCGGTGGCCCAGACCGCAAGGTCGCGGC
>NZ_SBLC01000150.1:366-1068 GCF_004054105.1 Falsigemmobacter intermedius
TGCGCACCGCCTCGGTAAAGACATCACGCTCGGGCTTCGGCTCCAGCCGCTCGCGGCGCAGACGAAACCGCCGGCGCAGCTGCGTCACATCGCGCGACGCCGGCAGACCAAAGAGCCCGAGTTCCTCGCGCGGGCAGCGCTGGCTCAGTGCCATCAGAAAGCTGGCTCGTTGTTCGGAAGTTGCGACACATGCGGGGAACTGCGCGGCCACCTCGCGCCACCCCAATTTACGGAGCTCTGAGGGTGTAGTCTGTGCGGGGAACTCGAGAACAGGGATGACGTCCTCTGTGCAATGCAGCCAGCCAAATCCTGCCACCGCCAGAGAGGGCAGCCCCTGATCCTCGTCAGGGGCACTCACACAAAGACCCGGACCCCATACCTCAGGTATCCCCAGCCTGCGCAGAACGTCATAGGCCGGCAGAGCCAGAGGGTGGATCTGAAAGGACGGCCTTGGGGCAGAGCGAAACATCACAAGCTCCGTTCAATGATAAAATACGAGCCAGAATGCGCCTTTCTGGCAAATTCGATGAAAAGCGATATCTAACAAGATTAGGCAAAATTTTATCGTTGAAAACAAATATCTGTCGAAACGGGCTAGTTTGGCGCAAATTCAACTATGAAAGATGAAGGTTTCATATAATCGCTCGCTTCTTCGCCTTCCGGCCCGAAGCAGGCCGCAGTCTTCCAGCGGAAAAGCTGCGT
>NZ_SBLC01000151.1:0-453 GCF_004054105.1 Falsigemmobacter intermedius
CCAGGTCAAAACTGACTTCTTTGATTTCCACCTGAGACATAGCAGCTTTCATCTGCGTAACTGGTTTCCCAATGCGCAGTCGCCAGCACATAGGCAGTCTGAGGGATCGTGAGGCCATGGGCCTCGCAGGTTTCCCGGATCAGCCGTGTGTGGCCGAGATTGTGATTGAGCATAAGGGCTCCATTGAAAAAGCCCCGCCGGAAAGATCCGAACGGAGCTGTGAAGGAGGAATTGTTTACAGGTTCACAGAAACTGATCATTTTTCAGATCAGAGGGGGGAGGACAGCATGCACCACGCGTCTGAAGTTATTCTGATCGGATACGGCGAGCGCACCTTTGGGGAAGTGCTGGTCGGTCAAATCAGATTGTCAGGCGAATGGTCAGCTCCGAGCTCAGGCGGCTTTTTCTTCACGCCCGAAGGAAAAGATCTGCCCGTCGTTTGGGCAAAATCCT
>NZ_SBLC01000151.1:463-1063 GCF_004054105.1 Falsigemmobacter intermedius
TAAAACAAGAAAATAAGCGCCTACGATTTTGTGAACTGCACTGCGGTGAAGGTATGCTAAGATTTCCAAATCAACTGGTTACAACGCATCGCGTTTCAGGTGACTAGCAACTGTGTTTATCGGTTGGGTTGAGACAGCCATGGGACGCCTGTTTTAAGGATAGCATTTGCGATTGTGACCAGCCGTCGTGCTATTGCGACGATGACCACCTTATGGGGTTTTCCGCGTATTTTGAGAGCCTGTGCGACTGGCTTCAGAACAGGGTTGTGACACGCAGCAGCCAGTGCGGCTTGGAACAGGACATGCCTCAGTGCGCGCCGACCTCCGGCGATTGCCCGTTTACCCCGCATTGCGCCACTGTCGTGTGGGACGGGCGCGAGGCCTGTCATCGCCGCAGCTTCGCCTGATGTCATCCGGCCGAGTTCCGGCATTTCCGCGATCAACATCGCTGCAGAGACCGGGCCAATCCCGGGGATCGACAGCAAAAGCCTTGCCTTTGCCGCTGAGGTTTCCTCCTGTCCAATGACGCTCTTGATCCTCTGCTCAAGTTCACCGACCTGAGCGTCGAGCATTGCCAGGAGGTTGGCATCCATATCCTCA
>NZ_SBLC01000152.1 GCF_004054105.1 Falsigemmobacter intermedius
AGGCCAGAGGTGCCGAATTTCGGTGCCATCAGCCCTTTTCTCCCTGACCGCGCGCATAGAGATCCTCATAGCGGATGATGTCATCCTCGCCGAGATAGGCGCCGGTCTGCACCTCAATCAGCACCATGGGCACTTTGCCGGGGTTCTCGAGACGGTGTTTGGCGCCAAGGGGCACATAGATCGACTGGTTTTCCGTCACGAGGCGGATCTCTTCTTCCACGGTGATCCGCGCGGTGCCTGAGACCACGATCCAATGCTCGGCGCGGTGGACATGGCTTTGCAGGCTGAGGGCCGCGCCGGGTTTGACGACGATGCGTTTGACCTGAAAGCGCTCGCCAAGCGCCAGGGTTTCAAAATGCCCCCAGGGCCGCTGGTCCTGAGAGAATTTCTCGGCCTGACGCACGCCGCGGGCGCGCAGGGTGTCCACCGCAAGCTTCACATCCTGCGCCCGCGAGCGGTCCGCCACCAGAACCGCATCGGGCATGGCCACCGCGATCAGGTTCTCCACCCCGATCCCCACCAGCTCCAGCCCCGGAGATTCCGAGCGCAACAGGCTGTCTTTGCAGTCAATCGCCGTCACCGCGCCAAAGGTCACCACACCCTGGCTGTCGCCCGGCAGTTCATCGGCGACCGCAGACCAGCTGCCCAGATCATTCCAGCCCGCCGAGAAGGGCACCACGGTCAGATTATCCGCCCGCTCCATCACCGCATAATCGATGGAATCCGAGGCGACTTCCTGCCAGGGGGCCTCGGCCAGACGCAGGAAATCGAGGTCCCGCACGGCCTCGGCCAGCGCCTGTTCCACCGGCGCGATCATCTGCGGGGCATGGGCCTCAAAGGCTTTGCGCAGCGCATCGGCGCGGAAGAGGAAAATCCCTGCATTCCACAGGAAATTCCCCGCCGCCAGCATCTCAGCCGCCCGGCCCGCATCGGGTTTTTCCACAAAACGCGTCAGCGGCACCGGATCCGTCGTGGCAGGGCCTTCGCATTCCAGCCAGCCATAGCCCGTCTCGGGCGCGGT
>NZ_SBLC01000016.1 GCF_004054105.1 Falsigemmobacter intermedius
ATGCGATAGCGGCCAGCTTGCCATGGGGGTGCCGGAAGAGAAAATCCTGCCGGTGCCCAATGCGCCTGGCTTCAGAATTGCGCCGCAGACCCTCAAAGACTGTCTGCGCGCACGTGCATCACGCGACGATAAAGCCCCGTTGAGGGTCCTGTTTCTCGGCCGGCTGGATCCGCAAAAAGGGCTGGACCGGCTGGCGCAGGTCGTAGAGCGCAGCGCCGGTCTGAACCTTGAGTGGCGTGTGATCGGGAAGGCGGTTCTCTCGCCGCAGGGGGGGACGGGCTTTGCCCGAGGTGCTGGCGCCGCTTCTTGAGCCGCCGCTGACCACGCCGGAGGCCCTGGCCGCGGCCTATGCGCAGGCCGATGTTCTGGTGCTGCTCTCAGGATATGAAGGCCTGCCGCTGACCATCCTTGAGGCGATGCGTCAGGGGGTGGTGGTCCTTGCGACCGATGTCGGTGCGGTGGCTGAGGTTGTCCGTCATGGGCAGAACGGCCTTCTTCTTCCTCTTGAGGCGGCGGTCTCTGCCTGCCTTGAGGGGCTCGCGCAGCTCAGTTCAGATCGTCAGATGCTGCGGCGGCTCTCGCAACGCGCGGTTCTGGATTTGGAAGGCCGCAAATGGTCTTCGGCTGCGGCGGGACTGATCGGGCGTCTGACCGCACCCCGGTAAAGCTCAAAACCGGCCCCCGGGGCCTCTGAGGGGGGGCATGTCCCTCTTTCCGGCAGACCCTGCGCTCGGGGCCTGGCGGATGAGCTGCTGCCCACTTCACCCGGCCCTCAGGCAGAACGCCTGGCCCGCGCGTCTGCAGATGTCTCGGCTTCCGCGCCGGGGTTTGCCGCTCTCTTTTGGGGCGCAGAGCAAATTTCCGGGCTGACCTGCGTGCCAAGGTAAGGCACAAGCGGGGGCAGGGTGAAGGAGATATCATGAGTGACCAATTTCTTGCGCAGGCGGCCCGGCTTGCCACTGTCTTCAGCTGTCGGGCGCTCTTGAGCCTGCGCAGTGCTGATTTCCCTGAACACAACGGCAGGCCAAGGATTTACGCGGCCAACCACGTCAGTCACGCCGATTTTGTGGCGCTCTGGACGGCTCTGCCGCGCAGTCTGCGCAGCCGCACGCGCCCCGTCGCGGGGGCGGATTACTGGGAGGCCTCGGGGTTTCGCCGCTGGCTGATTCACCGCGTTTTTCGCGGCGTTCTGGTTGAGCGGGGCGGCAAACGTGAGCCGGGGGGCGACAACGGGGAAGTCATCCGCCAGCTTGCAGCGCCCCTGAAGGCCGGAGAAGACCTGATTTTCTTTCCCGAAGGCACCCGCAATCTCACCGGGACCGATCTGATGCGTCTGCGCTCGGGGATCTATCTTCTGCTTCAGGAAGTGCCCGATGCTGAGGTGGTTCCGGTCTGGATCTCGCATATGGACCGCATTTTGCCAAAGGGGGGCTATGTGCCGGTGCCGCTGAACTGTGAACTACGCTATGGCCCGCCTTTGCGCCCCGAACCCCGAGAGGAGCGCCCTGAGTTTCTGGCCAGGCTTCACGCTGCCATTCTGGCCTGCCGGAGGAGCCCGGTATGAGCCTTGACCCCTTCCTGACCCCCACGGCCCTCGTCTGCTATGCGCTTTTTGCGCTGCTTGGGGTGGCTGAGATCGCGGCGATCCGGCTGAAGTCGAAAATTGAGCCGGCCTCCTGGGACAATCTGCGCGCGCGGATCCGGTCCTGGTGGGTGATGATCTTTGTCTTCGGCACGATTTTCTGGCTGGGGCGCGGCGTCATCACGCTGTTCTTCGCCTTCTGCTCTTTCGCGGCTCTGCGCGAATTTGCCACCGTAACCCATACGCGGCGGGCCGATCACTCGGCGCTGGTTCTGGCCTTCTGGCTCATCCTGCCGCTGCAATATCTGGCGGTCTATATGGACTGGGCGCTGATGGCGCTTCTGATGATCCCGCTTTATGCCTTTATTGCGCTGCCGGTGATCACGGTGCTGAAGGGCGAGGTCTCAGGCTTTCTCAACCGGGTCTCTGAGACTCAGTGGGGGCTGATGATCTGCGTCTATTTCGTCAGCCACATTCCCGCGCTTTTGTCGCTGAAAATCCCGGATTACAGCTTTTCGGCCATCACGCTGATCACCTGGCTGATCCTGGTCGTTCAGGCATCTGATGTGCTGCAATACGTCTGGGGCAAAGCGCTTGGCAAAACGCTGCTCGCGCCGAAAGTCTCGCCCTCGAAGACGGTTGAGGGACTGGTGGGCGGTGTGCTCAGTGCGACCCTCATCGGGGTGATCCTCACGCCGATCACGCCCTTCACGGCCCTGATGGCGGGTCTTACGGCCTTTGCGGTTTGTGTCATGGGGGTTTTCGGCGGCTTGATCCTTTCGGCGATCAAGCGGGACCGCGGCGTGAAAGACTGGGGCCATCTGATCCGGGGCCACGGCGGGTTTCTGGACCGGCTCGACAGCCTTGTTTTCTCGGCGCCGATCTATCTGCATCTTTTGCTTGGGAGTTTTTGATGAGTGATCCCGCAGACCGCCGCCCCATTGCAAGCCGGAACACCGCCTCTGCCCGCCGGATCACCGGCTTTCTCGTCCGCCGCAATCTGACGCCCAATGCCATTTCCATGCTCTCGATGGCGGCGGCTGCGATGGCGGGTCTGGCCTTTGCCTGTGCGGGCGGTCACTGGGCCGGGCTGATCCTGGCGGCCCTGGCCTGTCAGATGCGGCTTTTGTGCAATCTTTTCGACGGGCTGGTGGCGGTTGAAGGGGGCAAGGGCGGGCCGGACGGCCCGTTTTGGAATGAAGCCCCGGACCGCATCTCAGATCTGCTGATTTTTGCCGGGCTGGGATGGGCGGTCGGCCGCCCCGATCTGGGCTATCTGACCGGAGCGCTGGCGGTTCTGACCGCCTATATCCGCGAACTCGGTCGGGCGAATGGCGCAGGCAACGACTTCTCGGGCCCCTTCGCCAAGCCGCAGCGTATGGCGCTGATCACTCTGGCGGCGGTGGCGCAGGCCCTGGTGCTGCTGGCGGGATCTGATCTGCCGGTTTTGCTTTGGGCGCTTTGGATTTTGCTGGCCGGGACCGCCTTGACGGTACTCAGGCGGTCCTGGCGCCAGATCCGCCAGCTTGGGGGCCTGCCGCGCTGAGCCTGCCCCTTAAGGCCGGGGGCCAGGCTCATGCGGGACGATCCGTCAAGTCACGGTCTGACCCCTTGCGGCAGCCCGATTTTAACGGTTTACACACGCGCCGCGTGCTATCTTGCGGATGTTCCGGGGCGCGACACACTTTAAACGGAACCTCACTGCGCCTGAGGCGTTTTATAATTTTTCAGCCACTTGGCGTTGAAATCTACCAGAGCGGGCAACCATACGGATGATGAAAACTCAAACCCGTGCATTTGATGCCGGGATCACCCTTGCGACCGTCGCCATTACAGCGGCGACATTTGCGCTGGATCTGTTTGCCCCGCTCGGACGCAGCCTTTGGCTGGCCTATTTTCTTGCCATGGTGCTCAGCTATGCCTCGCGGCAGATCTGGCTGCCGGGGACACTTGCCGTGGTCGCGGCTGTTCTGCTGGCCGCAGGCGCTTACTTCGGGCCGGAAGGGGTCGACGCCTCGCTTGCGGTGCTGAACCGCAGCCTCGCCGCCTTTATCCTGGCGATCCTTGCCGGGGCAGGCACCCTGATGATCCGCAACCGCATCATCCTGTCCGGCCTCGATTGGGAGCAGCGTGCAAAAGTGCGTCTGTCCCAGGCGCTTGAGGGCAATCTGGGCCGGGATGAGCTGGCACATCGCGGGCTTGAGGTGATCGGGGATGAGACATCGGCCCGCGCTGCCGTGTTGTGGGAACTGACCGCGCAGCAGCTGGCACCGATCGGCAGCTGGGGTGGTGCGGCGGCGGATGCCCGCCACGGTGTTCCCGGCCACCTGCGCCGCGCCATTGACGAGAACCGCGTGGTGCAGCTCTCCGCTCCTGGCGATGCCGCGCTCAACTGGGGCTCGGGTCTTCTTCAGGGCGCTGCGGCCCATTCGGTAATCGTGCCGCTGAGTGAGGGGGGGCATATTAACGGCGTCGCCGAATTTGGTTTCGACCGCGAACCGGATGAGCGTGTGCTGAGCCTGCTGCAACAGGCGGGCGAGAAGCTGGGGCTTGAGTTGCGCTCCGCAGCTTACCGCGATGAACTGAACGAGCTTCTTGAAGAAACCCGCCGTCAGGCAGAGGAATTGCGCGCCCATGGCGAAGAGATGGCCGCCACCAATGCCGAACTGGAGGAGCAGACCCGCGCCCTACAGATCAGTGAAGGCCGCCTGCGCGAGCAGCAGGCCGAACTCGAAGAGCAGAACGCCCTTCTTGAGCAGCAGACCGCGCAGATGGAAGAGCAGCGTGATGCCATCGCCCTGTCGCGCAAACAGCTCGCAGATCAGGCCGAAGAGTTGGCCCGCGAAAGCCGCTATAAGTCGGAATTCGTCGCCAATATGTCCCATGAGCTGCGCACGCCGCTGAATGCGCTGCTGATCATGGCGCGGCTGCTGAGTGAAAACCGCAAAGGCAATCTGACCGAAGAGCAATGCCAGTGGGCCGAAACCATTGAAAGCTCGGGTAAAGATCTGCTGACGCTGATCAATGACATCCTCGACATCGCCCGCATTGAGGCCGGTAAGGTTGAGATCACCCCCGCCCCGGTTGCGGCCGGCGATGTGCTGCGCCGCCTGAGCCGGATTTTCACCCCCCAGGCCTCTGAGCGTGGGCTGGCCTTTAAGATCGAGGCGCCCGAGACCCTGCCGCGTATCTCGACCGATGGGGCACGGCTTGAGCAGATTTTGCGCAACTTCATCGCCAATGCTTTGAAGTTCACCCAAAAAGGCGGCGTCACCCTGGGGGTGACGGAAAACCCCGGGTCGGGGCTGACCTTCTGGGTGCGCGACACCGGCATCGGCATCGCGGCAGAACATCACGCGGCGGTTTTTGACGCCTTCCGCCAGGCCGACGGCTCGATCTCTCGCCGCTTTGGCGGAACGGGGCTGGGGCTGTCGATCTCGCGCGATCTGGCTACGCGTCTGGGCGGCAGCATCACGCTGGAAAGTGCGCCGGGCCAGGGCAGCACCTTCCGCCTGCATCTGCCGCTCAGCCTGGACGGCACTGAGGTCCCGGCGCAGCCCGCGGCTGCCCCGGAGGCCGCGCCCCGCCCGCTGCACACCCCGGCCCCTGCGGCCCCGATGCCGGAGGTTTCACTTGATCGCCCCGTTGGGGTGGTCCAGGGTATCAGCGATGACCGCGACACCCTGTCCGAGCGGCCCCGCCGTCTTTTGATCGTTGAAGATGACATCAATTTCTCGCGGCTTTTGCTGGATCTGGCGCGGGAGCTAGGCTTCGGCGCAGTCGTGGTGGAGACCGCTGATGATGCCATCCGCGCGGCGCAGCTTTATGTGCCGCATGGCATTCTGCTCGATATGGGTCTGCCCGATCACAGCGGCATGACCGTTCTTGACCGTTTGAAACGCGATGCCGAAACGCGCCACATCCCGGTCCATATCGTCTCTGCCGAGGACCGCACCCGAGAGGCGCTCGCCCAAGGCGCTGTCAGCTACCTGATGAAGCCGGTGGCACGTGATGCGCTGATCAAAGCGCTGGAAAGCATCACCGATCACGAGACGCAAAGCATGCGTAAGCTGCTGATTGTGGAGGATGATCCCCATCAGCTCAGCGGGCTGAAAGCGCTCCTCGGCTCGTCAGAGGTTGAGGTGAAGGGCGTCTCAACTTCGGCTGCCGCACTTGCGGCCTGCCGGCGGGAGACATTTGACTGCATCGTACTGGATATGACCCTGCCGGATGGCTCGGGCTTTGATCTGCTGGAGCAGTTGAGCACGGATGAGACCGCCTCTTTCCCGCCGGTCATCGTCTATACCGCCCGCGCCCTCACCGATCAGGAGGAGCAGCGCCTGCGCCGCTATTCGCGCTCGATCATCATCAAAGGCGCCAAATCCCCCGAAAGGCTGATCGATGAGGTAACGCTCTTCCTGCATCAGGTGGTGTCGGATCTGCCGGCGCGCCAGCGCGAGATGCTGGTCGCTTCGCTGAACCGCGATGCACAGCTCGAAGGTCGCCGCATCCTGATTGTTGAAGATGACATCCGCAATATCTACGCCCTGAATGGCGTGCTTGAGCCTCATGGCGTGAAAACTAAGATCGCCCGCAACGGCCGTGAGGCCCTGGATTTCCTCGCGCGGGTGACGGATGGCGCAGAGGATCCGGTCGATCTGGTGCTGATGGATGTGATGATGCCCGAGATGGACGGGCTGACCGCCACCCGTGAGATCCGCCGCCTTGAGCGCTGGCGCAATCTGCCGATCATCATGCTGACTGCCAAGGCCATGGCGGACGATCAGGCACAATGTCTGGCGGCAGGGGCGAATGACTATCTGGCCAAGCCGCTTGATGTGGACAAACTTCTGTCGCTGACGCGGGTGTGGATGTCGCGATGACGGAGCGGCTTAAGGCAGAAAGCCTTCCAGAACTTGAGACGCGCCTCTTCCTGGAGGCGCTTCACCAAAGGTATCATTATGATTTCCGGTCCTATTCCCGGGCCTCGCTCACGCGCCGCATTGAAGTGGCGCGTGAGGCGCTGAGCTGTGCGACAATCTCGGACCTGCAGGCGCGGCTTTTGCATGATCCGTCAGCTTTGCATCAGGTGATCGACGCGCTGACGGTGCAGGTCAGCGATCTCTTCCGCGATCCGGCCTATTACCGGCGGCTGCGTGAAGAGGTGGTGCCGCATCTGAAAACCTTTCCCTCGCTCAAGGTCTGGATCCCGGGCTGCGCCAATGGCGAAGAGCTTTATTCGCTGGCGATCCTCTTCGAGGAGGAGGGGCTTTTGGGCCGGACGATCTTCTACGCCACCGAGATCAACCGCCGCGCCCTGGCCAAGGCCGCGCAGGGGATTTACGACATCTCGCGGCTCGCGGGATTTTCGGCCAATTATCAGGCGGCGGGCGGCAAGGCCTCGCTGTCAGATTACTTCACGGCCGCTTACGGTGGGGCGGCTTTTCACCGCAGGCTGCGGCAGACCACCGTCTTTTCAGAACATGACCTTGCCACCGATCAGGTCTTTTCTGAGGTGCACCTGGTGTCGTGCCGCAATGTTTTGATCTATTTTGACGAGGCACTCCAGCACCGTGCAGTCGGCCTTTTTGCCGACTCTCTGGTCAGAGGTGGCTTTCTTGGACTTGGTGCGCATGAAACTCTTCGATTTTCCTCCCACGGCAAAGCCTTCACGGCTTTTTGCGAGAACGAGCGTATCTGGCGCAGAACAGCAACCACGGAGTCCCGCGATGGCTGACAGTGTGATCCGCTTCCTGCTCGTTGATGACGTGCGCGAAAATATGGTGGCGCTGGAAGCTCTGCTGCGGCGTGACGGTCTGGAGGTGCATATGGCACATTCCGCCGCCGAAGCGCTGGAGATGATGCTGCTGACCGACTATCAACTGGCCTTCGTTGACGTGCAGATGCCCGAAATCAACGGCTATGAACTGGCTGAGCTGATGCGCGGTGCTGAGCGGACGCGCGATATCCCGATCATCTTCGTCACGGCTGAGAACGCCAGCGAGGCGCGGCGGTTCCGCGGCTATGAGGCGGGCGGGGTCGATTATATTTTCAAGCCCATCGATCCGGTGATCCTTACCTCAAAGGCCGAGGTGTTCTACAGCCTGGCCCGTCAGGCCAAGACGCTTGAGCGTCAGCGCGATGAGCTGCGCTCGATTGCGCGTGACCGCGATCTGGCGATTGCCTCGCTTCATGCCCATGCCAATAACTCGCCGCTCGCGCTGGTGGTCTGTGACGCCGATCTGGTGGTGCGTCACTGGTATGACAGCGCGGCGCGGCTTTTCGGCGTCAGCGAGGCGGCGGCTCTGGGCCGCCCCCTGGGCGCGACCGGCGCTTTTGATGAGGCGACGCTTGAGATGCTGGCAGGCTGGACGGCGGCCAGCGATGATCTGGCGCGCCATACCGCCCATATGAAATCCTCCGGCCCCCAGGGCGAGATTTACTGCGATATCTTCGGCTCGGTTCTGGTCGATCCGGCCCTTGGCCGCCCGTCGCTGACGCTGCAGATCCTTGATGTCACCGAACGGCACCGCGCCGAAGAGGTGCGCTCTCTGCTGGTCGGAGAATTGAACCACCGGATCAAAAACACCCTCGCCAATGTTCAGGCGATCATGCGCCAGACCCTGCGCAGTTCTGTCGATCTGAAGGAATTTAACCGGAAATTCTCAGGCCGTCTGCACGCACTGGCGCGGGCGCATTCGATCCTCTCGGATGTTACCTGGTCCAGCGCCTCGCTTGATCAGCTGATTGATGATCAGATCGCGGCCGGCACCCTGAATGCTGAAAACCTGGACCGCCTGGGCCCGCCGGTGAGCCTCTCGCCGGAAAACACTCTGCGTCTGGCGCTTGTTCTGCATGAACTGGGCACCAATGCCGCCAAATATGGTGCGCTCTCCGTGCCAGGCGGGCGGGTTGAGATCAGCTGGAAGCCTGAGGCTGCGGATCTGGTGCTGACCTGGCGCGAATATGGCGGCCCCCCCGTCACCCCGCCGGAGCGTCAGGGTTTTGGCTCGACGCTGATTGCCACCGGCGTGGGCGACAGCCGCGCCACCGTGGACTGGCGCAGCGAAGGGGCGATCTGGCGCATCCGCATCGACCACGGGTTTGATCTGCAGCCCGGAGCCGTGCAAAGCGCACCGGCTGAAGTTCAGGCCGAACCCACGCCGGGAGAGCCGCTGAGCGGTTGCCGGATCCTCGTGGTGGAAGATGAGCCGCTGGTCGCCATGGATATCCGCTCCAGTCTGGAGGACGCAGGCGCGCGCGTGGTGCGCGAGGCCCGGACGGTGACGGATGCGCTTGCCGCTGTCGCTCAGGGCGATTTCGACCTTGCGCTGCTGGACGCCAATCTGATGGGAGAGCCGGTTGACCGGGTCGCGGCGGCGCTGCGCGATCGGGCAAGGCCCTTCTGCTTTGTCTCTGGCTACGGGCGCGCGCATCTGCCTGCTGACTTCCCGGAGGTGCCGATGCTGATCAAGCCGGTGAACCCGGATGACATCATCACCGTGGTGCGTTCCCTTGCCGGACGCGGCACGGCCTGAGCGGCTGAACTTAACGCCTGAGTGACAAAAGCCCCTGCCGGCAAAGCGTCAGCAGGGGCTTTGCCTTTGCGGTTCGGGGTGTGGAACCATGGGTTGCAAAAACGCACGCCCGGCCCGGCAGATCGGGGTGCGCTGCAGATCTTTCTTTGCCAATTGGTCAATAAATTGCCCGCAGCGCGGATCGGCTGTCAGTTGCCGGAGTCCGCCTGCCTCCCGCTAAAGCTGCATACTATATGCATATTTTATAGAGGGTGTCTGCCAAGGTCTTCACGCAACCTAAGATTGGTTCCCCCGATTGAGGGAATAGCGCTGCGACCTTCAAACCCATTAGAAACGATAGATAATTTCTAAGGGTTCGTTGGGTGTGAGGATCTTTATCAGTCAGCTTTCCGTCGCCCTTGCGGGCATGGCCGGGCTTCTGTCCGGGCTTCCTGCATGGGCGGAGCCGACCTCGCTCTGGCAGCGCGACTGCGGGGCGGAGGGGGCTTGCGTGCTGTCGCAGACCCTCCTGAGCCCGCAGACCTCCCGGCCCCTTGCGCTCCTGCGCATTCAACTCAACGGCGAAGAGGCTGTGCTGCAGGCCCTGTTGCCCGCCGGGGTGCATCTGGCCTCGGGCGCCTTTTACACCCTCGACGGCGGGGCCGAGCATCGCCTCGATTACCTGCGCTGCCGTGATGCGCTCTGCGAGGCCAGCCGCGCGCTGGATGCGAAAGAATGGCGCGCTTTGCGGCGGGGCAGGACCCTGTCGCTGCTGTATCGCCCCGCTGCCGGAGAGCCCCCGGCTGAACTTCAGATCTCGCTGACCGGGATCACTGCTGCCGCCAGAGGAGATCAGGGATGATCCGCAAAGCCGCCCTCGCGCTTGCCCTTATGCTGCCGCTCCCCGCCCAGGCGGCGGGGCCCGGCTTTGCGCTGACACGCATTGACACGCCCTCCTCCGTCTATCTGAGCGCGGGTGAAATATCGGCGGTGACCTCGCAGTATATCGGCCGGCCCATCACCTTTGACGACCTTCAGCAGATGATGCAGCGCCTTCAGGCGCTTTATGAGGCCGCGGGGGTCCCGACGGCAGAGGCCGTTCTGCCCGCCCAGGATATTCTGGGCGGTGTTTTGCGCGTTGATCTCGTCGAAGCCGCCATTGAGCAGGTCGAGGTGAAAGGCAATGGCTCGACCCGTCCCGAGTTCTTCCGCCGCGCGCTGAGCCTGCGTGAGGGGGAAAAGCCCGATTTCACCCGGCTGGAGCGGGAACTGCGCGTGCTGGCGCAAAGCCATGATCTGGCCCCCGCGCTCGATTTCGCCCCTGGTGAGCGGATGGCGGGCACCCGGGTGACCATCACGGGCAATGAGCCGAAAAACCTGCGCTTTGCCCTTGCAGCCGATAACCACGGCCGGGAGGAGACCGGGCAGCAGCGCCTGCACGCCACGGCGCAATGGGCCAGTCTGACCGGCTGGCGCGACCGGCTGGGGATCAACCTGACGCGCACCAGCGGTGCCTGGTCAGGGGCGGTCAGCTATGACCGGCCGGTCGGGGTGTCGGGCGGGCGTCTGGTCGTGGGGCTTCATGCCTCAAATTCGCAGGTGATCGGCGGCAGTTTTTCGGCCGCGCGGGTGGTATCGGATTCCCAGGGGTTCTCCCTGGGCTATCGTTTTCCCCTGCGCATGGCGCATGACCGCTCAATCTATGCCTCTTTTGGTCTGACCCATGACCGCACGCAGTCGGAAATCGCGGGCATTCAGTTCGTTGACACCAAGCTCAATGAGATGACCGCTGAGGTCAGCTATCGGCGCAGCATTCCGCTGACGGAGTTTGGCGGCACGGCGCGTCTGCGCATGGGGTCTGCGAAAAGTGCCGGCGGGGCGCTGACCGATGGCGGCTACGGTGTGCTGCAGGTCTCGGGCTTTGCCAACCGGCGTCTCTCTCAGGGCTATGCGCTGACGGCCTCGCTTGATGGTCAGATGGCCAGCAAGCTGCAGCTGCCGGTCGCGCGTCAGTTCGGCGTCGGCGGCACTGAGATTCTGCGCGGCTATCCCTCTGATGTGCGCGCCGCACCCGAGGCCGTCGCGCTGCGGCTGCAGGTGGTGCAGCTTGATCCCTGGCGGGTGATGAACGACCGCCTCGCCATTCAGCCCTATGTGTTTGCCGATGCGGCGGTGCTGCGCACCTCTGCCAGCATCGGCTCGCGCACCACGGCGGCCGACCGGCTGTTCTCGGCCGGGATTGGCGCGAATTTCACCTTCGACGGCCGCTACGGCCTGCATGCGCTGGTGGGGGTGCCGCTCAGGCCCACCACCGGTTTCACCGAGTCCGGCCAGGCCATCGCGCTGCTGGGGCTTTCGGTGAATTTCTGACCTGTTCCGGCCCTTTCAAGACCCGAGGAATCCCTGATGACCTTTTCTTTTGCCTCTCTCTCCGCCGTTGCTCTGACCGCCACTCTGGCCTTCGCGCCAGTGGCCGTTGCGCAGACCGCTGCCCCTGAGGCTGCGGCCCCCGTGCAGGATCTGGCGAATTACACCGCTTTCGGCTCCTGGCTGGTGAACTGCGAAGCGCTGAGCGTGAAGCGCTCGGTCTGCCGTCTGACCCAGGAGCTGACGCTGAAAGACAGCGGCGAGCTGGTGGTGCGTCTGGTGGCACTTCCGGTCAAGGACGGCGCTTTGCTTTTTGCCCAGGTGCCCCAGGGGGTCTATCTGCCCGGCGGCGCGGTTTACCGCATCGCGGATAAAGAAGACCTGCCGCAACGCGAGATGATCTGGCAGCGCTGCCTTGGCGGCGTCTGCGAAGCCGCCACCGGCCTTGATGAGGCCGAGCTGGAAACTCTGAGCGGCGCGGAGTCGGTGCTCTTTGGCTACCGCATGGATGCCGATGGTGAACCGCTGATCGTGAAGGTTGAAATGTCGCGCTTCAGCGAAGGTGTGGCGGCGCTGCGCGCTCAACTCCCCAAAGAGGGCGAGTAACCGCCATTCGCGCGTCCTGGCCGAAAACGGCCAGGACGCGCTGATCTGAGCCCTGGGGGAGCGCTGCAGCCCCCGCCGCAGCCCCCCGATTGCTGATTTCAAATTTGCCCCATTCGCCGATGTCCGTGGAGTTTTAAGATGACCAATGCCCTGCAAGACCGTCCTGTTCTCGTCTCGGGCCTGCGCGCCACTCTGCGGCGCGGGGTCTCGGCTCTTGCCATTGCATCGGTCATCTCGGGCCAGATTGCACCGGCCTGGGCAGATGCGGCCTCCGTCATCACCGGAACCGGGGCTTATGATGCGGGCATTTCGACCAGCACGGCGGGCGGTCAGTCGGTCTTTGACATCACCGGGCAAAAGGCCGGATCGCCGGGCAGTTCGACCGATGTCATGGTCTATGACACCTTCAATCTGGCGACCGGCGACAGTGTCAACTTCCGCCTGAATCAGAATTCAAGCCGCATCGTCAACATCATGGAGGGCAATGCGGGCGTTGCCATCGACGGCGCGGTGCGCAGCTTTGAATATGGCGCGACGAGCGTAGGCGGGGACATTTATTTCGTCACCCCCGGCGGCTTTGTGCTGGGGGAAAACGGCTCGGTTCAGGCCGGGCGGCTGGTGGTGACGACGCCGACCGCGGGTTACCGCGATGATATGATCGACAGCCTGGGCAGCGGGCCGCATCTGAAATCCTTTGAGGGCTACGTTGACGACATCGACGCCGGCAACGAAGAGATGGGCAACGGCGCGATTGAGATCCGGGGCCGGATTGAGGCGCGTGCGCTGAGCCTGCGGGCCGGGGCGCGGATGCTGCTGAACGGTCAGGTCACCGTCAGCGGCGCAGGCGGCACCGACAGCGGCCAGCCGGTGACGGCGGTGAATACCGGCGATGTGAAACGCGCAGCCGGTGTGGTGGTGCGCGACGGCGTGGTCAGTCTGCGCGCGGCGGGCGATCTGACGATCGGCGGCAATATTACCGCCACCAATGGCGCGACAGGCGGTGCGGCGATCACCGCTCAGGCCAAAGACATCACCCTGAAGCTTGACCAGCCGAATTCGGCCCTGGTCGCCGGCGCGGATGGGGCAAGCCGTCCGGGCTTTATCATTATGTTCGCCGAAGACAGCCTGCTGGCAGAGCGCGCGGTGAAGCTGGAAGCGATGGGCGCGGGCGGTCTGGTCTGGCTCGGGGCTGATGAGATCACTCTGGGGCAGGGTGGCAGCGGCACGGGCGACGGCACGCTGGGCGGTTCGGCCGGCGGCACGGTCATGCTGGAGGGCGGGGAGCTGAAGATTCTTGGCGGCTTCACCACCGGGGGCGCGCAGGTTCTGGCCGAGGCAGGCCGCATCGATATTGACGGCAGCCTGACCACTTCGGGCGGGGATGTGATCGCCAAAGGGCGTGACATCCGCATGAACGGTGGCACCATCGACACCACCGCGCCGGGCGGCTCGGGTCTGATTGCGCTGGTGGCAGAGCACAGCAATATCGACCAGGCCTGGCCGATCTCGGTGCGCGATGCCGAGGCGAAGGTGACCCTGGCCGGGGCCACGCTGAAGGGCGGCGCCATTGTTGTTTACGCCGTGGCGCGCAGCGGCACCGGCACCAATCTCGACGATGCCGCGGCGCTTCTGGAAAGCGAAGAGCGGCTGGCGCGGCTGCAGGATGCGTTTTTCAACAGCTTCGGCTCTCAGACCGTCATCATCCCGGCCGATGGCGACACTCCGGAACAGGAGGTCACCACCTCTGCGCTGAGCGATATTCTCGAAGGGCTGATCGACGCGGGCGTCGATGCCGCGCAGAATGCCTCTTTCTCGGCGCTGAAGGCCCTGGCCGCGCAGCTTGTGGTCTCGATCCCGATCAATGAGGCGAAGGCCTCGGTGACGATTACCGACAGCACCATCACCTCTGACGGCACCCGCGGCGCCGCGGGGCTGACGCGGCAGAATGGCAAGACCAACTGGGCCGAAGGCGAGCGCGCCCGCGACGCCGCGATCACCAATGACGGTCTGGTCTCGGACGTCTGGTCGCTGAGCGCGCCGGCGATCCTTGGCACCAAACGTCTGACCCTGCCGGCGGACTGGAACGGCCCGAATGCGGAAACTCCGGCCTCTCAGGTCGGTGCGCCGCGCGAGGATGTCTATATCCGCGCCCATGCCGAGACCATGGTTGAGACCAAGCCCGGCGCGCTTTTGCCGGTGCCGGTCTCGGCGCTTGGCGCTTACAGCAAAACCCGCGCCACCGTGCAGATCACCGGCGCGACCGAGATCACTTCGGCCCGCGATCTGGCACTGCGCTCAACCGTGCGCGATGCCATGGCGGTGGATTTCAAGGGCGCCAAGATCGGCGGTCTGACCCTGGCGCTGAATGTTACCGTTCAGGAGGTCGAGAACCAGCTTCTGGTGGATGCCAAAAAGATCAGCGCGGGGGGGCGCGCGATTTTTGAGGCCAAAACCGTGCGCAGCCATGAAACTTCTGTCGCGGCGGCGGCGGGGGACAGCGACTGGTTGGCGGTGGCGCTGAACGTCGGCCTGAGCAGCAACCACACCGAGGCTGCGGTCAATGTGCGCCCCGGCACCTCCGGGGATCGCAGCACCGGCGGTCTTCACGCGGGCGGCGGCGTCGATCTGACGGCGCAGACGCTTTATCTGGCGAACTCGCGGGTCACCGAAGCGACGGTCAGCGAAAACAATCCCACCACGGCGGTCGTCACCAAAAACCCCCATATCGAGCCGCTGATCTCGGGGATGACCAAGGCGATCAAGCGCAACCTCGGGATGGATGCGAACTCGCAGCCCAAGACCCTGGGGCTGGGCTTCGGGATCGACGTCAACGCCTTCCAGGACGATACCTTTGCCTCGCTGAACGGCGGCTATCACGATCTGGAGAACGGCGGCGATTACCGCGCCTTTGCCACGCCGGGCGCGGTGACGCTTTCGGGCGTTCAGGACCTGAACCTGCGCTCCTCGCTGGATTACCGCACCACCACGGCGCTGTCAGGCCCGGTGCGCCGGGCAGTCTCGCGGATGGGGGATTTCGGCTTTGTTCTCAAGCGGAAGGCCGATCTTCTGGGCCTCAGCTATGACCAGCTGATCGGCCAGCACACCGATGGCATCTTTGCGGCAGGTGCGCTCAGCTATCTGGGCAGCCGCACCGAGGCGGAGCTGGGCGGCAATGTGAAGGGCGGCACGGTTTCGGTGAGCGCGACCACCGATCTCGGCTCGCTGACCGAGGCGCTGAGCGGGCTTTGGGACAGTGTGCAGGAATGGCGCGATTATGCCGGGCGGCTGGAGACGCTGAAGGGTCTGCCTGCCCAGGTGCTCTCCGATGCGCCGGAGGATCAGGATTCGGATGCGCCGGGCCAGGCCTCGGCGGTGCTCGACACCCAGCCCGAGATGCCCGATCTGATGGACTATCTGCTCTCGGGACTGACGCCGACCTCCGGCGTGATCTCGGCGGGCACGCGGACGCCCAAGCCCACCTCCAACCCCGGGATCCCGGTGGATGATAAAGCGCAAAACAGCGCCATGGGCCTGTCGCTCAACGCCTTTATGACCAATGCTCAGACGGCGGCGCGCATTCTCGACGGCGCGGTGATCGCAACTGAGGGCGATGTCAGCGTTCACGCGGCTGAAACCTCGGCGATGATCTTCGGCAATAACTTCCTGCCGACCCATAACCCCTTTGCCAGCGATGGTCCCGCCACCGCGCTTGGCGGCACCCTCGGGGCCGAGGTGAACCGGGGCAGCATCAGCACCACCGTGGGCCGCGCACAGATCGAAGCACGCGATCTGAATGTGACCGCATTGAACGACCGCTTCATGGGCCAGCTGGTCTATGCCGGACGCGGCGGGCGCGAAAAGGGCATCAGCCTCTCGCTGGGTGCCAATGTCACCCTGAAAGACACCACCGCGCTGGTTTCGGGCAATGCCCGCATCGATCTTGACCGGGATCTGAAGATCGAGGCCAAAGACGACACCATCAACTTGGCCGTTGCGGCCGGGCTTTCGGGTGCCACTGCCGCCGGAAGCGGCACCCCCGCCACCGCCGTGGGCGGCGCGGTCATCGTCAATTACATGGAGCGCGATGTTTACGCCGGGATCGGCTACCGCAAGGGCGAGGTTGCCGATGGCACGGGCTATGTGACGGCCGCAGGGGCGGCCAGCATTGCGGCGCTGAACAATGCGCTCGACATTGGTGTGGCCGCCGCAGGTGCGGTGACGGCTGAAACCGCCGCCCCGCCCCAGACCCCCGGCAGCGGGGGGGGCGCGAAAGACGACAGCATTCTGATGTCGCTGAACCCGCTGGTCGGCGATGATGTCGTTGAAAAGATGATGCTTCTTGAAGACATCGATTTCTTTGACGATCTGAACACCGATGAGACCTCAGAGGTTGGCAGTCAGAAAACCGGCCTGTCGCTGGCAGGCTCTGGCGTGGCCAATATCATCGCCTCAAACAGCACTCGCAGCGAGATTGCCGCGGGCTCAAAGCTGACCAGCGGTGGCAATCTGCAGGTCTCGGCGCTGAACAATGGCCTGACCATCGGTGCGAGCGGCGCGGTTTCCGTGGCGCTTCAGACCCAGAACGGCGCAGATGTCCTGGCGGGCGCGCTCAGCATCACGCTGGGCTTCCGGGATGTCTCGGCAAAGCTTGGCGGTGAGATCCTGTCGGAAAACGGCACGATCACGGTTCAGGCGAAGGACGAAAGCCACACGGTCAATGTTGCCGTGGGCGGTGCGGGCACCTCAAAAGGTGACAAAGCCATCGCGGGTTCGGTGGCGATGAACCTGCTGATGGGCGAGACCCTAGTGGATGTGAACGGCGCCCGGCTTGAGGCGGGGCAGAAGATTGATCTTCTGGCCGCTGACAGCTCCTGGCAGCTGGCTGTGGGCGGGGCGATTGCCGTCAATATGAGCGCCGATCAGGGGCTCGGCTTCGGCATCGGCGTGGCGTCGAACAATTACAACCGCCATGCCCTGGTGCGCCTGCGCAATGCGGCGCAGCTGACGGCGGCTGACATCGCGGTTGAGGCGGGCTTTAACGCGCGGCTTTACGGCTTTGGCATCTCGGCAGGGGCCGGCAAAACCGGTGCGGCAGGCTCGGCCTCGGTCAATACGATCGTGGCGGATGCGCGGGTTGAGATCGGCGACAGCCCTGCGGCGCAGACCAGGGTGGCGCTGAAAGCGCTGAACAGTCTGAAGATCACCGCCCGCGATGAGGCGCAGATCTGGGCCTTGGCCGGGGCGCTGGCCTTTGGGCGTCAGAATGCCGTGGGCGCTGCCGGTGCGGTCAATGTGATCACCGGCAAGACCCTGGTGAAGATCGACAATGCGCTTCTCGAGGGGCGCATTCCGGCGGCCACTGCCGAAGTGCCTGACCCCTATGCCGCTGCCTCGGTTGAGCTTCTGGCGAGGGGCAACAGTAAGATCCGCAGCCTTGGCGTGGCGGGTGCGGCCGGGCTTGACGGCACGGCGGTTGGCGCGGGCATCACAGTGAATACCGTGGTTGCAGATGCCGGCATCGCCATGACCGGATCGGTTGTGCGCGGGGCTGAGAGTTTCACGGCAGATGCGAAGTCAAAGCGCGACATTCAAAGCATCGCCGGGGCGGCTGCGGCCGGGGGCAAGGGCGCGGCGGGTGCGGCTCTGGCCGTCAACCTGATCCTGAGCAATGACACCACCACGGTTATTAACGGAAATGACATCACCGCCTCTGCGGTGACCGCGAAGGCTGTGGCAGAGGGCAAAATCCGCTCGGCGTCTGTGGCGATCGGGGCCTCGACCGGTTCCGCCGTTGCAGGGTCGGTTTCGGTCAATGTGATCACCGGCAACACGCGGGCTGACATTCGCGGCGGCACCATCCGCGATGCGCAGAGCGTGGCCCAGATCGCCGAAGATGATCAAACCATCAAGGTCATCGCCGGGAACGCCGCCGTCGGCACCGGCGGCGCGGGTGTGGGTGTGGCCATCGCGGCCAATGTCATCGCCCAGGGCACCTTTGCGAAGGGAAGCTATGCCCTGACCGGCGCCGGTGCGCCGGATCTGAGCGCGAGCGCGGTGAACCGCGCGCATATCGCCGCCATCGGGGCCACGGTGGCCGGGGGCAGCACCACCGGCGTCGGGGTCTCTGCCGCTGTGGGCGATATCGGCAACCGGACTGAGGCCACGCTCGACACCGATGCGGTGAGCGCAGGCGACATCACGGTCAATGCCTCAAACAACAGTCAGATTGATATCCTGGGCGGCGCGGCAGGCGTTGGCATGGGTGGCGCGGGCGTGGGGGCTGCGGTCTCGCTTGCGATGATCCATGACACCACCTATGCGGGCCTCGATGCGAGCCGTCTGACCAGCTCGGGGGATCTGAGCGTCACGGCTTATAAGGAAGGCAATATCAAAGCCGCCGCCATCGGCATTGCGGCGGGCAGCGGCGCGGGCGTTGGTGCCTCGGTCGTCTTCACCATGATCGGGCGCGAGAGCACTGTCGATGGGCTGGCAGAGGCGCACAGCTTTGACCCCGATGCGCCGGAAGGTCAGGCCAGCACCACGACCAGCGCGCGCGGTGACGCCGATGCCACGAAATCGATGATTATGGCGGATCTGGCGAGCAATGCAGGTGCCGCAGGAGACGGCCGTCTGGATCAGGCACTCGGCAGCGCGAACGGCCGCATCGCGGATGATGTGACCGAGGCGAAACTCCGTCTGCAGCAGGCCGGAGAATTCGGCAATATCCTGGTGCGCGCCGAAGATAAGGCGACCATCTCGTCGCTGGCAGGCTCGGCCGCGGCGGGGGGGGCTGCGGGTGTCGGTGCGGGGCTGACCGTCAATCTGATGTTCGGTGCGACGAAATCGGGGCTTGAGCTGGCCTCCGGGCGCAGCCTTGCAGGCAGCGTCTCGGTGCTGGCGCTGCAGACCGGCCGGATCAACACCCACGCCTATGCCTTTGGCGGCGGCGGCTCGGCGGGTGTGGCAGGGGCGCTGAACGTCAATGTCATGCAGCGCGGCCTGCTGACGGAGGTGAAGGGCAATGGTGCAACCCTTGCGACCAATGCCGCCGATGTGACCGCTGCGGCCGATCAGACCGGCGTGGTGGACAGCATCGCGGGCGTTCTGGCCTTTGGCGGCGCCGCCGGCGTTTCTGCGGCCATTTCGGTCAGCTACGTCAATGACAGCGCGGCCACGGCCGTGCGCGATGTGGCCTTTGACACCCGTGAGACCGGGATTGCCGATCTGACCCGTGCGGGCAAAGTGACTCTGCGGGCCGGCTCGGATCTGGAAGTTATGGGCTCTGCCGCCAGCGCAGGGGTCGCGGCAGGGGCCGGGATTTCGGGCGCGGTTGTGGTCAATGTGGGCGCAGGCGAGGTCAGTAACACCAGCCGCAACACCACGATCCATGCCCGCGATCTTGATATTCTGACCCTCGGGGATCGCAATTTCACCGCCTACAGCGGTGTGCTTGCCGGGGGCTTTGCCGGGATTGGTCTGGCCACTTCGGTCAATACCGCCGGGGTGAAAGTGACCTCGCGCCACGACGGTCTGACCGCGAAACTCGGCGGCCACGGGCGTCTTGAGAGCAGCGCTGAGGCCGGTTTTGGCGGTCTGGCCGTGGGTCTTTCGGGCGGTGCCGTGGCGGTTGTGGGCACCGCGATTGCCAATACCTCAAAGTCTGAGGTTGTCACTGAGCTGACCGCAGCCGATGTGGTGGCACGCGGCAATCTCGACGTCTCTTCGGATCTGAAAGCCTTTATCACCATCGATGGCGGTGACGACAGCCGGGTCGGCGCGGTGACCGGCGGTGCCGCCGTGGGCGGTCTCTCCGGAGCGGGGGCTGCGGTCGCGGTCAATGTCTTTAAGGGCAAGGCCGAGACGCGGATCGGCGATCAGTCCCGCCTTGCGGCGCTTGGGGATGACGGGCGTCTGGCCGTGGAGGCGGCGCGAGGGCTGCGCATCCGCGCTGACAGCGCGGCAAGCGTCTCGAGCGCGACCATCATGGCGGCCTCGGGTATCGGAGCGGCCACCGGAGCCATTTCGACCGTGGTGCTTCAGGATGCGGCACGCGTCCTGATCGGGGATCTGAACCAGGACGGGCTGACCAGCGGTCGGGTGGTTCTGAATGAGCAGGCCGATCCGCAGCTGCGCAATGATCTGGGCTATGACCAGGGCAGCACCACCCGTGGCCATGCCGCGCAGGACAGCGTGATTGCCGCGACCAGCAATGCCGAAATCGCTGCCAATGTGGGCTCCGTTGCGGCGGGCCTCGGGGCGGGCGGTGCGGCGATCTCGGTGGTTGTGGCTGAGAATGAAGCGAAGGTGCGGCTGGGCGGCGCGGTGATCGGTGCCAACCGCGATGTGGAGATATCCGCGCTTTCTGACACCCGGATCGGCGGCAGCACCGCCGGTGCGGCGGCAGGTGTGGGGGCAGGGGCCTCCACTGTGAGCACGCGGTTCTTTGCAAGCCGCGCCTCGGTCGATCTGCTGGGGACGGATGTGCTGCCGCGCCCGACGGAGACACCGGGGACGCCGGTGGGGGATCTGCGGATCACCGCACAGACGCGGGCAGAAAATACCGCGAAAACCGGGGCCTTCAGTGCCGCGGCGGTCGGCGGCAGCGGCGCGGTCTCGGTGACGCAGTCCGACAGTTCGGCTGTGATCCGCGTGGACAGCATCCGTGGTCTGATCGCGACCGAGGAGATGGACGGCACGGAAGAGGCGGTTCTCAACAGCAACCTTCATGCCGCAGTCAACACAACGCTTCTGGCGGATAACCTGCTGGAGATTGCAGCCGATACCATGGGCGGCTCGGGCGGCGTCTTTGGCGGCACTTCGGTGGTTTCGCAGACGCTGATCGCGGGTTCAGAGGCAGCGGTTCGCATCGGCGCGGATCAAAGCCTGGAGGCGGGGGGCGATCTCTCCATCAGGGCCAAAGACCGGCTGGAGAGCCACACGCGCACCGGGGCCATCAGCGCGGCCGGTCTGGCCGCGACCGGGATTGCGGTGGATGTTCAGCGCTTTGAGACCACCTCAGAGGTCAGCATCGGCCGGGGTGCCAGCCTGATCGCAGGCGGAGATGTGGTGCTTTCAGCCCAGTCGTCGCGTGACATTGATGTCGGGGTCTCTGCCGGATCGGCGGCCGGGATCTCGGGGATTTCGGCGGCGGTCAGCACGATTGATATCGGCGGCACCCTGACGCCGACGGAAGACAAAGAGCGCCGGGCCAAAGCGGCAGCGGTTGCAGAGACCCGCGCGGCCCTGGCTGCGGCGGGGGATGACAACGCCTCCGGCCTTGCGGGCGGAGCAGGTGCGAAAGACGCCCAGAGCGCGGGTCTGGCACGCAGCGCCGGGCTGAACCTCGACGGCAGCCTTGGCGCAGACAGCGCGAGGGTGGTGATCGGTGATGGCGCACAGATCAGCGGCCGCGATGTCTCACTCGGGGCCACGAGCCTGACGGATGTGACGCAAAACACCGGGGTTCTGGGCGTCGGCGGCATCGCGGGCGCGGCCAGCGGCACCGGCCTGATCCATGCAGGTGCAGGCGCACAGGTCACCGTGGGTGACGACAGCACCCTTGCTGCCACCCGCAGACTGACGCTCTCGGCCCATGAGGGGCAGGCGGCAGGCGGGATTTCGGCCACGGCGCATACCGTGGCCGGGGCCGGGATCGCCGCGCTTGGCGTCGGTGTGGCCCGGGTTGAGGTCACAGGTTCTGCCGGGGTGACGGTGGGGGCGAACAGCCATCTCAGCGGGGGGCACAACAGCGATGCGGGCGAAGGGGTCTCCCTTTCGGCGCTGCGCGATTTGGCGGCAACGCTGGAGGTGGCGAACCACGCATCCGGTGGCTTTGTGGGCATTGGTGCGGCGGTGGCCCATGTCAGCGACCGTGGCCTTGTGCGTATCCGCATCGGCGAGAGCGGGGCTGAGGGCAGCCTCTCGGGCGGTCAGATCCGCGTCACCGCGCGCAATGCCGCCCGTCAGTCCGTCACGGCAGAGGCCGGGGCAGGCGGGGCCTATCTGGGGGCCAGCGGTGTGGATGCCCGTGCCATTGCGGCTTCGGTGACCGAGACCTCGGCGCTTGGCGTGACGATCTCGGGGGATGAGGTTTCGCTGATCACGAAAGCGACCCCGGATGTCTCGGCAGAGGCGAAGGGCAAGGCGCTTGGCGCGGTTGCGACCGGAGTTTCGCTGGCGCGGGCTGAGCTTTCGGCGAAAGTAACGGCTGATTTTGAGGGGGCGATCCGCGCAGGCTCGATCCTGATTGAGACGGCCCTGCGCGGCGAAGGCGCCAGCGCCACGGCCAGCTCTTCGGCAGGTGGCGTGGGGGCCGGCGGCGGCGCGGATGCCACGGCGAAAGGCGGCTATCTCGTTGCGGCCACTCTGCGCGGCGATATGGTGGCCAGCGGCGGCGATCTGAGCATCAATACCCTGGCTGAGGGGCTGCGCTTCAAAGCCATCGGCGATGGCAAAGCCGGGGGCGTGGTCGCCGCCGGGGCGGTCACCGCCTTCGCCGGTCAGCAAGCGGGCGAGCAGGCGGAGGTCAGCCTGACCCTCGACGGGCTGAAGACCGGCGATCTTCTGCTGGCGCGGGATGGGCTGCGGATCAACACGCTGAACGCGCCGGGCTATACCACGCGGGTCAGCGCCGGCTCTCAGGGCGTCTTTGCCGGATCGGCAGCGGCTGCGGAAACCCAAAGCCGGATCAGCACCTCGGCGCTGATCGGCACTCTTGGCGGGGCTTTCACCCTGTCGGGACGCGATTTCTCGCTGGTCACGGCAAGCCGTCCGGATCTGCTGGCCTATGTCAGCTCCACCACCGCCAATCTGGCGGGGGCATCAGGCGCGCGGCAGACCACCGGCGTCAGCATCGCGCAGAGCCTGCGGCTGGGCGCGGGCACGACCGTGACGGCACAGCGCAGCGCCGATCTGGCCTCGGTCAGCCGCATCACGCGTGGTGCGCTGAACGGCGAGGCCACGATTTATGGCGGCTCGGGCGGTCTGGCAGGGGGCGCTGCGGTCCGATCGACGGTTACCACCTCGGTCGACAACCAGTTCACGGTTGAGAACGGTGCGACGGTTGAGATGGGTGCCGCCGCCGGTCTTGAGGGCGTGCTGTCGCTGGCGGCGCTGAATGAATATGACATTCTCGACCGCGCAGAGCTTCATGCCGATGGCGGTATCGCCATCCCGAAAGCCGAGATTGAAATCACCTCCAGCCGCTCGGATGCGATCCTGAGCATCCAGGACGCAGAGCTTTACTCCAATGCGGGGCTCCGGCTTTCGGCGGGCAATCAGGTCAAAATTCTCGCCTATGCCAATGTCTCGACGACCGGCCTTGCGGGTGCGGCCTCGGGCAGCACCCGGGCGGATTTCACCGGAAATGCGAAGGTCCAGCTTGCCTCCGGAGCGCGCCTCTTTGCGGCGCAGGATGTGGAACTCCTGGCAGGCTATGCGCGTGGTCAGCTGCAAACCTTTGATCTGCAGGCGGAAACGCGGCTTTACAACAAAACCGCAGCGCCGATCAAAACCGACCCGGATGCCGATGCCATTGCAAGGGATACCTCTCTGGTTGAGATTGCGGCAGGCGCGGATGTGAAGGCGGTGCGCGACATCGTCGTCGCGGCAGAGGGCGGCGACCGGACGGTGCGCGGCTTTGGGCGCGGCACCGATCTTTACCGCCAGGTCATGGCGGAAATCGCCTCAGCGGTCAGCGGAGTCTTTGGCGGCGATCCGGTCTCGCTCGATATCCTTTCGGGGACCTCGGATGATCGCGGCAATCACGGGCTGCGCCTGAACGGCAATCTGCGCGCAGGGGCGCGCAACATCCAGGTGCTTTACTTCGATGCGCAGAACAATGCGCATTACGGCCAGTATGCCAATGATCTGCTGGCCCATGCCCAGACCACCTGGGACACCGGCACCGGCACCGCCGCGACCAAAGCGCTGAGTGAGCGTCTGGCAGAGGTCGATGGCTGGCTCAGTGCCCCGGCTTTCGCGTCAAATGAGATCGCCCGGGCAGCCTGGACCATGGAGCGCGCGCGTCTGATCGCCGCGATTGATGAGATCCGCGGCGATGCCAACCGGGTGCAGATCACCGTGGGCGATATCCGCGCCTCGGCGGGCAATATCCACCTGCGCGGCACCCATGTCGCCGGAAACGGCCGCCTTGTCGCGCCCGGCGACGCGCTGATTGAGATCAAAGCCACTCCTGGCAGCACCGCGACCCTCGCCGTCGGCAATCTGACGATTGATAACTACGAAGGCGGCACCATCAGCTTCAACGGCACCCGTCTGCGCGACAATGCCATGCTGGCCGGGCTGTCGCAGGGCGGCACCGCGCCGAACCTGACCCTCGTCAGCGCGGAAACCGATCCGGCAAAGCCTGTGATCCGTGTTGAGGCCGGCTCGGCCGAGGGGCGGCTTTTGCATCAGGGCGATGTCTTCAACCTGGGTGGTGAAGTCTGGTCCTCGGGCCGCGACGTCTCGATCTACCGCGAGATGCGGGCGGCGGATGTGAATATCGCCGGTGCGCGTTCGGTCTCGATGGAATATCGCCCGGGCGTGCGTTCCACCGGCGGGGCAAACCCGGAAGACACCCATGCGGCCTATTTCACTTCGGTGGAAGCGGCAATCCGCGCGCGTGTGCGGGCGCTGAACCAGGGCTCTTCGGTCACCTATCGCACCGGAAGCCTGCTGATCCCGAGCTTCCGTCCGTCCAGCGCTAGCGAAACCGGCGGCATCTTCGCCAATTCGAGCATCTTCATCTCGGCGGATATGGTGAACGTCAACAGCACCATCCGCGCCGGGGTCGGGGCCTATGACATCACTCTGGGTGCAGGGCTGGATCAGGTGCTGCAATCGCTCAGCGGCAGCACGGATATTCTGCTTTATGATCCGGTCACCGGGGGCGGGCTGTCTTCGGCCATGGCGCATATCAGCAGCAATGCCGCCATCTCCTGGGATCCGCTGGCCAAACGGATCAAAGTGGCGGATATCGTGGCGCTTGGCGGCGATGTGACCATCGTGGGCGACATCTTCTCGACCGGAAACGGCCGGATTGAGGTGCTGGACGGCTTCAGCGCGCTCAATGTCGACAGCCGCTCGGCTTATACGCTTGAGCTGGGCCGGGTGATGATCGGCGGCGAACTCGACAGCGATGGCGTGGCCAAAGGCGCGACGGGCAAAATCTCGCTTTGGGATTACGACTACTCCCGCCCCGCCGGAAACCAGCTGGTTCTGCGCGAATTCACCCGCGAGGCGGGCGATGCACGGCAGTATACCTATGCCACCAAAGCGAACCGCGATTACATCTTCACCAGCGTCACCGAGACGAAAACCGTCGTCACCAAGCGCCGTGAAGAGCTGATCCTGGTTGGCGGTGTGGTGGATCGTGACAATACGATCACCAAAATCACCAATGAAACCGCGCCTTCCGTCAATGTGATCGCCCAGGCGCCTTATCTCAGCGGCAGCCTCAGCGGGGCGGATTACGCCTATGCCGTCGAGGGCACGCTTCTGAGCCGCAGCGCCACCGAGAAAAGCGCCGAGAAAAAGACCCACGATTCCGTGCGCTGGTGGAAAGGCGGATCGGGCTACCGCCACTATACCTGGACGGAAACCCACACCACGGTTGAGCAGTTTGAGCACCGCGTGAAAGCCGATTACGCCATCGACATCCGCTTCAGCGGCTCGGATGCCATGGCGGGTGCGCAGACCATCGCGATCAATGCGGCCGGATCGGTGATCTTTGGCGGGATCGTCAATAACTACGGCGGCACCGCGCAGGTCCGCTCGGACGCAGGCTCGATTACGGCGGGCAACCGCAATGTCGTGCTCTCCGGGCAGGCGATGGACTTCAGCGCCGCTGCGGGCAGCATCGGCAGCGCAGGCCAGGCTCTGAACCTTGCCCTGGTTGCGGGGCAGGCGGTCACGGCGCGGGCGGCGGATGGCATTCACCTGGCTTCGGCCCGCGGTGATCTGCTGGTCGGCGATATCACGACCTCGCGCTCGGATGCGCTGGTCTCCTCGGTCGGGGCGGTGTCGCTTTCGGCGCGGGGCAATCTGATCCAGCAGGCCGGGACCACCATTCGCGGCGGTGACATCACCGTAAGCTCGGCCACCGGCGGGATCGGCGGAACCGAGAGCCTGCGGATCGATCTGCAGGGGGCGGGACGTCTTTCGGCCACGGCGTCGGGCGATATCGACATCACCGAAACCGATGGCGATCTGCGCGTGGCGCGGGTGGTCTCCCAGGCCGGAGATGTGACCCTGCGCGCACCGACCGGGGCGATTACCGACGGGCTCGACGATGCCCGCAGCGATTTCCGCACCAATGCCGAACTCGCGCAGATCTGGCGCGATGAGCTGGGTCTGACCGTCTCGGGAGAGCGTACGGATGCGATGATCGCCGCCTATGAGGCAGAGCGCGAGCGGATGTACCGCGACTATTGGGACGCCCGCGACAAAGCCGGCGCCCTGCCGGGTGACTTCACCCCCACCGAGGAAACCGTTCTCGGCTGGGACCAGCAGCGGGCCGATCTGCGCGCCCGCGGGCTGAGCACCGATGCGCTTGAGGCGGAAATCGCCGCCTGGACCGCAGAGCGTCAGGCCTTCTGGCGCAGCCTTGACGGCGAAACGGCGCGCCAGACCGGCTATACCTATACCGCCGGGGCTGCGGAGCGCGAGGCGATCACCACTGCTGCGCTCTTTGATCAGGACCAGATGCTGCGGTCGATCTCGGCGGCGGTGGTGCGGCGGAACACCTCCACCCAGGACAGCAATGAGAGCAGCAATGTCACGGCCTTTGGCTCGATCTCGCTCCTGGCGCGGGATGGGGTTGGCCAGGATCTCGACGATGTTGTGATTGATGTGACGCAGACGATCAGCAATGAGGATCTGCTGCTTCTGAGCCGTGCGCTGGCCCATAACGTCACCTTTGACAAAGAGGCAGGCACCATCCGTCTGCGCCGCTTCGATGATCTGAATGTGGCGATGACCGGCGGGCGCGACGCGCTGAGCGGTCTGGGCAGCGGTGTGCTGACCGTCTCGTCGCAGACTGCCGGGCGCAGCGTCTTTATCGGTGCCGACCACGGTCTGCGCCTTGGCACGATCACTTCGGCGGGCGGTGTGACGCTTCGCGCCGGGGGGGCGATCACCGGCAGCCGGACCAGTGGCACGGATATCACCGCTGCGGGCGATCTGGTGCTGGAAAGCGCCGAGGCCGACATCGGCACGCAGGAACGTCGTCTGAGTGTCGAGGTCACCAACAACGGCCGGGCCAACCTGCGGGCGAAGGGCGACATCCGCCTTGCGGCCCAGGGTGCCCTGACCCTGGCGGAGGTTTACTCCCAGGCAACGGCGGATCTCTTTGCCACCGGGGCGATCACGGATGCTTTTGCAACGGCAACCCCGCGGATCGTGGCACGCAACATCCTGCTGAGCGGCAGCTCAATCGGCACGCTGTCGCAGGCGCTCGGTCTTGAGCTGGAGCGTGACGGCACCGGGGCCCTCGGCACCCTGAGCCTTGCGGCGACGGCAGCCGATCTGCGGGTGGCGCTTTATGAAGATGCGCGGATCGCTTCGGCAACGGCGGCAGGCGATCTGTCGGTGCTGGCCCATGCCGATCTCTCTCTGGCCGGTGCCATGGCAACGCCGGGTCGGATGGATCTGACGGTGACCGGTGATCTGAGTGTTGAGGCCGCAGATCCCGCCGGACATCTGAGCCTGCGCGATCTGACGCTCTCAGCCGCCTCTGTCGGAGCAACCGGCGCACCGCTGGGGATCCGTCAGACCGGACAGGGCGGGCTGGTCAGCCTGACCACCACGGCGGGCACTGCACGGGCGGAACTCCTCAGCAGCACCCGTCTGTCGCTGCTGTCACTGGCCACCGGGGGCGAGATTCTCGCCGCCGCTGATCTGGCGCTGGTGGGCGCGGATGTCATCCGCTTCGGGGCGCAGGATCTCAGCCTTGATCTGCGCGGCGCGCTTGATCTCAGCGCGGCGACGGGGGTGGATATCTCGGGCTCGCGTCTGCGGCTGACGGCCGCCGGGGATGTGGGCCGGGGCGCGCAGCGCCTTGAGACCGCGCTTGATGTCCTGACCGCTCAGGTCGGGGGAGAGCTGCATGTCACCGATGCGGGCGATCTGCTGACCGAAGCGCTGAGCGCGGGTCGCGTGCTGGATCTTCTGGTCCTCAATGACCTGACCCTCGGCGGCGCGATGCGGGCCTCGCAGGTGGTGATGACGGCCAACCGTCATCTGAACATCGGCGCAGCCCCCGTTACGGCGGAAGAGCTGCAACTCTTTGCGCTGAGCGGCACGATCGCCGGTCTTGCCGGCAGCAGCGCGCAGATCACCACGCCCAGCCTTGGCAGCCTGACGGCCTATGCGGCGGGTGCGGTGGATCTGACCGGCACCGCCGGGCTGAACATCCGCTACGCCATCGCAGGCACCGACCTGCGGCTGCGGGCGGCGGCGGGCGATCTGACCGCTTCGGCCCTGCAGGGACGCAACCTGACCCATCTGACCGCCAGCGGCGATGTGGCGGTGACCGCGATTGGCACCGGCCATGTGACCGGAGCGGATCAGAGCGGCTTTGGCCTGGCGGCGCTGCCTGCCTACGGGCGGCAGGATCTGCAAAGCGTCGGGCTGCTCGATGTGACGGCGGGTGGCGCGGTCACCCTTGGCCTCGCGCGGGCCGGGACGGTTCAGATGACCTCCGACCGCATTGATGCGGTGCTGACCGCCGCACAGCCGAACGGCCATATCGATGCGACCGTGCGTGACAATGGCGACACCCTCGGCCCCGTCACCCGCATTGAAACCGTGGCGGGCCAGGACATCGGCGATCCGAATGCGGCCGATCTGGCGGGGCTTCGCCAGGGGCTGGACCGTAACCTGCGTGATCAGAGCTCGATCTTCTTTGACGGGCCGGTCAGCCAGGATGCCGTTCTGGTGCACCGCGGCAATCAGGTGCAATTCGCCGAGCAGGACGCGCAGCTTGACCAGCGCGTCATCCGCGGCGATGAGCATCTGCGCCTGAGCCGGGTCTTTGCGGGCATCGACGGCTCGGTGCAGCTTGAACTCTGGCTGGGTCCGCAGGCGCGGGTCAATGTGGACCTCGGCGAAGGCTCTGTGCTGGCGGCAGATCCGGTTCTGGCGCTGGAGACGCGCCGGGCAGGCTTTGTGCTCAACGGCCGCGAGGTGCTCTCAGAGGAGACCGCACGCGGTCTGACCGAGCGTCTGAGCCTGCTGGCCACCGGCGGCAGTTTCCTGCCGCAGTGGAGCGCGGGTGAAAGCGATGTCAGCGGCCCGGATGCTCAGGGGCAGCCCCTGCTGCAATTCCGCCTCGCGCCGGGCTGGCAGAGCTTCCGTCGCGGTCTTGACCGCGCGCCGCTGATCCTTGGATCGGTGAAAGGCGCAGATCAGGGTTAAGCCGCAACCACAGATTGAACTGAAGGTGGCGGGGGCATTCCCCGCCATTTTCATTCGCGGTCGCCCCGTCTTTGTGGCAAAATAAGTGTCACGTCGCCTGACGTGATCTGACAGATGCGGGCCCTAAGCCCTCCTGTCCGCTGGTTTTTAAAAGGTGAGAGGTTCCCGGAGCAATTTCCGCCCCCGTCTTCACTGAACGCGGGCAGGGCAACCAATGAGACCGCCGTGACCACCAAATCTGCCTTCGCCCTTTCGCGCCGCCACCTGCTGACAGGTGCCGTTGCCGCGCTGACCTTTGCCCCCGCCGCCCGCGCACAAAGCGGCCCGCTTCTGCGGGTCGAAAGCAGCAGCGGCGTCAGCAGCTTCACCGAAGAGAGCTTCGCCGCGCTGCCGCAGTCGGTTCTGCGCACCCATACCGCCTGGACCGAAGGCCCGCGCGAGTTTCAGGGCGTGGCGCTGAAAGATCTGCTGGCAGCCGCCGGTTTTGACAGCGCAGCCCTTCAGGGGCGCAGTCTGCGACTGCGGGCCCTGAATGAATATGAGGTCGCGATCCCGGCGGAAGACTGTGAGATCTATAACCCGCTTCTGGCACGCTCGATGGACGGCAGCCCCATGCTGCGCAGCGACAAAGGACCGCTCTGGCTGGTCTATCCGCGCGATCAGTTCCCTGAGCTGCATGACCAGCGCTATGACCACCGCTGGGCGTGGCAGCTGGCCGTGATCACCGTCGTCTGACCAGGCGTGAGACGCGTCGCCGGGATATATGTGCTCGCTCTGGGCTGTGTGGCCAGCTTCCTGGTGCTGATGGTGCTGTCCTTCAGTGAGCTGCGCACGATTGTGCGGCAGCTTTCTGACAACACCGGCGAGAATATGGTCTGGATGGTCTCTCAGGTCACGCGTGAGGCTTTGCGTGTTTCCCTGGTGCTTGAGCGCGGGACGCGCAGCGAGGGCACCTGGGAGGAACTGGCGTTTCGTCTCGATATGCTCGAAAGCCGGGTGCGCGTGATTTCGGAAGAGCCGCTGCGGGATTTCTTTCGCCGCCACAGTCGTGAGGCCGAGTTTGAGGCCTTTCACGCCTCTTTCGCGCGGCTGGTCACGGCGCTGCGCGTGGCCCCCGAACAGCTGCCGCCCGCCGGTCGTCTGACCCTGTCGCGTGAGATGGAGCGGCTGGCCAATGCCAGCTCCACCCTCGCCAATGCCAGCATGCTTGATGAGCGCAATCTGCTGGGCCGCCACTATGACACCATGCGCAAAGCCAGCGAGGGGCTGCTTGCGGCCTCGCTGTCGGGGATGGCGCTCGGGCTGGCCCTGGGGGCCTGGCTTCTGCGCTCCCTGGTGCGCCAGAGCCGGGTGACCGAACAGCTGCAGCAGCACCAGGAGGGGCTGGAGCGTGTCGTGGCCGAACGCACCCGCGAGTTGAACGAAGCCCTGGCCACCGAGCGCCACGCCAAAGAGATCTACCGCAGCTTCATCACCACCGTGTCGCATCAGTTCCGCACCCCGCTGTCGGTCATCAATATGATCGGCCAGCGCCTCAAACGGCGCGCGCATCAGTTCTCTGCCGAACAGGTGCGCCAGAAGGCCGACAGCGTGACCACCGCGACCTCACGTCTTCTCGAACTGCTCAGCAGCGTCAGCCGCGCCGCGCTGATCGACCGGCTTGAGCTGAGCGATCAGGTGGAAACAATTGATATGAAAACCCTTTGTGAAAAGGTCATTCGTGATATGCGGCTTCTGGGCTATGCGAGGCCAATCCCGATCGATGCGCCCGATGATCTGCCGCATTGCCCGGGGGACCCGGTGCTGATTGCCCAGGTCGTTGAAAACCTGCTGAGCAATGCGGTGAAATATTCCGCCCCCGACAGCCCCGTCACGCTTACGCTGCGCAGTGACGCAGAGGCGCTCTTCTGCACGGTGACCGATCAGGGCATCGGTATCCCCGAAGAGGATCAGCCCCATATCTTTGAGCGCTTTCACCGGGCGTCCAATACCGCCAGTCATTTTGGCTCGGGCGTCGGGCTGAACCTGTCACGCACGGTGCTTGCGCTGCACGGGGGGGAGCTGAGCTTCTCTTCGGTGCTGGGCGCGGGCTCCGTTTTCACCTTCCGTCTGCCGCTGGAGAACCGACATGCCGCGTCCTGAGCAACTGCTTATTCTGTGCATCGAAGACGAAGCCGATTTCCGCACCGAACTCGTCGAAGAGCTGGAGGCGCTTGGCTATCAGGCCATAGGTGCGGAAAGCGGCGAGGCGGGGCTGGCCTGTCTTGATGCTCTGCCGGCCGAAAGCGTCTCCTGCGTCATCTGCGATGTGATGCTGCCGGGATTTTCCGGCCTTGAGATGGTGCGCCTCCTGCGCGGCCATCCGGCCGTGGCCAAAGCGGCTCCGGTCCTGTTGCTGACGGCGCTGGTCGGGCGCGACGATATGCTGAGCGGGCTGCGGGCGGGGGCGGATGATTATCTGCTGAAACCGGTTGATCTGACGCTTTTGCAGGTCACGCTTGAAAACCGCCTGCAGCGGCTTGAGGATATGCGCCGCGCTCAGACCCCGGCGGGGCTGGAGGTGCCGCGCGATCTGCTCAAGCATCTGTCCCGCCGCGAAACAGAGGTGCTGACGCTGCTGGGCAAAGGCAAACGCTCGGGCGAAATTGCGCGCGATCTGACGATCTCAGAGCATACGGTGCGGCAATACACCAAAGACCTTTACCGCAAGCTGCGCGTTACCAGCCGGGTTGATGCGGCCCGCATTGCAATCGGGCTGAACCTCGTCTGAGGCTGCTTCTCTCTGCCTGATCCTGAGCGTCTTTCAGCCGAAGCGGCAGCGCGGCTGTCACGCGGCGGAACATTGAGGACCGACCCTGGTTTCTCCCCTGTAGCTGATCAATTGCCACTGGTGAGGAGAGATATCATGGCCGCAAAAGCCGGGACTTCCGAGAAGGCTGCAACCACGCGCAGCAAGACCACCAAAGCCGGACGCACCAAAGAGGTGTCCTCCGCTAAACCCGCCGCAGAGCAGCGCCAGAAGCGCGCTAAGACGGCGGTGAGCAAGGTTGCGGCACGGGCCTCAACCCGTCAGCGCCGCACAGCCAGCGATGAAAAGGGGCTGATTGACCTTCTGGAGCATGCGCTGCGCGACATGTATTACGCCGAGCGCAAAATCTATCGCGCCCTGCCCAAAATGATCAAGGCAGCCGACGACGATGAACTTGCCGCAGCGCTGACCAGTCACCGGGAAGAGACCGCCACCCATATCGAGGCGCTGGAGGCCAGCTTTGAAGCGATGGGCCTGCGCGCAAAAGGTGAGAAATGTGACGCCATCGACGGCATTCTCGACGAGGCGACGGGCATCCTTGAGGACTTCGGCGGCACCCTTGCGGGGGATGCAGCGATCATCTTCTCGGCCCGCGCGGTGGAGCATTATGAGATCTGCCGCTACAGCGCCATGGTCGGCTTTGCCGATGCTCTGGGCCTCGATGAGGTGCATAAGCATCTGCAGGGCGTGCTGGACCAGGAGATGGCGGCGGATGCCAAAATGGTCGCCCTGGCCGAAGGCTCAATCAATGAAGCCGCCTCTGAATATGACGAAGATGACAGCGATCCGGCACCCGACCCGGGAATGGCCGCCGCAAAGACCGGCGCAAAAAAGGCCTGAATTTCAGCCCTTTGTGCAATGAAATTTACGCAATGAAAGAAGGCCGCGATCCGTCGCGGCCTTTTCTCAGACGCTCTCTGCCGCTGCCGCTTCGCGCAGGTTCAGCGGGCGGGGCTGGCCGTCATCATCCACGGCGACCATGATGAAGATCCCCTCAGTCACCTTTTCCGGCGCGGTCTGACGGTGGCGGCGCCAGGCCTCGACCTGAAGCGTCATCGAGGTGCGCCCGGTTTTCACGATCGAGGTATGGATCAGCACCGTGTCGCCCACCTTCACGGGCTTTCGAAAGGTCATCTCGCGCACCGCTGCGGTGACGGTGCGATGGCCGCAAAACTCAGAGCTGCGCGCGAAGGCGGCAAGATCCATCTGCGACAACAGCCAGCCGCCGAAAATATCTCCGGCGGGATTGGTGTCCTCGGGCATCGCGATGGTGCGCAGGGTGATTTCCTGTCCGGTCGCTTGGGCTTGGGTGGCAGTCAGATCCATGGCTCTTTCCCTCAGGGCGGGGCTCCGCCGGGGCGGTCGATGTGACGTTACGTAACGACATCGCAGTGAAATGCCAAAGCGTCACGATGCCGCGACACTTTTTGTCGATAAGGTCTTGATTCTTGGAATTTTCCTGCGCGCAAGATTGTTGCGCGCAGGATGGGCCAATCAGTCGGGCGTGCCGATCCGGCGGATCTGGCTGCAAAGCGTCGCGGCGACAGTTAACGCGCGCCCGGTGGTCTCAGCTATGCCTGGCAGCACCATCCATTCCAGCGCCCAGGCCGCGCCCGAGCGCTCCAGCTCATGCACCATGGCCTGATGGATCTGGCCCAGACTTCCGGCGTTAAAGCGCGCCAGAGTGACCAGAAGCTCTGCCAGCACCGGGTTTTGCTTATGCGGCATGGCGGAGGAACTGCCCCCCCCGGCAAGGGCAATCTCACCGATGCCCTGCTGCGCCATGAGGGCGATGTCCTGGCCCATCTTGCCCAGCGTGCCCGAAATCAGCGCGCAGAGACCGGCAAATTCCGCCACCCCGTCGCGCATGGAGTGCCAGGCGCGGGGCGGGTTTTCAAGGCCAAGGGCGGCGGCCACGAAAGCGGTGATGACATCGGCCTGATCTGCGATGGCACGGCGATCGCCCGAGGCCCCGCCGATCTGGACGCGGGCAACACGCGGACGCAGTTCGCGCAGGCGCTGCAGATGCGCTTGGAGCGGCTGCTGCCAGGGCGCGATGCGGTCGGCCACGGTGATTTCCGTCGCGGCCTGCATCCGGGTACGGCCCATCAGGGGATTTTCCCCAAATTCCGCACTCAGCCGCAGAAGGCTGTCGTTCAGCGCCGTCAGCCGCGCTTCAAAAAGATCAAGGCTCGCCGTCATCGACAGCGCAAGGCTGGTGTCGATGACATCCTGCGAGGTGGCACCGGCGTGAACCGCCCCCTTCGCCGCACCGGCAGCCGCCTTCATCTGCGCCACAAGACGGGGAATGACCACGCCGTCCTGACCGGTCCCGTCGCAAAGATCTGACAGATCAAAGCTCATGGCCTCAATGGCGCGGGCGGCGGTTTCGGCGGTCTCAGCTTCAACCCGACCGGCCCGACCAAGCGCCCGCGACCAGGCGGCCTCAAAACGGCGCATGCCCTCAAGCTGCGCCTCCGGGCTCCAGAGCGCGGCGGTCTCGGGATCCGCGAAAAGCCCTGCCAGCCAGGGATGGGTGAAAACATGGCTCATGGCGGGGCCTTTCTGAACAGCGTCAATGCGGCCCGAGGGTCCGGGCCGCACCAGGGTCTCAGATATCGAGGAAGACGGTCTCGCCCTCGCCCTGCAGGCGGATATCGAAGCGATATTTGCCCGGAGCGATCTTTTTGGCGATCAGCGTCTCAACGCGGGGGCGCTGCTCAATGCGGGCCAGCAGCGGATCGGCGGAATTGTCCTCATCCTCAAAATAGATGCGGGTCTGCAGGCCGATGTTGATACCGCGCGCCACGATCCAAAGCGAGATATGCGGGGCCTGAAGCTTCCCGCCACGCGCTTTGACCGCGCCCGGTTTCACGGTGCGCAGGGTAAACTCACCGCTTTCGGCATCGGCGGCAAAGCGGCAATGGCCAGACACCGCCGGATCCGCGCCGGGCTGGCCGGGGAAAATCCCTGCCGCATCGGGCTGCCAGCTCTCAATCAGCGCATCGCGCATCGCCCAGCCCGAGCCGTCAAAGACCTGACCGGTGATCTCGATGATCTCACCTTTTGCGCCCTCCGCGATCGGCGAGACCGCAACCTCTTCGTGGTAATAGCCCGGGTTGCCCGCATAGGTCGGCATCAGGCCGATGTGGACATAGGGGCCTGCGGTCTGAGAGGGTGTCTCAACTAGGAAATCGAGTTTCTGAACCATGGCTCACATCCCCTCGAGTTTGTTTTCAAACATGGTCTGACGGCGACCGCGCAGCACGATGTCGAACTTATACGCCAGGAAGTCATGCGGGCGCGAATTGTTCATATCGAGCGGCGCCACCAGGGTATCGAGCTGGCTGCGGTTGCGCACGGTGGCGGCAATCGGGCAGCGGTCGATCAGCGGGTCACCCTCAAAGTAAAGCTGGGTGATCAGGCGCTGGCCAAAGCTGTGACCATAGACCGAGAAGTGAATGTGCATCGGGCGCCAGTCATTGCCACGGTTCGGCCAGGGATAGGCACCGGGGCGGATGGTCAGGAACTGATAGCGGCCCTGCTCATCGGTAAGGGTGCGCCCGCAGCCGCCGAAGTTCGGATCAAGCGGCGCGAGATAGCTGTCTTTCTTGTGGCGGTAGCGGCCACCGGCATTGGCCTGCCAGATTTCGACCAGGGTGTTCGGCACGGCACGGCCGTTCTCATCCAGCACCCGGCCATGAACGAGGATCCGCTCACCAATCGCCGGCGTGCCGTCTTTCGACCAGTTCAGGATCAGGTTGTTGTCCAGAGCGCCGATCAGCGAATGGCCGAAGGTGGGGCCGGTTTCTTCCGAGAGGCCCGATTCCATCGACAAAAGCGCCTGTTTGGGCGAGCGCAGGATCGAGGTTTTGTAATCCGGAAAATAGGGATCCGGGTGCATTTCGCGGTTGCGCGGGATCAGCGGGCCCTGGTCGCTCATTTGTCAGCTGCCTCCATTTCGGCATAGGTGGCTTCGGCGAGTTTGATCGCGTGATTGGCTTTCGGCACGCCTGCATAGATCGCGACATGCTGGAAGGCTTCCATGACATCGGTTTTCGTCGCACCGGTACGGGCGGTGGCGCGGATGTGCATGGGGATTTCTTCGAAGTTTCCGGTCGCCGCCAGCAGCGCCAGCGTAATCATCGAGCGCTCACGCCGCGAGATATTGTCCGAGGCCCAGACGGTGCCCCAGGCGCTTTCGGTGATCAGCGACTGGAAGGGTTTCGAAAACTCGGTCTTATTGGCCTCAGCGCGGTCCACATGGGCATCGCCCAGCACGGCGCGGCGGGTCTCCATGCCTTTGTCGTAACGGCTCATGCGGCAGTCCTTTCCAGGAAATCGGTGATGAGTTGCGCGGTGGCCTCGGGCTGCTCGACGCAGGGGATATGGCCGGCGTCGGGGATCAGCCGGAAGGGCGCGTTGCAAAGCGCGGCCGTGGCGCGGACCAGATCGGGCGGGGTGGAGCCGTCCTGATCGCCGCAGAGCACTTCGACCGGCAGGGTGAGGGCGCGGGTGCTTTCCGTCAGATCGGCACCGGCAATCGCGGCGCAGCAGCCGACATAACCCTCGACGGTCGTGCGCGTCAGCATATTGGTCCAGAGCGCAAATTCGGCGCGGGTTTCGCGGAAGGGGGCGGTGAACCAGCGCTCCATAATCGCCGGACCCATGGGGAGCAGCCCCCCCTCGCGCACCGCGGCGATGCGGGTGTTCCACATCTCAGCCGTGCCGATTTTTGCGGCCGTATCCATCAGGATCAGCGCCTTCACCAGATCGGGCCGCTTTGCCGCCAGACCCTGGCCGATCAGCCCGCCGATGGAGAGACCGATGAAGGTCACATCCTTCACGCCCAGATGATCGCAAAGGGCCTCAGCATCTTCGACCAGCAGGTCCATGCTGTAGGGGGCAGGGCTGGCGTCTGAAAGGCCATGGCCGCGCTTGTCGAAACGGATCAGGCGCAGCCCTTTGGGCAAAAGCGCGATCAGCTGATCCCAGACCCGCAGGTCGGTACCGAGCGAATTGGCGAAAACAACCACACGGCCATCGCGCGGACCTTCGTCGCGGATGTGAAGCTGTGCGTCGGGACGGGTAAGAAACTGCATGGCAAACCTCCGGCTGCTGCTCTTATGCCATGGCCACCCCTCATTTTAAATTATAATGTTTGGCCGGATATATAACTTTGGGGTTATGATATGCTGCATCCGCTGCTGCGCCTGCGTCATCTGTCGTGCTTTCTGGAGACGGCGCGGCTCGGCTCGCTGTCGGCGGCGGCGGATCATCTGCGCATCAGCCAGCCCGCTGCCTCTAAAACGATCCGGGAGCTGGAAGAGATCCTTGCAGTCACGCTTTTTGATCGCAGCGGGCGGAAACTGGCTCTGACCCCGGCGGGCCAGGTCTTTCAGACCCATGCCGGGGGCGCTATGGCAGAATTGCAGCGCGCGCAGAGGGCGGTGCAAAGCCCGGCGGCGGCCCAGGCACGCATCCGGCTCGGGGTGCTGCCGACCGCTGCCACCGGTCTGGTGCCCGAGGCGGCGCTTTCCCTGCGAAAGACCCGGCCCGAAGTGCTGATTGAGGTGATGACGGGGCCGAACTGGCTGCTTTTGTCGCTGCTGCGTGAGGGGCAGCTTGATCTGGTGGTGGGGCGGATGCCGCCTGCCGGGAATGCCGAAGGCATCGAATTTGTGCCGCTTTACTGGGAAAAGGTGATCCCGGTGGTGCGTGCAGGCCATCCGCTGGCGGAGGCTGCGGGCTGGAGCCCCGATGATCTGCGCCGTTATCCGCTGATGCTGCCGCCGACGGGGGCGGTGATTGCGGGATCGGTGCGGGCCTGGCTGCATAATGCGGGGCTTGGTGCGCCGGCACCGGCCTTCGAGAATGTCTCGCTTCCCTTCGGGCGCGAGGTGCTGCGCCAGTCCGATACGGTCTGGTTCATCTCAGAAGGGGTGGTGCGCGCCGATGTGGTGGCGGGCCATCTGGCCGTACTGCCGCTGAAGAACGAGCTTCTGGGCGGGCCGGTCGGGGTGTCGCGCCGCCCCCAGGACGGCGAAACACCGGTGCTTTTGAAAGAAGTGATCGCGGCCCTGGAAGAGGCCGCGATCCGTCAGGAAAGCCTGATGTCGTAACTCAGTAGGGCAGGCCCACGTAGTTCTCCGCCAGATCTTTGCGGGCGGTTTCGGATTCCGACAGATGGCGCAGGGTCGATTTACGCATCTGTGCGGCGAAGCTGTCCTCATCGTCGAAACGGTGCAGCATGGTGGTCATCTGCCAGGAGAAGCGCATCGCTTTCCAGATCCGGTTCAGCGCGCGGGCCGAATAGTCGTCGACGCCTTTGTTCGAGCCGTTTTTGATCGCCTCAACCAGGGCGTTGTAGAGGTAGTGAACGTCCGAAGCCGCAAGGTTCAGACCCTTTGCACCGGTCGGCGGCACGATATGGGCCGCATCGCCCACAAGGAACAGGCGGCCCCAGCGAAGCGGTTCGGAGACGAAGCTGCGCAGAGGCGCGATCGATTTCTCGATTGAGGCGGCTTCGACCACGCGGGCGGCCGCTTCCGCCGGAATGCGGCGCTTGAATTCAGCCCAGAAGCGGGCGTCCGACCAGTCTTCCGGCTTATCGGTCAGCGGCACCTGCAGGTAGTGACGCACGAGGGTCTCGCTGCGCATCGAGGCCAGGGCAAATCCGTGCTCAGAATTCGCGTAGATCAGCTCATCATTGACCGGCGCGGTATGCGCCAGAATGCCCAGCCAGCCGAAGGGATAAACGCGCTCAAACTCGCGGCGCTTTTCTGCCGGGATCGTCTTGCGGCTGACGCCGTGGAAGCCGTCACAGCCCGCAACCCAATCTGCGGTCAGGCTTTTGCGCTCACCCTCAACCGTGGTGAAATCGACGCGGGCCTGGGCGGCGTCGAGGTCGTGGATCTCGACATCCGAGACCTGATGAATGATCGTGGTGCCCATTTTGTCCTGGGCTTCAAAGAGATCGCGGGTCACCTCGGTCTGGCCGTAAACCATAACGCGCTTGCCGGTCAGTTCTCTGAAATCGATGTGAACCATCAGGTCACCATCCGAGATGATGGTGCCGTCATGCGGGATGCCCTCTGCATCCAGACGCTCGCTGACGCCCGCTTCGCACAGCAGGTTCACGGTGCCCCATTCAAGGATCCCGGCGCGAATGCGCGAGAGAACATGCTCACGGCTCGACCGCTCGAGGATCACGGTATCGATCCCGGCGCGGTTGAGCAGTTGCGACAGCATAAGGCCCGACGGACCCGAACCAATGATGGCGACCTGAGTTTTCATGGATCCTCGCTCCTTTACCTGAGCGTTACATAGATCTTTGTTTCCGCCGATGCTAATGGACGCAGGCGGCATAAACTGGTATTATTCGTGCATGTCTGCGCAAACATTGATCCCCAGTTTTCAGCTCTTCGGTGAAACCTCTGCCTTCCCCGACGTGATCCACCATGAGCGGATCCGCGATCGGGCGCTGCTGCATGACTGGAGAATCGGTACACATCGGCATACCGATATGGTGCAGCTTTTCCATATGGAACGTGGCGCCGCAGAGGTGCGGATCGACGGGCGCTCTTATCGCCTACAGGATGGAGAATTCCTATATATTCCGGTGCATTCGGTGCATGGCTTTGCCTTCCGCAAGGGCTCGGAAGGGGGGGTGTTTTCCTTCCCCCTGACCCTGAAAGACGCGCTGCCTGCGGCCTCTGCGGAACTTTCGGCGCGGCTGACACGGCCCCTGCAGGCGGCATGTGACGCAGCGTTCGTGCGACTCTTAACCGCATTGGTGCAGGCTTTCGAAGATACTGGCACTTTCCGGGCATCTCTTTTGGCCTCTCTGGGACAGGCGGTTCTGATTTCGGTGGCACAGGCGGGTGTGAGCGGGGAGGATGCGGAGGAAGCCGCGACGCAAAGACGTATGGGCGATTTCATCAGACTGCTGCGCGAAGATCTGAGTGCGGCACGCGGGGCGGGGGATTATGCCCGCAGCATGGGCATCACCACCGGACATCTGAACCGGATCTGTCGGGCTGCCTCGGGTCTCAGTGTCAGCGACTATATCGAGGCGGCACGGATGACCGAAGCGCGGCGGCTGCTGGCCTTTACCCAGCTTTCGATTGCAGAGATCGGCTATCGCCTTGGCTATACGGACCCCTCATACTTTTCGCGCCGCTTTCGGAATGTGGCGGGCGCAACACCCTCTGTCTACCGCCAGCAGTTTCTGAACTGAGGCAAAGAAAAACCCCGGCCTCTCGGCCGGGGTTCCATCAGATCAGAACGGGAAGTTCGGACCCTCATTGTGGATGGTGATCCAATGGGTGCGGGTGAACTCTTCCATGATCCACTCGCCATTGAAGCGGCCAAGGCCCGAGTTCTTTTCGCCACCGAAAGGCGCATTGGCGTGATCGCCGACGGTGATCGCGTTGACATGGGTCATGCCGGCGACGATCTGGCGGGCGAAGTTCACGCCGCGCTGAATGTCGCGGGTGTAGACCGCGCTCGACAGGCCATATTCGGTGTCGTTTGCCAGTTCGAGGGCATGGGCCTCGTCGCGGGCTTTAATCACCGGCAGAACCGGGCCGAAGGTCTCTTCGCGTGCCAGAGCCGAAGCCGGATCCACGTCGACGAAGATATGCGGCGCAATGACATTGCCCTCAAGCGGGCCCGAGACCACCAGGCGCGCGCCATCGGCCTTCGCCTGTTCGATCTTGGCAACCACGCCGTCGCGCTGCCCCTTCGAGATCGCCGGGCCGACGTTGGTGGCCGGGTTCAGCGGATCGCCATAGGTGACTTTCGACGCGCGGGCGATCAGCTTTTCGACGAACTCGTCATAGATCTTTGCATCCACGATCACGCGGTTCGTCGACATGCAGATCTGCCCCTGGTGCAGGAAGCGCCCGAAGGTGGCAGCGCCCACGGCCGCATCGACATCGGCATCATCCAGAACGACCAGCGGTGCGTTGCCGCCCAGTTCCAGCGCGACGCGCTTGATGAATTTGCCGCCCGTGGCCAGCTGGCCCACGCGCTTGCCCACATCGGTCGAGCCGGTGAAGGAGATGAACGAGGGCACTTCATGCTCGACGAAATAATCGCCGATTTCCGAACCCGAGCCGATCACCACGTTCAGAAGCCCGGCCGGAACGCCTGCCTCTTCGAAGATCTTGGCGACCAGAGTGCCGCCGGTGAAGGGGGTATCCGAGGCCGGTTTCAGCACCACACCATTGCCGCAGGCCAGCGCCGGAGCGACCGAGCGCACCGAAAGATGCAGCGGAAAGTTCCAGGGGCTGATGATGCCGATGACGCCAAGCGCTTCGCGATAGTAGCGGCTTTCCATCCCCGGCTCACAGGCCAGCAGTTTGCCCGAGATTTTGCCCGGGAAAGCGGCGGAATATTCGGTGATGGTGCGGGCGGCGCCATGCTCGATATGCGATTTGATCACGGTCGAGCCGGACTCGCGGCCCAGCCAGCCGCGGATTTCATCGGCGCGGGCGTCGAAAATGGCGACGGCGCGGCGGATGATCGCTTCGCGCTCAGCCGGGGCGCGGGCCGCCCATTCAACCTGAGCCGCTTTGGCGGCGGCATAGGCCGCATCCACGTCTGCGCGGCTTGCCAGTTTGATGGTGCCCAGCACCGAGCCGTCAAAGGGGTTCAGGTTGTCTGCGGTGCGATCCGACGAGCCGGGGCGCCATTCGCCGGCAATATATTGCAGATCCAGACCCTGATAGGCGTTGGTGGGGGTGGTGCTCATCCGGCATCTCCTGTCTCGACCTGTCACCAGGCGCTCTTCCCAAATTCAGACGGTCCGCGACCGACATGTCATGCAGTTGATCTTTCAACGCATGATCTGCCGATCTGCTGCACAACAGACCGCCCGTTCGTTACCAAAACTGCCCTCCAGGCGGATTTCCTCCGGTAACAGGGCTGAAATAGGGAGCGGCAGATAAAGGTTAAATGTTAAAAATTGTCACAGGCATGTGATTTTCGGTCAATCGACGAAATGACGTAACGGCACAGCCTCAGGGCCAGTCCGCAAAGGAGTCCGCCTCAGTCCCCGGGCGTGGCCCCCGGCTGCTGAGCGAGGCGCGGTAGTGGCTGGGGGATTGGCCGCTGCTGCGCTTGAAGAAATGGCTGAATTCTGCGGCATCGCTGAAGCCCAGCGACTGGGCAATCTCGGCGACCGGGCGGGGGGAATGCTCAAGCCAGGCAAGGGCCTCGCGCATGATGCGGCGGTGGATCAGCTGCAGCGGGGTTTTGCCCTGGCCTTTCAGGCAGACCCGGCGCAGGCGCGCTTCGCTGACCCCCAGGCGGGCCGCATAGCCACTGACGGGCAGGTGGTTGCGGAAATGGACCTCCACTTCACGGCGGAAGGCTTCGATGAGCTGGCTGTCGCTTCCGGCGGCAGGTGTGTGCAGATGCTGATGGGCGTTGCGCCAAAGCTGCACGATCAACAGACGCAGGCAGGACAGGATGCTGGTGCGGCTGCCGGTCCGCGGCTGTGCGGCCTCAAGCAGGATGGCGCGGGCCAGGGCCTCGGGGTCGGGTGGCGCCTCGCTGGTCAGATCGGTGCAGAGCAGAAGTCCGCCGCCCTGGGGCAGCATGCGCTCCATCTCGGCATCCAGCCCCAGAACTTCTCCCAGAAGCTGCGGCGCAAGTCCGAAGAGAAACCCCTCAGATCCGGCGTCGAGCTTCAGCACGGCCTCGGGCAGAGGGGGCAGAATAAGGGCGGCCGGGGCCGTGATTTCATGGCTGGCCTCCGGCAGCTCCAGCGAAATCCGGCCAGAGGTGACAAGCACCAGATGAAGATGCCCGCAATAGCTGCCCCGGCAGGGCCGGATTTGGCGCATCCGCAGACCCGCGGGCAGGGTTTCGGCGCGCAGGAGGCGGCTGAGATCATCTGCCGGGAGCAAAGCTGCCATGCGTCTGCACTTTCTGACATTCCTTCTGTTTGAAAATGACATGCCTTGCGTCAGAATGAAATGGCTTGTCCGGGTGCGCCGGGCATAAACTGTAGGGAGCTTCCATGCCTGATGACAGACACCCCGACCCCGCCCGCAGCGCTCATGTGGTGCTGGGGGGCGAATGTCTGCGGCTGAACCCGGCGGATGGAAGTATTGCCTCACGGGTTCCGGCTTTGCGCGGACCGCAGGCGCGGCGGCTGGCCAATCAGGCCGCCATGGCCTTCGGCGACTGGTCCCAGACCCCGGGCGACGCGCGGGCCGCGATCCTGCGGCGGGCGGCGGAGCTTCTGGATCTGCGGGCCGAAGGCTTAACCCGCCTCATGCGCGATGAGATCGGTGCGACCAGGCCCTGGGCTGAGTTCAACCTTGCGCAGGGGCGGGCACAGCTGCTGGCGGCGGCGGATCTTGCCACCTCGCCGCTGCTGGGAGAGGTTGAGCTTGCCGGGCATCTGCTGCGGCGCGAGGCGGCGGGGGTCTGCCTTGGCATTGCGCCCTGGAATGCGCCCCTGGCGCTTGGCCTGCGGGCTGTGGCCATGGCGCTGGCCTGCGGCAACAGCGTGATCCTGAAAGCCTCTGAGCTTTGCGCGGGCAGTCATCTTGAGATCGGCCGTCTGTTGCGCGATGCCGGTCTGCCAGAAGGCGTGCTCCAGATCGTCACCCATGCTCCGGAACATGCCCGCGAAGTGGTTTCGGCGCTGATCAGCCATGAAGTGGTGCGGCGGGTCAATTTCACCGGATCGACCCGCGTCGGGCGGGAAGTGGCGCAGATGGCGGCAGCCTCGCTGAAGCGGTGCCTGCTGGGGCTGTCGGGCAAGGCGGCGCTGATCGTAAGAGAGGATGCCGATATTGAGGGGGCTGCCCGGGCGGCGGCCTGGGGGGCCTTTGTCAACCAGGGCCAGGTCTGCATGAGCACCGATCGCATCATCCTGGACGAAAAGATCGCCGATGCCTTCACCGCGCGCTTGCTGCACCACACGGCCGAACTGCGCGCAGATGGCACCGCCTCGGGTCCGGTGATCAGCGAGGCCTCGGTGCGCCGCCTCTCGGATCTGATGGATGACGCCCGCAGCCGGGGGGCACGGGTGCTCTGCGGCGGCGAGGCGAGAGGTGTCTTCATGGAGCCCGCCGTTCTTGACGGCGTCGATCCCTCCATGCGGGTCTGGCACGAAGAGCTTTTCGGCCCCCTGGTCGTTCTGTGCCGTGCGGAAAGTGATGAGGATGCGGTCTCCCTAGCCAATGACTGCGGCTATGGCCTGAGCGCTGCGATCTGGAGCAGGGATCAGACCCGCGCCACCGAACTTGCCCGCCGGATTGAGGCCGGGATGTGCCATATCAACCGTCCGACCGTGCTCGATGATGCGGCGCTGCCGGTGGGCGGGGTGAAAGACAGCGGTTACGGGCGCTTTGGCACCCAGGCGGCCTTAGAGGAGTTTACCGAGGTGCACTGGACCGCTTTGCCCGGCAATTCGTGCGATAGTCGAACAACGGTCGTGTAACGCACAGATCGGATTGCCCCCAAAGGCCCGCAGCCCTATTTGGAAGACAGCTTCGGGCACATCCCGACGGATGAGGAATCTCATGGACAAAACAGTCAAAGACCTCGCGTCTGCTGTGGCAGGCATTGAAGATGGAATGACCGTCATGATCGGCGGCTTCGGCGGCGCTGGCGGACCGATCGAGCTGATCCACGCGCTCATCGACCGGTTCAAGGCGACGGGCCACCCCAAAGATCTGACCGTGGTGAACAACAACGCCGGCAACGGCCATGTGGGTCTCGCCGCACTGATCGAAGCGGGCATGGTGAAAAAGCTGATCTGCTCGTTCCCGCGTTCGGCCGATCCGGTGGTCTTCACTGAACTTTATCTCGCCGGTAAGATTGAGCTGGAACTGGTCCCTCAGGGCACGCTGGCAGAGCGTATCCGTGCCGGTGGCGCGGGCATCCCCGCCTTCTACACCCCGACCTCTTTCGGTACCGATCTCGCCAAAGGCAAACCGGTTGAGGTTTTTGAGGGCCGCTCTTATGTGCGCGAGCGCTGGCTGAAGGCGGATTACGCGCTGATTAAGGCGGAAACCGCCGATCTGCACGGCAACCTGACCTATCGCGCGGCAGCCCGCAACTTTGCCCCCGTGATGGCCATGGCCGCAGCGGTGACGGTTGTTCAGGCGGCGAAGGTCGTGGCTGCGGGCCAGATTGATCCCGAGAATGTCCATACCCCCGGCATCTTCGTGCAAAAGATCGTCGAAGTTGCCAATGCCGTTCAGGAAGAAGACCTGAACCGCGCCAAAGCCACCTATCCGCTGGAGGGTTGAGCCATGCAAAAGCTGTCGAACAATCAGATCGCCTGGCGCGCCGCTCAGGACATCCAGGACGGGGCCTATGTCAACCTTGGCATCGGTTTTCCGGAAAAGGTTGCGCAATACACCGTCGAAGGCCGTGAAGCGATTTTTCACACCGAAAACGGCATCCTGAACTTCGGCGAGAGCCCTGAGCCGGGCAAAGAAGACTGGGACGTCATCAACGCCGGCAAAAAGGCCGTGACCCTGAAGCCGGGTGCGAGCTACTTCCACCATGCCGACAGCTTCGCCATGGTGCGCGGTGGGCATCTCGATGTGGCGATCCTCGGCGCTTATGAAATCGCGGAAAACGGCGATCTGGCCAACTGGTCGACCGGCCCGAAAGGCGTGCCGGCGGTGGGCGGCGCGATGGATCTGGTCCACGGCGCAAAGCGCGTCGCAGTCATCACCGATCACGTCACCAAAGACGGCAAGCCGAAGCTGGTGAAGCAATGCTCGCTGCCGCTGACCGGCGTGGGCTGCGTGACCCGGGTCTATACCTCGCTTGCGGTGATCGACATTGAGGGCGGCCGCTTCGTGCTGCGTGAAAAACTGGCCTCGCTGTCGATCGAAGAGCTTCAGGCGGTGACCGGAGCGGAACTGGTCATCGACGGCCCCGTCGCGGATCTGGTCGTCCCCGACCTCTGAGCGGGTCCCGCAGAGTGACACAGACGGCTGCTCCGCAGGGGGCAGCCGTTTTGTTTTCAGTGGCAGGCGATCGCACTCCCGGGCCTTGGAATGTCCCGGCATTGGCCGGCGCGGTGTCGTCTCTCTGCCAGGAAGCAGACCCGGGGGCAGGCGCAATGGAACGGGGGCTTCAGAAGATCAGCCCCTCTGCCGATCTCTCCAGTGCAGAAGCCCGGGCTCATCCGGGTGTTGAAGCGGCTGCGCCGACCTGATCTGGTGCCGGATGAGCCGTCGTGCCGCACGCGCCCGCAACTCAGGCCGTACAAGTGGGGCGGGCCTGCGGATGAGGTCGGGGCAGGCGCGCAGCAGATCGCGGCGTTCAGCCAGCGGCATCAGCCGCGCCAGGGCAGGGCCGATATAGAGGCTTTCGCACCAGCTGCCCTCAGCCTCGATCAGGTGATGGCGGTCAAAGAGCAGGTGGAAATAGCGCTGTGCGCTGTTTGGTCTGGCCTGGGAAACACCGGCACATCCGCAGAAGTCTTTGGCGGGTATGACATATTCAGCCCCTTCCGCAGAGCTGAGCAGCAGACGATGCTGGCGGGTGACGTAAAGATCGCGCGCGGGCAGCCCCCTCCGAAGGCGCCTGCGGGGATCCGGACGGGATTGAACTGCGGCTGATCGTCAAGCGCGCGCTTTGAGACCTCCTGCGAGGAAACCCACCGCAGCGGCTGCCATCCGGCATCACGGGTCGCCAGCAGATCCCCGATGCGCAAAGCCTCAACCGCCACCGGACCGCGCAGGGTTCGGATGCGGGTGCCTGCGGCAAAGCAGACGACCCCGGTGTTGTCGGTATTGAGCAGGAAGGGATCGACCGGCGTGCTGCCGTCAGAGGTAAGGCGCAGCCCGCCCACCGCGTGCAGAACACCGCCCGCCTGTTCCGCGCGCAGCCAGGCAAGGGGGGGTGGCATAGGGCGCAGAGGGGCTGGCTTCATTGTAACTGCGCAGCGTTTCCTCATTGTAATACTGCGACAGATCGATGAAGTCGCTTTCGCCCGGGGTGGTCTGAAAGTCAGCCACCAGATCGCCGGCTGAGGCGATGAAGATATCGCTGCCCTCGCCGCCATAAAGGGTATCCGCGCCCGCACCGCCCTGCAGGGTATCCTTGCCGGTGCCGCCATAAAGCAGGTCATTACCGGCCCCGCCATCGAGCAGGTCATCGCCGCTGCCACCGTAAAGGCTGTCCTGGCCCGCGCCTGCGAAAATGCTGTCCTGTCCCTCGCCCGCCTCAATAAGGTCGTCATTTGTGGCACGGTCAGGAAGATGCCGGTCCGGGTCATCGATCCGATCGCCATGGGGATCACCGGTATAGTCCGCGTCAATCAGATCGTCTTCCGCAGTCCCGCTGACCACGCCGTCTCTGGCCAGAACCGAGGTTTCCGCCGTGGTGAGAGGGGGATCAACATTCGGGTCGAAGCCCTGAAGCGTCAAAACCGGTCCCGAAAAATCGGTGCCGTTGAAGGTGATATGCGCAGCGCCGGCCTGCGGGTCAAAAGTCTGGCCCACCTGCAGGAGGCCGCTCTGGGCGAGACTTTTGGCATGTCCCGCACCCCCGTGCGCGAGGCGATCAAGCGTCTCGAAGGCGATGGTCTGGCGGTTGCGGATGGCCGCTTCATCCGTGTCCGCAGCCTGACGCCGGAAGATATTGAGGAGATTTTCTTTCTGCGCCTTCAGCTTGAGCCCCTGACGGCGCGGGCTGCTTTGCGGTTGCCGCCCGCGCAGATTGCGGCCATGGAGGCGCGGGTGCGCCAGCTCATGGCCTCTGAGCCCTCGGGGCTGAACGATCTGCAGCGCGCAACGGACCACGATTTTCACCAGTTCCTGGCTCAGGCCTATGGCAATGCCGCCATCTCGCGCAGCATTTCTGAGCTGCAGCGGCGCACCTGTGTCTTTGACTACAGCCAGGTGCCGGACCGACTGATGCGCGGCTGTCATGAACACCTTGAAATCCTTGATCTCTTGCGGGCAGGCGATGCCGATGCGGTAGAGGCCGCGCTGCGCAGCCACCTCATCAACGCCCGCGACGCGGTTTTGCAACGGCTGCGCACCGCCCCCGATCAGACCGCAGAGGAGGGCTGAACCGATGGGGCATCACCTTTGCGAACCTGCGTTCTGCCATCGACCTTCATTCGCGGCAGCCACCCTAAAATTGGTCCGGAGGACCCGAGCATGACGACCCTTTGCACGGCGCCGGAGACCGGCCTCAACGCTGTCATCCTGCGCATGATTGAGCGCATTCTGAACCGTGTGAATGCGCTGTCGCAGGGCGGCCCGGGCTGGACACGCCCCTCTTATTCGCCGCTCGAGACCGCGGCGCATCTGATCATCGAAGAAGAGGCGCACGCTCTTGGCATGGAGGTCCGCCGCGATCACGGCGGCAATCTCATCGCGCGGATGCCGGGACGCGACCCGCAGCTGCCGCCGATCTGGTGCGGCTCGCATCTCGACACCGTGGCAGAGGGCGGGGCTTATGACGGCCAGGCAGGGGTCGCGGCAGCCCTGGCGCTGGTGGCTGCCATGCGCAGCCAGGGGATCACACCGGAGGCAGATTTCGTGGTCGTGGTGACGCGGGCGGAAGAAAGCGTCTGGTTCCCGGTGTCCTATATCGGCTCGCGCGCCGCGACCGGGCAGCTTCTCGCAGCTGATCTCCAGGCGCTGCGCGTCGATACCGGGCGCAGCCTTGCCGATCACATGCGCGACGAGGGGGGCGATCCTGAGGCGCTGATGACAGCCGTCCCCCCCGCTCCGGCGCGGTTTCTTGAGTTTCATATTGAGCAGGGCCCGGTTCTCGAGACCGCCGAAGAGCCCTTCGCCATCGTCACGGCGATCCGCGGCGGCCTGCGCTACCGCGCGGCGCGGCTGCATGGTGTCTGGGCGCATTCGGGCGGCGCCCCGCGCGAGGGGCGTGCCGATGCCGTGGTGGCTTTTGCCGATCTGGTCATGGCCATGGACCGCGTCTGGGAAGAGATCCTGGCCCGGGGCGCGGATCTGACCGTCACCTTTGGTCGCGTCAGTGCCGCGAGCCCGGCTCATGCCATGGCCAAGGTCGCGGGGGTGCTGGATTTCTGCATCGACCTGCGATCGGATGATGAGGCGGTGCTGGACGCGGCGGATGAGGCGCTGAAAGCCGCCATCGCAGAGATTGAGGCCGCACGGCCCGGCATCCGTTTTGATCTGGGGCTGCAAAGCCGCAGCCGTCCGGCGCAGCTCTCCCAAAGCATGGCGGAGTGGGTGGCGGGCGGCGCTGCGCGTCTGGGCCTCAGCCCGCGCCGGATGCTGTCAGGCGGGGGGCATGATGCGGCGGCTTTTGCGACGGCGGGATGGGAGTCGGTGATGGTTTTTATCCGCAACCGGAACGGCAGCCATTGCCCCGATGAGGGCATGAACCCCGCCGATCTCGCCCTGGCGGTTGAGGCCGTTTACACCGCGCTGTCAGGAAATGCCGGACCATGAGCCGCGAGACCCTGTCGCAGCAGGCCGCGCGGCGCATCCGCGAAGAGATCAACGAAGGCCTGATCGCGCCCAATTCCATCCTCACCGAGCGTGATCTGGCAGAGAGGCTGGGGATCTCGCGCACGCCCCTGCGTTCGGCGCTTTCGGTGCTTGAGCGTGAGCAGGTGATTGAGCGGATGGCAAATGGCGCGCTTCTGGTGCGCCGCATCGCCATTGAGCAGCTGCTTGATATCATCCAGTTGCGCCTGATCCTTGAGCGCGCAGCCGCCGTGCGGGCGGCCGAATACGGCATGACGGCAGAGCTTGAGGCGGCACGCGGGCGTCAGCTGCGCTATCTGCGTGCGGAGCCGGCGAAGTTTGAGGACTTCTGGGTCGATGACAACGACTTTCACCGCGCTGTCGCCATGGCTGCGCGGCTGCGGCTTTTGCCGGAACTTCTCGATGAGCAGCGCGCCATTGTGCGGCGCAGCACCATCATCCGCAGTCATGACAATTTCGCCGATCAGGCCCGCGAGCATATCGCGGTGATCAACGCCATCGAAGCCCGCGACGCAGATGCCGCAGGCGCTGAAATGGAAAAGCATTTCAAACACATGCGCGCCAGAACTCTCGGCTGGCTCGATAAGGACTGACTTATGACCGATCAGTTACAGGGCCGCGATGCGGTCTTTCCGGCGGCGGAATTTGAGGGCCGTATTGCAAAACTTCAAAGCGCCGTAGCCGCCCTTGGCACCGAGGCGCTGATCCTGACAGGGCCGGAAAATATCTTCTGGGCCTGCGGGCGACAGACGGCGAGTTACTTTGCCTTTCAGGCGCTGGTGGTGCGGGCGTCAGCCCCGCCGGTGCTGCTGGTGCGCCAGCTTGAGACCACAGGCGCGCGGGCCTCGACTTGGCTTGCCGATATCCGCGCCTGGCAGGATGGCGAAGATCCGGCGCGGGCGCTGGCGGCGCTGCTCTCGCATCTCGGCCTGCGTCATGTCGCGGTGGAACGCACCGCCTGGTTTGTCTCTCAGACAATGGCCGCGCAGATTGAGGCCGCGCTGGAGGGGGTGACCCTGATCGACGGCTCCGGCCTGACCGAGCGGCTGCGGGCGGTGAAATCTCCGGCCGAACTCGCCGCGATCCGCCTTGCGGCGGGCTATGCGCAGGCCGGGATTGTGGCGGCCATTGACGCCTGCGGGTCGGGGCCAGTGAGAATGATGTGACGGCGGCCATGATGGCAGCAGCCATTTCGGCCGGCTCTGAGGCAATGGCGATGGAGCCGCTGGTCTCCTCAGGGCCGCGCTCAGGCGTGCCCCATGCCACCTGGCGGCGGCGGGTTCTGCGCCCGGGGGACGGCGTTTTTCTGGAGCTTGCCGGCAGCCATGACCGCTATCACGCGGCGCTGATGCGCGCGGTCTGGATGGGACCGCCGCCCGCAGAGGCCGCGCGGATGATGGATGTGGCCGAACGCGCACTTGATGCCGCTTTGAGCGCCATGCGCCCCGGCATTGCCTGTTCGGTCCCCCATGAGGCCGCTCAGGCGGTGATCGACGCTGCGGGCTATACGGAGGCCTTCCGCAAGCGGATCGGCTATTCCATGGGGGCGGCTTTCGCGCCGGACTGGGGCGAGGGGGCGATCCTGTCGCTTTTTACCGGGGTCGGGCGTCTGATGGAGCCGGGCATGGTCTTTCATCTGCCCGCCACGCTGCGCAGCTATGGCCATTACACAGTCGGCGTCTCTGAGACGGTGATCGTCACGGAAGGCGGAATTGAGGTGCTTTCCGATCTGCCGCGGCAGATGACCATCCGCTGATCAGAAACCCGCGCCCGGGTGTGACGCACCGGGGCACGGGCCTCTTTGTACCTCAGAGGCCCTGTTCACGGCGATAAGCCGCGTAGCGTGCAAGCGTTTCGGCACTGGCCGGATAAAGCCCCGGCAGCGCGACCCCTCGCGTCACCTCTGCCAGCACCCAAGCCTCAAAGGTCTCAAGCTCCACCGCCTCAGCCGTGACCTCATCGACGAGCGCGGCGGGGATCACCACCGCACCATCGCCGTCGGCCACGATCATATCGCCCGGAAAGACCGCGACACCGCCGCAGCCCACCGGCTCCTGCCAGCCGACAAAGCTGAGGCTCGCCACCGCCGGAGAGGCGGCAAGGCCGTTGCACCAGACCGGCAGCCCCGTTTCGCGCACCCCCGCGCCATCGCGGACCACGCCATCGGTGATCAGAGCGGTGACGCCGCGTTGCTTCATCCGGGCGCAAAGGATATCGCCGAGGATGCCGGCATCGGTGATACCCATGGCATCGGTCACGACGATGACGCCGGAGGGCATGGCCTCAATCGCCGCGCGGGTGGAGGTCGGGGACGACCAGGCCGCGGGATTTGCCAGATCCTCACGCGCGGGCACAAAGCGCAGCGTAAAGGCGCGTCCGGCCACCCGCGGCTGACCGGGCGAGAGGGCAGATGCCCCGCGCATCCAGACGGTCCTGAGGCCCTTTTTTAAAAGCACCGTGGTCAGCGAGGCGGTGGTCACCCCCCGCAGCGCCTGCAGCAGCCCGGCTTCCTTGTCAGTCTCGTGCATTCCCTCTCCCTCAGATGCCGGCGATACGGGTCGGCCGTCCGATGATCTTAGACGCCCCCTCAGAGGCGGGAAAGGCCATCGGATCGCCATAATCCCGGGGCTGACCCTGGCAGTCTGTCGGGATGGCTGCCACAGGGCAGCTCTCCCGCAGGGGCTTTTGCGCGTCGGAAAAAACGGGAAGGCGCGGGGCTGCTGATTAAGCAGGCGGTGTGGGGCAGGGCGATCACTTTAGCGGCTCTGACCATGCCGCGCGCGGTCACGGGCCAGGGGCAGGCCCCGCCTCAGCAGGACCTGCAAAATCTCTGTCAGGTCTGGTGGTTCGCCCTCAGCCCATACGCTCGGAGGCATAAGAACCGGGGCTTGCGGGGAAGACCACGGTTTTGCTGCCATTGAGGAAGACGCGATGATGGATATGGGCGTGGATCGCCCGCGCCAGGACCTGAGCCTCGACGTCGCGGCCCAGAGAGACGTAATCTTCCGGGCTCTGGGCATGGGTGACGCGGATCACATCCTGCTCAATGATCGGACCCTCATCGAGATCGGCGGTCACATAATGCGAGGTGGCGCCAATCAGTTTCACACCCTTCTCAAAGGCCTGTTTATAGGGGTTGGCCCCCTTGAAGCTCGGCAGGAAGGAGTGGTGAATGTTGATGATGCGCCCCGACATGGCCTGGCACATCTCATCCGAGAGCACCTGCATATAGCGGGCCAGAACCACCAGCTCCGCCTTATGCTCGCGCAAAATACGCATCTGCTCGGCTTCGGCCTCAGGTTTGTTCTCTTTGGTCACGCGGATGCAATAGAAGGGGATGTCATGGTTCACGACAACCTTCTGATAATCCATGTGATTGGAGATCACCGCCACGATATTCACCGGCAGTGCGCCGATGCGCCAGCGATAGAGCAGATCATTCAGGCAGTGGCCAAAGCGCGACACCATGATGACCACATTCATCCGACGGCTTTCGTCGTGGAATTCGGCCTGCATGTTGTAATCAGTGGCAAGCGGCGCAAAACCCTCGCGCAGGGTGGCGATATCGGTGCCTTCTTCAGTGACGAAGCTCACGCGCATGAAGAAGCGGCCGGTGATCGGGTCATCATATTGCGCGCTGTCGGTGATGTTGCAGCCTTCACGGGCAAGATAGCCCGAGATCGCCGCGACGATACCGCGGGCCGCCGGACAGGCGACGGTGAGGCAATGTTTGGACATGCGGGGTCTCCGTAATGTGCAGCGGCGCAGGTGGCGCGATGGTTTTCCGTACACATGTGAACAGTGACTTTGTCAATCCGTTGTGTTGCCTTCTTGGGCACCACAGCCCGCTTTGCGGCTTTTTGGACGCGGCTCCATTGTGGTCAGCGCCGCCCCGCGCCATGATAGCGGTGCCTCACAGACAGACGGAAGCCATGGCCGCCACTCACGCCCCCCGCACCGCAGCCCTGCCCGCAGAAGAGGAGCGCGACAGCCGCCTGAGCCGGGCCGACTGGCTGGCGCATGCCCTGCAGACGCTCGTCCGTGAGGGGATTGATCAGGTGAAGATCCAGAGCATGGCCCGGGGTCTCGGCGTTGCCCGCTCAAGCTTTTACTGGCACTTTGACAGCCGCGAGGCGCTTTTGGATGCCATGATGGAGGAGTGGCTGCAAAAGAACACCGGCCCCATCATTGAAAGGGCGATGCGCCCGGCGGCGGATGTGAATTTTGCGCTGATCTCGGTCTCGGAATGCTGGCTTCATCCCGAGCTTTTTGACCCGGCGCTGGATGTGGCGGTGCGTCTTTGGGCGCGACGCTCTGATGCGGTGCGCGCCACGGTGCTCCAGGCCGATACCATGCGGATTGAGGCGCTGAAGACGATGTTTCTGCGCTACGGCTATGAACAGACCGATGCGCTGATCCGCGCGCGGACGATCTACTTTACTCAGATCGGTCAGTTCACCCTGGAAGACATTGATCCGCCGCCCCTGCGTGAAATTCATGCCGTTGATTACATAAGAATCTTCACCGGAGTGCCGCTGACGGAGGCGCATCTCCAGGCGTTGAGGACGGCCTTTCGCAGGCGCGAGAGTAAGATGTGACCGGGGCGCCGATCGAAGAATCTGGACATAGGTGTACGCATCTGTCAAAGGTGCAGCGTCCGGGTGCCGCGCATCCTGGCGACCTCTGGTCGTCCTGGTGAAGGCGTGACCTCCGGCCCTGTCCTTATTCAGAAGCCGGCCTGTCATGACGCGAACATATTCCGCCCTCACCCTGCTCAAAGAGGGCCTGAACGGCCAGAAAGGCTGGGAGCCTGCCTGGAGATCGCCTGAACCCAAAAACCGCTATGATCTTCTGATTATCGGTGGCGGCGGTCATGGTCTGGCAACGGCTTATTACCTGGCCAAAACCCATGGCATCACCAATATCGCGGTGATCGAAAAGGGCTGGATCGGCGGTGGCAACACCGGGCGCAACACGACTGTTGTGCGGTCAAACTACTTCTTCCCCGAAAGCGTGCGCCTTTATGATATGGCGCTGAAGCTTTATGAGGGGCTGTCGAAAGAGCTGAATTATAACATCATGCTCTCGCAGCGCGGCATGATCTCGCTCGCTCATACGCCCGCCGAGATGGAGATGTCGGCGCGGATCGTGAATGCGATGCAGATCAACGGCACCGATGCCGAACTCTTTGGCCCAGAAGACGTCAAACGGGTGCTGCCGATCTATAACTTCAGCGAACGCGCCCGCTATCCGGCGCTCGGGGGCGTCTGGCAGGGCCGTTCGGGCACCGCGCGCCATGATGCCGTCGCCTGGGGCTATGCCCGCGGCGCTTCGGCCATGGGGGTTGATATCATCCAGCAGTGCGAAGTCCTCGATTTCATCATCGAGGGCGGACGCTGCCGCGGCGTGAAAACCACCAAAGGTGAGATCCGCGCCGAGCGCACCGGCATGGCCGTGGCAGGCCATTCCTCGCAGATGGCGGCAAAAGCGGGCTTCCGCCTCCCGGTCACCTCTTATGCGCTTCAGGCCTGCGTCTCTGAGCCGGTAAAGCCGGTTCTGGACACCATTGTCCTGTCGCCGGGCGCCGGCACCTATGCCAGCCAGTCCGACAAGGGCGAGATGGTGGTGGGCGGCGGCCTCGACCGCGTGCCCTCCTATGGCCAGCGCGGCAACCTTCCGGTTCTGGAAACCGTGCTGTCGGGCCTTGTTGAGATGTTCCCCTCGTTCCGTCAGCTGAAGCTGATGCGGCAATGGGCAGGCATCGTGGATGTGGTCCCTGACAGCTCGCCCATCATCGGCGAAAGCCCACTTCCGGGGCTGTTCCTTAACTGCGGCTGGGGCACCGGCGGCTTCAAGGCGATCCCGGCGGGCGGCACGCTGCTGGCGCATCTGCTGGCCACCGGGCAGCACCATGACATCTCGCGTCCCTTTGATCTGGACCGCTTCACCACCGGCCGCCTCATCGATGAGGCTGCGGGCTCCGGCATCGCGCACTGAGGGCTGATCCATGCAAATCTTTTCCTGTCCCTTCTGCGGTGAGCGTCCCGAAGTTGAGTTCCACTTCGGCGGCGATCTGGGCAACCTGCGCCCCGAGGGGTTCCAGTCGGTCAGCGCTGAGACCTGGTCGCAATACCTCTATTTCCGTAACAATCCCAAGGGTGTGGCCCGTGAATTCTGGCTGCATCTGCCCTGTGGCGAGCTTTTCGCCCTGGAGCGTGACACCGTGACCATGCAGGCCGCCCCCGGCCGGGCCCTGAGCCATGAGGCTGACAAATGAGTGCGAAACGCCTCTCCCAGGGCGGTGAGATCGACCGCCGCAAAAAGATCCGCTTCACCTTCGACGGCCGCGTTGTTGAAGGCTTTGAGGGCGACACTTTCGCCTCGGCTCTGCTGGCCGCGGGTCACAAAGTGGTGGCGCGCAGCTTCAAATACCGCCGTCCGCGCGGAATTTTCGCCGCCGGTGTCGAAGAGCCCAACGCCTATGCCGATCTGCGCCAGGAGGGTGCGGATGCCCCGCGCATTAACCTGCGTCTGACGACGGAGGCGGCCGTCAACGGCGTCGCGCTGAAATCGGCCTCGACCAGCCCCACGGCTCTGCATGATGCGACAGGGTTCATTGACCTCTTCTCGCGCTTCATTCCTTCGGGCTTTTATTACAAGACCTTCATCTGGCCGAACTGGCATCTTTTTGAGCCGAAGATCCGCGAGATGGCGGGTCTGGGCAAAGTGGATGTGAAAGCAACCGGCCCTGAGGGCGCGCAGATCAACCATCACTGTGATGCGGTGGTTGTGGGCGCGGGGCCGGTGGGTCTGGCCTCGGCGCTGATGCTGGCGCGGGCGGGCAAATCGGTCGTGCTTTGCGACGATCAGAGCCGGATGGGCGGCAGCCTTTTGTCGCGCGAGGCCACCATCGCGGGTCTGCCGGGCGCGGTCTGGCTGCAGGACACGCTCGCTGAACTGCGCAGGCTCGGTGTGACGCTGCTGCCGCGCACCACGGCCTTCGGGCTTTACGACCACAACCTCATTGCACTGAACCAGCGCGCTGAGGGCGACCGCCCCGAGCAGCTCTGGCGGGTGCGCGCGGACCGCATCGTGCTGGCCACCGGCGCGATTGACCGCCCGCTGCCCTTTGATCGCAATGACATCCCCGGCGTTATGTCGGCCCATGGCGCGCTGACCTATCTGAAGCGCTATGGCGTGCTGGTGGGCGAGCGCATCGTTCTCGCCACCAACAACGCTGCCGGGGCAGAGGCCGCGCTGGCGCTGGCGGGAGCTGGCGCAGAGGTGACCCTGGTCGATTACCGCAGCACCGGCGAAAAGCTGGATGCGCCGCGCCTGCGCCATCTGCAGGGGCTGCGCGTGACCGCGGCGAAGGGCCGCAAAGAGGTCACGGCAGCAAAGCTCTCTAACGGCGAAACGCTGCCCTGTGACGTGCTGCTGGTTTCGGGCGGGCTGACACCGACGATCCACCTTTACGCCCAGGCCAAAGGCAAACTGCGCTTTGATGAGCAGGCGCTTGCGCTGGTGCCCGTCACCGATCTTCCCGGCGTCACGGTGCTTGGCGGGGCCAATGGCCGCTTTGCGCTCGATGAGGCGCTGGCCGATCTGCCCGCAGCCCTTGGTCTTGAAGGCAGCGCCCCCGAAGCCAAAGGCACGCCCTGGGACATCACCCCCGCCTGGCCGGAGCCGTCGATGCCGGGCCGGGTCTGGATTGACTATCAGCACGATGTGACGACCAAAGACGTGGCCCTTGCCGCGCGGGAAAACTTTGTCTCGGTCGAGCACCTCAAGCGCTATACCACCCTTGGCATGGCGACCGATCAGGGCAAAACCTCAAACCTCAACGGCCTGTCGCTGATGGGGCAACTGACCGGGCGTTCGATCCCCGAGGTGGGCACCACCACCTACCGCCCGCCCTTCACCCCGGTGCCCTATGTCAGCTTAGCCGGGAACCGCGGTGGCGAGCGGATGAACCCGCTGCGCCGCCTGGCCTGTGAGGCCGAACACCGCGCGCTGGAGGCCAGTTTCGGGGACTACGGCGGCTGGCTGCGCCCGGCCTTCTATGGCCGCGATGAGGGCGCGATCCTGAGCGAGGCCCGTATGGCCCGTGACAGCGTGGGTCTTTTTGACGCCTCCCCCCTGGGGAAGATCGAGGTGATGGGGCCGGATGCGGCGGAGTTCCTTGATTTCATCTATTACAACACCGTCTCCACGGTGAAACCGGGCGGCTGCCGCTATGGCTTCATCCTGTCGGAAAGCGGCATTGTCTATGATGACGGTGTGCTGGTGCGCCTCGATGACACGCGCTTTATCGTCTCCTGTTCGTCGAGCCACGTCGCAGGCGTGCATGGCATGCTGGAGGAATGGCGTCAGGATCGCTTCCCCGAAAAGCAGATCTTCATCCATAACGCGACGGCGGAAACCGCGACCCTGACCGTCACCGGCCCGAAAGCCCGTGACGTGATCCGCGCCGCCGGGATTGAAGCCGACCTCTCGGATGAAGGCTTCCGCCATATGACCACCCTTTGGGGGCGGTTCGGGGGGCAGGAGCTGCGGCTGACCCGCGTCAGCTTCACCGGGGACCGCTCTTACGAGCTCTCGATCCGCCAGGATCTGGCACCGGCGCTCTGGCAGGCGCTGCATGGCGCGGCCAAAGCGGCAGGCGGCGGCGCTGTGGGGGTTGAGGCGATCATGATCCTGCGGGCCGAGAAAGGCTTTATCGTCATCGGCAAGGACAGCGACGGGATGTCGCGCCCGATGGATCTGGGCCTGGCCGGACCCCTGAAGAACAAGAAGGTCGAATTCGTCGGCCGCCGTTCGCTGCTTCAGGATGAGGCGCAGCGCGATGACCGCAACCAGCTGGTCGGTCTGGTGCCGAGCGATGGTCTGGGCCTGCTGCCGGTGGGCGCGCATGGGCTCGACCTCTCAGGCGCGGCCCCGCGTTCGATCGGCTATGTCACCTCAAGCTATGAAAGCGTCTCGCTGCCCCATCCGGTCGCCCTTGGCCTGATTGAGCGCGGCGCAGCCCGCCACGGCGAAGAGATCACCCTGCAGCATCTTGGCCAGCGCCGCCGCGCCCGTATCGCGCCGCCCTGTGCCTTCGACCCCAAAGGAGACCGCCTCAATGCTTGATCGCGGCACATTCTGGGCCCCTGCGGCCGAAGCCTGCGCAGGTTTCAGCACCCCCAACCTGACCGTGCGTCTGCTGCCGGTGATCGCGCAGCAGATGGTCAGCGGGGATCTGGACGCAGCCCTTGCGCGCCACGGCCTGGCCCAAGCGGGTGGTCTGCTGGCGGAAGTGCCCGAAGGCATCCACGCGCTGCGCCTTGCGCGCAATCGTGCGCTGATCGTGGGCGTCGCGGGTGAGGCGCAATCGGCCGGCTTTTCCGATGGTGTGGCCGTCACCCCGATGAGCGGAGCGCTGGCGGTGCTGGAACTCTCCGGCCCGAAAACCTTTGAGGCGCTTCAGCGCGCCTCAGCCATCGATTTTCGCAAGCCTTCGCCCTGCGCGGCGCTGAACTTTGCCGGGGTCACCTGCGTTCTGGCACAGCAGGAGGGCCGTCTGCGTCTGCATCTCGACCGCGGGCTGGTGGCCTATATGTGCGACTGGCTGAAGACCTGCGGCGCGGCCTGACATCTGCGACATAAGCACCTGAAAAGGGTCGGCATTCTGCCGGCCCTTTTTCTTTGCGACATGGCCCGCCGTTGCGCAGAAAATTACCCTCTGCATGGCTGAGGTTTCCGAATATGACCAAGGCGCAGGCCTCTGCGCAGGTTTCTGTTTGTAGTTCTCAATACATGCCTGTACAGATGTCTTCTGTCAGGATGTGACAGAACCGTGACAGAACCCGGCGCTCGTTCGAGGATCTGCCCGTTCCTGCCACAGGATCTGGGCGATCGCCGTTCCGTCGAGCCGCTCAGCCTAAACATAAGTGAACGGAAAAGCCGGAGCTGGCCCCGGCACCCTATGGCCCGTGATGGAGAGCTGAGCATGACCGTCAAACTTCTGAGCCTGGCCCTTGCGGGCTGTCTGAGCCTGGCCTCGCCGGCGCTGTCGGAAACCGTTCTGAAAATCGCCACCGATTCCGGCGCCAAAGGCTCAGCCCCCGGCGATGCCATTGAGGCCTGGGCAAAGAAGATCGAAGACGGCACCCAGGGTGAAGTCAAATTCGAGATCTTCTACCAGAACGAACTCGGCGGTCAGCAGGAGGTTTTTGACCTTCTGATGGCAGGCGACGTTGATCTGATGCTCAACTGGCCGATGACCTCTTATGACCAGCGTATCTCGCTGCTTTACACCCCCTATCTCTTCACCAACTGGGAAGACGGTCTGAAAGCCTATGCGCCCGACGGCTGGATGAGCGAGGCCATGGGCAAAATCTATGAAGATCAGGGTCTGGTCTTTATGGGCGCCTGGCCCGAGGGCTTCAACGGCATCGGCACCAAGGGTGGTCATGCAACCTCGGTCGAAGAGGCTGCGAAGTTCAAAGTCCGCGTCCCGCCGGTCTTCCCCTTCACCGAAATCGTTCAGGCGCTTGGCTATCAGACCGCGGCCATCGACTGGGGCGAGCTTTATTCCGCGATCCAGACCGGGATCGTGGCCGGTGACGGCGCCAATATCATCTTCTACGATCTGACCTATTTCCCGGATCTGCTGACCGACTGGACCTACACCCGCGCCCAGCTGATCACCGGTGTCCTGACCGCCAATGCTGAAAGCCTTGAAAAGCTCTCGCCGGAGCATCAGGAAGTTGTCCGCGCTGCCGCCCGCGAAGTGATGGAAGACCGGTTCGCCGCCGCAGAAGCCGCGAACATTGCCGATGCGGAGAAGTGGAAAGCGCTCGGCCATGCGTTCATCGAGCCTACTGAGGAGCAGATGAAGGCCATGGTCGCCACCGTGCGCGAGAAAGTCTGGCCGCAGATGGAGCCGCTGCTGGGCGAAGAGCTGATGACGCTCGTGCGTGAAAACGCATCGAAAATCTGAGCCGGATCATGCTCGGCTTTTTGAAACTCTGCGACAGGGGGCTTGACGGCCTCCTGCGCGTCCTGGTGATCGTGACCTCTGCGGTGATTACACTTGCACTGGTTGCGCTTGTTATCCTGCGGTATTTCTTTGATCTTTCGCTCGCTGGTATGCATGAGACGAGCCTCTTTGCCGCCATGTGGCTTTACATGGGCGGCGCGGTTCTTGCGACCCGGCGGCGCGAGCATCTGGTGGTGGATTTCCTTGCCGGCTCATTGCAGTCGCCGCGTGCAAAGGCGCTGCATGATCTGCTGATCTCGGTGCTGACCCTGGTGGTGGTGGTGTTCTTTGCCCAATGGGTCTGGGGCATGTTCGCCTGGGGGATGAAGCGCCCGCAGACCATCCCGGTTCTCAATGTGCCCCTGTGGTGGGCTCAGGCGCCTCTGGCTTTGATGGTGGTCTCGGCCGCGCTTTACGGCCTGCGCGATCTGGCGCGGGCGGTCTGTGCGCTGAAATGCGCCGGTCTGAAAGGATAAAGCCGTGGAATCGCTTTTCGTTCTGCTTTTGCTTCTGGCGCTTCTGGGGCTGGGTCTGCCCGTGGCCTGGTCTTTCGCCGGTGTCGTCGCGGCTCTGGCCTGGGTCTATGATGCCAATCTCAACACCCTGATGCTTCAGGGATTTCGCTCGCTGAACTCGGTGATCCTGCTGGCGCTGCCGCTGTTTATTCTGGCGGGCTACCTGATGGAATCGGGTGGCATCGCCGGGCGTCTGATCGCCTTTATTGAGATGCTGATCGGCCGGCGGCGCGGCGGTATGGGCACTGCGATGGTCGGAGCCTCGGGCCTTTTCGGCGCGATTGCGGGCACGGCCTCGGCGGCGGTTGCGGCAATCGGCACGCTGATGATCGACCCGATGGAGAAGCGCGGCTATCCGCGCGGCTATTCGGCGGCGCTGCTGGGAATTTCCTCGCTGATCGGCATTCTGATCCCGCCCTCGATCACCATGATCCTCTTTGCCGTGGCGACGCAGCAGTCGGTGGCGGCCTGTTTTGCGGCCTCGATCGTTCCGGGTCTGCTGCTGATGGGCGGGCTGATGGTCTTCAACCGCTTTCAGGTCGGCCGCAGTTTTCATGAGACCCCCGCGCCCGCGGCTCTGCCGATGCGCGAAAAGATGGCGATCACCGCGCGGACCCTTCCGGCCCTGCTGGTGCCGCTGATCATCATCGGCGGGATCTATGGGGGTGTCTTTACCCCCACAGAGGCTGCAGCCTTTGCCGTGCTTGCAGCGGTTCTGATCGGCATGTTCATCTACCGCGATATGACCGTGAAGAAGATGTGCAACAGCGCGGTGCAGGCGGCGGAGACGACCGGCTCAATCGTGCTGATCCTGCTCTTTTCCTTCATCATCGGCCGGATCATGGTCTCGCAGCGCATCCCGCAGGAGCTGACCGAGCTGGTTATGGCCGCGGTTGAGGATCCGATCCTCGTCATCCTGCTGGTGGTGAGCTTTCTGATTGTGGTCGGTGCGATCATTGATGACGTCTCGATCACCGTGGTCATCGCCCCGCTGCTGCTGCCGCTGATGGTCTCGGTGGATGTTCATCCGGTGCATTTCGCGTCCATCGTGGCGACCTCTGTGGTGATCGGTGCCAACAGCCCGCCGATGGCACCGCTGCTCTATATGGCATGCCGGATCGGCAAAGCGCCGGTGGGACAGGCCGTGATGCCGGCACTGAAGCTGATCCTCTGGGTGGCAATGCCGCTGATGCTGGTCACGACTTTTGTCCCGGCACTGTCGCTGGCGCTGCCACGCTGGCTGGGCCTGATGTAAGAAAGAAAGCCGGCGGAGACGCCGGCTTTTTTATGTCTGCCCATCGGATTACGGGGCGAAGTTAAAGCAGCGCCTGAAGATCGGTCAGGCGTTGCCTCTGATGACACGGCGCTGTGGAACCTGATCCTCCCGGCGGGAACCACGCTGCCCGTCCTCCTCCACATCACGTCACTCCCGAAGCAGCCATGGCTGCAGGGGGTGAGCCGCCCGGTCAATACCGGCTGCGGGCCATCCGCCTCAACCCGCGCTCTCACGAATATCCCGCTCGTCTTCTCGTCGAATGCGACGATGCCGCGCGGTTCCGGCCGGACTAGCCTTGTCATCAGGAGCGGGCGGCTCCGGCCCGGTGCAGACGGGGGCGGTCTGCCTGAGAGGACGGGAGGGACAGCATGGCAGAGGCATATATCGTCAGCGCAATACGTACGGCGGGCGGGCGAAAGGGGGGGCGGCTTTCGAACTGGCACCCCGCTGATCTGGCCGCAGAGGTGATTGATGCGCTGGTCGCCCGCAGCGGGGCGGCGCCTGACAGCATTGACGATGTGGTGCTGGGCTGTGTGGGTCAGGTGGGCGAGCAGGCCTTTAACATTGCGCGCAATGCGGTGCTGGCCTCGTCGCTGCCCGAAAGCGTGCCGGGAACCTCTGTCGACCGGCAATGCGGCTCCTCGCAGCAGGCGATCCATTTTGCGGCTCAGGCGGTGATGTCGGGCACCATGGACTGCGTGATCGCGGCCGGGGTCGAATCCATGAGCCGCGTCCCCATGGGCATGGCCGACTGGCTGCCGCGTAAAAACGGCTACGGCAGCTACATCAGCCCCAATATCCGCCGCCGCTATCCGGGGATCATCTTCAACCAGTTTGAAGGCGCTGAGATGATCGCGCGCAAATACGGCTTCTCGCGGGAGATGCTCGACGCCTATGCGCTTCGCAGCCACCAGCGCGCGGCAGAGGCCGAGGACAAGGGCCATTTCACCGATGAAATCCTGCCCGTCGCGCTGCGCAATGAGGCGTTTGAGCCGACCGGAGAGATGCATCTGCACGACGAAGGCATCCGCCGCACCGCGAGTGCCGAGGGTCTGGCGGGGCTTGCGCCACTGGTTGAGGGCGGCGTTCTGACCGCCGGAAACGCCAGCCAGATGTGTGACGGTGCCGCCGGGGTGATGGTGGTCAATGAGGCCGGGCTGAAGCGCCTCGGCGTCGCCCCCCTGGCGCGGATTGTGCATATGTCGGTGACCGGTGCCGATCCGGTGGTCATGCTTGAAGCGCCGATCCCGGCCACGAAACGCGCCCTCGGCCTTGCGGGTCTGTCGATTGATGACATTGATCTTTTTGAGGTGAATGAGGCCTTTGCGCCGATCCCGCTGGCCTTTCAGGCCGCAACCGGCGCGGATCCGGCGCGGGTGAATGTGCGCGGCGGTGCCATTGCGCTTGGCCACCCCCTTGGCGGCAGCGGCGCCAAACTGATGACCACGCTGATCCACGCGCTTGGCAAACGCAAAGCCCGCTACGGCCTGCAGACCATGTGCGAGGGCGGCGGTCTGGCCAATGTCACCATCATTGAGCGGCTCTGATGACCCGGCTTATCCTTGAAAAGGAAGGCGCGCTGGCCCGGCTGACCATGGAAGGCCCGGCGCGCAATGCGCTGACGCTGGATCTGCAGCGCAACCTGCGCGCGGCCCTGTCCGATCTGACGGCGGCGGGCGAAACGCGGCTTTTGATCCTGCGCGGGGCAGGCGGCGCATTCTGCTCCGGCGCTTCGCTGGGCGATCTGCAGGGGGCCGGGACTGAGAGCCTTGGCACCACGGTCTCGCGGCAGATGGAAGAAATCTCGAACCGCGTGATCGAGGATCTGCAGTCAGTGCCCTTCACCACAATCTCGGTGGTTGAGGGGGCGGCGGCCGGAGCGGGGGCGAGCCTTGCGCTGGCCACCGATCTGACGCTCGCGGCAGAGAGTGCCTTTTTTCTCTTTCCCTTTGCACCCAACCTCGGGCTGATGCCCGATCTGGGCGCCACCCATGTGCTGAGCGAAAGGCTCGGTCAGGCGCGGGCTATGGGGGTATCTCTGCTCGGCGGGCGCCTCAGCGGCCGGCAGGCGGCGGACTGGGGACTGATCTGGCAGGCGCTGCCCGATGCGGATCTGGAAAACGGGCTTGAGACGGTAGTGCAGAGCCTTCTGGCCGCGCCCGCGGGCATGGCCCCCGCTCTGCGCCGTCTTTTCGCCGCGGCCAGGGGCAATGATCTTTGCTCGCAGATGGCTCTGGAGGCTGAGGTTCAGCGCCATCACCTCGACAGCGCCGCCTTTGAGGAGGGGCGTCGCGCTTTTCTCGAAAAACGGCCGGCCCGCTTTCACGGCCCGGCGTGACCGACGACCCGCGTCAGGGAGGAACAGGGATGAGTGAACCCCAAACCGTCAGGGTCAGCGCCTTCGGGCTTGTCCTTGAACGTGCGACCCACTGGCTGGCGATGGCCGGAACGGTCTGCGTGCTGTTGATGATGCTGCACATCACGCTGGAAGTCGTGCTGCGCTATACCCTTGGGATCGTTCTGCCGGGCACGCTGATTTACGTGGCCAATTACTACATGCTGTTCGTGCTGTTCCTGCCCTTTGCGCTGCTGGAACTGAAAAACCGCCATCTGGCGGTGGATGTTGTGGTGCAGCATCTGCCTGAGGGGGTGCAGCGCTTTCTCAAGCTGATGGCCAGGGTTGTGACGACGCTCATCATGGGCGCGATGACCTGGGCGGCCTGGGGCCAGGCCATGGGTAAATTCCGGCTGGGTGAGACCATCGATCAGGGCAACAGCTCTGTCATCGTCTGGCCCGGGTATTTCGCCATCGTGGCGGGCTGCGCACTGATGACGCTGGTTGCCGCGGCCCGGGCGCTCGAGCTGATCGTGAACCGCGATCTGGGTCTTGGTGAGGAGAGCAGCGAATGAGTGACGTCTCCATCGGCCTCAGCCTTCTGGGCCTGCTGATCTGCCTTCTGATGCTGCGCATGCCCATCGGGATCACGCTGATCTCGGTCTCTTTCTCGGGGCTCTGGATCCTGAAGGGGCCGAAAGTAGCCTGGGGGGCGCTGGCGATGATCCCCTATCAGTTCTCAGCCAGCTGGGTGCTTTCATCGATCCCGATGTTTCTGCTGCTGGGATATATCTGCTTTTACATGGGGCTGACCCAGGGGCTGTTTCGGGCCGCAAGGCTATGGCTGTCCTGGCTGCCGGGCGGCTTGGGCATCTCGGCGATTGCAGGGGCTGCGGGTTTTGCCGCCGTCTCAGGCTCCTCGATCGCCTGCTCGGCCACCATCGGACGGATTGCCGTGCCGGAGATGCTGAAGGCGCGCTATGAGCCGGGTTTTGCCGGGGCGCTGGTCGCAGCGGCAGGCACCATCGGCGCGCTGATCCCGCCCTCGATCATCCTGATCCTTTACGGGATCATCGCGCAACAATCGATTGCCAAGCTGTTTCTGGGGGGCCTCGCGGCAGGTCTGGTCACGATTTTTGCCTATGTCACGCTGATCTTTCTGCGCGCAAAATTCCAGCCCGGCGTCGCGCCACGCATCGATGTGCAGGTGACCCGCGCCGAAAAGCTCGCGGCTTTGTGGGAGACCTGGCCGCTGATCCTGACCGTGATCACGATTTTCGGCGGCATCTTCTTCGGGGTTTTCACCCCGACCGAGGCCGGCGCTGCGGGGGCTTTCATCGCGCTGATCATCGCCATCGCCAAGGGTGAATTTACCTGGAAGCGGTTGCAGACGGCCGCCTTTGAGACGCTGCTTTCGACCTCGATGCTGTTGATCATCGGCATCGGCGCTTCGCTTCTGACGCGGTTTCTGACCATCTCGGGGGCGGCGAAATATCTCTCAGGCCTGGTGATTTCAGCCGGGGTCGATCCGACGCTGCTGATGATCGGCATGGTGCTAATCTATCTGCTGCTGGGCATGTTCCTTGAGCCGCTGGGCTGCATGCTGCTGACGCTGCCGATCCTTTTGCCGATCCTGCACGCCCAGGGCTTCGATATGATCCTCTTCGGGATCATCCTGTGCAAACTGCTGGAGATCGGCATGCTGACGCCGCCGGTGGGGATGAACGTCTTTGTCGTGAAATCGGTGGTCGGAAATTCGATCCGGACCGGCCAGATTTTCCGCGGCGTGATGTGGTTCATCATCCTCGATCTCTGCCTCGTGGCGCTGTTCTGGACGGTGCCTGAGATCATCACGACCCTGCCTGCGATGATCCGCTGACAAACCGCAGCCCCCCGTGCAGGGGGCTGCACAACCAGACGGCCCCCGGGGATTAGGGAGCGGAGGGCCGGATATTTCAAACGGGAGGATAACATGAAGAAGAATAAAACGTTCGCCGCAGCTCTCACCCTGGCGTTAAGCCTTGGCGCAGGCGCGGCCCAGGCCGACCGCACGCTGAGCTATGCCCATGGCTTCCCGCCGGGCTCGGACACCGACAAGGCAACCGCAAGCCTCTCGGCCAGAATTGATGAGCTGACCGGCGGCAAGATCAAAATCGAAGCCTATCCGATGTCGCTTCTGAACTTCCTGGAGACCCCGGACGGCATCCGCGACGGCATGGCCGATATGGGCTGGTCGGTTCCGGCCTATGCGCCCGCGCTCTTCCCGCGCACCAATATGCTGGCGGAACTGAATATGCAGACGCTCTTTGCCGGGCGCACCTCAAACCTGAACATGGCCTATGCGGGGGCCATGGGTGAATATATCATGCTGCACTGTGCCGACTGCCGTGCGGAATATACCAAACACAATCAGGTCTATACCGGCTTCACCGCCTCGACCAACTATGGCCTGCAATGCGTGAAGCCCGTGACCACGCTTGAGGACATCAAGGGCAAGCGTCTGCGCGTGGCGGGGGCGCAATGGGCCCGCTGGGCGACCGCGCTCGGGGCGACCTCCGTGTCGCTGCCGCTCAATGAAATCTTTGAGGGGCTGAGCCAGGGCGTGATCGACTGCGTGGTCACCGCGATCCCGGAGCTGACCAATATGGGTCTGGTCGATGTCATCAAAGCGATTGAGCCGTCGATCCCGGGCGGCACCTTCGCCTCGAATGCCATGGCCAACGTCAACCTCGACGTCTGGAAGGGTCTGAGCGCCGAAGAGCGTGAGGCCATGTTCAAAGCCGTCAACGCCTATGCCGCCGATGTCACCTGGCGCTATGAAGCCTCGGACCGTGCCGCCGTTGAGACCGCAAAGGCCGCCGGGATTGAGATCACCAGGGCCGATGAAGGGCTGATGGAGTTCTCGCGCGAGTTTGCCACCAAAGAGGCCAAAGAGGTGATCGGCAAAGCCTATGCTGAGAAATTCGGCATCGAAAACGCCCAGCAGATGATCGATGACTTCCTGCCGATCCTTGAGAAATGGATGGGTCTGACCGCCAATATCAATTCGGCGGAAGAAATCGAGAAACTCTATTGGTCGGAAGTCTATGAAAAGCTCGACCGTGCCTCTTACGGTCTGAACTGACAGGATTTTTTCTCCGGATTTGCCGCGCGGGCGCTTGCCCGCGCGGTGACTTTTTCATTTACTGCTGCCAGGGGCGCAGGTGCCGGAGAGGACGGCTGCGACAGGGGAGAGCGACATGAGTGCAGTTACGGGCACGCAGCCGAAGGGGGCCGCGGCGCTGAGCCTGCGGTTGCGACCGCCGGGCGAGAGTGCCAGTCAGCTGGAGCGCCGTCAGCTTCTGCCCGATCCGGCGGAGCTTGCACCAATCCGTCTGGTTCTCTTTCGCGCCCCTTCCGGCTATGGCAAGACCGTCTCCATGGGGCAGATGCGCCGCCATCTGATGAAGGCGGGCTATTCCACGGCCTGGATCACCCTCAACGGCCCCGATCTGCAGTCCGAAACGCTGCATCCGCTGCTGGATCTGGCGGTCAGCCAGCTTGAAGCCGCGGAAGGCGGTCCGGCTTTGACCCCGCCTGACCCGCAGCCTTCGCCGCTCGAGCGGCTGGTCACTTTGCAAAACCCCTTCGCGCTCTTCATCGATGAGGCAGAGACGATCCAGGACGACACCGCCCCGGATCTGCTGCGCGAAGTGCTGGCCGAGCTTCCGGACAATGGGGTCCTGGTGATCGGCACCCGGCGCATTCCGCAAAACCTTGGCCTCGCCCGTCTGCGTCTGCGCGGGCAGCTGCTGGAGTTTCGCCCCACGGAGCTGCGCTTTACCCCCGAAGAGACCAGCGCCTTTCTGATCGGGATCGAAAAGCTGACCCTTGATCAGGAGGCGCTGGCGCGGTTGCAGCGCCGCACCGAGGGCTGGCCCGCGGCGCTCAGGATGGCGTCATCGGCCATGCGCCGCCAGGGCGCGATCCCGGCCTTTCTCGATCAGTTTGACGGCACCGATCAGGCGGTGGGGGATTATCTGACCGAGCAGTTTCTGCGCGAACTCCCGCGTCCGCTCTGGCAGTTTTTGCTGCGCACCTCGGTGCTGCAGGATCTCTCGGTGCCGCTGTGTCAGGCGGTCTGTCCCGAAACCGATGCCCGGGCGGCGCTGGAGGGGCTGGCCTCCTCCAATGCGCTGATCACGCGGCTGGACGGGGCGGGAGAGCTTTACCGCTGTCACAATCTGCTGCTCAGCCATCTGCGTGCGCGCCTTTCGCATTATCTGCCCGAAGGGGAGGAAGCGGAACTCCACCGCCGCGCAGCTGCCTGGTTTGAGGGAGAGGGGCGGCTGGTCCCGGCCATCGACCACCGCCTGAAAGCGGGGGATTATCCCCGCGCCATCGCCCATCTGCGCGGAGAGGGGGTGCGGCTCTTGCAGACCGGGCAGCTGCGCCGCCTGTCGCGCTGGCTGAGCCTTCTGCCCGCCGATCTTCTGGCGGCTGCACCTGATCTGTTGCTGATGCAGGCCTGGACCACCTGCCTGACCATCGGGCCGGGGGCTGCGCGGCAGATCCTTGCGCATCCCGCGCTGCAAAGTCTGAGTGATCCGTCCCATCTGGCCGAAGCGGCCTGCCTGCGCCCGATGATCCGCGCCATGGAGGATGATTTCCCTGGCGCGGAAACCGAAGGCCATGAGGCCATGGCGCTGATGGCCTCGGCCTCGCCCTATGCGCGGGCGACAACACGGATTTTGCTGGCCAATATCCGCGCCACCCTTGATCGCGCGCGGCTGGCAGAGCCTGCACCTTTGGACGACGATCAGCCTTTCAGCGTGATCTACGGTGAATCCGTTCAGGCCATGTCGGATCTGCAGGACAACCGCTTTCTGCTGGCCAAGGCGCGGCTGCGCATCGCGGCGACCACTCATTCGGACACGGCGGCGGACGGGCTGAACGGCAATGTCTGGGCGGGCATCCCCTATGCGCTGACGCTTTATGAGAGCGGCAATCTGACGGGAACCTCGCAGATCCTGCGGCTGCAGCTGCCGCTGGCGCTGCAGGCGGGCTTCATCGATCACGCCATTCTGGCCGCCTGCCATCTGTCGCGGATTTCCTTTCACTTTGGTGAGGTGGATGAGGCTTTCGCCGAACTCGTGCGGCTGGAGCGCTATGGCTCCGTGCGCAATCTGCCGCGCGTGGTCGCGGGGGCCGGGCTGGAACGCGCACGGCTTTTTCAGGCGCAGGGCAATCTTCGCGCCGCGCGCGAACAGCTCCGCCGTCTGGAAGATGCGGCCCTGTGGGAACGCATCGCCAGCCAGAGGCTGCTGGCCAATGACCTCGACACTCTGGCGCTGGCAAAAATCCGGCTGCATCTGCAGGAGGAAGATCCGGCATCGGCGCTGCGGCTGATCGGGCCGGAACTGACCGGGGCGCTTGGCCACCGCCGTCACCGCCGCGCCATGCTGCTGCGCCTGCTGGAGGCGGCGGCGCGCTATCAGGCCGGCGCACGCCCCGAGGCCTTCCGGCTGCTGCAACCCGTTCTTTCCGCCGCCGCGCGGGAGGAATATCACCGCCTGCTTCTGGATGAGGGCCGCCCCGTTGCCCGGCTTCTGGAGGGATTCGCCGCCCAGGGCTGGCAGACCGGCGCACTTTCGCGCGATGCGCGCTTCGGTGCCTGGTTTGGCACATTGCGCGCCGCACTGGCCCCCTCTGAGGAGAGCGGATCCGAGGAAGAATTCCCCGCCCGTCCGCTGGATGCGCTGACCGCCAAGGAGCTGCAGGTGCTGCATCTGCTGGCAGAGGGCTATTCCAATGCCGCAATGTCGGAAAAGCTTTTCGTGTCCGACAGCACGGTGCGCACCCATCTGCGCAACATCAATTCCAAGCTCGGCACCGCCAGCCGGACCCGGGCCGTGGCGGTCGCGCGGCAGATGAAACTGATCCCCTGAGCGTATTTCGTCCGAACCGACGAGGGCAGGGGGGCCCTGGATCTGGCAGGGTGACAATCGGGGCCGGGGGGAGCCGGCGACCCTGAGGGAGAGAGACATGCATCTGACCGCCGCCATCCACCGCGACGCGCGCGAACAGCCCCATCAGCCCGCCACGATCTGTGGCGACCGCATCCGCACCCGGGCCGAGCTGAAAGACCGCGTCTCGCGTCTGGCCGCCGCTCTGCGCGGATTTGGGATCCGCGACGGCGAGAGGATCGGCATTTTGTCGATGAACTCAGACCGTTACATCGAATATATCTTCGCGACCCTCTGGGCGGGCGGGGTGCTCAACGCCGTCAATATCCGCTGGTCGGCCAAAGAGATCGCCTTTTCTCTTGATGACTGCGACACCCGCGTGCTGCTGGTCGATGACAGCTTTGCCCCCATGGTGCCCGAGCTACGCCGCCTGTCGCAAAAGCTGGAAACCGTCATATATATGAGCGAGGGCAGCGCCCCCGCGCCGGAAGGCAGCCATGATTATGAGCGCCTGATCGCCACCCATGACCCCTGCGAAGATGCCCTGCGCGGTGGCAGCGATCTGGCGGCGATTTTCTACACCGGCGGCACCACCGGCACGCCGAAAGGCGTGATGCTCAGCCATCAGAACCTGATGATGGATGCGCTTGGCCTGACGGCGGGGGCGGATCATGGCGGCTCGGCCCCGGGTCTGCATGTCGCGCCGCTTTTTCACATCGGCGGCATGGCGGTGGTGGTGCAGTTCAGCCTGCGCCGTGCGCCCCATGTGCTGATCCCGGCCTTTGACGCGGCTGAGACGCTTCGCCTGATTGAGAAATGGAAGATCGGCGATATTTTCACCGTGCCCACCATGCTGCGCCGTCTGATTGACCACCCCGATCACGCGATCCGCGACACCTCCAGCCTGCGCTCCATCCGTTACGGGGCGGCGCCCATCGATCAGACGCTTCTGCAGGCGGCGATGAAGGCCTTTCCATCGGCCGGGTTCCTGCAGGTCTATGGCCAGACCGAAGCCTCGCCGGTGGTCGCGGCACTCGCGCCGGAGCTGCACACCGCCGATCCTTCGGTGCGCCACATGGCCTCTGCCGGACGCTCGATCCCGACAGCGGAGATCACCATCCGCGATGAAGAGGACCGCGAAGTTCCCCCCGGCACCGTGGGAGAAATCTGCGTGCGCGGCCCGACCGTGATGCTGGGCTACTGGAACCGCCCCGAAGAGACCGCCCATGCCCTGCGCACCGGCTGGCTGCACACCGGCGATGCGGGGATGATGGATGAAGAGGGCTTCGTCTATGTCGTTGACCGGGTGAAGGATATCATCATCACCGGGGGCGAGAACGTCTATTCCACCGAAGTGGAGAACGTCCTCGCACGTCACCCTGCCGTGCAGTTCTGCGCCGTGATCGGCGTCCCGGACCCGGAATGGGGCGAGCGGGTCCATGCCGTTCTGGTTCTGCATGAGGGGCAAAGCGCCTCAGAGGCAGAGTTCAAAGCCCTCTGCAAAGCCGAAATCGCCGGGTTCAAATGCCCGCGCAGCTTTGAGTTCCGCAGCGAGATGCCGCTTTCGCCTGCGGGCAAGATCCTGAAACGAGAGCTGCGTGAGAGCTTCTGGCAGGGCCAGAGCCGCCGCGTCGGCTGAGGATTGAGTGATGACTGATTTTCCTGCCCTGCCGCGGGCCTTCACGCCCGAGCAGATCCAGTTTCGTGCCTCCGTCCGCCGCCTGATGGAAAGCGAATTTGCCCCGCAGACCGCGCGCTGGCGCGAGCAGGGGTTTGTCGATCCGGCTGCCATGACGCGCCTCGGCGCAGAGGGGCTTTTGCTGCTCTGGGCCGAAGAAGACTATGGCGGTCTGGGCCTGCGCGATCTGCGCTTTGTGCAGGTGTTGCAGGAAGAAACCGTCCGCGCCTGCGGAGCCGGCTTCTTCCACAACGCCCATTCCATGCTCGTCGGCCCCTATCTCGACCATTTCGCCACGCCTGAGCAAAAGGCGAGGTGGCTTCCCGGCGCGGTTTCGGGTGAGGTGATCCTGGGGATTGCCATGACAGAGCCGGACACCGGCTCTGATCTGGCAGCCATCCGCACCAAAGCGGAGGATATGGGCGATCACTGGCGGTTAAACGGGGCCAAGACCTTCATTTCATATGGCGTGACAGGCAGTCTTTTTGTGGTGGCGGCGAAGACCGGAACGGGGCGCGGGCAGATTTCGCTCTTTCTTGTCCCCTCGGATGCGCCGGGATTCTCGCGTGGTCAGCATCTCAAAAAGATCGGTCTGCATGAGCAGGACACAGGGGAGATCCTCTTCACCGATCTGCGCCTGCCCAAGGACGCCCTCCTGGGCCAGGAGGGGCAGGGCTTTGCCCATATGACAAAGCTTCTCGCGGTTGAGCGGCTGATGTCGGCCATCACCAGCCAGGCCCATGCGCAGACCGCCTTTGATCTGACCCATCAGTATCTTCTCGACCGCCGCGCTTTTGGAAAACCCATCGGGGCCTTTCAGAATTCGCGCTTCCGCATGGCAGAGATGCGCGCGAAACTTGATGCGATGCAGGCCTTTGTCGACGCCTGCGTGCTTGAGGCCAATGAGGGGGCGCTGTCGCCTGAGGCTTCCGCCGCGGCCAAATATGCCACCTCCGTGCTGGAGGGTGAGGTGATGGATCAGTGTCTGCAGTTCCACGGCGGCATGGGCTTCATGGAAGAGACCCGGGTGGCGCGGATGTGGACCGATGCCCGGATCGCCCGCATCTATGCCGGGACCAATGAAATCATGCTCGAAATCATCGGCCGGAGCCTGGGTCTGGGCGATCCGCGCCCGGCGAAACCGCAGTAAGGGGGAGAGAGGATGTCTCTTTTGAAACGCCGCCATCTGACCCCCGACCATGAGGCCTTCCGCGACTCCGTGCGCCGCTGGGCCATGGCGGAACTGACCCCGCACGTAGAGGCCTGGCGCAGCGCCGGGGCCGTCAGCCGCGACGCCTATCTGAGCGCGGGTGCCCAGGGCTATCTGCTGATGTGGGCGCCTGAGGACTACGGCGGGCTTGGCCTGACCGATCAGCGCTATGACCAGGTCCTGCAGGAGGAAGTCATCCGCCACAGCGATCCGGGGTTTTACCAGAACCTTCACAGCCAGGTGGTCGGGCCCTATTTAGGCAATCTCGGCTCCGAGGAGCTGAAGACGCGGCTGATGCCCAGAGCGATCTCCGGCGAATGCATCCTGGCCGTGGCCATGACCGAACCCAATGCCGGTTCAGATCTGGCCAATCTGAAAACCCGCGCCGTGGACTGCGGCGATCACTGGGAGATCTCCGGTCAGAAAACCTATATTTCCAACGGCATCCTGGCAGACGCGGTCGTCGTGGCGGCACGGACCGACATCGGCGGGCGTAGAACCCTCGGGCTCTTCATGGTAGAGCGCGGGATGGAGGGTTTTTCGCGGGGGCAGAAGCTGCGCAAGCTGGGGCTCGATGCCCAGGACACGGCAGAGCTGTTCTTTGACCGGGTGAAAGTGCCCAAAAGCCATGTGCTGGGCGATCCGGCTGAGGGCTTTGTCAATCTGGCCCGACACCTCGCCAATGAGCGGCTGCATGTGGCCATCGGATCGCTCACCCATGCGCAGACGGCTTTTGATCTGACGATGGACTATATCACCAGCCGTCAGGCCTTCGGTCAGCCGATCGGCAGTTTTCAGGAAAGCCGCTTTGTCATGGCGCGGTTGCGGGTCGATCTGGATGTGGCTCAGGCCTTTGTCGATGCCTGTGTCATGGCCCATAACGACCGCCGGTTGAGTGCGGAAGTCGCCGCTGAGGCGAAACTTCAGGCCAGCGAGCTGGAGCAGCGGGTCATCTCGGCCTGTCTGCAACTGCACGGCGGGGCGGGCTATATGGAGGAATACCGCATCTCGCGCATGTTCCGCGATGCCCGGATCGCGCCGATCTACGGCGGGACCTCTGAAATCATGAAAGAAATCATCAGCCGCGGGATGGGCCTTGACGCCCGCCGGCTCACCTGACCCCTTGGAGGACGCATGAGCACGACGATCTGGCAGGGGGCTCAGACCACCCTTTCTCTGGCGGCGGACGGCCTGGCCATCTTTCGCATCACCCAGGAAGGCGCGCCCTTCAATACCCTGGGCGCGGCTTTGCACCGCGACCTCGCCGCACTGGTCGCAGAGGTCATCGCGCGCAGCGAAATCCGCGCGCTGCTGATGACCTCGGGCAAGCCCGACTTCGTTGTCGGGGCCGATATTTCGGAATTTGGCAGCCTCTTTGCCCAGGATGAGGCGGGGATCATCGCCACCAATGCCCCGCTTCAGAGCGGCTTTTCGGCGCTGGCCGATCTGCGGGTGCCGGTGGTGGTGGCCATCGGGGGCATGGCGCTCGGCGGCGGGCTGGAACTGGCACTTTGCGCCGATGCGCGGGTGGTGTCAGAGAAGGCGCTTCTCGGGGTGCCGGAAGTGAAGCTCGGCCTTTTTCCGGGCCTTGGCGGCACGGTGCGTCTGCCGCGTCTGACCGGTGTCGAGGAGGCGATGAAGATGATCGCCTCGGGCGCGCCGGTGCCGGGGGCAAAGGCGCTGGCCATCGGGCTGGCCGATGAGCTGGTCCCGGCAGAAGAACTGGAGGCCCGGGCAGGCGCGCTGGCGCTGCGGCTGGCCGGGGATCCTGCCGGTCTGGCCGAACGCCGCCGGCTGCTGCGCGGCCCGGTGGCGGGGGCTGAGGCCGTTGACTTCGACAGGCTGATCGCCGCGACGCGCAAAGCCTCTCCCCCGCATCAGCCGGCGGCGGTCTGTGCGGCTGAGATGATGGAAAACACCAGCCGCCTCAGCCGCGATGAGGCACTTCAGATCGAAACGGCGCGTTTTGCAGCCCTGGCGCGCAGCCAGGCCGCCAATGCGCTGACCGGCACGTTCTTTGCAGAGCGTCAGGTCAAAAAGGCCGCGCAGAAAGCTGCGGGGGATGCGCCGCGCGTCTCCTCGCTCTATGTGCTCGGGGCCGGGATCATGGGCGGCGGCATTGCCTGGACGGCCGCCCGCGCGGGCATGGAGGTGCGCGTCAAAGACATCTCAGAGGCCGCCCTTCAAAAAGCCATGGAAGAAGCCCGGCGCCTGGCCGCACGCGAGGTTGCCCGGGGCCGTCTGAGCGAAGAAAAAGCGCAAGCCTGCCTTGCCCGCATCCGCACTCAGACCGACGACAATGGCGCAGATCAGGCCGATCTCGTCATTGAAGCGGTGGTCGAAAAGCTGGAGGTGAAGCGCCAGGTGCTGGCCGCCCTTGAGCCACTGCTGCGGGCGGATGCGGTGATCGCGACCAATACCTCCTCACTGCGGGTCGGCGATATTGCCGCCGCGCTGGCCGATCCGGGGCGTCTGGTGGGGATGCATTTCTTTAATCCCGTCCCGGTCATGCCGCTTCTTGAGGTGGTGCGCGTAAAGGCGACCCGGCCTGAGGCGCTGGCCCTTGCGGTGCGCTGCGGGCTTGATCTGAAAAAGACCCCGGTGGTGGTCTCAGATTGCCCCGGCTTCCTCGTGAACCGCATTCTGACGGCCTATATCAATGCTTTCACCCGTCTGGTCGCTGAGGGCGTGGACTTCCGCGCCATTGACCGCGCCATGGAGGCCTGGGGCTGGCCCATGGGCCCGGCGCTGCTGGAAGACGTCGTTGGCATGGACACCGGAGCCCATGTGATCGAGGTGATCAGCGCGGGTTATCCTGAGCGGATGGCGGCGGATTACCCCGATGTCATCGCGGCCATGGCCCGGGCAGGGCGCCTTGGTCAGAAATCCGGCGCCGGTTTCTACGCCTGGAGCCGGGGCAGCGACGGGCGTCTGACCCGCGCAGAGGATCCGCAGGCGGACCGGCTTGTCGAAGGCCTCACCGGCGGGGTGGTGAAAACCCTCTCAGAGGCGGAGATCACTGAGCGGCTGATGCTGCCCACGCTGCTTGAGGCCATCTGCGCCCTTGAAGAAGGGGTCGTCGGCAGCGCGGCAGAACTGGATCAGGCGCTTTTGCTGGGGATCGGCTTTCCCGCCTATGCCGGGGGGGCGCTGCGCTATGCCGACTGGATCGGCGCGAAGGCGCTGCTGGCGCGGGCAGAGGCTCTTTGCGCCGGTCCCGCAGGAGCTGCCGCCGCACCGCCCGCGCTTTTGCGCGAAAAAGCCCGCGACAACGGGCGGTTCTACGGCTGAATGCCGCGCCGCCTGAGCCTCCGGCCGGTCTTTGTCCGGCGGGGGGCTTCCCCCTTCCCATGCCCTGCCAGGATCAGCCATGAGCGATGCCTTCATCTTTGACCATCTGCGCAGCCCGCGCGGCAAGGGCCGCCCCGATGGCAGCCTGCACGAAATCACACCAGTCCGTCTGACCGTGCAGATGCTTCAGGCCCTGGAGCGGCGCAACGGGCTCGACACGGCTTTGATCGATGATCTGGTCTGGGGCGTGGTCTCCCCGGTCGGAGAGCAGGGCTGCAACCTGCCGCGGGTCGCGGCCCTTCAGGCAGGCTATGCCGAAACGGTGGCAGGCTTTCAACTGAACCGCTTTTGCGCCTCAGGGCTTGAGGCGGTGAACCTTGCTGCGGCGCGGGTGAAGGCCGGAGAAAGCGATGCCATCGTCGCAGGCGGCACCGAGATGATGAGCCGCGTGCCGATCTTCTCAGACGGCGGGGCCTGTTACTCAGATCCGAACACCAATTGGGAGACCTGGTATATCCCCCAGGGCATCGGCGCGGATCTGATTGCCACGATGGAAGGTTTCACCCGTGAAGACGCTGATGCCTTCGCGGTGGAAAGCCAGAGACGCGCGGCCCATGCTCAAGGGGCAGGCTGGTTTGACCGCTCTGTTGAGCCGGTCCGCGATCTGGTGGGCCGCGTGGTGCTGGCCAGAGACGAATATCTGCGCCCCGGCACCGGCATGGCTGATCTGGCGCGCCTGAAACCTGCCTTTGCCGCCATGGGCGCGGCAGAGGGTCTGGATGCGGTGATGCTGCAGAAATACCCTGAGGTGGCCCGGATTGAGCATGTGCACACCGGCGGCAATTCCTCAGGGATCGTGGATGGCTCTGCGGCCGTTCTGGTGGGCAATGCCGCCTTTGGCGCGGCATCCGGGCTGAAACCGCGCGCGCGGATCCGGGGGGCCGCCTCCATCGGATCGGAGCCTGCGATCATGCTGACCGGACCGGGGCCCGTGACGCGCAAACTTCTCGCCCGGACGGGGATGCGCATTGAAGATATTGATCTTTTTGAAGTCAATGAGGCCTTCGCCTCTGTGGTGCTGCGCTATATGCGCGAGATGGAGCTCGACCCCGCAAGGGTGAATGTTGCGGGCGGCTCCATCGCGCTTGGCCATCCTTTGGGGGCCACGGGGGCGATGATCCTTGGCACCGTTCTGGATGAACTGGAGCGGCGGGATCTGAACACCGCCCTCATCACCCTTTGCGCGGCGGCCGGAATGGCCTCAGCCATGATTATTGAGCGGGTCTGAGCATGACGATGATCACTTTTATCCGCGACGACGCGGGCCTGGCCCTGCTGCGCTTTGACTTCGGCGGGGCGGCAGACGGGATCTTTTCGAAGGCCTTTCTCAGGGAGCTTGACGCCGCGGTGACGCGCGTGGCGCAGGAGGAGGACCTGACCGGCGTGATCCTTCTCCTCAAAGATGCCGGGCCGGAGATGGAGGCCGCAGAGATCCGTGCCCGGTTTTCCCTGCAGGGCACGGCGGTCGGGAGATCGGATCAGCTGCGCGCGGCCGGCGCGGTGCTGCGCCGTCTTGAGACCTGCGGCAGGCCGGTTGTTGCGGCGATCTGCGGTTCTGCGACCGGGGCCGGGTTTGAACTGGCGCTGGCCTGCCACCGCCGGATCGCGCTGAACGATCCCGACAGTCTGTTTGGCCTTTCGCAGGTGCGCTCGGGGCTGATGCCTGCTCTGGGCGGTACGCAGCGACTGCCGCGACTGATCTCCATTCCCAAAGCCCTGCCGCTTTTGCTGGAGGGGCAGCTTCTTGCGCCTGAAGACGCGCTGGCGGCGGGCCTGGTGCATGAACTGGCCGGGACGCCGGAGGATCTGATGGCCAGGGCCGCCGCCTGGTGTCTGAGCGCCCCCGCAGCGCAGCAGCCCTGGGACGTGAAGGGCTTTCGCATCCCGGGCGGCACGGGGCCGCTGGCCCCCTTTGCAACGCGGGAGTTTCAGAACGGGACCTCACGGCTGAAAGCGGCGTCCGGGGACAACCCCGCGCCGCGCGCCATCCTCTCTGCGGTCTATGAAGGGACGCTTCTCCCGATCGATACCGCGTTGAAAATTGAGGCAGATTTCTGCGCGGTGCTGCTTGGGGGCGGGGCGGGCGCAGCCTGACGCGGCTGTTGCCTGATTGCCGGGCGGCGGCGGCGGGGCTTCCCGCCGCGGCCCCTGCATCCGCGGCGCAGGCTTACCCCTCAGGCATGGCCGCGCTGCGAAACACGTGCAACGCGAAGGGCCCTTCAGCCCTGCGTCCGGCAATATCGGCAGATGGCCTCTGCCGCCACATGGAGGCCAAGCTCAAGATCGGCGCGGGCGGTGTCTTCGGCAAAGCTGTGGCTGATCCCCGCGATGGAGGGCACAAAGAGCATTGCCATGGGCATCCGCTCTGACAGATTGGCCGCATCATGCAAAGCGCCCGAGGTCATCACCCGCCATTTCCCCGGCGCAAGCTCTCCGGCCGCCTGTGACAGCGCCGCCACGAGGCCGGGATCGCTGAGGGTGGGGGGCAGGCTGTCGCAGCCAAAGCGCTCCCATGTCAGTTTTTTTTCTGCCGCGACTTCTTCGGCGGTCGCATAGATGATGTCGCGCATCTGATCGAGGCGGGCCTCCTCACCATCGCGCCACTGCAGGGTGAAATCAGCCCGGCCTGGCACCACGGAATTGGCATTGGGCTGCAGATCGACCCGCCCGATGGTCCAGACCGTCGCCGGGGTGGCCTCCTCCGCCAGCCGCTCATTGAGGCGGGTGGCCAGGGTGACAAGACCCTGAAAGGCATCGCGGCGCAGATGCATCAGCGTCGTTCCCGCGTGGTTCTGCTCTCCGGTGAAGCGCATCCGCTCAGTCCGGATGCCGACGATGGCCCCGACCACGCCGATCTGCTCACCGGCAAGATCGAGCAGGCCGCCCTGTTCGATATGCAGCTCCAGAAAGCCGTGAAACCGCTCAGGCGAGACCGCGCGCGGGGCGGGCAGGCGGTCGCGGCTGACCCGTGCCTGCGCGAGGCTGAGACCATCGTCGTCACAGCCAAGGTCTGCTTCTTCTAGGCTCAGCGCGCCGGTCCAGTAGCGCGAACCGATCAGATTGCCAAAGCGCCCCTCTTCATCCTGAAACGAGACGCAGGCGATCGGCGGGCCGCCCTGTTCCAGGCTGGCCCTCGCAAGCTCAAGCCCGGCAATGACGCCGTAAGCCCCGTCGAGCCAGCCCCCTTCCGGCTGCGTATCGCTGTGCGAGCCGACCAGAAGCGCGGGCGCATTGCCCGGCGGCAGGCCGAACACATTGCCCAGGGCATCGACAGAGACCTCAAGCCCCGCCTCTTCCATGCGATGCACCAGCCAGGCCCGCGCGTCAATATCAGCCTCAGAGAAGGCCGGACGCACGACGCCCGTGCTGACCCGGCCGATCTCCCGAAGGGCGTCCAGGTCACGAAGCAGGCGTTTGCTGTCAGCGATAAAGGTGGCGGCCATGAGAGGATCACTTCCGTATGTCTGGGCAGAACGGGCATGCCTGCGCGGCGAAACCGGTGCTGTTGCAGGGCTGAGGAAAGGTATAGGGAGGCCTCTGATATCCCTCAATCCGCATCTTCCCATGTTTCGTGAAAAACCTCTGACCCTGCCCGCTGCCAGCCCCTTTGTGCGGCTGATTGCCGGGGCTGCGCCGGACGCCAGGGCCGCATTGAAGCTTCCCGAGGCCCTGCGAGGGAGGGCAGAGCCGAAGCCTGCCTTCGATCTTCAGGCCGCCCAGCACAACCTGCGAAAGGCCTTTCTGCCGTCAAAAGGCTGAGGTTGAGGAGACATCCGGGAGATGAGTGCCAGAGGAAAAGGCACCGCATCCCCGGATGCGGTGCCCTGTCTCAGATCAGCGCCCCGGCTTAAAGATCATACATCAGCGAGGGCAGAACCGAGACGATCTGCGGCATCACGGTGATCAGGATCAGCGCAAGGATCAGCAGCAGGAAGAAGGGCAGCGCCGCTTTGGACAGCCACCACAGATCCCGCCCCGTCATGCCCTGAAGCACAAAGAGGTTCAGACCGACCGGCGGGGTCAGCTGACCCATCTCAACCACCATCACGAGGAAGATCCCGAACCAGATCGGATCAATGCCCGCCTGCAGGATCGTCGGCAGCAGGACGGCGGTGGTCAGCACCACAATCGAGACCCCGTCGAGGAAGCAGCCCAGCCCCACGAAGAAGATGGCCAGCGCAAAGATCAGCGTCCCGTTGCTCAGCCCCATGCCACCGATCCAGGCCGCGATCCGGGCGGGCAGACCCGAGTAGCCCATTGAAAGCGTGAGGAAAGCCGCACCCGCCATGATGAAGGCGATCATTGCCGAGGACATGGTGGCGGCAATCGCGCTGTCTTTGAAGCTCGCCCAGCTCAGATCGCCGAACCACCAGCTCAGCAGCAGCGACAGCACCACGCCCACGGCTGCGGAATCCGTCGGCGAGGCCCAGCCCAGATAAATCGAGCCGATGACGCCCCCGATCAGCAGCGTGATCGGGATCAGCGAGCCGGAGCGGCGCAGTTTGGTTATGAAGGGCAGGGCCGGGTCTTTCGCAGGCACCTTTGACGGGTTCAGCATCGACCAGAGGCTGATATAGCCCATATAAAGGGCGACGATCAGCAGCCCCGGCAGAACGCCTGCCATGAACAGCCGCGCAATCGACTGTTCCGCCGCCACGCCATAGACGATCAGGATAATCGAGGGCGGGATCATCAGGCCCAGCGTGCCTGAGCCTGCGATGGCCCCTAAGACCAGCTTTTCATCATAGCCGCGTTTTTGCAGCTCCGGCAGCGCAACTTTCGCCACCGTCGCACAGGTCGCGGCCGAAGAGCCGGAAACGGCGGCAAAAATGCCCGAGGCCATGATCCCGGTATGCGCCAGCCCCCCCGGCAGTGAGCGCAGCCAGGGCGAAAGCCCCTCAAAAAGGTCACGCGAGACCCGCGAGCGCAGCAGAATTTCCCCCATCCAGATGAAGAGCGGCAGCGCTGCGAGGCTCCACTCAGACGAGCTGGTCCAGAGGTTGGTCGCCAGAACCGATCCGAGCGGCGCATTGGAGAAAAGCACCATGCCGATCAGGCCGGTGATAAAGAGCGCCATCGACACCCAGACCCCGAGTGCGAGGCTGGCGATCAGCGTGCCGACCAGAATGAGAGAGAGAAGCGTGTCGCTCATTGGACGGCGTCCTCGACGGTTGTATCCGGCTTCAGCGCGGCAGACTGGCCAAAGCGAATCATTTCCACCATGGTATCGAGGCAGGAAATGAAGAAAATAATCAGACCTGCGCTCATCCCGAGCTGCGGGATCCAGAGCGGCAGTTTCACAAGGCCGCTGGCCTTATCGCCCCAGAGCCAGCTTTCATAGGTCAGATGGGCGAAGTGCCAGGCCATGAAGCCCGCAGCCACCGCTCCAAGGATCGAGACCAGGGTCAGCGTGACGCGCCGCGCGGCGAGCGGCAGACGGCCTTCCAGAATGGTCACGCGGATATGGACCGCCTGACGAAACCCATAACCCAGCGACAGAAAAGTGGCCCAGCCAAGCGCATAGCCTGAAAAGAGCGCATAAGAGGGGATCAGAAGGGTCAGCTGCACCCCGAAAAGGGCGGTCGAGATGCTGTCGATCAGGTTCAGACCAACTTGGGTGAAAACAATCGCGGCAATGGCAATCAGCGCGAGAGCCGCCAGGGCCGCGCCTGCTTTATAGAGGGTATCCAATGCGTTGCGCATGCGACCTCCGTTCGTGCGGCGAAAGCCGGTGCGGCAGGACCGCACCGGCAGGCCGGATTATTGTGCCGGAGCGGCATTGAAGGCGGCCACGAGTGCAGCACCCGTTTCACCGGCTTCTTTGGCCCATTCCGCGCCCATGGTCACACCGATCTCTTTGAGTGAGGCATTCAGCGCTTCGCTGCCGTCAGAGACCTTGATGCCCTTTTCTTCGAGGATCTTCCGCATCGCGGCGTGATCTTCAGCCGACATCTTCCAGCCACGCTCTTCAGCAGCGGCGGCTGCGTCTTTCACGATCTGCTGCAGCTCAGGTGACAGGGCGTCAAAAGCACGCTGGTTCACAACCACCACGTTTTTCGGCAGGAAGGCCGAGACGTCGTAGAAATGGGTCAGGAAGTCCCAGGCCGAGCTGTTCACCCCGGTCGAGCTGGAGGTGATCATGGCGTTCACGCGGCCGGTCGAGAAGGCCTGCGCCAGATCCGGCACTTCCACCTGAGTGGGCACCGCCCCGAGAAGCTGGGCCAGACGCTCAGTCTGGGGGCTGTAGGCGCGCATTTTCAGCCCGCGAATATCCTCAACGGTGTTGATTTCGCGGTCGGTGTAAAGACCCTGACCCGGCCACGGCACTGAGAAAAGGGCGGTCATGCGCTGCTCGCCCAGCTTCTGCCCGAGCGCCTCTTTCGAGACCGCATAAAGGCGGGCGCTTTCGTCGTAAGACGCGGCCAGGAAGGGCACGGCATCCAGCGCAAAGAGCGGATCTTCATTGGCAAGGTTCGAGATGATGAATTCCCCGATCTCAACCTGACCCGAACGCACAGCGTTTTTGATCTCAGCGTGTTTGATCAGCGAGCCTGCCGGATGTACGACGATCTTCAGCGCACCGTTAGAGGCTTTGTCGATCTCTTCTGCAAAGAGCTTGATGTTCTGGGTGTGAAAGTTCGCCTCCGGATAGGGCGTCGGCATCTGCCAGGTCGTCTGCGCGCTGACCGCGCCCGACATGAACAGACCGGCAGCCGCGGCAAAGGCGGTGGTTCTGAATGCACAGGTCATTAATTTTCCTCCCGTTACAGGTCCCTGAGGTTATTATTGATAATCAACAGTGATCTGGCAAGGAAAATTCCCTTCGCCTCCATCAGCGTCATCGGAGGCGAATTTTTATTGACATTGTAAGCCGTTCTCAGATTGATACTATTATCAATAATATTGGCGGCAGTTCGGATATGACAGCGACAGACATGGAGATCATCCTGCCCGGAAGCTCGCTGAGCTTTCGGGGCGGCTTCTTTGGCTTCTCTGCCGTGGTTCTTTTGCGCCACCCCGACGCCGGACTGATCCTTTTTGATACCGGCCATCATTCCACGCGCCACCTTCTGCTCGCAGGGCTGAAACGCGCTGGCGTCGCTCCGGCAGAGATCAGGACGGTGTTCCTGTCGCATCTGCATTTCGACCACATCGGCAATGCCGAGCTTTTTGAGGGAGCACGGTTTTTGATCCCCGCTGCCGAATGGGCCTATTGGCAGGACCCGCCGGCGGCGGATCTCTTCGGTTCAAAGCCGATCAATGCCTGGCTCGCACAGCAGAACTGCAGCTTTCTGCAGGAGGATGGCGAGATCGCTTCGGGGCTCCACTGGCGTCATGCGCCGGGCCATACCGGGGGCATCGGGCTTTTGCATTTCCAGGATGCGCAGGGGCGGCAGATCGTGGTCGCGGGCGATGCCTGCAAGACCTACCGCGAACTGGTGACCGGGCAGGGCGGCGAGGCTTTTGACCCCCTGGGCCGAACGGCGGAAACGCTTGCCTGGATACGGGAGACGGCGGATGTGGTGGTCTGTGGCCACCACCCGGTTCTGACCCGCGAGGGCCCGAACTGGGTCTGGGAGGAACTGACCACTCTGGAGCTGATCGCGCGATGAGCCCGAAGGTGAAAGACAAAGACACCGGTCTCACGGATGTGCTGGAAGCCATTGAGAGCCGGATCATCTTTGGCGAACTCAAGCCAGGCGATGAGCTGACCGAGGACGGTCTGATTGAGACGACGGGCGCCAAGCGCCATGTGGTGCGCGCGGCACTCGATCAGATGATCCGCAGCGGACTGGTCACCAAACAGCGCGGGCATTCCGCCCGGGTGCGGCGCTTCACCACGATTGAGGTCAACGAGCTTTATCACATGCGCGCCGTTCTGCACCTTGAGGCCGTGCGGATCATGCCGCTTCCGGCGGTGGCGGCAGATGTGCTGCACCTCAGAGAGATCCTGAGTGACTATGAAGCGGCGGTAGAGGCCGGGGCGGCAGCGCTGCAGATCCACCGGCTCAATGACCGCTTTCACCGCGCGATCTGGGCTCTGAGCCGCAACAGCCTGCTCGAAGAGATGATCGACGCGCTGAACATCCGCTCAGCGGCGATCCGGTCTCATGGGATCACCCATGCAGGCTGGTTAAGCCAGGCCCGGATTGAACACCGCGAAATGATCGATGTGATTGAGCGCGGCGATCGGGACCGGCTTGCGCGCCTCGTGGTGGATCACATGCATCCGACGCGGCGGATCTGGGAGGATATGCACGGAATGAAGGGCGGAGACCAACAGCGATGAGCACCACTTACGATTATCTGATCATCGGGGCAGGGATCCTCGGCGCAGCCCTTGGGGCCGAGATCACTCGGCGCAAACCCGGCGCCCGCATTCTCATTGCCGAAAAAGAGGCGACCCATGCCTTCCACCAGACCGGCCGCAACTCAGGGGTGGTGCATTCGGGGGTCTATTACACCCCCGGCTCGCTGAAGGCCCGCTTTTGCCGCGAGGGGCTGGAGGAGACCCGCGCCTTTTGTCAGACCCATGGCATCGGCTATGACGCGCGCGGCAAGCTGATCGTCGCCACCAATGCACTGGAAGAAAGCCGCCTTGGCAATCTTGAGACCCGGGCCGTCGAAAACGGGGTGATCGCAGAACGCCACGACCGTCAGAGCGTCGCGCGGCTTGAGCCGAATATCAACGGCGTTGCGGCACTGCATATCCCCTCAACGGCCATCGTGGATTACAAAGGCGTCACCGGGCAACTTCTTCGCGCGGTCGAAGCGGCAGGGGGGGAGATCCGCTTTAACGCAGAGGTCAGTGCGGTTGAGGCCGTCGGGGATCATTACCGCGCCACCGTGGGCGCAGAGGTGATTGAGGCCGGGCGTATCATTGCCTGCTCGGGCCTGGCCTCAGACCGGGTGGCGCGGATGCTGGGGATCGATCCGGGCGTGCGCATCCTGCCGTTCCGCGGCGAATATTTCGTGCTGCCCCGTGCACTGGACAGCATCGTTCACCGCATGATCTACCCGGTTCCGGACCCGAACCTGCCCTTCCTTGGCGTCCATCTGACACCGATGATCGACGGCACGACCACGGTGGGGCCAAATGCTGTCCTGTCGCTCGCGCGCGAGAAATACGGTCATCTGAGCGTGAACCTGCGCGATGCGCGGGATGCGCTTTTCTATCCCGGTCTGTGGCGGCTGCTGCGCAAACATCCCAAAGCCACCCTCGATGAAGCCTGGGCCAGCCTTTATAAGCCCGGCTATCTGAAGCTCGTGCAGAAATATGCGCCCTCCATCCGGCTCTCGGATCTGAAGGTCTATCGCTCGGCCAACCGGGCGCAGGCTGTGACGCCGGATGGCAAACTGGTCGATGACTTCCTGATCCGCTCTCACGGCGGGCTGACGGCGGTTTTGAACGCGCCCTCACCGGCAGCGACCTCGGCCCTGCCGATCGCGCGCTATATCGCGAACCAGATCGACTGAGCGTTCCCTGTCAGCGCTCCGCGCAAGGTCGTGTCGCGAAGGCTGTGGAAATTCCCTGGCGGCTTGCTCCGGGCATGTGAAATTGGCG